>NZ_VWPL01000062.1 GCF_008630065.1 Blastochloris sulfoviridis
ACGGCGTGCCGCCCGCACCGGCTCGGGGTGGCCACCCCGAGCCGGTGCACCCATCAAAGCACATTTCGCCGTTCCAACCCGGGACCGCTCGCAGGAAGGGGAGCCTTTCCGGCACACGATCCCGGCTCGGCGCGACGCGCCGTCCGGGATGACGACACATGCTCGGACGATCGCGGCTCTCGCTGACGCGCGGCCGGGATGACGAGGCCCGGTCACTTCAAATAGTTCTCGCAACGCTCCGGCGTGTCGCCGCCCCAGGGCATGATCGGCACCGTCGATGTCGAGTTCTTCGGCGATCCCTCGATCAGTTTGTCGGAATAGATGAGATAGACCAGCACGTTGCGCTTGGCGTCGCAGCCGCGCACGATCTGCGTCTTCTTGAAGAACAGCGACCGCGACTGGCGGAACACCACGTCGCCCTGGGAGAACTTGGTCGTGAAGCGGATCGGCCCGACCTGCCGGCACGACAGCGACGCATCCGAGGCCTCCTCGGCGAGGCCGAACATGCCCGACACCCCGCCGCGTTCCGGCACGGTGAAGTGGCAGGCCACCCCCTCCACGTCGGGATCGTCGACCCCGTAGGTGGCGAGCTTGTCATCCGGCGTCAGCATCTTCCACACGGTCGACTTGCGGAAGATCAGATCGGGCTCGGCCGCTGCCACCGGTCCCGCCAGCACCACGGCGGCCGCCGCCGCCATCGCCCCGCATAAAATCCTATTGATCATCATCGTCCCTCCACCCCTCATATAGGAGCCGGCCGTCGCCAGTTCGAGACGTCACGAATTCGAGACGTCGCCGGTTCAAGATGTCGTTCGTTCGAGAGACGGCGGCCGGGGCGTGCCGCATCGGCCGCCGTTTCCGCCCTCCCTCGGTTGCCGGCCGGGCGGAGAGAGCGTAGTTCAATCTGCGCCGCGTTTCGGCACGCCCGCAGGAGGACTCGACGATGGAAAGACGGACATTTCTCACAGGCGCGGCTGTCGCCGCGGCCGCAGGCGCCGTGGCCAGCCCCGCGGTGGCCCAGAGCATGCCCGAGGTGAAATGGCGTCTGACATCGAGCTTCCCCAAGACCCTCGACACCATCTTCGGCACGGCCCAGACGCTCGCCAAATACGTGTCCGACGCCACTGACGGGCGTTTCCAGATCCAGTGCTTCGCGGCGGGCGAGCTGGTTCCCGCGCTGCAGGCGCTGGACGCCGTTACCACCGGCGCGGTCGAATGCGCGCACACGCCGACCTATTTCTACACCGGCAAGGACCCGGTCCTGGTGTTCGGCACCGGCTCGCCGTTCGGCCTCAATGCCCGCATGGCCAATGCGTGGTGGCATTTCGCCGATGGCGCCGAGCTCATCAACGCCTCGCTCGCCAAGTTCAACGCCATCGGCTTCCTGGCCGGCAATTCGGGCTGCCAGATGGGCGGCTTCTTCCGCAAGGAGTTGAAGGAGGTCGCCGACCTCCAGGGCCTCAAGTTCCGCATCGCCGGCATGGGCGGCCAGGTGCTGGCGCGGCTCGGCGTGGTGCCGCAGGTCATCGCGCCGGGCGACGTCTATTCGGCGCTGGAGCGCGGCACCATCGACGCCGCCGAGTTCGTCGGACCCTATGACGACGAGAAGACCGGCCTCTACCGCGTCGCCAAGTACTACTACTATCCGGGCTGGTGGGAAGGTGGAGCGATGATCCACTTCATTTCCAACCTGGAGAAGTACAACGAGCTGCCGCCGGCCTACCAGGCGATCCTGAAGCAGGCGTCCGACGCCGCCAATGTCTGGATGCTCGCCAAATACGACACGGTGAACGCGCCGGCGCTGCGGCGCCTGCTGGCCGCCGGCACCGAGCTGCGACCCTTCCCGCAGGCGATCATGGAGGCGGCGCTGAAGGCCTCCAACGAACTGCTGGCCGAGATGGCCGCCAAGAACCCCGACTTCAAGAAGTGCCTCGATTCCGTCAACGCCTATCGCGGCGACCAGTTGGCGTGGTGGCAGGTCGGCGAGCTGTCGTTCGACTCCTTCATGGCGCGCACGCGCGGCCGGTCGTAAGCGGCCCCCGGCGGGAACAGAAACCGCGGCCGCTCCTGGGCGGCCGCGCGCGGCAGCTGCGCCGGGCCTGCAACCCGATCGGGCGGAGGTTACGGTCACGCCGGATAGCCGGCGACGCGCAACGACGTTCTCGGCACAGCCTGCCGCGAGCCTCCCGTTTCGGAAAGTAACGGACACCAAGGTTCTTTCCATTGCCGGCGCAGTGAGCTATCCCGTTGCGACCGGTCCGTCCGAGAGAGTCTCTTTTCATCGGAAGATAGTTGCGCATGCAACCTCGCTCCCTGCTGCCGGGCGCCCGAGACGACGGGGCGCCGGCCGACACGCTGCCGACCCCGCCAAGCGACCCGCTGCTGCGGCTGGAGACCTTCCTGCCCTACCGCCTCAACGTGCTGTCGGCGCTGGTGCTGCGGGCGCTCGGGCGGATCTTCGACGAGCGGTTCGCCATCGCCATTCCCGAATGGCGCGTCATCGCCACCATCGGCCAGTTCGGCACGCTGACGGCCAAGCAGGTCGGCGCCCACAGCCACATGCACAAGACCAAGGTGTCGCGCGCCGTCGCCACCCTGGAGCGGCGGGGGCTGCTGGCGCGCCGCTCCAACAAGGCGGATCTGCGCGAGGCCTTCCTGTCGCTGACCGACGAGGGCCAGGCGCTCTACCAGGCCATCGTGCCGTCGGCGGTCGAGTTCGCCGACCGCATGCTGGCCGACCTCGACCCGGCCGAGCGCGCGGCACTGGAGAGCATCTTTGAGAAGCTGACTGCGCGCGCCTCGGTGTGGGCGGCCGAAAGCCCTGTGGGCGCCGACGACGAGCTGGACTGATACGGTTTCGCGCTGATCAAGCCGGGAAACCGTATTCCGATCGCCGAAAAACCCGCCATCAAACAAGGGGTTTTCGGAGAGACCGTTTCCGGTTGATCCCTTCGGGATACCGGAAACCCTGTGACACGTTTCCGGCCCGCGAGACCGGAGAACGGGCGGCAACGGCCCCTGTCCATAAATCGGACACCAAGCCCCGCTTGAGTGAATCTTCGACAGTCCCAGCCGGACTCCGGATCCGCGACCGATTCGACCGCGGAACCGGACGATGGATGCCGGAAATCGTATAGATTCGCCGGCAGGTCCGCCCTCCCAATTCCGAGAGCACGATGCTCGCCGTCGTCATTCCCCTCGCCGCGCTTGCGGCCCTTCTCGGCGGTTCGGCCACAGCCCACGCCCAGACGGCATATCCGCAGGCGCGCATGCAGGCGTGCATCCGGCTGGAGGCCGAACTGGCGCGGATCGACCGGCCATCGGCGGCCGACGCCAGCGAACAGCGGCGCTACGAAGACGCGATCGGCAAGCAACAGCACGAGCTCGACCGCACCATCGCCCAGGCCCAGCGCATCGGCTGCGCGCGGGCGCCGAACTTCTTCCTGTTCGGTGCGCCCGACCGGCCGCCCCAGTGCGACCGGCTGGAGCGGCAGATCGACCGCATGCACCAGAACCTCGATCGCATGATGGCGGACCTCTCCCGCATGCAGGGGTCGCAGGGAACCGACCGCGAGTTCCGACGCCGGCAGGTGCTGGCGGCTCTCGGCCAGAACAATTGCGGTCCGCAGTACCGCGCGGCGCCGCCGCCCGCGCGCACGGCGCGGCCGGGCAACTTCCTCGAACAGCTGTTCGGCCGTCCCGACGTGATGCAGGACGATAATCCGTATGCCCCGCCGGCCGAGGATGACGGCTACAGCGACGTGCCCGCGGTCGGCACCTACCGGACGCTGTGCGTGCGCTCCTGCGACGGCTTCTATTTCCCCATCAGCTTCTCGGCGACGCCCGCCAAGTTCGGCGAGGACGAGCAAATCTGCCGTGCCCAGTGCCCCGCCGCCGAGGTGGCGCTCTTCGTCCACCGCAACCCCGGCGAGGACGTCTCGCACGCCGTCACCCCGTCCGGGGAGGCCTATTCGCGGCTGCCCAACGCCTTCAAGTACCGCCAGACCTTCGACCCGAACTGCGCCTGCAAGCCGGCCGCGCAGAGCTGGGCCGAGGCCATCGGCCATCTCGATGGTACGGTGCAGCGCGGCGACATCGTGGTGACCGAGGAGCGCTCGCGCGCCATGCAGCAGGAGGCGCTGGCGGCGGCCAAGGACGCGGCCAATGCGACCGCTCGGCCGGTCCAGCCCCGCGCGGATCGCAAGAGCAAGAAATCGCGTCGCAAGGATGAGCCGCCGCCCGAGCCGGCCGCCGCCCTGCCGCCGCCGCCCGAGCCGGCACCGCCCGCCCCGGAGCTGCACCCGGCCGAAACCGGCCCCGACGGGCGCCGGGTGCGCGTGGTCGGCCCCACCTTCCTGCCTTTGCGGTGAGCGGGTCTCCTACGGTTTCCGGGTGATCGACTCGGCTTCTTCCTTCCCTCTCCCCTTGTGGGAGAGGGTGCCGAGCGATCGAATGATCGCGAGGCGGGTGAGGGGTGAATTCTCCAGCCTACGCCATATCTACCCCTCACCCGGCGCGGGGGGGGGGGGGGGGGGGCGGGCCCCCCCCCCCCCCCCCGGGGGGGGGGGGGGGGGGGGCCCCCGC
>NZ_VWPL01000063.1 GCF_008630065.1 Blastochloris sulfoviridis
GTATCGAGAAAAATGAACCTCGCGCTTTGGAGCAAAGAGTTCTTCTTCGAACTCTTTGCTTATATGCGATAACCCTGGGGGTGGGGGGCACGAAACAAGCAGCCGAAGCCCGAATCTCGAGTCTCGAACCCAGCCCGCCCGAGATCCCTCACATGTTCGGATAGTTCGGTCCGCCGCCGCCCTCGGGCGCCACCCACACGATGTTCTGCGTCGGATCCTTGATGTCGCAGGTCTTGCAGTGGACGCAGTTCTGGGCGTTGATCACGAAGCGCGGATCGCTCTGCGTGGCCTCGTCGCCATAGACCACCTCATAGACCCCGGCGGGGCAGTAGAGCCGCGCCGGCTCGCCATAGAGCGGCAGATTGTGGGCGATCGGCACCGCCGCGTCCTTCAAGGTGAGATGGACCGGCTGGTCCTCCTCGTGATTGGTGTTGGACAGGAACACCGAGGACAACTTGTCGAACGACAGCTTGCCGTCCGGGCGCGGATAGGCGATCGGCGTCACCTCGTCGAGCCGCTTCAGCGTGGCGTGGTCGGGCTTCTCGTGCTTGAGCGTGCCGAACAGCGAGAAGCCGAAGCGGTTGGTCCACATGTCGAGCCCGGCCAGCGCCACGCCGAGCTTGAGGCCGTGGCGCGCCCACAGCGGCTTGACGTTGCGCACCGGCTTGAGGTCGGCGCCGATGCTGCTGCCGCGCCAGCCTTCGTCATAGGCCGCAAGCTCGTCGCCCGCGCGGCCGGCGCCGATGGCGGTGGCGGCCTGCTCGGCCGCCAGCATGCCGGAGGCGAAGGCGTTGTGGGTGCCCTTGATGCGCGGCACGTTGAGGAAGCCCGCGGCGTCGCCGATCAGCGCGCCGCCGGGGAACACCAGCTTCGGCACCGACTGCCAGCCGCCCTCGCTGATGGCGCGCGCGCCATAGGCAAGGCGCTTGGCGCCGGCGAAGGTGTCGGCGACCAGCGGATGGTGCTTGAAGCGCTGGAACTCGTCGAACGGCGACAGCGTCGGGTTCTCGTAGTCGAGATGCACCACGAAGCCGACCGCCACCTGGTTGTCCTCCATGTGGTAGAGGAACGAGCCGCCGCCGGTGGCGTCGTCGAGCGGCCAGCCGAACGAGTGCTGGGCGAGGCCGGGCTTGGACTTCTCCGGCGCCACCTGCCACAGCTCCTTCAGGCCGATGCCGTATTTCTGCGGCGAGCGGCCGGCGTCGAGCTTGAAGCGGGCGACGAGCTGGCGGGTGAGCTGGCCGCGCGCGCCCTCGGCGAACAGCACGTACTTGCCGGCCAGCTCCATGCCGCGGGTGAAGCTGTCCTTGTGGTGGCCATCGCGGGCGACGCCCATGTCGCCGGTGGCGATGCCGATGACGGCGCCGGCCTCGTCATAGAGCACCTCGGCGGCGGCGAAGCCGGGATAGATCTCGACGCCCAGCGCCTCGGCCTTGGCCGCCAGCCAGCGGCAGACATTGCCGAGCGAGACGATGTAGCAGCCATGGTTGGACATCAAGGGCGGCATCAGCCAGTTGGGCAGGCGCACGCCGCCGCGCTGGGTGGCGTAGTAGAAGCGGTCGTCGGTGACCGCGGTCTTGAACGGCGTGTCCTCGCCGCGCCAGCCGGGCAGCAGCGCATCGAGGGGCGACGGGTCGACCACCGCGCCCGACAAAATATGGGCGCCGACCTCCGAGCCCTTCTCGACCACCACGACCGCGAGGTCGGGGGCGATCTGCTTGAGGCGGATGGCGGCGGCAAGCCCGGCCGGGCCCGCGCCGACCACCACCACGTCGAAATCCATGCGCTCGCGCGGCGGCAGTTCAGCCTCGCTCATTGGTCGCTCCCTCCTACATTAAGTCTTTTTCATTATGGTCATTTCACGACTCACTGGCGTTGACAATGCCGACGAAAGGTTCAGGACTGTTGACAGATCCCCGGCTTCCGGCGTTAAATATCAAAGATTAGCTCCCCGTCGGACTTGGCCGGAAACGGTCCCCGACGGGGTTTTTGTTTGAGCCGATGATGTGTGACGAGCCGACCAAGCTCTATGCGATGGCCTTCATAGACGGCCAGAACCTCTTTCGGCATGCCAAAGATGCGTTCGGCCACCACCATCCGAATTATGACCCAGTGAAGCTTCACGCGGCAGTGTGTGCCGCAAACGGGTGGATCCCGACCCTCGTGTGCTTCTACACGGGGGTGCCGGGCGCCAAAGAAAGTCCGATGTGGAGCGCATACTGGTCAAAGCGCATTCTTGCACTCAAGCGGGCAGGTGTTTTCGTCACAACCCGACAAATTCGATACCATCGGCAAACGATCATCGATCCTAACGGCGAAGAGAGAACAATTACGACGCCACAGGAAAAAGGAATCGACGTCAGATTGGCGCTCGACCTCGTTGCACGGACCCGCAAGCGCGAGTTCGACGTCGCCGTCATATACAGTCAGGATCAGGACTTGGCGGAGGTTGCGCACGAGGTGAAGGAAATCGCTGCCGAGCAGAAGCGCTGGATAACGATTGCCTGTGCATTTCCCGCCGGACCCAATGCGTCTTCCAGCAGAGGCATCGCGAAAACACAGTGGATCAGGATGGATCAGACATTCTACGACGCATGTCTCGATCCCCATGACTATCGGCCGCCCCGCGCCTGAGCATCCCTTCAGGCGTTTCTTCGGCGGGTGCGCCGGGCCTTGCCGGAGTGCCGGGGCTGGCTGCTAGGATGGCGCCGATGACCGCCCCCGACCTCCGCACCGCGCTCGCCGACCTCCTGGCCTTCTACGCCGGGGCCGGCATCGACGTGGCGCTCGGCGACGCGCCGCGCGACCGCTTCGCCGAGGCCGCCCGCGAGGCGGAGCGCCGCTCGCCGCTCCCGCCGCCAGACCTGCCTGCCGCCGCCAGGCCGGGCCCGGACGGCCCGCACCGCTTTCCCACCGCGCCGCCGCCGCGCCGCACCGCCCCCGTTGACGAGCCGGCCGCCGCCCCCGCCCCGCTGCCGCCGGAGGCGGCGGTGATGGCGGCCCGCCAAGCGGCGCGCGAGGCCGCCTCGCTCGACGAGTTGCGGGCGATCCTGGAGCGGTTCGACGGCTGCGCGCTCAAGACCACCGCCTCGCGGCTGGTGTTCGCCGACGGCGCGCCGGACGCGAGGCTGATGCTGGTCGGCGAGGCGCCGGGGGCGGAGGAGGACCGCCAGGGCAAGCCGTTCGTCGGCCGCGCCGGCCAGTTGCTCGACCGCATGCTGGCGGCGATCGGGCTGGACCGCACCAAGGTCTACATTGCCAACATCGTGCCGTGGCGGCCGCCCGGCAACCGCACGCCGACGCCGCAGGAGAGCGCGATCTGCCTGCCCTTCATCACCCGCCAGATCGAGCTGGTCGATCCCGACGTGCTGGTGTTCCTCGGCGGCTTCGCGGCGTCGAGCCTGACCGGCACCAGGGACGGCATCCTCAAGACCCGCGGCCGCTGGCTCACCTACCGCGCGGGCGATCGCGATATCCGGGCGATGGCGACGCTGCACCCGGCCTATCTGCTGCGCCAGCCCTTGCAGAAGCGGCTGGCGTGGCGCGACGTCCTGGCGGTCAAGCGGGCGCTGGCGGAGCGCGAAACCTTGCAATGAGCGCACGTTCGCGTGACAACATCTTGTCAGGACAGGCAAAATTTGGCATCGTTAGCGGGTGGCATGAACAGGAAGATTCGTGGCTGATGTATTGATTTGAGAATTGGAGATTGTCGGATGATTTGTGTTCAGCTTATTGAAATCGTGACCTTGCCGACCGGCGTGTGGCTGACGTTCTGGGATCTGAACAACTGCAACCAGATCTCGATGGAAATCAGGAACGCCAGCCATCCCTATCGGGTCGGCGAGGTTTTCCTGCTGGATCGCACTGAAAAGCGCGAAGTTTCGGCGCTGGTGCCGGCAAGAAGAGAAGATATCGGCAACGCAAGGCTGCTTGTGCCGTTGCCGGAATCGGCTTCCGTAATTAAAAGCAAGCGGCCAAACAACAAAACATCATCCGATGTCCTGTCGGTAATCGATGGCAGGGTGGCCGCGAGGTAGCTTGCGGCGTCAGGGTGCCCAGATTTATTTTTGACCCTGATTTGTTGTATTCAATTCATCGATCAGACTTGTCATGACCCGAGTTGAACAGTGAAACGGCCGATTTCGTCGTAAGCCGTTGATTTTGCTAGGGTAGAGTCAGTGATTTCGCAAA
>NZ_VWPL01000064.1 GCF_008630065.1 Blastochloris sulfoviridis
AAATCACCGTCCCAGAACTCTGAGACCGGTGAATCATGCAACCATGCCGGGCGCAACACCCTTTTGGGTCAGGCTCTAAGCGTCTTTTCTGGGGAAAGGACGGCAAAGCTCGAACCCCGATGCGAAAATTATTCAAGAGCGAAGCGAAAGCCGGCATGTCATCTCCAACAATTTGGGATGACGTCGGACTAAATCAGCATGCGGCACGTGAATTAGAGGTTTTGTTTGGCGAGAAGGCTGCTTTCGAGACACCGAAACCCGAGTTCCTGCTTCAACGCATTATTCATATCGCCACCAACACCGGCGATCTCGTGCTCGACTCTTTCGCCGGTTCCGGCACCACCGGCGCGGTCGCTCACAAAATGGGCCGCCGCTGGATCATGGTCGAACTGGGCGAGCACGCCCAAACCCATATCGTGCCGCGCTTGAGGAAGGTGATCGACGGCGAGGATAAGGGCGGCGTTACTGAAGTGACTGGCTGGCAGGGCGGCGGCGGTTTCCGCTTCTATCGCCTCGCGCCCTCGCTGCTGGAGGTCGATAAATGGGGCCGCTGGATTATCTCCAAAGAGTATAACCCGGCCATGCTGGCCGAAGCCATGTGCAAGCACATGGGCTTCACTTATTCGCCCTCGCAGGACAAGGCGGAATATTGGAAGCACGGCCACTCCTCCGAGCGCGACTTCATCTATGTCACCACGCTCGCGATGACGCATGACCAGTTGCGCGCCATCTCCGAGGATGTCGGACCGGATCGCACGCTCCTCATCTGTTGCAAGGCGTTCAATGCTCGCATCGACGATTTCGACAACCTGACCGTGACGAAAATTCCTCACGCGATCCTCTCGCGTTGCGAATGGGGCAAGGACGACTACAGCCTGAAGATCGCGAGTTTGCCGGAGCGGGAACCACCTGACGAATTGGAGCCTGCTGTGAAACCCGCCGGTAAGGCCAAGCCCGCGCGGACCTTCGCCCCGACCCTCTTCGACTGCGATGAGGATTGATCCATGAACTTTGCCGCTGCTCCCTCCCGCATCCCCACCGACCGGCTGATCCGCCAGATTTCCGCGCGCATGTCGCTTCGTAAGCCGCAGGAGCGCAGCCTTGAAATCCTGCACAGCGTCGGTGGGGCGCTACGCTCGGCGAAGGATCTGACCGAGGCGCTTGCCGCCATTCAGGAACTGGCGGACCGGGACGTACAGCGCGTCGAAGCTTTCGAGCGCAACTTCGTCTCGCTCTGCTTTGCTATCGCCACCGGCGTCGGCAAGACCCGGCTCATGGGCGCGTTCATCACCTATCTCGCGCTGACGGGCCACTCGAAGCACTTCTTCGTGCTCGCGCCCAACACGACGATCTACGAAAAACTGATTGACGACTTCACTCCGGGCAAGCCGAAATATGTCTTCAAGGGCATCGCCGAGTTTGCCCAGTCCCCGCCGCAGCTCGTGACAGGCGACAATTGGGATCAAGGGCGCGGCCTTCGGCGACAGGGCGAACTGATCGACGCCGACGTGATCATCAACGTCTTCAACGTCGACAAAATCAACAAGGACGTGGGCCGCATTCGAAAGCTGCATGAATATATCGGCGAGAGCTATTACGACTACCTCGCTGCGCTGCCCGACCTCGTGCTGTTGATGGACGAGGCGCACCGCTACCGCGCCAAGGCCGGCTTCAAGGCCATCGCGGATCTGAAGCCAATGCTGGGCATCGAGCTGACCGCCACGCCCAAGACTGTCGGCGCGAAGTCGGTCGACTTCAAGAACGTCATCTACCGCTACGGCCTTGCGGAAGCCATGGAAGACGGCTTCGTGAAGGAGCCCGCCGTCGCGACCCGCAAAAACTTTGACCCGCGCGGCTTCAACGACGACGAGCTTGAAAAGATCAAGCTCGAAGACGGCGTACAGGCCCACGAGAATGTTAAGCTCAAACTGATCGACTACGCCCAACGGACGGGAGACAAGCTTGTCCATCCGTTCATTCTGGTCGTGGCGCAGGACACGACGCACGCGGAGGCGATCCGCAAGCGGATCGAGTCGGACCAATTCTTTGCGGGCCGCTACAAGGGGCGCGTTATCCGCGTCGACTCGGCGCTGAGAGGCGAAGAGAGCGACGAAGCCACGTCGCGTCTTCTTGCGCTGGAGCAGGACGGGGCAACGGAGATCGTTATCCACGTCAACAAGCTGAAAGAGGGATGGGATGTCACCAACCTCTATACCATCGTGCCGCTGCGAGCGTCGGCCTCCGAGATCCTCACCGAGCAGACGCTCGGGCGCGGCTTGCGCTTGCCTTACGGCGTGCGAACAGGTGACGAGGCCATCGATACGCTGACGGTCATCGCGCATGATCGCTTCGACGAGATCATCAAAAGAGCGAAAGAACCGGGGTCGATCCTATTGAAGTCGGTCGAGATCGACACGGAGGGCAATGTCTGGCGTGACGGCGCGGTGGAACTGGTGTCGCCGTCCATCGTCGAGTCGATGATCACCGGCCTGGGCGGCGCGTCGCACGGCGAACTCGGCGAGCAGCCGCAGGTACCGTACGTCTTCGACACACCGGAAGCGCAGAGCTACGCCACCGTGACCTATAAGGTCATCCGGCAAATGGAGCGTGAACTCCCCAACCTTGCGCAGCTTCAAACGCAGCAGGTGCAGAGCAAGATCACCGAACGGGTGCAGGAGCTGATGCGCCCTGTTCAGGGTACGTTGGAGGGCATCCTTGCAAAGCCGGATGCGGCGAAGATCGTGGAGGCCGTAACGCACATCGTTGTCAACAACACCATCGAGATCCCCCAGATCGTGGTGCTTCCGACCAGCGACGTCACGTTCAGCTTGAACGACTTCGACCTATCCGACCTCGACACGGTCGCGCCTCAACCGCTTTCCGACGAGATCGTCGTGCAGCAGATGCGTACCGGGGAGCGTCTCACAATTGCGCGGAACATGGCCGTGATCCGGGAGGAGCGGCTCGAGGATTACCTCGTCGTGCATCTGATCGACTTCGAGCAAGTCGATTACGACGCCAACGCTGATCTTCTCTACAAACTGGCCGGTCAAATTGTGGCGCGGCTGCGGTCTTACCTGCCCGACGATGCGGCAGTCGAAAACGTGCTCGTCCATCAAGGAAAGCGGCTCGCGCAAATCATCTTCGGACAGATGATGAAACACTATGTCGAGACGCCGACTCGCTATCAGGCGCGGGTCTATCGGGGCTTTCAGATTTTGGAGCGGCAGACATTCAAGGTCGCTCATCCGAAGGGGGTCCGTGACTTCAGAATGCCAGTCACGCCCGCGTCAGAGACGCGCCGACATGTCTTCGGCGGCTTCAAGAAATGCGCCTATCCTGAGCAATCCTTCCAGTCCGACGAAGAGCGGCTCTTTGCCGTTCTGATCGACGCCGACCGTGAGCCCGACGTGCTGCGCTGGGTCAAGCCAGGCCGCAAGCAATTCCAAATCGAGTATCGGCGCACCGAGCGTTATGAGCCCGACTTTGTCGTCGAGACCACCAGCGAGAAGCTGATTGTCGAGATCAAGGCAAGAAAGGACCTTGAGGACGAGACTGTGAAGGCTAAGGCTATTGCCGCCCGGATTTGGATCGGGCACGCCACCGCCCATGCCGCCAGCTACGGCGGCAAGCCTTGGCGGTATCTCCTCGTACCTCACGATGCGGTACTGGAAAACATGTCGCTGGAGGGCCTGGCAGCGCATCACGAACTTCCGGCAATCATCCAGCGGGAAGAAGAACTAGCTCCAACAGGCTAATCGATGGAGCATTACAGCAGCACCCCCGCCGCGTTGTCGACGAACAGCTTGCCGTCGCGGATGTACCGGGTGAGCATCCACAGCCAAAGAGTCCGGTTGACTCTGGCGTAGCTTGCGGGAACAAATAAGGAACATTCTGACCGCGAGCTGA
>NZ_VWPL01000065.1 GCF_008630065.1 Blastochloris sulfoviridis
CCCGGGCGGGGGGCGCTGGCCCCCGTTTGTTTGCCGGCCCCCCGCGACCCCCCCCCCCGCCCCCCCTCGCGGGGGGCGCCCTTCTTTTACAATCACTGGGCACGCCCCAAGCATCTCGCTTGTCGCATTTTCTTTCGCAAAACCGGTATCCACTTTTGCGGAAAATGCTCTACAGCGCGAAGATCTTGCCCGGATTGAGGATGTTGTCGGGGTCGAGCGCGCGCTTGACGGCGCGCATGGCGTCGAGCGCGCCCTCGCCCAGCTCGGCGCCGATATAGCCCATCTTGCCCTGGCCGACGCCGTGCTCGCCGGTGCAGGTGCCCTCCATGGCGATCGCCCGGTCGACCATCCGGCCGAGGAACGTCTTGCAGCGCTTCACCTCGTCGGCGTCGTCATTGTCGATCACCACCAGCGCATGGAAATTGCCGTCGCCGACATGGCCGACCATCGACACGGTGAGGCCAAGCTCGGCGGCGTCGCGCTTGGTCTCGGCGGCACACTCCGCAAGGCGCGAGATCGGCACGCAGACGTCGCCGGACAGGCCCGAGCAGCCGGGCCGGAGCGCCAGCGCCGCCCAGAACGCGTCATGGCGTGCCTGCCACAGCTTGGAGCGGCGCTCCGGCTCGGTCGCCCAGTCGAACGGGCCGCCGCCGCATTCGGCGGCGATCTCGCCGAACCGCTGCGCCTGTTCGGCCACCCACGCCTTGGTGCCGTGGAACTCCAGGAACAGCATCGGCGTGACCGGCAGATCGAGCTTGGAATAGCGGTTGGAAGCGCCAACCGCGACCTCGTCGAGCAGCTCGATGCGCGCCACCGGAATGCCGCTCTGGATGGTGGCGATGGTCGCCTCGCACGCCGCCTCGATCGAGGGGAACGGGCAGATGCCGGCCGAGATCGCCTCGGGGATTCCGGACAGCCGGATCGTCAGCTCGGTGATGATGCCGAGCGTGCCCTCCGAGCCGACGAAGAGGCGGGTGAGATCGTAGCCGGCTGAGGACTTCTTGGCGCGGCGGGCTGTGTTGATCACCTCGCCGTTGGCCAGCACCGCCGTCAGCGCCAGCACGTTGTCCTTCATCGTGCCGTAGCGCACGGCATTGGTGCCCGAGGCACGCGTCGCCGCCATGCCGCCGAACGAGGCATCAAACCCGGGATCGATCGGAAAGAACAGGCCGGCGTCGCGCAGATAGCTGTTGAGCGTCGAGCGGGTGACGCCGGGCTCGACCACCACGTCGAGATCCTCGGCGTGCACCGCGACGATGCGGTTCATCTCGCGCGTGTCGATGGAGATGCCGCCGAACGGCGCGTTCACCTGCCCTTCCAGCGACGAGCCGGTGCCGTAGGGGATGATCGGCACGCGGTGTGCGGCGCACGCCCGCACGATCTCCTGCACCTCCTCGGTCGAATGCGGAAACACCACCGCGTCCGGCGGCTGCGGGGCGACCCAAGTCAAAGTGTGGGCGTGCTGGTCGCGCACCGCCTGCGACGTGGTGAAGCGGGCACCGAAGCGTTGGCCGAGGGCGGCGACGACGGTTTCGACCGCTTCCTCTGGCGGCCGGCAGAATGATGCGGACATGTTGGCCTTTCCGGAGCCGGAACCCGTGCCGCAGCTCCACAGTTTCTGTTTAGCAAAACACTCGCCGGGCACGCGACCGTTTCCGTCCGCCGGAAAAGGAGGCACAATGCCGCTCCACGGACCATGAATGCGGAGGGTCCGATGCTTGACCGCGTCGACTTCGTGCCTGTCTTTTTTGCGCCGTTCGTCTCTGCGCCGATGGTGGTCGACCCCGGCTGGGTCGACTACAACGACCATTTGAACATGGCCTATTACAACGTGCTGTTCGACCGCGCGATGGACGAGGCGATGCTGCTGGTCGGGCTCGGCCCCTATTACGTCCGCCACAAGGGGGCGTCCTACGTCACGGCGGAAGTGCACGTGCGCTACATGCGCGAGCTGAAGGCCGACGACCCGGTGCGGGTGACGGTGCAGCTTCTTGATTTCGACGACAAGCGCGTGCACGTGTTCCAGCAGCTCTATCACGCCGCCGAAGGCTGGGTCTCGGCCACCTCCGAGCAGATGGCGCTGCATGTCGATTTGATGCGCAAGAAGACCGCGCACTTCCCAACCGACATCCTCAGCCGGCTGGCGCTGATGAAGCAGGCGCACGACCGGCTGACGCCGCCCGAGGGCGCCGGCCGCCGCATCGCCATGCCGCCGCGCCCGGCGTAAGGGAAGCCGTCATCCCGGGCGAGCAGCGAAGCTGCGAGACCCGGGATCGTCCGCAGAAGAGGCTGTTTGCCGGCGAGCGGCACGGCTCTCTTCTTCCCTCTCCCCTTGCGGGAGAGGGTGGCGAGACCGAGTGAAGCGAGGTCGAGCCGGGTGAGGGGGTGCTGCAAACGCATATGAGAGCACCCCCGCACCCGCCTCGCGATCTCATCGATCGCTCGGCACCCTCTCCCGCAAGGGGAGAGGGACAGGGCGCGCGCCTCACGCCCGGCGCGCCGATGAAGCCGGCAGCTCCATGTCGAGGCTCACCCAGCCCTCCAGCGTGCGGCGGCGGATGAGCCGCAGGCCCTGGCCGCGATAGGCCGCGACCACCGCGCGGGCGTGGCCGGGCAGAAGCCCCGACAGGATGACCCGCGCGCCCGGCGCCAGGAGCCGGCGGATCTGCGGCGCGAGCCCGATCAAGGGCCGCATCAGGATGTTGGCGAACACCAGGTCATAGGGACCGGCCCCCGCCACATCGGCGCGCGTCAGGCTGCCGGCATGCAGCACCCGCACCCGATCGGCCGCCTTGTTGAAGCGGACATTGGCGCGCGCGGTGACCACGGCATCGCGGTCGATGTCGGTGGCGACCACCGGCAGCCGCGCCGCCCGCGCCGCCGCCAGCGCCAGCACGCCGGTGCCGGTGCCGACATCGAGCGCCCGCAGAGTGGCCCCGCCGGCGCGCCGCGCCTTGTTCCACCGGTCGAAGCCGATCAGGCAGCCGCGCGTGGTGCCGTGGTGGCCGGTGCCGAAGGCCAGCGCCGCCTCGATCTCGATGCCCAGCGCGTTGGGCGGGACGCGGTGGCGGTCGTGCGCGCCATGCACCACCACGCGCCCCGCCTGTACCGGCTTCAGCCCGTCGAGCGAGGCGGCCACCCAGTCCTTTGGCGTCAGCGCCTCGAAGACGAGGGCGGCCGCGGCCTCCGCGCCGGCCGCCAGCGCCACCAGATCGCGCACCGCCGCCTCATCGGGCGGATCGGCGAAATAGGCCTCGACGCTCCAGCCGGACTCATCGGGCAATTCGAATGCCGCAACCGCGGTCTCGGCCGGATCGAAGCTCTCGCCGATCAGGTCGGCGACGCGGCGGGCGTCCGCCTCCGTGGCGAGAAGCCGGGCAAGGGTGGAGGGGCTGACGGGCTGGAGACCTTCGCGCATGGGGAGCGTTTTCCGCAAAAGTGTGAAGCGGTTTTGCGACAGAAAACGCGACCAACCGGAAGCCGGAGCGTTTTCCGCAAAAGTGTGAAGCGAACCCGGCTGATCGGCTCAAAGCGGCCTTCGGCCGGAAGCCGCCTCTTCCCTCTCCCCTTGTGGGCAGGGGAATCGCAGATGAGTATAAGGGCATTGCGCGGGAGGTAGAGAAGGATTCATTCATGAGGCTTCTCGATTCGGGGAGGCTCCCATGCAGGCTCTCATCTCGATTTTCCGCCAAGTTCACGATCCTCGCGACATCAA
>NZ_VWPL01000066.1 GCF_008630065.1 Blastochloris sulfoviridis
AGTCGCCCATCCAGCGCGGCTTGAGGACTCTCAATCACGCCGCGGCCTGCCGCCAGGCCGTGTTCACCGCCGCGAGGACGGCCGCGTCGGTGATGCTGCCGTTGGCCGTGGCCGGATCGAAGGCCACGCCGTTGTGGCTCGAAGCGTAATTGGCCTCGAACGTCGCCATGGCCGACACCAGCTGGCCGAGGGCGTCGTTGCTCAGCGCAAAGCCGTCCGACGAACGCATGGTTGCGAGCTGGTGGTTGCTGTCCACGAACCAGTCGTCGATCGTCAGGCGGTCCTGGTTGCCGAGGATGCGGATGGCGAGGTCGTCGCCGGCGCGGGCGAGCCAGAGCTGCAGCTTGGAGACCCCGATCTGCGCGGTACCCTCCGCCGTGGCGCGCCCGTCCGGTGCCGAATTGTCGACGAGGTCGTGACCGTCGCCGGTGCCGAACACATAGATGTCGTTGCCGCCACCGCCAATCAGCAGATCGTCGCCGGCGCCGCCAACCAGGATGTCCGCTCCAACTCCGCCCGCGAGCGTATCGCTGCCCGCCGTTCCGGTGAAGGTTTTGGCCGTGGCAGTCTTGGCCGTGGCCAGCGCCCGCGCGTCGCCGAACACCTGCATCTTGACGCTGGTGCCGCTGGCGTCGGCGAGCGTGCCGCTGCTGTCGGTCCAGGTGATGGCGAACCCGCCGTCCGCCAAAGCGGTCACCGCCGGCCGCCATTGGGCGTTGGCGATCTGGGTGTTGACGCGGAAGTCCTCGCCGATCCTGGTCCCGTCGGACCCGTACACTTGGGCCGTGATGCCGCACCAATCGGTGTCGTCGAGCGTGCCGCGATAATCGACCCACGCAACCACGAACCCGCCGCCGGCCAGTCCGGCGATACCGAGTGGCTCGCGATACTGGGTTGGGTCCGTCAATGCGAGCTCGGACCCCACCTTGTTGCCCGAGGCGTCGAACATCTGGGCTTTTGCGGTGGAGCCCCACCACGCGACGGCGAAGCCGCCATCCGCCAGTGCGGCCACCGTCGGGCGAGTGTCGAGACCGGAGGTCGCGCTGGTGTTGATCGCAAACTCCGAACCGATCTTGCCGCCAGCGGCATCGAACAACTGGCCTTCGATGCCGTAACCGCCGCCGCTATTCGGCTGGTTTTCCCAGGTGGCCACGAAGCCGCCGTTCGCAAGCCCGGTGATCGTCACCAGCCCCTGCCAGCCCGCCGTTGTCGTGTTGACGAGCAACTCGGGGCCGACCTTGGCGCCGGTCGCGCCGAAGATTTGAGCCTTGACGCTGTGGTCGCTGTCGCCGCCCATGCCGCTGCTGTCGTCCCAGGCGACGACGAAGCCGCCGCCAGAGAGAGCTGTCACCGACGGCCAGACCTGGCTGCTGGCGGTTTCGGTGTTGACGCGGAACTCCGGCCCGAGTTTTGCGCCAGCGGCATCGAACACCTGGGCCTTGATGCCGCGGCCGTCGTCGCCGAGCGTCCCGCTGTCGTCGTTCCACGCGATCACAAACCCGCCGTTGGCGAGCCCGGCCGCGACCGGTGTATCCTGGTAATTTGCAGTCCCGGTGTTCACCAGGAACTCGGAGCCGACCTTGTCGCCCGCTGATCCGAATATCTGCGCCTTGATGCTGCTGCCCTCGCCGTCGCTGACGGGGCCGCCGTCCACCCAGGTGACGACGAAGCCGCCGGTCGCGAGCCCGGCCGCCTTCGACGCGCTTTGCCAGCCCGCCGTCACCGTATTCACCAAGCTTTCGGTCCCGATCCGGTAGATGCCGTCCGGGGTCGGCAGGTCGTCGCGGCCGCCGACCGCCACGGTGACGGTCGCGGTCGAGGTCGCCCCGGCGGCGTCGCGCATCGTGTAGGTGAAGGTGTCCGTCGCGGTCTGGCCGGCGCCGAGCGCCTGCAGCGCCGCCGCCGCGCGCGGATCGTAGACCACGCTGCCGTTCTCGATCCGCACCGTCGCGCCGCAGGCCGAGATCGCCGACACCGACACGAGCGTCTTCGTGTCTCCGGCATCGACAT
Organism: Blastochloris sulfoviridis; assembly: GCF_008630065.1. GTDB lineage: Bacteria > Pseudomonadota > Alphaproteobacteria > Rhizobiales > Xanthobacteraceae > Blastochloris > Blastochloris sulfoviridis. Next base: position 2,011 of record NZ_VWPL01000066.1, read on the forward strand.
CCGTGTCGTTGGCGAGCAGGCTCGCAGCCGACAGCACCAGCGGCGTCTCCTCGTCGGTCGCCGCAAGGTCGTTGTGCGCGA
>NZ_VWPL01000067.1 GCF_008630065.1 Blastochloris sulfoviridis
CCCGAGTTGAACAGTGAAACGGCCGATTTCGTCGTAAGCCGTTGATTTTGCTAGGGTAGAGTCAGTGATTTCGCAAAACGTAGTGCCACGCCAAGCGCTAGAAATAGCTTGATTGAAGGCTCCGAGTCTGATCCCGTAGTGTCAGCCTCGGAGGCCGCCATGTTCTTCCGTCTCAAAGGCTCCGGCGGACGCGCCTACGTCCAGATCGTCGAAAGCAAGCGCGTCGACGGCGCCGTCCGCCAGTCCGTCATCGCCACCCTCGGCCGCGTCGACGACCTCGCCACCTCCGGCGCCCTGGCCTCGCTGCTGGCGTCGGGGGCGAAGTTCACCGACCAGGTCCTGCTGCTGCGGGCGCTCGATGAGGACACTGAGGGCCAGCTCTCGGCCGGCGCCAAGCGCATCGGCGGTCCCATGGTGTTCGGGCGGGTCTGGCAGCGCCTCGGCATCGACGCCGTGCTCGGCGATTTGCTGAAGGACCGCGCTTTCGAGTTCCCGGTCGAGCGCGCGGTGTTCGTGGCCACCCTGCACCGGCTGTTCGTGTCCGGCTCCGATCGCGATTGCGCGTCCTGGATGGCCGACTACGACATCCCCGGCACTGACGGGCTCGACCTCCATCACTTCTACCGGGCAATGGCTTGGCTCGGCGAGGAGATCGCGAAGGCTGCTGAGGGCGAGCTCGCGCCTCGCTGCATCAAGGATGAGATCGAGGAGCGGCTGTTCGCGCGCCGCCGCGACCTGTTCTCCGACCTGTCGGCGGTGTTCATGGACACCACCAGCTTGTCGTTCTACGGCGAGGGCGGCGAGACGCTCGGCGAGCGCGGCTATTCGAAGGACTACCGGCCCGACCTCAACCAGATGATCCTGGCCCTGGTGGTCGACGCTGCCGGGCGGCCGATCTGCACGGAGATGTGGCCGGGCAACACCGCCGACGTCACGACGCTGCTGCCGGTGGTGGACCGGCTGCGCGGCCGCTTCCGGATCGGCCGGGTGTGCGTGGTCGCCGACCGCGGCATGATCTCGGCTTCGACGATTGCCGGGCTGGAGGAGCGCAAGCTCGAATACATCCTCGGCGCCCGCGAGCGCACCGACACCGTGGTGAAGACGGTGGTGTTGGCCGATGAGCGGCCCTTCGTGCCGCTGCTGATCGAGCGCGAACGCGGCGAGACCCAGCTGTTCGTCAAGGAGGTCACCGTTGCCGGCATTCGGTACATCGTATGCCGCAACGAGGCGGAGGCCGAGAAAGACCGCGCCGATCGCCAAGCGATCGTGGCCGGGCTCGAAGCGCAGCTGAAGAAGGGCGACAAGGCGCTGATCGGCAACTCGGCCTACCGACGCTTCCTGCGCAAATCGAAAAAGGCCGAAGGTCAGCCGGCTTTTGAGATCGACCCCGGCAAGCTCGCCGAGGAGGCTCGCTTCGACGGCATCTTCGTGCTGCGCACCAACGCCAAGATCACCCCGCTGCAGGCGGTGCTGCGCTATCGCGATCTGCTCCAGGTCGAGGAGCAGTTCCTGCGCGCCAAGGCGGTGATGCGCACCCGGCCGATCTTCCATTCCTCCGACGCGGCGATCCGGGGGCACGTGTTCTGCTCGTTCCTGGCGCTCTTGATGCGCGCGGAACTCGACGAGGTCTTTGGTGCCGGCGGTGTTCCGGAATGGTCGGTGCTGCTGCGAGAGCTCGACCGGCTCCAACAGGTCCGGCTCCGGCACCGCGAGGTCGATTGGCTGGTGCGCACCGACGCGACGCCGGCGGTGAGCGATCTCTTCCGTCGTGTCCGCATCGCGCTGCCGCCCCGGGCGCGACAGGCAAAGCCGCCGGACCCCGAGCCGGCGCCGAAACCGGCCCTGAAGCGCCGCGGACGCCCAAGGCGTAGTGCCACGCCGTCTCGAATTTCGCCAAAAACGACGTCGGGTCCGTAGGTTACGAAAAAAAGGTGTTAAAGTCGGGCA
>NZ_VWPL01000068.1 GCF_008630065.1 Blastochloris sulfoviridis
ATTTATGTCAAGCCGTATATCAAACGAGGCAAGACCGATGCGGCCGATGCCGAAGCGATCTGCGAAGCGGTGACCCGCAAGACGATGCGCTTCGTGCCGATCAAGTCGGCCGACCAGCAGGCGGCCGCCATGGTCCTGAAAGCCCGCGATCTTCTGGTCCGTCAGCAGACGCAAACGATCAACGCCCTGCGCGCCCATTTGTCGGAGTTCGGCATCATCACCGGCATCGGCACCGCCAAAGTTGCGGCGCTGATTGCCATCGTGCGCGACGCCGACGACACGCGCTTGCCGGACGCCGCGCGCTTCGCGTTGAGCGCGATCGCCGATCAGATCGAGGCCTTGGCGCGGCAGGTCGAAAAGCTCGAGCGGGAGATCGTCGCGATAGCGAAGCGCGACGAGGACATGCGGCGGTTGGCAACCATCCCAGGTGTCGGCGCGATCATCGCCGCTTCGATCAAAGCCCTGGTTCCCGATCCGGACGGGTTCAAATCCGCCCGTCACTTCGCAGCCTGGCTGGGACTGACACCCAAGTCCCATTCGAGTGGCGGCAAGGAGCGGCTCAGCGGGATATCGAAAATGGGCAACACGACGCTCCGCAGCCTGCTGGTCCTCGGGGCGACGTCGGTGTTGCGATACGTCAGGCACAATGAGAACGCGCCCCGATGGCTGGTCGCCCTATTGGCGCGCCGTCCCTTCAAGGTTGTCGCCGTCGCGCTGGCCAACAAGATGGCGCGGATCATATGGGTGCTTCTCACCAAGGGTGGGACGTATCAGAAACCAGCTGTGGCAACCGGCGCGGCGAACGCGTGAGCCGAATGCCCAGCAAAACGGACTGACCGGCGTCTATGCCGGGCAGAGGGTGAGGTGCACCAGCAGACGATGACTCCACGGGACGACATCCCGAGGCGAGAGAGGTCGTAGCCACCAGTGCGCAACCAGCGCGCCAAACTGATCAGCCCCTCGCATCGCGGACTTCATCGAGGCCAGCGGTCCAAGACCGCGCCAATCAAGGCCGGACATATGACCGCACCGTTCCCGCCGGAGGAAAAGTCTGAAGAAAGCCCTTGCCCGCGGGGCCGTTCCACATATGGTGGCTGTGGGTGTTCCATCACGGCGACAGCGCGGTGTTCGTCGCCGACCAGCACCGCTCCAAGGCGGTGGTGGAGGGCTTCCTCGGCGAGAGCCGGCCCGATTACTGGATCTCCGACCGCTATGGCGGCCAGATGGGATGGGCCAGGCGCGAGAACCAAGTCTGCCTCGCCCATCTGATCCGCGACACCCAATATGCCATCGACGCCGGCGACACCGTCCTCGCCCCCGGCTTCAAGGGCCTGCTCAAGCGCGCCTGCGCCATCGGCCG
>NZ_VWPL01000069.1 GCF_008630065.1 Blastochloris sulfoviridis
CCCACGGCTGTCCGGCACGGATTGTGCTTATGCGGCGGGCCTCGGTTGGTGGCGCGCGCGGCGGCGGGCGTGGGCCGCGCGCGTTGCGTCCGGCTGAAACGCGAAGGCCGCCTGTTGCGGCTGTGGTCTTGGCAGGGGCGTGAGGAGTTCGGCAATGAGCCGCCGCTCCATAAGGTTGGCTTTTATGAGCCGGGCGAAGGCGAGCGGGCTTGCGACGATTTTGTTTGCCTCGTGCGCCAGGCGCAGCAGCACAAAAGCGATCAGCGCGACGGCGATCTGGATACGAACCGCATTTTCGGAGGTTCCGAGGAAGTGGCTGATCTTCAGGGTCTGCTTGACCCATCGAAAGAACAGCTCGATGGCCCATCGACGCTTGTAGAGGTCGGCAATGTCCTGCGCGCTGGCCTCAAGATCGTTGGTGAAGACGCGCAGTTCCTTGCCGGTCTCGATGATGACGCGCACTTCACGGACGAGGCCCGCCATCGGATTGCGGCGCGAGGCGGCAAGCCGCTTGGGAAGGTGTCCGATCCGATCGCTGCGGATCGCGGATCGCGGTGCGACCGGCCGATCCTCCACCACGGCGAACGGTGTGTTGGACTTGAGCCGCGTGACAATGCGGCAACCCGCCTGATCAAGCCTCGCCCACCAGCCATAATCGTAATAGCCGAGGTCGAACACATAGCTCGCCCCCGCCTCGATCGGCATCGCCTTGGCCGCCGTGATGTCGTTGACGTTGGAGGGCGTCACCATCAGGTACAGCGGCTGGTCGGCGTCGGGATCGTAGATGATGTGCGCCTTGGCCCCGCAAACGCCCGCCGAAAACGTCGCCCAGTCGCCGCTGAGGCGGCTCAACCTCACGCTGGTCGAATCGATCAGACGCACGCAGTCGCCGATCTTGCGGCGATAACCGGCTTGCAGTTGCGCCATCAGGGCCGACAAAAGACCGCCGAACACCTCAACCGGGCGCGCCGCATTGGCGGTCGACAGGGCCGACCGTGACACCGTGCAGCCTCCCAGATGATACAGCTTGCCGGCGTGGGTCTTCAGGTTGGTTTCGAGATCGCGCAGGCTCCGCACACCGAAAAGCTGCGCATACAGCATGGCGATCAAATGAGCCTTGGTCTTCAGGCCGCGATCGTCCCAGTCGGCGTGGTGCTCGCCCACAAGCCGGTCGAACACCGCCCACGGAACGTGCTTCAGAAGGCCATGGAAGACGCTATTCTGGTGCTGCACGGCGTTGATCCTCTCGGGTCCAATTGATTCGCAACCAACTGGAAACAAGCAGAATCAATGCCGTGCACCTCTTCAAGCACAATCCGTGCCGGACAGCCGTGG
>NZ_VWPL01000006.1 GCF_008630065.1 Blastochloris sulfoviridis
GCAAAGTCCGGTTCCGCTGGCTCCATCGCCCATCCTCCGCATCCGAATCGAAGGAACCGACAGATTCAGCACTTCAGGACCTTGTCACGCCTTTCTTCACCCGATCGCCCTGGTTTCGGGGGTTGACGGACTCTCCCATCGGGCGCATCTGAGGAGCGTTCGCACGCTGACGCCCAAGCGCCGACGCGTGTCATCACAGGAACTCCGAATCCCATGCCAAGCGACAGTAGTCGAATGACCGCGCCGCCCCCGGCCGACCGCGTGACCGCCGCCTGATCGCTTGATCGGCTCGCCACGCGACCGGCCCGAGGCGGCTGGTCAAGCGAGGTGAGCCATGACCCTCCAGAACCTGTTCTCCACCGGCCCGCGCGAGCGGGCGGCAGATGCACGCAGCGACAGCGTGACCCTCATCGTCGTTGCCCTTCTCGGGCTGGTGTTCGCGCCCATTCTCGGGTTGCACTTCGCCCTGGCCGCCGTTGACCCCGGCGCAGCCGCCCCGGCATCTGCCGTCACCACCGACGCCGGACGCTCGCCGTCAGAGCATCCGGCGATTCGATCGAACCAGGCGGATGCGCCAAGAGACTGAGCGATCGCACCCTCTTTTCGCATAGCCGGTTCCCGCGTTTGCGCAGAATGCGCCAGCGGCGGGCCGGGAGCGGCGAGGGTCTTGCTCCGGACCGAAAAAGCGCTCCCGTTTCGTGGCGTCGACCATTGTGTTCGGCCGTGCCGTTCATACTTGGATGCAATCCAATGTAGCGGCAGAGCGCGCCCACCGGTTCTTGGTTGAGGCACGGGCGGGGTGTGGCCGGAACAGAGCCGCCCTGTCCTTTTTCGGCGCGCGAGGATGGCCCAGGTGAACGATGTCACGCTTCAGGAATTCATGTGCACCGTCAGGGGACGGGTGGCGGAGCTGATCGGGCAGCATGGCCCGCAGGCGCGCGCCGTCGCGCTTGAGAACCGGCGCCAGAGCGTCGCGGATGCGCGCCAGCACCGGTTCTGGTCGGCCGTCGTGCGCAAGCTGGATCAGCGGCGCAGGGTGTGAGCGTCGCGGCTGGCCAAGGAGCGGCGGGGGCACGCTGGGGCAGCCGCCAGCCAGGGCTTGGCAGGTCGAAATGCCAAAGCCAAAATTGTTCCCCAGCCGATCGGGAAACTGGCGACATAAACCTATTATGATCCCGTTGGCTTTCCTTGCCTCGCACCGCCATCCCGTCTAAAAAGGTCCATCGGGTTTCGGCCGAACGACTTGGCCTTGCCGCGCAACGCGCGCTTGACTGACGGTTTCCCACCAAAGCCTCGATCTCTGACGCCTGAGCGGTCGCACCGCCTCACACCTTATCTTTAGGATTCGACGACATGACGCAAGGAATCGTGAAGTGGTTCAATGGCCAAAAGGGCTTTGGGTTCATCCAGCCGGATGACGGCGGCAAGGATGTGTTCGTGCACATCAGCGCGGTGGAGCGCGCCGGTATGTCCACCCTGAACGAAGGGCAGCGCGTGAGTTTCGACGTGGTTGCCGACCGGCGGACCGGCAAATCATCTGCCGACAATCTACGGGCCGTCTGACGGCAGCGGCACCTCCGTGGAGCTTCGACCACGGATGTACTGGTAAAACTCTGGTTTAAGCCTCGCACCCGGTTCGCCGGGCAGCGGGGCTTTTTCACACGAGAGCCTCACGATGACCGACACTCCTCGGCAGAATACGGCGGCCGAGAAAGCCCGCCAGTACTTCCGCAAGGAAGCGCAGGAGAAGGCGGAATCGGCGGCCTGGGCCGAGTATCACGCCAACCAGGCTGCCATTCATGCAAAGACCGAACGACTGAAGGCGCTGCGGCTGACGCGGGATGCCGCCCTGCCCCAGGACGCCAAGCCGAGACGGAAGGCCGCTTCGAAGGCCGCTTCCCGGACGACCTCGAAATAGCGCCGGCCGCCTCGTTCTCAGAGACAAGCGTTCTCAGTGACAAGCGCTGTCAGAGCCACGCGTTCTCAGTGACAAGCGCTGTCAGAGCCACGCGTGGTCGTCGCCCGTGTCATCCCCGGGACCGCCGGCCCCGCCGAGAACCCCGGGGCAATCGAAGGTGCATTTCCCGTCGGCGCACGCCGCCTTGCTGACCCGGCCCGTCCATTCCACGCCGACACCCTGCTCATCGCGCCACATGACGCGGCCGGACCGGCAGGGCGGCCCCAGGACGGTCAGCTGCAGAACGAAGCTTTCCGGAATGTCCGCGGGCCCTTCGACCTTGAGGAAGGCGCCGAGGTCGGAAATGTCGCTCACCCGGCACAGCCGCCTGCCATCCTCCAGGACGACATAGGCATGCCATTGCAAGTCTCTGCGGTGCGATCTTCGCTTTTCGTCAAACATGGCGGCTTTCGCGGCAAGAACTGCCTTCGGCTATCCCGGACGCGGGAAACGTCATGTGTTCCACACCTGCATGAAACCTTAACGAAAGTCCATATCGCCATTCAGCCGAGCGTTGCGCCGATTTGGCGCAGGGCAAGGCCTTTGCTGCGGTCTTCATGCGGTTTCCGGCCGATCAGGCCGGAGACCGTAGTCCGATCGCCGCAAATCCCGTTCTCGAGAGTCTCTTGCAGACCTGGGGTTTTCGGCGCGACCGCGCCCGATATCCCGACGGGATCGACCGGAAACCTTATTACGGGAGCCGGATGGCTGCAGCGGCGAGGCCGGCGAAGCTCCCGTGTCGCGCCGGTGTGCCGCGGGCCTGTGTCCCACCTGAGGCGTTCGAGCCGCATCCGGCAGATTCGTTAAAGAAATCAGGGGTCTTGCAGAGGCTGGCTGGGGCGCCTGGATTCGAACCAGGGAATGGCGGAATCAAAATCCGCTGCCTTACCACTTGGCTACGCCCCAAGACTGCCTGCGGTGCGGCGCCAGCGGCGGCGCCCGAAGCTGCCGACACATAGCGGCGGCTCGGGCGGGACGCAACGCCGCGGCGCGGCGCAGAGCGGCCAAACCCATCTCGCCGCTTGCGTCGCGAGCGCCACGGTGCCATGACGCGCCCGCCTTATCTGGGGGAGTTCTGATCATGGCGTTCGCACAGCGCGTGTTCTCGGGCATGCAGCCGACAGGCAACCTGCATCTCGGCAACTATCTCGGCGCGCTGGTCAATTGGGTGAAGATGCAGGACACCCACGACTGCGTCTATTGCGTCGTCGACATGCACGCCATCACCATGTGGCAGGATCCCGCCGCGCTCAAAAGCGCCATCCGCGAGGTCACCGCGGCCTATCTTGCCGCCGGGCTCGACCCCAAGAAGAGCATCGTGTTCAACCAGTCGAAAGTGGCCGAGCACGCCGAGCTCGCCTGGGTGTTCAACTGCGTGGCGCGGCTCGGCTGGCTCAACCGCATGACCCAGTTCAAGGAGAAGGCCGGCAAGGACCGCGAGAACGCGTCGGTCGGCCTCTACGCCTATCCCTGCCTGATGGCCGCCGACATCCTGCTCTACCGCGCCACCCACGTGCCGGTGGGCGAGGACCAGAAGCAGCACCTGGAGCTGACCCGCGACGTCGCCCAGAAGTTCAACAACGACTTCCGGCCGCAGATCGAGGCGGCGGGCTTCGCCGACGGCTTCTTCCCGATGACCGAGCCGGTCATCCAGGGCCCGGCGACGCGGGTGATGAGCCTGCGCGACGGCTCCAAAAAGATGTCGAAGTCGGATGCCTCCGACTATGCCCGCATCAACCTGACCGACGACGCCGACGCCATCGCCCAGAAGGTGCGCAAGGCCAAGACCGACCCCGAGCCCCTGCCCTCCGAGCCCAAGGGGCTGGAGGGCCGGTCGGAGGCGGAGAACCTGGTCGGCATCTATGCCGCGCTGTCCGAAAGGTCGGTCGAGGCGGTGCTGGCCGAGTTCGGCGGCGGCCAGTTCTCCACCTTCAAGAACGCGCTGGCCGATCTGGCGGTGGCCAAGCTCGCGCCGCTCAACGCCGACATGCGCCGCCTGCTCGCCGATCCCGGCTTTGTCGACGGCGTGCTGAAGGACGGCGCCGAGCGGGCGCGGGTGATCGCGGCCGAGACGATGAACCACGTCAAGGACATCGTCGGCCTGCTGCGCTGAGGAGTTCGGCCTTCTGGGCTGAGGAGTCTTGCGGTGCCGGCCGAGCCGGGAGGGTTGTCGCCCCCCACCCGGCCGTGCCAGCATCCGGCGGGATCGCGGCAGGGGGGTGCCGATGAGCCGCAAGCGGCGCGCCTATGAATCCGGCCACAAGCCGAAATTCCTGGTCATTGTCGACGACACGCCCGAGTGCGACCGCGCGGTGCGCTTCGCCGCGCGCCGCATCGCCCGCATCGGCGGGCGGCTGCTGATGCTGCGGGTGATCCAGACCGCCGACATGGACCAGCAATGGCTGGGGGTGGCCGACCTGATGCGGGCGGAGGCCCACGAGGCCGCCGCCGCCACGCTGGAGCGCTTTGCCCGCGAGGTGCGCGCCCTTGCCGGCATCGAGCCGGAATGCGTGGTGCGCGAGGGCGAGAAGGCCTCCGAGATCATGTCGCTGATCGACGAGGACGAGGACATCGCCGTGCTGGTGCTGGCGGCCGGCACCGGCTCGGAGGGGCCGGGGCCGCTGGTCTCGACCCTGGCCGGCAAGGCATCGGGCACCTTCCCCATTCCGCTGGCCATCGTGCCCGGGCATCTCAGCGACGACGAGATCGACGCCCTTGCCTGACGGTCTGGGCATGGCGGTCCGGCTTGACGGCGCTTGCCATTTTTCTTCTCCTGCCCACCTGCTAGAGCAGTCTCCGCAAGAGCGGGAACCGGTTTTGCGGAAGAGAATGCGACAACTCAGTCATTTGGAGCGTCCGCCGGGCTCTATCGGATCGGCGGACGCTCTGGAGAGCAGACAACGGTGACCCGCCCGCCTTGACCGGGCTTTCCGGAGTACCCCATGTTCATCCAGACCGAAGCCACGCCCAATCCGGCGACCCTCAAATTCCTGCCCGGCCGGGCCGTGCTGGAAGACAGCACGCTCGACCTGCGCGACGCCGAGGCCGCGGCCAGGTCGCCGCTCGCCGAGCGCTTGTTCGCCATTCCCGGCGTCGCCGGCGTGTTCTTCGGCGGCGACTTCATCTCGGTCACCAAGGCCGGGGGCGACTGGCAGCACCTGAAGCCGGCGATCCTCGGCGCGATCATGGAACACTTCATGTCCGGCAGCCCGCTGCTGCGCGACGACGCCGGTGCCGGCGCGGCCGACGACGAGTTCTATGAGGACGCCGACAGCGAGACGGTCGAGATCATCAAGGAGCTGATCGAGACCCGCGTGCGCCCGGCGGTGGCCAATGACGGCGGCGACATCACCTTCCGCGGCTTCAGGGAGGGCGTCGTCTACCTGTCGATGAAGGGCGCCTGCTCGGGCTGCCCGTCCTCCACCGCCACGCTGCGCCACGGCATCGAGAACCTGCTGCGCCACTATGTGCCGGACGTTACGGAAGTCCGCCCGGTCTGACCGGCGCCCTCCCCCTGCGGCGTCCCCGACTCCGGCGCAGCCGGGGGCGTCATACGGTTTGCGGGATCCCGAAGGGACCAACCGGAAGCCGCATCATTTCGGCGCGCGTGCCGGCTTTTCTTCCGGGACGATTCACCGCATGAAGGGCCGCGGAGGTTCAGGTTGCGCGTCCTCGCCCTCGATACGGCTCTCAGTGCCTGCTCGGTCTGCCTGTTCGATGCAGCGGCGGACGAGATTCGCGCGGTCCAGAGCCTGCCGATGCACCGCGGCCATGCGGAGGCGCTGATCCCGCTGGTCGAGCGGGTGATGTGGGTGGCCGGCCTCGGCTTCGACGACATCGACCGCATCGTCACCACCGTCGGTCCGGGCAGCTTCACCGGCCTCAGGGTCGGCATCGCCGCCGCGCGCGGCTTCGCGCTGGCGCTCGGCCGGCCGGCGGTCGGCGTCACCACGTTGGCGGCGCTGTCGGCGCCGGTGATGGCCGAGGACGACCGGGTGCCGGTGGTGGCGGCAATCGATGCCAAGCACGGCAATGTCTATATGCAGATCGCCGGCCCCGGCGGGCGGGCAATGATCTCGCCGCGGGTGTCGAGCCTCAGGGATGCCGTGCGGGTGGCGGCGATCGGCAAGGTGCGGCTGGTCGGCTCCGGCGCGCCTCTGCTCGCCGCGGCGTGGCCGGCGGTCGAGCGCCCCCCTTTGCTGGTCGATCCGCGCGGGGCGCCGGACATCGCCTGGGTGGCCCGGCTCGGAGCCGCCACCTCGCCCGACGCCCTGCCGCGTCCGGTCTATCTGCGCCCGCCCGACGCCCGGCCGCAGGACGCCGCCCGAATCGCCCGCTGCTGATGCCTGTCTTTCCTGTCTTCCCCCCCGCTGCCCCGCCGGCGATGCGCGACGCGCGGACAGGCGATTGCGCCCGGCTGGCCGAGCTGCACGCCACCGGTTTCGACCGCGGCTGGAGCGAGGACGAGTTCGAGCGGCTTCTGACCGACCAGGCGAGCGTCGCCCATGTCGCCCTGGGGCCGGACGGGCCCGACGACATCGTCGGCGCCTTCCTGTCGCGGCGGGCGGAGACCGAGGCGGAGGTTCTCACCGTGGTCGTGCGCCCCGCCGAGCGCGGCTTCGGCGTCGGCCGTGCGCTGCTGCGCCATCACCTCGACCAGTTGACGGCGATCGGCGTGCGCGAGGTTTTCCTGGAGGTCGCCGAAGACAATGCCGTGGCCTGCCGGCTCTATGATGGCGCCGGCTTCGTTGAAGTCGGGCGGCGCAAGGCGTATTACGCCCGCCCAGGCGAAGCCGCGACCGCGCTTGTGTTGCGGCGGACCATCGGATGACTCGGATGACGTTGCGTCGTCTTGCGATTTGCCGTGCAGGCCGCGCCACGCGGGGTTGCGCGCGGCGTCCCGGCCCGACAAAGTAGCCGCTCACTGCGTCGCAGGGCCGCACTTCGGAACTCTGAGTCACGCTGCGATCCTGCACAGCCCGCGGCCGGGCGGATCGTGGCGAAGGGGACAGGTTTTGTGATGATCTCCAAGACGAGCCTGATCGAGGCGCTGTGTGCCGCCAAGGGAATGCGGATGACCGAGCAGCGGCGGGTCATCGCGCGGGTGCTGGCCGAGTCCGAGGATCATCCGGACGTCGAGGAGCTCTACCGGCGCGCCTCCGCCGTCGACGAGCACATCTCGATCTCGACCGTCTACCGGACGGTCAAGCTGTTCGAGGATGCCGGAATCATCGAGCGGCACGACTTCCGCGACGGCCGCTCGCGCTACGAGCAGCGCACCGAGACCCACCACGACCATCTGATCAATCTGCGCACCGGCGAGGTGATCGAGTTCCAGTCCGACGAAATCGAGTTGCTCCAGCGCGAGATCGCCCGCAAGCTGGGCTATCGCCTTGTCGACCACCGGCTGGAACTGTACTGCCTGCCGCTCGATGACACTTCGAGCGATCCGTCGCGCACCGGGTCTTGATGCCTGCCATTCTCGTCATTCCGGCCCTCGTGCTGGTCACGCTGGTGCTGCTGCCGGTGCAATGGGCGGCGGTGGCGCTGAAGCTGCCGATCCGCCGCATCGTTCCGCTGGCCTATCACCGGGTGCTGCTGCGGCTGCTCGGCGTGCGGGTGTGGGTGAGCGGCGAGCCCGCCCGCGGCCGGCCGCTGCTGGTGGTCGCCAACCACGTCTCCTGGCTCGACATTCCGGTGCTGGGCTCGCTGTTCCCGCTGGTGTTCGTCGCCAAGCAGGAGATCGCCGGCTGGCCGGTGTTCGGCCTGCTCGCCAAGCTGCAGCGCTCGGTGTTCGTCGACCGCTCGCGCCGGCTGAAGACCGGCGACGTCAATGCCGAGATCGCCGCGCGCATGGCCGAGGGCGAGCCGGTGGTGCTGTTCGGCGAGGGCACCTCGTCGGATGGCAACCGCGTCCTGCCGTTCCGCTCGGCGCTGGTCGGCGCGGCACATGACGCGCTGGGCAGCGCCGCCGACGGCAAGGTGACGATGCAGCCGGTGTCGATCGCCTATACAAGGCTCGACGGCCTGCCGATGGGACGCTTCCTGCGCCCCCACGTCGCCTGGTACGGCGACATGGACATGCCGCCCCATCTGATGAACCTGCTGAAGCGCAGCGCCATCGACGTGGTGGTGAGCTTCGGCCCGCCGGTGCCGTTCGACGGCAACAGCGGCCGCAAGGAGACCACCCGCTCGCTCGAATCGGCGGTGCGGGCGATGACCGCGGCCGCGCTGCTGGGGCGGGACCTGCCCCACACCGCCGCCGTTCCCTTTTTGCCGGAAACCCGCTAAGACCCCGGCGTTGCGCAACAAGGCCCGTCCCGAGGCGCCCCGCCCGGCCGGCCGCGCGGGTGGCGGGATGCCGCAGCCGCCCGGCGGCAGGTACGGCGTTACAGGTACGGCGGTGCAGGCGTGGCGCTACCGGCGACGGTTCTGCCTTCGCCGCGTTCCGGTTTCACAGTCCCGTCGCATCAGGCCGCGACACTCGGAAAGATCGATTCGCGCAGACGATGACCGACGACTCCCGGACCGACGACCCCCGCCCGTGCCCCGGCCCGGCCGCCGCGCCGCCCCGCGAGGCTTCCCGCCGGAAGAAGCTCTACGTCAAGTCGTTCGGCTGCCAGATGAACGTCTATGACGCCGAGCGCATGATCGACACCCTGGCGCCGGAAGGGTTCGTCAGCGTCGAGGCGGCCGAGGATGCCGATCTGGTGGTGCTGAACACCTGCCACATCCGCGAGAAGGCGGCCGAGAAGGTCTATTCCGAGCTTGGCCGGCTGCGGGTGATGAAGGACGCCGCCGCCGCCGAGGGCCGCCGGCTGATCGTCGCCGTCGCCGGCTGCGTCGCCCAGGCCGAGGGCGCCGACCTGGTGCGCCGCGCCCCGGTGGTCGATCTCGTGGTCGGCCCGCAGAGCTATCACCGCCTGCCGGAGCTGGTGGCGCGCGCCGCCGACCGCCCCGGCCTCGTCGACACTGCGCTGACGCCCGAGGACAAGTTCGACCGCCTCGCCCCGCCCTCGCCGGCGGCGATCGCCGGCCGCGGGGCCGCGGCCTTCGTCACCATCCAGGAGGGCTGCTCGCGCTTCTGCACCTTCTGCGTGGTGCCGGGCACCCGCGGCGGCGAGGTCTCCCGCCCGGTCGCGGCGGTCGTGGCGGACGTGACGCGGCTCGCCAATGCCGGGGTGCGCGAGATCACCGTGCTCGGCCAGAACGTCAACGCCTATCGCGGCGAGGGACCGGACGGGGGGGCGTGGAAGCTGGCGCGCCTGCTCGCCCGGCTCGCCGAGGTTCCGGGCATCGCCCGGCTGCGCTATGCCACCAGCCATCCCCGCGCCATGAGCGAGGAGTTGATTGCCGCCCACCGCGACCTGCCGCAGCTCATGCCCTATCTGCACCTGCCGGTGCAGTCGGGCTCCGACCGGATTCTCGCGGCGATGAACCGCCGCCACGGCCGCGAGCTCTATTTCGAGCGCATCGACCGGGTGCGGGCGGCGCGGCCCGATATCGCCATCTCGTCGGACTTCATCGTCGGCTTCCCCGGCGAGAGCGACGAGGACTTCGCCGACACCATGGACCTCGTGGCGCGCATCGGCTTCGCCAGCGCCTATTCGTTCAAGTATTCGCCGCGACCGGGCACGCCGGCGGCGGCGATGGACACCCAGGTGCCCGACGCGGTCAAGTCGGCGCGGCTTTCGGCGCTGCAGGCGCTGCTGGAGGTGCAGCAGCGCGCCTTCAACGCGGCGAGCGTCGGCCGGACGGTCGAGGTACTGTTCGAGAAGCCGGGCCGGCTGCCCGGCCAGATCGTCGGCAAGTCGCCGCACATGCAGGCGGTGCACGTGCAGGCCGGGCCCGAAATGCTCGGCCGCATCGTGCCGGTGCGACTGGTGGCGGTCGGCAGCCACACGCTGTTCGGCGAGCTTGAAGACGCGGCCGCACGTCCAATCGCGGTCTAGGGGGGTGTGAGGGTGGGTGCAGAGCGCACGAGCCGCCGCGGACAGGCTGCAGCCGGCATCGGCTCGCTGGAGGGCGCTCAGCTCGTGCTGGAGTTCGACGACAACCGGCTGGCGAACGCACTGTTCGGCGAATACGGGCGCAATCTGGCGCTGATCGAGCGGCGGCTCGGCGTCATCGCCGACAGCCACGGCAACCACGTCGCCATCGCCGGGCCGCAGGAATCCTGCGAGCAGACCCGAAAGGTGCTCGACTCGCTCTACGAGCTCTTGCGCACCGGCCACGATCTCACCCAGGGCGACGTCGAGGGCGCGATCCGCCTCGTCACCGCCCAGGGCTCGCTGTTCGAGGACGAAGCGGCGGGCCGGCTGGCCTCGGCCGAGATCCGGCTGCGCAAGCGCGTGGTGCGGGCCCGCACCCCGGTGCAGGACGCCTATATCCGCGCGCTCAAGCGCTCCACGCTGGTGTTCGCCACCGGCCCGGCCGGCACCGGCAAGACCTGGCTCGCCGTGGCGCACGCGGTGCACCTGTTCGAGCGGCGCGAGGTCGACCGCATCATTCTGTCGCGTCCGGCGGTCGAGGCCGGCGAACGACTCGGCTTTCTGCCCGGCGATTTGCGCGAGAAAGTTGATCCATACCTCCGCCCAGTCTATGACGCACTCTACGACCTGATGGAGCGCGGCATGGTCGAGCGCGCGCTGCAGTCGGGCGAGATCGAGATCGCGCCGCTCGCCTTCATGCGCGGCCGCACTTTGGCCAACGCCGTGGCGATCCTGGACGAGGCGCAGAACTGCACCCCGATGCAGATGAAGATGTTCCTCACCCGGCTCGGCGAGAACTCCAAGATGATCGTCACCGGCGATCCTTCGCAGATCGACCTGCCGGACGGCCAGTCCTCCGGCCTTGTCGAGGCGGTCGGCCTGCTGGGCGATGTCGAGGGCATCTCGCAGGTGGCGTTCAGCGCCGCCGACGTGGTGCGCCACGAGCTGGTGGCCCGCATCGTCGCCGCCTATGACGCCCGCGACGCCCAGCGGACGCGCAAGGGGAGCGGACGGTGAACGTTCCGGCCCGAAACAGCGTGACCCGGCAAGACCAGATCCGGCAACACCCGGCCCGGCTCGAAACCGAATTGTCGGTCGAAAGCCCGCTGTGGGCGGCGGTGCCCGGCGTCGAGGCCGGGGTGCGCGCCGCGGCCGAGGCGGCGTTCGCCGCCATGCCCCATCGGCCGGCGCTGGCCGAGGCCAGCATCGCGCTGGTCGACGATGCCGCGATCCGCGACCTCAACCGCGCATGGCGCGGCAAGGACCAGCCGACCAACGTGCTGTCGTTCCCGGCGCCGCCGGTCGCCATCCCCGGCGCGCCGGTGCTGCTCGGCGACATCGCGGTGGCGTTCGAGACCACGGCGGCGGAGGCCGCCGCCGAAGGCAAGACGATCGCCGACCATCTCGCCCACCTCGTCGTTCACGGCATGCTGCACCTGTTCGGCCACGACCATATCGAGGCCGGCGAGGCGGAGCAGATGGAGACGATCGAGCGTGACATTCTTGCAACCCTCGGTATCGCCGATCCCTATGCCGCCCGCGGTATCGACTGACCCAGCCATGCCAGACACCACCGAGACCCGAAGTCCCCAGCCCTCGCTGACGCCGCCCCCCGAACCGGCCGCGGGGGAGAGCCTGTTCGAGCGCCTGCGCGCCTTTCTCGGGCTGAGGCCACCCACCTCTTCCCTGCGCGACGATCTGGAGGAGGTGCTTGAAGAGGGTGCGCCGTCCTCCACCGATTTCACGCCCGAAGAACGGCGCATGCTCCGCAACATCCTCGGGCTGCGCACACTCCGGGTCGGCGACGTGATGGTGCCGCGCGCCGATATCATCGCGGTGCCGAAGGACATTCCGCTCGGCGAGTTGCTGCAGGTGTTCGCCAATGCCGTCCATTCGCGGCTGGTGGTCTATGGCGAGACGCTCGACGATCCGGTGGGCATGGTCCACATCCGCGACCTCGTCGCCTATCTCACCAACCGCGCCTGCCCGCAGGACGCCGAGGCGGCAGGCGAAGAGCGTGGCGAAGAGGCCGTGCACGGCCTCCGGCGGGCCGGCTACGACATCTCGGCCCTCGACCTCTCCGAGCCGCTCTTCGAGACCGGGCTCCTGCGACACCTCTTGTTCGTACCGCCGTCGATGCCGGCCATCGACCTCCTGGTGAAGATGCAGGCGACCCGCGTCCACCTCGCGCTGGTGATCG
Organism: Blastochloris sulfoviridis; assembly: GCF_008630065.1. Classification (GTDB taxonomy): domain Bacteria; phylum Pseudomonadota; class Alphaproteobacteria; order Rhizobiales; family Xanthobacteraceae; genus Blastochloris; species Blastochloris sulfoviridis. The sequence goes on from NZ_VWPL01000006.1 coordinate 12,149, forward strand.
ACGAATATGGCGGCAGCGACGGCCTGGTGTCGATCGAGGACATGGTCGAGCAGGTGGTCGGCGACATCGAGGACGAGCACGACGACGACACCGGGCCGAGCATCACCCGCGAGCCCGACGGGAGCTGGATCGCCGACGCCCGCGTCGGCCTCGACGAGGTGGGCGAGACCTTCGGCGAGGCGTTCGCCGACATGGAGGGCGCCGAAGAGGTCGACACGCTGGGCGGCCTGCTGGTGACGGTGGCCGGACGCGTGCCGGTGCGCGGCGAGATCCTGCCCGGGCCGGCCGGCTACGAGTTCGAGGTGCTGGATGCCGATCCGCGCCGCGTCAAGCGGCTCAGGATCGTGCCGGTCGGCGACGGCGAGCCGGCCCAGCGCGGGCAGCGCCGGCAGGGCCCGCCGGCCGATCCGCCCCACGCCGATCCCACCGACGCCGACCCGGCCGACGCCGACCCGGCCGGCACCAACACGGTGCTGCACTCGTGATCGCCGCCCCGATCGCCCATCGCTTCACCCTGGCCTGGGGGCGCTCTCGGGCGCTGGCGGCGCTGGCGGCCGGCGCCGCGTCGGCGCTGGCGATGGCCCCGCTCGGGGCGCTGGCCTGGCCGGTGATCTTCCTCACCTTTCCGGTTCTGGTGTGGCTGCTCGACGGCGCCGGCAGCGGTGGCCGGCGGGGGATCGGCGCGGCCGCCGCGATCGGCTGGTGGTTCGGCTTCGGCTATTTCCTGACCGGCCTGTGGTGGATCGGGGTCGCCTTCCTGGTCGATGCCGACAAGTTCGGCTGGCTGCTGCCGGTGGCGGTGGCGGGGCTGCCGGCCGGGCTCGCGCTGTTCACCGCGGCCGGCACCGCGCTCGCCCGGGCGCTGTGGGTGCCGGGACCGGCACGGGTGCTGGCGCTCGCGGTCGGCCTCACCGCCGCCGAATGGCTGCGCGGCCACGTGCTGACCGGCCTGCCGTGGAACAGCTTCGGCTATGCGCTGGCCTCCGACCTCCGGCTCGCCCAGACCGCCTCGCTTGGCGGGCTGTGGAGCCTGACCTTCCTGGCGGTGGCGCTGGGCGCGCTGCCGGCGGTGCTGGCCGATGCGCCGCGCGACACCCGCCACCCCTGGCGCTGGGTGGGCCTCGGCGCCCTGGTGCTGGCGGCGATGTTCGTCTTCGGCGCGGTGCGGCTGGCAACCACCCCGGTCGGCACCGTCGAGGGGGTGCGGCTGCGGCTGATGCAGCCCAACCTGCCGCAGGACGTGAAATTCCGCTACGCCGCCAAGGATGAGGTGGTGGCGCACTATCTCAAGCTCAGCGACCTCGCCGCGAGCCCGCCCTCGGGGGCGCCGGTCACCCATCTGATCTGGCCGGAATCGGCGTTCCCGTTCTTCCTCAGCCGCGAGCCGGCGGTGCTGGCCAAGATCGCCGACCACCTGCCGCCCGGCACCGTGCTGATCACCGGCGCGGCCCGCGCCGAGGAGCGGCCGGACAAGGGGCCGCGGCGCTACGACGTCTACAATTCCGTCCAGATTGTCGATTCGGACGGCGCCATCATCGCCACCGCCGACAAGGTGCACCTCGTGCCGTTCGGCGAATACCTGCCGTTCCAGGCGACGCTCGAATCGCTCGGCCTGGAGCAGCTCACCCGGGTGCAGGGCGGATTTTCGGCCGGTACGCGCCGCCGGGCGTTGGAGGTGCCGGGGGCGCCGCCGACGCTGCCCTTGATCTGCTTCGAGATCGTCTTTCCGGGGGCGCCGGCGGCGGACCTGCCCAAGGATGCGCCGCGACCGGGCTGGATGCTGAACCTGACCAATGACGGCTGGTTTGGCGATACCAGCGGACCGCACCAGCATCTGGCCCAGGCGCGGTTGCGTGCCATCGAAGAAGGTATGCCCGTGGTGCGGGCTGCCAATACCGGAATCTCAGGGGTCGTCGACCCGCTCGGCCGCATGCGGGCGCAGATCAACCTTGGGCGCGAGGGTATCGTCGATGCCGACCTGCCCCGTCCGGTCACCCCGCCACCCTATGCGCGGCTGGCCGACGCGATCCCCCTCACCCTCTGGCTCGGCGCCCTGGCGATTGTGATTTTCGCGCGTCGCGTGCGGGGTTCCGTCAGTACAGCGAAGCTGCAGCAAAGGCAATGTTAACCTTGCGACAAGTTGTTTACACTCCGGGCAGCCTTCCGTGCGCGGCCGATCCCGGTACGTTTCGTCTGCTTCGGATTGCGGCGATGGGTCCCTTGTTTGTGATCGTATTCTCACTTCTTGGGGTTGATCTATTTTTAATTGTGACACTATGACCGTACCAGACTCGACCGCACGTGGTTGGTCATGGCGGTCGCAAGGAGAAGAACACGAATCATGTCTGCAAAGTCACCGAATCCCGTCGATAAGCACGTTGGCGCCCGAGTTCGGATGCGCCGGATGATGATCGGGATGAGCCAAGAACGTCTCGGGGACTCCCTGGGAATCACGTTCCAGCAGGTCCAGAAATACGAGAAGGGAACGAACCGGGTCGGCGCCAGCCGCCTCCAGCAGATTTCCAAGACGCTGGGCGTGCCGGTCTCCTTCTTCTTCGAAGGCGCACCTGATCTGGATGGCACCGACATCAGCTTCAACGATGCGGCCTCGCCGCCTTACGTTTCGGAATTTCTATCTACGGCAGAGGGCCTGTCGCTGACCCGCGCCTTCACCCGCATCCGCGACGCCCGCGTGCGCCGGCGCATCGTCGAGCTGGTCGAGACACTGGCCGAACTGCCCACCGAGACGCCGAACTGACGGCGGCTCGGCTGCTTCAGGACGTCGCACGAGGTGGTGCGAAGGCTGTGGCGACCCGGTCCGTTCCCGAAAGGACGACCTGGTCGCCTCCCGAAGGATCCGGTGGGTCACTTCGTGGCCCCGGATCCCGTTCTTCCATCCCCCCTGGCGCGCAACACGCTTCCCTGTTCGAGCGCGCGATTTCGGCGGCCGGTCGACGGATCTCCGGCTTGACTGGCCGGAAACCGGGCGAGATACGCGTTCCTCGCAACCCAGTTCTCGCATTTGCGAAACGCGCCCTTGAAACGCGCCCTCGCGTCGCGTTCGATACTCCGAACGAAACGTCCGGCCACTCTTGACCGCGGCGGGGCGCGCTGCGAGAAACACGCGCGCGCACGTTCCCCGGCGTGGCGCATATGGTTTCAGCTCGGCCGGCCCGGTTGGGCCCGCGCAGCGCCGGAGTGCTTGCCGTGTCCCGCAACAGCTATCTGTTCACCAGCGAATCCGTGTCCGAGGGTCATCCGGACAAGGTCTGCGATCGCATCTCGGACGAGGTGGTCGACGCCTTCTTCCGTCTCGGCCCGACCTATGGCTGGGATCCCAGCCAATTGCGGGTGGCCGCCGAGACGCTCGCCACCACCAACCGCGTGGTCATCGCCGGCGAGACCCGCGGGCCGGCCGACATCACCCACGACCTGATCGCCCACATCGCCCGCATGGCCATCAAGGACATCGGCTACGAGCAGGCCGGCTTCCACTGGGAGACCGCGAAGATCGAGGTGCTGCTGCACTCGCAGTCCCGCGACATCGCCCAGGGCGTCGACGCCGAGGGCAACAAGGACGAGGGCGCGGGCGACCAGGGCATCATGTTCGGCTATGCCTGCCGCGAGACGCCCGAGCTGATGCCGGCGCCGATCTATTACGCCCACCGCATCCTCAAGCTGATGAGCGAGGCGCGCCGTTCGGGCGAGGCCAGCGTGCTCGGCCCCGACGCCAAGAGCCAGGTCACCGTCCGCTACGAGAACGGCAAGCCGGTCGAGGCCACCGAGATCGTGGTCTCCACCCAGCACCTCGACGAGGCGCTGTCGTCGAACGACATCAAGGCGATCGTCAAGCCCTACGTGCTGAAGGCGCTGCCCGAGGGCTGGATCTCGAACGCGACGATCTGGCACGTCAACCCGACCGGCAAGTTCGTGATCGGCGGGCCGGACGGCGACTCCGGCCTCACCGGCCGCAAGATCATCGTCGACACCTATGGCGGCGCGGCCCCGCACGGCGGCGGCGCCTTCTCCGGCAAGGACCCGACCAAGGTCGACCGCTCGGCCGCCTATGCGGCGCGCTACCTCGCCAAGAACGTGGTGGCGGCCGGCATCGCCGACCGCTGCACCATCCAGCTCTCCTACGCCATCGGCGTGTCGCGGCCGCTGTCGCTCTATGTCGACCTGCACGGCACCGGCAACGCCTCCGAAAGCGTGGTGGAGAAGGTGCTGGGCGACGTCATGGACCTGTCGCCGCGCGGCATCCGCACCCATCTGCAGCTCAACCGGCCGATCTATGCGCGCACCTCGTCCTACGGCCATTTCGGCCGGGCGCCGGAGGAGGATGGCGGCTTCTCCTGGGAGAGGACCGACCTGGCCGACACGCTGCGCCGCGCGGTAGCCTGACCGGCTGCACGTGACGACGCTGAACGACCCCTTGGACGACCGCGGCGGCGAGCCCAGCTCCCGCCGCGGCGCATTTTTCGGCCGCCGCAAGGGCCACCGGCTGCGCGCCACCCAGGCCGAGCTGATGGCGAGCGCGCTGCCCGCGCGCGCGCTCGACCTCGCCCAGCCGGCGCCGGCCGATCTTGCCACGCTGTTTGCGTGTCCGGTCCGCGCCGTGCGGGTCGAGATCGGCTTCGGCGGCGGCGAGCATCTGCTGCACGAGACGGATGCCAATCCCGATGTCGGCTTCATCGGCGTCGAGCCGTTCGTCAACGGCATGGCCAAGATGCTGGCGGCGCTCGCCGCAACGCCCCGCCCCAACATCCGGCTCGTCCATGCCGACGCGCTCGGGCTGCTGCCCTGGCTGCCGGAAGGATCGGTCGCCGGCATCGACCTGCTCTATCCCGACCCGTGGCCGAAGAAGCGCCACTGGAAGCGCCGCTTCGTCTCGGACGACACCGTGGCGCTGATGGCGCGCGCGATCCGGCCCGGCGGGCTGTTCCGCTTCGCCTCCGACATCGACAGCTATGTGGAATGGACGCTGGTCCATCTGAAGCGCGCGGCGCAGTTCGAATGGACGGCCGAGCGGGCGGACGACTGGCGCGATCCCTGGACCGGCTGGCCCTCCACCCGCTACGAGGCCAAGGCGATCGCCGCCGGGCGGCGGCCGGCCTATCTGGTGTTCCGGCGCCGGGCGCTGGCGGAACACGGCTCGCAGGCCTGATCGGCCGTAAACCGTATCATACGAACGGCCCCAAACGCTGACGCGTGAAGCCGTTGAACTCGCGGATTTTCTTTTCGGAAATCAGAGATTTCGCGAAAATCCGCGACCGGAACCAACGGCCAGCTTTCGCTGCCGTTGGTATCAGCCCGCCGTCGCGGTGAGCGTGTTGCGGCGGACCCGCCAGAAGCGGACCACCCGCTGCGCGGTCTGGACCGACAGGCACTCGAAGTGCGAGAGCGCCTTGTCGAGGGCGGCCTGGGACATCTCCTGCGCCCCCGGCCGCACCAGGACGATCGCCCGCACGGTCTGCCAGGTGAACCCCGCGGCCTTGCCGAGGATCAGCACCGGGTCCGGCTGGCTGCCGAGCAGCAGCCGCTCGGCGACCTCCAACGGCACGCCGGTGAGTTCGGCGAGCGCCACCAGCGTCTCCTCGAACCGGCCATTGCGGGCGAAATTGTGCAGCTGGATCTCATTCAGCGCGCTGCGCGAGACCAGCGTCTCGACATTGCGCTTGGCGGCGGTGAAGTCGCGCTTGGCCGGCGCCACCGCCTCGCCGATGCGATCGGCCACCGAGGCCAGCACGCGCTGCACCTCGCGGGCATCGAGCGGATTGGCGATGGCCAGAAGGCGCTTCTGAACCGCCTGGGTGGCCTTGGCGATCAGCGCCCGGAAGAGCTGGGGCGGCAGGTCGCGGCGCCGGCCGATGGCCATCTGCAGCGATTCGTCGCCATCGGAGCGGTCGACCAGACAGGACAGCCCCTTGTCGGTGAAGCGCGCGCCGGAATTGGCCGCCACCGTGTGCATGACTTCGCGGTTGCCGCGCGCCACCAGCACGTCGGTGACCGGCGGCGAGATCTCCTCGCGCTCCGAGATGGCGAGCAGATGCGGCTGGCTCTTGGTGCGGGCGATGTCGATCAGGTCGTCGTCGGTCAGCCGCGGCGACTGCGACAGAACGGGGCCGGCGACATCGATCAGGTCGTCGCGCGCAAGCTGGCGGATGACCCGCGGCGGCGCATTCTCGGCCGGCGCAAGCCGGGAGGCGAGCTCGATGCGCGCCTCCGCTTCGATGGCATTGGCAAGCCGGCCGATCACGTCGTCGAACAGTGCGATCTGCTCATCATCGTAGACTTCCGCACCGGCGAAGAACAGATCGGTGATCTGCCGCAGCACCTCGATGCGCCGGCCGGCAGAGCCGCGGATGATCGCGTCCTCAAGGGCGATGATGAGGGACTCACGGGCTATTGCCGCCATCGTCATGCTGTCCGGTACTGCAACTCAGCCAGAGCATTCTCCGCAAAAGTGGGAACCGGCTTTGCGAACGAGAATGCGACAACTCAAGAGTCTGGAGCGCCCGACCCGATGCCGTCGGATCATGCTCCAGGGACCAGCTTAGCGGCAGGCGGATAAAGAACCGTTTATGACAACGCGAAGAATGGCCTTCGTTACAATCTGGCGGCGCGGTACCGCCCGCCCCTGCGATTTCCGGGCGACCGGGTCATGATACCCTCAACGGGGAGACCGCCCCTCGACCGGAGACTGAACCATCCCAGCGGCCCCAGACGCTGACGCGTGGGGCGTGGGGCCGCTGGTTTCACAGCCCGACCAGCAGATAGGCGCAGGCGGCGGTGGCCAGCGCCGCGAAGCCGCGCAGCACGATCTGTGCGGTGTGGGCGCTGGCGAGGCCGATGTGATGGGCGGTGGCTGCCATGCGGTGCACGCCGTGCCACAAGAGAAGCGTGATCACCAGGAAGATCGCGGCCTTGCCGAACAGCGAGGCGGCGAAGGCGTGCATCGCGGCAAAGCTCATGGTGTCGGGCGGAAGGCTGCCGGCCGGCACCAGGATGCCGGTGATGACGATCAGCACCACGCCGACCAGCGCCGCCAGCGTACCGCCGCCGCCGAACAGCAGCCAGAAGATCGGTTCCTGCGAGCGCTTCAGCTTCATGACGCGCCTCCCGGCGGAACCAGATTGCGGACCGCCTCGGCGAGGCCGGGCGGCAGGATCCCGGCGACCCAGGCATAGATGAAGGCCGAGATCGCCGCCGACGCACCGACGCCAACCACCACCACCGCGGCAACCGGCACGATCCGCCCGCCGAGGCGGAGCGTCGGCGCGGTCTTGGGCAGCACCATGAACCAGGTGACGGTGTGCAGCAGCGCGAACGCCGCCGCCACCGCGTGGAAGGCGATCATCGCCGGGGTCGCCAGCAAGGCCCGCCAGCCGTCAAACGCGGCCTCGCCTTGGCTCAGCGCGTTAAGCCCCCACAGCAGCACCAGCGCATAGAGAAAGAAGAACACCGCCGAGGCTTCGCGGAGCATGTAGACGACGTAGGACGGGTTCCTGGTCCACCAGTCCGCCGGCATGGGGCGGCGGTAGGTTCTCACCTCGGCCATCACCGGCCTCCCAGAAGGCGCTTCACGCCGAGATAATCAAGCGCCGAATTGACCTTGTTCTCATTGACGGCGTGCATGGGGTCGACCCCCTTGGGGCAGACCTCGGAGCAGTAGCCGACGACCGTGCACTCCCACACTCCGACGTCGGCATTGGCCGCGTCGGCGCGCACCGACCAGCCGATGTCGCGCGAGTCGAGATTGTAGCGGTGCAAGAGCGACAGCGCCGCCGGACCGATGAAGTCCGGGTTCAGGCCGAATTGCGGGCAGGCGGCGTAGCACAGGAGGCAGTTGATGCACTGAGAGTACTGGTAATAGGCATCGAGCTGCGCCGGGGTCTGGCGGCTCGGCCCCTCGCTGAGGGGCCGCTCCTTTGCCGACACGATGTAGGGCTTGATCGCCGCCAGCTTGTCGAGAAAGCCCGCCTGGTCGATGGCGAGATCGCGCTGGACCGGGAAATGGTCGAGCGGCTCCACCCGCACCGGGCCGGGATAGAGGTCGCGCAGAAACGTCTCGCACGACAGATGCGGGCGGCCATTGATCATCATGCCGCACGAGCCGCACACCGCCATGCGGCACGACCAGCGGAAGGTGAGCGAGCCGTCGAGGTGGTCCTTGATGTACTGCAGCCCCTGCAGCACCGACATGTCGGGCGTGAACGGCACCTCGTAGCGCTGCAGGCGCGGTTCGGAATCGGTCTCCGGATTGAAGCGCAGGGCCTCGATGCGGATAGTGCGGGTGTCGGTCATATGGACCACCTCACGTCAGTTCGGCCTTGGTTCCGGCGCCGCCATAGACGCGCGAGCCCGGCCGCGATTTGGTGATGGTCACCGGCGCCGACTTGATCTGCGGCGCGCCGTCGCCGCCGGATCGGGCGATGGAGTGCACGAGGAAGCGCCGGTCGTCGCGCGCCGTGGCGTCCAGCCGCTGGTGGGCGCCGCGCGATTCGCGGCGCCACAGCGCGGCATGGGCCATCGCCTCGGCGACCTCCAGCATGCTGCCAAGCTCGATGGCGGCGAGCCACTCGGTGTTGAAGGCGCGATTCCTGTCGTCGAGCCGGATGCCGCGGCGATAGCGCGCGCGCAACTCGGCCAGCGTGCGGCATGCCGCCTTGAGCCCGGACTCGGTGCGGTAGAGGCCGACGCCCTCCTCCATCGCGTCCATCATCGCATCGCGGATCTCGGCGAGGCGCTCGCCGCGCTCGTTGCCGAGCAGGCGCAGGACACGCGCCGCCGACACCTCCGCCTGGCGCTCGGTGCGCCCAGGACTGACCGGGCGGGCGGAGCGCACATAGTGCGCGGCGCGCTCGCCCGCCACCTTGCCGAACACCACGATCTCGGCCAACGAATTCGAGCCCAGCCGGTTGGCGCCGTGGATGCCGACGCTGGCGCACTCGCCGGCCGCGTAGAGGCCGGAGATCGACGTCTCAGTGTGCACATTGGTGGCGATGCCGCCCATCGTGTAGTGCACCGCCGGCCGCACCGGGATCGGCTCCCGCACCGGATCGACGCCGGCAAAGGTGCGGGCGGCCTCGGTGATCAGCGGCAGGCGCTCCAGGATCTTCTTCTCGCCGAGATGGCGCAGGTCGAGATTGACGGCGCTGCCGTGCGGCGTCTGGATCGTGTTGCCCTTCTTGTCCTCGTGCCAGAACGCCTGCGACAGGCGATCGCGCGGACCCAATTCCATCGCTTTCGCGCGCGGCCAGGGATCGAGCGGCCCCAGCCCATAGTCCTGCAGGTAGCGGTCGCCGTTTTTGTTGGTGAGGATGGCGCCTTCGCCGCGGCAGGCCTCGCTCATCAAGATGCCGGTGCCGGGCAGGCAGGTGGGGTGCCACTGCACGAACTCCATGTCGCGCAGCACCGCGCCGCTGCGCAGCGCCAACCCCATGCCCTCGCCGGTGACGATGCCGGCATTGGTGTTCTGGCGGAACACCCGCCCCGCCCCGCCGGTGGCCAGCACCGCCGCCTTGCAGTGGAACAGCACCATCTCGCCGGTGGCGATCTCGATGGCGACGACGCCGCGCACCCGCCCGTCCTCGACGATCAGGTCGGCGCAGAAATACTCGTCGTAGCGGGTGATCGCCGGATACTTGTACGAGGTCTGGAACAGCGTGTGCAGGATGTGGAAGCCGCTCTTGTCGGCGGCGAACCAGGTGCGCTGCACCTTCATGCCGCCGAAGAAGCGGACATTGATGGAGCCGTCCGGCTTGCGGCTCCACGGGCAGCCCCAGCGCTCGAGCTGCACCATCTCCTCGGTGCAGTGGCGCACGAAATAGTCGACCACGTCCTGGTCGCACAGCCACTCGCCGCCGGTGACGGTGTCGTCGAAATGATTGTCGAGGCTGTCGTCGTCGCGCACCACGCCGGCCGAGCCGCCCTCGGCGGCGACCGTGTGGCTGCGCATCGGCAGCACCTTCGAGATCAGGGCGATGGCGAGGCCCGGGTCGGCCTCGGCGGCGGCGATGGCGGCGCGCAGGCCCGCGCCCCCGCCGCCGATGACGACGACGTCAGCAGAAATGATTCGCATGGCATCCGCAGGCGACAGGCATTCCGAACTCCCTCCCGGCCAGCGGCCGGAACGATGTGACGTTGCGTGGCATGGCGGGCGGCATGGTGGCCAGCGAAGGACCGATTGGCAAGAGCCGGTGCAAACCGAACGCCTTCGCCCCAATCCGGAGATCTGGCGCGAACCTTTGCGCCCCAGGCCGCAAAAGTTGTGTCAGGCCGTGCGCGGAAAGGCCTTCGCCAGCCGCTGCGCCAGCTTGGCGCGCAGCGGCACGTTGCCGACATCCGGCCGCGTGTCGGGCGACGTGTAGAAGGCGAGCACCTCGGGCGGCAGCGCGACGTGGTTGCGGCGGCCGTCGATGGCGCCCGACGCCATGACCTGGAGCAGCCGCAGCCAGTGCACCACGCCGCCGTGCCGCCAGCCCAGCGGAATCTCGATGCCGAACTGCCGCATCAGGAAGACGAAGGCCGTCTTCAGCGGAAAATAGGTGAAGCTGACGCGGCTGAAATTGTAGGCCCACATCCGCTCGGTCTTCAGCCGGTGCTCGCCGGTGCGCCGCCGCGAATTGTGCATCACGACGATGTCCGGCACGGACATCACCGTACCGCCGGCCCGGCGGACACGGATCGAATACTCGATCTCCTCGGCGGCGAACCAGCACTTCTCGTCGAGGAGGCCGATGGACTGCAGGGTGCGGCGGTCGATGGCGTAGCCGGCGCCGTGGAAATTGCCGACCTCGACGGCGTGCGGGCCATTGTCGTTCTGCACGTCGCCGGTCTCGGGATGCACGATGCGGTAGGCGATGACGCCGGCCTTGGGATAGCGGGCGAAGGCCTCGCGGGTGCGGGCGGCGATGTCGGGCGGCGGGATGGAGTCGTCGTCGAGATTGACCAGGAATTCGCCCTGCGCCAGCCGATAGGCGGCGTTGCGCCCGCCCGCCACGCCGAGATTCTCGGCGGTCTCGACCACGGTGCAGGCAGCGTTCCGTTGCGCGTAGTCGGCAAGGAAGGCGCGCGATCCGTCAGTCGAGCCGTTGTCGACGACGATCACCTGGTCGCCCCCGGTCATCGCCTGCTCGACGCCGGCAAGGCAGCGCTTGAGGTCGTCGAGCCGGTTGTAGGACAGAACGCAGAAGTCCACGCCACCCGTCATCGCTGCCGTCTCCGTGTGTGCAGCCCCGGCGTGACGGCGCGTTTCGTTGGTGTCCGCGACATCCCAGCCCACAGGCGGCAAAGTTCCCCAGGCCCACCTTAGCAAACAGCCCGGCCCGGCCAACGACAGGGCGGTGACGATCCCGTGTCGGTCCGGCAACCGGCGCCGGGGGATCGACGGCTCAGGCGCTCGTGCGGACGTCGAGCAGCGCCGTCACCCGCCGCTTGACCTCGTCCTTCACCGGCTCGGAGGCGTGCAGGATGGCGTGGGTGTGCAGGAAATCGAGAATGCCGAACCCGTCGACCCTCGGCTGCACCAGAATGTCGGGCGGCCGCTGGCGCAGCTTCTCGGCGGAGATCACCGCCTGCATGATCTGGGCGGCGGCGAGCGTCGCCTCCAGCGCGGTCGGCACGAGGCCGTCGCGGATCGAGGCCCGGCCGGTGACGTCGACCGCGAGCACATAGCGCGCCTTGCCGACGACGCAGGCCACCGGCACCGGATCGACCACCGCGCCGTCGATCAGCACGCGGCCGTCGATCTCCACCGGCCGCACCAGGCCCGGCACCGCCGCCGAGGCCGCCACCGGCGGCAGCAGCGGGCCGGAGGTGAACACCGCCGGGCCGCGGGCATGAAAATCGGTGGCCAGCACCGCCAGCGGAATCTTGAGCTCGGCAAAGTCGCTCTTCAGCCCCTCGGGCAGGAAGGCGGAAAACAGCGTCTGGCCATCGACCAGCACCGGATTGCCGAGCCCGGCCGACAGCAGATCCGAGAAGCGGCCGACGCGGGCGGCGAGCAGCTTCTGCAGCATGCCGGCGCGGTCGCGGAAGGTGTGGACGAGATGGAGGCGGATCTCGCGGGCCGAGATGCCGGACGCATAGGCGGCGCCGATCAGCGCGCCGATCGAGGTGCCGGCGACGATGGACGGCACCACGCCGAGTTCGTCCAGCGCCTCCAGCACCGGCAGGTGGGCGAGCCCGCGCGCGCCGCCGCTGCCCAGCACCAGCGCCAGCGTGTCGTCCTCGCGCTCGATCTGGGGCTCGGCATAGGCCGGCGCCTCGGGCATGGCGGCGGCCGGCTTGCGGCGCGCCAGCCGGGCCCGGCGGGCCCGCGCGGCGGCGGGATCGTCGGTGTTCGCAGGGGAGGCGTTCTCGGAAGGGAAATCGTCAGACGTCATCGCTGGGTCCGGGCGGGGTGGCTGTGCGCCCAAGCCGGCGCGGGAACAAGCTGGCGCGGGAACATGATGGACATTTGGCCGGCCGGCAACAATGCTGGCGCCGCATCGCCGAAGGCGGGAATCACCATGCCGCTGTCCGTCCTGGTCCTCAACGGGCCGAACCTGAACCTGCTCGGCACCCGCCAGCCGGAGGTCTATGGCACCACCACGCTGGCCGACATCGAGCGCGACTGCCGGGCCAAGGGACAAGCGCTCGGCCTCGATGTCGAGTTCCGCCACTCCAACAGCGAGGGCGAGCTGGTCGACCTGATCCATGACGCGCGCGGCCGGCATGCCGGCCTGATCCTCAATGCCGGGGCCTACACCCACACCTCGATCGCGCTGATGGACGCGATTTCCAGCGTCGAACTGCCGACGGTCGAGGTGCATCTGTCGAACATCCACCGGCGCGAGCCGTTCCGCCACCACTCCTACATCGCCAAGGTGGCGCTGGGGCAGATTTGCGGCTTCGGCGCGTTCGGCTATCTGATGGCGCTCGAAGCCCTGGCCCATCATCTGAGGAGCCCGGCATGACCGCCTTCCGCCCCAGCCGCCGCACTGCGCTCGCCGCGCTCGCCGCGCTCGCCGCAAGCCGGTCGCTGGCGGCCCGCGCCGAGGCGCTGGCGATCCTGGCGGCGCCCAGCACCGCCTCGATCCTGGTCGCCCGGGCGCTCGACAGCGGCGCCCTCGACGCCGTGGCGCCAGGCGCGACCTTCGCCGTGTGGCGCAGCCCGGACAAACTGCGCGCCGCCCTGGTCTCCGGCCGCGCCGGGGCGGTGACGCTGCCGACCAATGTCGCCGCGAACCTTGCCGCGCGCGGCCTGCCGCTCAAGCTGGTGTCGATCATCAGCGCCGGCCACATGCACGTGCTGTCAACCGACCCGGCCATCGCCGGCCTTGACGACCTGCGCGGCAAGCGCGTGCAGCTCTATTTCCGCAACGACATGCCGGACATCTCGTTGCGCTGGCTGCTCGGCAAGGCGGGGCTCGTCCCCGACAAGGATGTCTTCCTCGACTATGCCGGCTCGGCCAACGAGGCGGCGCAGTTCGTGCTCGCCGGCCGCGCCCAGACGGTGCTGCTGAACGAGCCGGCAGCCAGCGCCGCCCTGCTGGCGGCCGACAAGGCCGGGCTCGCGCTGCGGCGGGCGTTCACGCTGCAGTCGGCCTGGGCGGCAGCCACCGGCACGCCCGCCTTCCTGCCGATGGCCGGGCTGGCGGTGACCGCCGATTTCGCCCGCGAATCACCGGACGTGGTGCGCGCGCTGCACGAGGCCGCCACCGAGGCCGCGGCCTGGGTGCGGGCGGAGCCGGTGGCGGCCGGCGCGCTCGCCGCGCAGCGGCTTGGGTTCTCCGCGGCAGCCACCACCGCCGCGCTCGAACTGGGCGACAGCATCGTGATCCCGGCCCTGACCGCGCGGCCGTCGATCGAGGCGTTCCTGTCCGCGCTCTCCGACCTGTCGCCGGCGCTGATCGGCGGCCGCCTGCCGGGCGACGACTTCTATTTCGAACTCTGATTCGGCCCGGGCGATCGGGCCGGCTCCCTCTCCTTCCCTCTCCCCTTGCGGGAGAGGGTGGCGAGACCGAGCAAAGCGAGGTCGAGCCGGGTGAGGGGTGCATATGGGCGAATGTTGGAAGGTTTACCCCTCACCCGCCTCACGATCTGACGATCGCTCGGCACCCTCTCCCACAAGGGGAGAGGGAAAAAAGGGCGGCTCCCGGCAGCCACGCGCCCGAGCCGACGACCCGGCAGCCGCGTGAGACAGGCGCGTTGCCGCGCGACGGCCACCCGTGGCGGAATGTCATCCGTCAGGCCGGCGTGTCTCGTCTTGCCCATGACACCGACCAAAGGCTACCACCCGGGGGCGGGCCGGCTGCGTCGGGCAGCGGCAGCGCTCACCCGAGTGTGATATGAAAACCGGCCAAGAAAGCCGGCGTTCCGTGTTCCTGTCGCCGGAAAATCCTTTTTCAGATCAAGGATTTTTCGGCGAAGTCGATTCCGGCATCCCTGGGGGATCAACCGGAGGCCGGATGACTGGCCGTCCCGAATCGGAACAGCGTCCGAGGCGGCCTTTCCCCATTGTGGTCACGAGGCGCCCGCAGACAGGGCGCCGGGGCGACGCGCCGGCGGCGGTGCACCGGCGACTGGAGACGTAACGGGATGCATGGGGACGGGTTCGGCCTGTTCGAACAGGTGCTGGTGCTGCTCGGCGCCGCGGTTGTCGCGGTGCCGCTGGCCAAGCGCGCGCGCCTGGGCTCGATCGTCGGCTATCTGCTCGCCGGCATTGCGATCGGCCCGCAGGCGCTCGGCCTGTTCCACGATCCCGGTACCGTCTCCCATCTCGCCGAGCTCGGCATCGTGTTCTTCCTGTTCCTGATCGGGCTGGAGATGAAGCCCTCGCGGCTGTGGCAGATGCGGGGCGACATTCTCGGCCTCGGCGGCGCGCAGATGCTGGTCACCAGCGCGGCCCTGATGTGGGTGCCGCTGGCCTTCGGCCGCCCGTTCGAGGCCTCGCTGGTGGCGGGCTTGGGGCTGGCGCTGTCGTCGACCGCCATCCTGATGCAGATCCTGGAGGAACGCGGCGAAGTGCGCTCGCCGCACGGCCGGCGCGCCTTCGCGGTGGCGATCTTCCAGGACGTGGTGATCGTGCCGATCCTGGCCCTGGTGGCATTCCTGTCGCCGCGCCCGGCGGCGGCCGGCGAGCCGTTCTGGCTGTCGGCGCTCCTGATCGTCGGCGCCATCGCCGCGGTGGTGCTGATCGGGCGCTATCTGCTCAACCCGATGTTCCGGGCGCTCGCGCGCTCGGGCGCGCGCGAGATCATGACGGCGGCGGCGCTCTTGGTGGTGCTGGGCTCGGCCACGCTGATGATGCTGGCCGGGCTGTCGATGGCCATGGGCGCGTTCCTGGCCGGGGTGTTCCTGGCCGAATCCAACTTCCGCCACCAGATCGAGGCCGACGTCGAGCCGTTCCGCGGCATCCTGATGGGGCTGTTCTTCCTGTCGGTCGGCATGGCGCTCGACCTTCAGGTCATCGCCGAGGCCTATTGGCGCATCGGGCTGGCGCTGGCCATGCTGGTGCTGCTCAAGGCCACCACCATGTACGCCATCATGCGGCTGTTCCGGCACGACCGGGAGGAATCGGTGAAGGTGGCGCTGCTGATGGCGCAGTCGGGCGAGCTCGGCTTTGTCGTCTATGCCGCCGCGGTGTCCGCCGGGGTGATCCGGCCCGACCATGCCTCGATCCTGGTGGCGATGGTGGTGCTGTCGATGGCGCTGAACCCGCTGCTCTACCGCCTCGCGCCGATCCTGGCGCGCCGCCGCGCGCCGGTGCCGATCGTCGAGGACTTCTCCGACGCCCGCGGCTCGGTGCTGGTGATCGGCTTCGGCCGGTTCGGCCAGGTCGCCTCGCAGTGCCTGCTCACCAATGGCTACGACGTCACCATCATCGACAACGACGCGGAGATGGTGCAGTCGGCCGGCCGGTTCGGCTTCAAGGTCTTCTATGGCGACGGCACACGGCTCGACGTGCTGCGCGCGGCCGGCGGCGACCGCGTGCGGCTGGTGGCGGTGTGCGTCGACGACCGCGACGCCGCCGACCGCATCGTCGACATCGTCCGCGCCGCCTTCCCGGCGTGCCGGGTCTATGTGCGCGCCTATGACCGCGGCCACAGCCTCGAACTCCTCGCCAAGGGCGTCGATTTCGAGATCCGCGAGACCTATGAATCGGCCATCACCTTCGGCCGGGCGCTCTTGATCGGGCTCGGCGCGGCCGAGATCGTCGCCGACGAGGTGGTGGCCGACGTCCGCCACCGCGACGCCGAGCGGCTGGTGCTGCAGCAGGCGCAGGGCTTCAATGCCGGCGCCCATCTTCTGCACTACCGCCGCACCCCGGCGCCCGAGCCGCTGGTGCAGCCCGGCAAGGCCGGCCGCGCCCTCAACCCGGAAGCCGAGGACGCGCTCACCGGCGAGACCGAGTATTCGGGCTGACGGAGCGGTCCTGCCGGCAGGAAGGACGGGGGCCGCATTCGCGCCTGCACGCCGCATCCGCCCTACGGAGACCCCCGCCCGCAGACCGGCAATGTGGCCGGCGAGCGCCCGGTCCAAGATGAAACCGGGTCCAAGATAGAACCAGGCCCAAGATAGAACCCGGTCCAGATGTCCGATCTTTCATTTCCGGCCTTCACCCGCGGCTCGACCTTCAAGCACGTGCTCATCATGACCTCGACCGGCTCGGTCGGGCTGATGGCGGTGTTCGTCGTCGATTTTCTCAACCTGTTCTATATTTCGCTGCTCGGCGAGGTCGAGCTTGCCGCCGCCATCGGCTATGCCGGCACGGTGCTGTTCTTCGCCACCGCGGTGTCGATCGGCGTCACCATCGCCGGCACCGCCTTGGTGTCGCGGGCGCTCGGCGGGCGCGACCGGGAGGCGGCGCGGCGGCTCGGCGCCTCGTTCCTGGTCTATTCGCTGGCGGTGACGGCGGCCGTGACCGCGCTCGCCCAGCCGTTTCTCGGCGACATCCTCTCCCTGCTCGGGGCCACCGGCCGCACCCATGCCGTGGCCGAGCGCTTCCTGTGGATGGTGATGCCCTCGACGCCGCTGCTGGCGCTCGGCATGGCGGGATCGGGCCTCCTGCGCGCGGTGGGCGATGCGCGCCGCGCCATGTGGGTGACGCTCGGCGGCGGGCTGGTCACCGCGGCACTCGACCCGCTGTTCATCTTCGTGCTGGGGCTCGGCGTGGACGGCGCCGCCATCGTCTCGATCCTGTCGCGGCTGATGCTGGCGGGGGTCGGGCTTTACGGCGCGATCCGCATCCACGACCTGGTCGGCCGGCCGCGCCTTGCCGACATCCGCGCCGATGCCCGCGCGCTGTCGCAGATCGCGGTGCCGGCCGTGCTGACCAATGTCGCGACCCCGGTCGGCAATGTGTTCGTCACCGTGGCGCTGGCCGGCTTCGGCGACGCGGCGGTGGCCGCCTGGGCGGTGATCGGCCGCATCATCCCGCTCGCCTTCTCGCCGGTGTTCGCGCTCACCGGGGCGATCGGCCCGATCCTCGGCCAGAACGTCGGCGCCAAGGATTTCGAGCGGGTGCGGCGGGCGCTCGCCGACAGCCTGATGCTGGTGGTGGTCTATGTGGTGGCGGTGTGGGTTCTGCTGGCGCTCTTGCGCTGGCCGATCGCCCACATGTTCGGCCTGTCGGAGGAGGCGTCCGCCCTCGCCGCCTTCTACGCCCTGTGGCTCACCGGCCTGTTCGTGTTCAACGGGGCGCTGTTCGTCGCCAACGCCGCCTTCAACAATCTCGGCTTTCCGGCGCTGTCGATGGTGTTCAACTGGGGGCGGGCGACGCTCGGCACCATGCCGTTCGTGTGGGCCGGGGCGGCGCTGGCCGGCGCCGAAGGGGTGCTGACCGGCCAGGCACTGGGCGGGGTGGTGTTCGGCATCGTCGGGGTGGTCGTGGCGTTCCGGGTGATCGCCCGGCTCGGCCGCGCCGAAAGCCCGCCGCCGCTCCCCGACCCTTCGCCCCCGCCCGCCGGCCCCGAGGACCGCCCCCTCCTGCCCTGAGGGGCGCCAAGCCAGCTCGGGCCGCCCGCCCCGGGCAGGTGGCGCTTGTGCCCTCACGCATTCTCCGCAACAGTGGCGGCCGGCTTTGCGAACCGGACTGTGTTGGAACAATAATACAAGAACTTAGTGCTGGCGCTCGAGCGTGGCATCAACGCGCCGCCAGGGAGGATCGAGCCATGTTCAATCTCTATGAGATCATCGCCAATGCCCAGGGCGGCGCGGCGATGGCGAACCTCGCCCGTCTCTACGGCCTGTCGCAGGAGCAGGCCCAGGCGGCGGTGGAGGCGCTGCTGCCGGCCTTCGCGCTCGGCCTCAAGCGGACGACCGAGTCGCCGGACGGGCTGAGCGCGTTCTTCGGCATGCTCGCCCGCAACCCTTATGCCGAGTGGTTCGAGAATGCCGGGCGGCTGTTCGCCGATGCCTCCCAGCAGGCCATGGGCTTGCGCCCGCAAGAGCGCGCGCTGCCCGGCGAGGAGATGATGGCGCTGCTGTTCGGCTCCAAGGAGGTCAGCCGGGCGGTGGCCGCGCAGGCGGCGGCGCTGTCGGGCGTCGGCATCGAGATCACCAAGGCGATGATGCCGGTCATCGCCGCGATGATCGCCGCCGGCCTGCCCCATGCCATGCGCGGCCAGGCCGGCATGGCCGAGGCGTTCCAGCGCGCCTTCGTGCCGATGATGCCGCAGGCGCAGGCACCGGAGCCTGCGCCCGGCAGCCCGGCCGACTTCGCCAAGGTGTGGACGACGATGATGCAGACCATGCTCGGCCAGAGCGAGCCGCCGCGCCCGAAGGCGCAGCCGCCGGCCGGACCGGATATCGCGGCGATGACCGAGCAGATCCAGGATCTCGGCCGCACCGGCAATGCCACCTTCAGCAAGATGTTCGAGGCCGGCGTCGATGCCCAGAAGGCACACATGGAGCGCCTGAGCCAGATCTTCGACGCCTTCGTGGACACCTCGAAGGCCCGCGGCAGTTGAGGCGGGCGCGCGATCCTTGATCGGACAGGCAGTCCGCGAGAGGCCCCGAACGAAAGCGCCCGCCCGGCGGGGGCGGGCGGGCGCCTGTGCGGGGCCGCGGGGGGCGGGCGGCCCCGGAATGTCAGTTCTTCTTCCGCTCGCGGGATAGGAAGCGGGCGGCGCGGCGCTCGACGACGCGCGACACCAGGAGCCGGGTGGGATCGGCGAATGGCGACAGGCTCGCGGCATCCTGCAGATCCTGCCGCTGCAGGCCGATGTCCTTGAGCATGTAGTCGCTCAGCTGTGCCATCTGGGCGATCTGGCGGCGGGCCTCGATGGCCCGGGCCAGCGCGACGAACGGCCAGGCCAGCGTGCGGACGATGGTGCCCGCCACAGCCTTGGAGGTCCGTGCGGAAGAGGGCGCACAGGCGATCGTCATGGTCGTCTCCATGGAAATTGGGCAAAGCGAGCCGGCGTCGCGCCCGCGGGGCGGACGCAAGTCGAATCAGTCACGGGGCCGAGTCATTCACGGGGCTGAACAGTTACAGCCAAACTATGCACGAAACGAATTGATCAGACGAGCGAATGTTCCTAA
Source organism: Blastochloris sulfoviridis (assembly GCF_008630065.1). Classification (GTDB taxonomy): domain Bacteria; phylum Pseudomonadota; class Alphaproteobacteria; order Rhizobiales; family Xanthobacteraceae; genus Blastochloris; species Blastochloris sulfoviridis. The sequence continues at coordinate 31,679 of NZ_VWPL01000006.1, forward strand.
TTTCCAACATCACGATTGCTGATACCCCCCCCCCCCTCCGACCGCGGTCCGACCCATGGCCCACCTCCTCGACATCGACCAGTTGCGCACCTTCGTCGCCATCGCCGAGACCGGCAGCTTCACCCGCGCCGGCGAGGTGGTGCACAAGACGCAGTCGGCGGTGTCGATGCAGATGAAGCGGCTGGAGGAGCGCATCGGCCGGCCGGTGTTCGCCCGCGACGGCCGCGGCTCCAAGCTGACCGAGGACGGCGAGCGCCTGCTCGACTATGCACGGCGCATCGTGCGGCTGAACAATGAGGCGGTGAGCGCGTTCACCGGCGCCTCGCTCGCCGGCCACGTCCGGCTCGGCGTGCCCGACGACTATGCCGACCGCTATCTGCCGGAGATCATGGCGCGGTTCTCGCGCTCCTATCCCGGCGTCGAGCTGACCGTGATCTGCGAGCCGACGCCGGACCTGATCAGCCGCATCCAGGACGGCGAGCTCGACCTCGCCATCATCACCAACACCGAGGGGCACTATCCGGTGGAGACCTTCCGCCGCGAGCGCCTGCTGTGGGTCGGCTCGATGCGCCACGCCACCCACGAGATCGAGCCCCTGCCGCTGGCGCTCGGCCGGCCCAACTGCTCCTGGCGGCGCACCGCGCTGGAGAAGATCGAGGAGACCGGCCGCCGCCACCGCGTGCTCTATTCGAGCTGGAACGCCGGGGCGGTGGCCGCCGCCGTGCTGGCCGGGCTCGCCATCTCGGTGCTGCCGGAATCGGGCATGCGGCCGGGCATGCGCATCCTCGGCCATGCCGACGGCTTCCCCACGCTGCCCACCGTCGACATCGGCCTTGCGCGCTCACCGCACGAGCGCTCGGCGTTGGCCGAGGCGCTGGCCGAGCACATCATCTCCTCGCTCGACAACATGTCGGAGGCGGCCGCCGCCGCGGAATAGGCGCAGCCGGAACGAGGATGCGCCGGTTTATTTCAGCCAGCGCATCAGCATCAGGCTGTCGCTCGTCTCGTAGCCGAGGCGATCGTAGAACGCGATGACGCCGGCATTGTCGCGCCGCACCAGCAGATGCAGCTTGGGCACGCCGCGCGCCTTTAGCCACGCCTCGCAGGCCGCCATCATCGCCTTGCCCAGGCCCTGGCCGCGGCAATCCCTGGCGACGGCGAGGTAGTAGACCCAGCCGCGGTGGCCGTCCGAGCCGACCATGGCGGTGGCCACCAGCCGGCCGTCGCGCCGGCCGGCGAGCACGGTCGAGCCCGGCGAGGCCAGCGCGAGGTCGATGTCGGCGTTGGGGTCGTTCCACGGCCGGGTGAGGCCCGCCTCGGTCCACAGCGCCACGGCCGCGGCGATCTCGTCGCGGGCGAGATCGCCGATGGCGAGGCCGGGGCCGGGCGGGATCGCGATGTCGGGCGGGGTCGCGGCGTCAGACATTGAGCAGCAGGTATTCCCGCTCCCAGGGCGAGATCACCCGCATGTAGGTCTCGAACTCGGTGCGCTTGATGGCGGCGTAGGTCGCCACGAACGCCTCCCCCAGCACGTCGACCAGCGGCTCGCAGTCCTCGAACGCCGCCACCGCTTCGAGCAGGCCGCGCGGCAACTCGAAGTCGAGGCCGTGCGCCGAGCCCTCGGTCGGCTCGGTGGCCGGCAGGCCCTCCATCATGCCGAGATAGCCGCAGGCCAGGGACGCCGCCACTGCGAGGTAGGGGTTGGCGTCGGACGACGGCACCCGGTTCTCCACCCGCCGCGCGTCGGCCTCGGAGGGCGGGATGCGCAGGCCGGTGGTGCGGTTGTCGTAGCCCCAGCGGGTGTTGATCGGCGCGGTGGAATCGCGGGTCAGCCGCCGGTAGGAGTTCACATAGGGCGCCAGCATGCACATCACCGCCGGCAGGTACTTCTGCTGGCCGGCGATGAAGGAGAAGAACTCCGCGGTGGGCCGCCCCTTCTCGTCGGAGAAGATGTTCAGCCCGGTGGTGGTGTCGAGCACAGACTGGTGGATGTGCATCGCCGAGCCGGGCTCGCGGGCGATCGGCTTGGCCATGAAGGTGGCGTAGATCTGGTGCTGCAGCGCCGCCTCGCGGATGGTGCGCTTGAACATGAACACCTGATCGGCGAGCTGGATCGGCTCGCCGTGGCGCAGATTGATCTCCATCTGCGCCGCGCCCTCCTCGTGGATCAGCGTGTCGATCTCCAGCCCCTGCGCCTCCGAATAGTCGTAGATGCGCTCGAACAGCGCGTCGAACTCGTTGACCGCCTGGATGGAATAGGACTGGCGGCCGATCTCCGGCCGGCCCGAGCGGCCGATCGGCGGCTCCAGCGGATAGTCGGGATCGGTGTTGGGCTTGACCAGGTAGAACTCGATCTCCGGCGCCACCACCGGCGTCCAGCCATGGTGGGAATAAAGCTCGGTCACCCGCCGCAGCACCTGGCGCGGCGCCACATCGACCGGCCGGCCGTCATAATGGAAGGCGTCGTGGATGAGCTGGGCGGTGGGATCGGACGCCCACGGCACCACCGCGAGCGTCGACCAGTCGGGCTCCAGGATCAGGTCGCCGTCGGCCGGGTCGGCCTGCCATTTCTCGTCGCTGTCGGGGTATTCGCCGGAAATGGTCTGGCAGAAGATCGAGCTTGGCAGCGCGAGCTGCGGCTTGGCGAAGAATTTCGCCGCCGGCATGATCTTGCCGCGGGCCACGCCCGCCTGATCGGGCAGGACGCACTCGATCTCCTCGATGCCCCGCTTCTTGGCCCAGGCGCGACCGGCCTCCGCAGACTCAACGCCGCGCGCCTGGGGCGATCCGGCTTTCGGATCCTTCGGTTTGGCCATGATTCCTCCGGTGATGGCGCCAGGATCGGACCCGGCCGGGCCCCGGTCAAGCCATCAGCGACCGATGACGCCACGGTTGAACGCAAGGCGGCCCCCCGGTAAACGAACAGGATCACGGGCGAAATGGGGCGGGGATGGCAGACGTCATCAGGCAGCAGCAGCTCGGCGGCGTCCGGCGCGAGTTTGCCCCCTGGACCGATCCGGCGGCGGCGCCGCTGATCCGGTTCGACGCGGTCACCAAGCGGTTCGGCGACGTCGCCGCGGTCGACGGCGTGAGCCTCGACATCTATGAGCGCGAATTCTTCGCGCTGCTCGGCCCCTCCGGCTGCGGCAAGACCACCCTGATGCGGCTGCTGGCCGGCTTCGAGACGCCGGACGCCGGCCGGGTGCTCCTCGGCGGCGAGGACATTTCCGCCGTGCCGCCGCATCTGCGGCCGGTCAACATGATGTTCCAGTCCTATGCGCTGTTTCCGCACATGAGCGTGGCGGCCAACATCGCCTTCGGCCCGAAGATGGACGGCTGGCCGCGCGCGCGCGTCGATGCCCGCGTCGGTCAGATGCTGAAGCTGGTTCAGCTCGACGGGCTGGGCGCGCGCAAGCCGCACCAGCTCTCCGGCGGCCAGCGCCAGCGCGTGGCGCTGGCCCGCTCGCTCGCCAAATCGCCCAAGGTGCTGCTGCTCGACGAGCCGATGGCCGCGCTCGACAAGAAGCTGCGCGAGGAGACCCAGTTCGAGCTGATGCACATCCAGTACGAGCTGGGCATGACCTTCGTCATCGTCACCCATGACCAGGAGGAGGCGATGACGGTGGCCGACCGCATCGGGGTGATGGACAAGGGCCGGCTCGTCCAGGTCGGCACGCCGGCCGAGATCTACGAGCAGCCCAATTCGCGCTACGTCGCCGACTTCATCGGCGACGTCACCCTGTTCAAGGGCACGCTGGAGGGCCGGGACGGCGACGTCGCACTGGTACGCGAGCGGACCTCGGGCGTGCTGCTGCGCGCGCTCGCCGGCATGGCCGATGCCGCGCCGGGCGCAACCGTGTGGATCGCGGTGCGGCCCGAGAAGGCCCGCATCTCGCCCGACCCGCTGCCGCCCGATACGCCCAACGTGCTGAGCGGCGAGGTGTTCGACATCGCCTATCTGGGGGATCTGTCGATCTACAAGGTGCGCCGGCCGGACGGCACCTTCATGAAGGCGTCGCAGCCCAATGCCACGCGTCTGGTCGAGCGGCCGATCGGCTGGGACGACAAGGTCTGGCTGTCGTTCGCGCCGGAGGCCGGCGTGCTGCTGACGCGGTGAGCGCCCTCATGGCAACCCAACGCAACACCCGCCTTGGCCGGCTCGCGCTGATCGGCGTGCCGGCGCTGTGGCTCACGCTGTTCGTCGCCGTGCCGTTCGCCATCGTCGTGCGCATCTCGCTCTCCGAGAGCGTGATCGCCATGCCACCCTATGAGCCGGTGTTCGATCTCTCCGCGGGCTTTGCGGCGTTTGCCGAGGCGCTGGGCCGGCTCGATTTCGACAAGTTCGTCTTCCTCACCACCGATCCGCTCTATCTTGAGTCCTACCTCTCCAGCATCCGCATCGCCGGCCTGTCGACGGCGATCATCCTGGCGGTCGGCTATCCGATCGCCTACGCCATGGCGCGGGCGCCGAAGGGCACGCAGCCGCTCCTGGTGATGCTGGTGGTGCTGCCGTTCTGGACGTCGTTTCTGATCCGCGTCTATGCCTGGATGGGCATTCTGGCGCGCGACGGCTTCCTCAACCAGGCGCTCGGCGGGCTCGGCCTGATCAGCGAGCCGCTCGACATCCTGTCCACCGACACCGCGGTAATGATCGGCATCGTCTATTCCTATCTGCCGTTCATGGTGCTGCCGCTCTATGCCAGCCTGGAGAAGATGGACTTGAGCCTGCTGGAGGCCGCCGCCGACCTCGGCTGCCCGCCCTGGCAGGCGTTCTGGCGCATCACCGTGCCGCTGTCGCTGCCCGGCGTGGTGGCCGGCTGCCTCCTGGTGTTCATCCCGGCGGTCGGCGAGTTCGTGATTCCGGATCTGCTCGGCGGCTCGGACACGCTGATGATCGGCAAGACGCTGTGGAGCGAGTTCTTCTCCAACCGCGACTGGCCGGTGGCCTCGGCGGTGGCGGTGGTGCTGCTGGTGGCGCTCCTGGTGCCGATCGGCATCTACCAGCACATGCAGGCGCGCCAGCTGGAGGCGGACCGATGAGACGCTTCGGCGCCTTCCACATCGCCGTGCTGGCGGCGGGCTTCGCCTTCCTCTACGTGCCGATCCTGCTGGTGGTGATCTACTCGTTCAACGCCTCGCGCCTCGTCACGGTGTGGGCCGGCTTCTCGACCAAATGGTATGCGGCGCTGCTCGCCAACACCCAGCTGCTCGATGCCGCGCGCGTCAGCCTGATGGTGGCCGCGGTGTCGGCCACCATCGCCACCGTGCTCGGCACGCTGGTCGCCATCGTGCTGGTACGGTTCGGGCGCTTCCGCGGCCGGCTGGTGTTCTCCAGCCTGGTCTATGCGCCCCTCGTGATGCCCGAGGTGATCACCGGCCTGTCGCTGCTGCTGCTCTATGTCGCCGTCGCGTTCGACCGCGGCTTCTGGACAGTGACGCTCGCCCACGTCACCTTCACGCTCAGCTTCGTCGCCATCGTCGTGCAGTCGCGCCTCATCTCGTTCGACCGCTCGCTGGAGGAGGCGGCGCAGGATCTCGGCTGCCCGCCGGCCGAGACCTTCTTCCGCATCACCTTGCCGATCATCCTGCCGGCGCTTATCGCCGGCTGGCTGCTCGCCTTCACGCTGTCGCTGGACGATCTGGTGATCGCCAGCTTCACCTCGGGCCCCGGCGCCACCACCCTGCCGATCCAGATCTATTCGGCGGTGCGGCTTGGCGTGTCGCCCGAGATCAACGCCGCATCCACCATCCTGATCGGCCTCGTCACCCTGGCGGTGATCGCGTTCTCGCTCTCAACCAAGCGCTCGGAGGTCGAGCGCCAGCGGGCCGAACGCGGCGCCGCCACCTAGGAATCCAACCCGGAGGGGGTTTCATGCTCTACGTTCAATCCATCGAGCGCGCCCGCGAGTCGGCCATCGGCCGCGAGGGCGTGTCGGACGCGGCGCTCGGCGCGGCGCTGGCGCGCACCGAGGCGGCGCTGAAGGTGGTGCGCGCCTGGCACGCCGACGGCAGCCTGCCGCTGCTCGGCCTGCCGGCCGAGAGCGCCGACGTCGCGGCGCTGAAGCCGGTCGTCGCGCGCTTTGCCGGCGCCACCGACCTCGTCTTCCTCGGCACCGGCGGCTCGGCGCTGGGCGGCCAGACCGTGGCGCAGCTCGCCGACCACTTGGTGCCGGGGGCCGCCCCCTTCCGCGCCGGGCCGCGCGTCCATTTCATGGACAATCTCGATCCCTTGAGCTTCGCCGCGCTGCTTGCGCACGTGCCGCTCGCCACCGCCCGCTTCATCGCCATCTCGAAATCCGGCGGCACCGGCGAGACGCTGATGCAGACCATCGCCGTGCTCGACACGCTGAAGAAGGCCGGGCTCGAATCCCGCATCCCCGAACTGGTGTTCGGCCTGTCGGAGCCGGCCAAGCCCGGCAAGACGAACGGCCTGCGCACGCTGCTGGAGGCCTTCGGCGTCACCATGATGGAGCACCACACCGGCGTCGGCGGCCGCTTCTCGGTCTTGACCAATGTCGGCCTGCTGCCGGCGGCCGCCCTCGGCCTCGACGCCCAGGCGATCCGCGCCGGAGCCCAGGAGGTGATGGACGCGGTGCTGTCGGGCAAGCCGGCCGCCGAGGTGGCCCCGGCGCTCGGCGCGGCAACCGCGCTCGCGCTCGCCGAGGAGCGCGGCAAGACCATCGCGGTGGTGATGGCCTATGCCGACCGGCTGGCGATGTTCACCAAATGGTACGTGCAGCTATGGGCCGAAAGCCTGGGCAAGGAGGGCCACGGCACGACGCCGGTGGGCGCGCTCGGCCCGGTCGACCAGCACAGCCAGCTCCAGCTCTATCTCGCCGGCCCGAAGGACAAGTTCTTCACGGTCATCACCACCGGCGTCAAAGGCAAGGGGCCCAAGCTCGATCCCGAACTGTCGAAGATCGCGGGCGAGCCGGGCTTCGGCGGGCGGACCATCGGCGACCTCGTCGCCGCCCAGGGCCGCGCCACCGCCGACACGCTGGCGAAGAACGGCCTGCCCACCCGCACCATCCATGTCGAGACGCTCGACGAGCGCTCGCTCGGCGCGCTCCTGATGCACTTCATGCTGGAGACGATCATCGCCGCCCAGCTTCTCGGCATCGACGCCTTCGACCAGCCGGCGGTCGAGGAAGGCAAGATCCTGGCGAAGCAGTATCTGGCGGAGAGCTGATCGGCGCGCGGGGAGCGGTTGATCCGGCTCGATGCGCCGGAAACCGCACCCCCCGCCAGCGGCTCAGCCGCCGGTGCCGCCCACGGTGATGCGGTCCATGCGCAGCGTCGGCTGGCCGACGCCCACCGGCACGCCCTGGCCGGCCTTGCCGCAGGTGCCGATGCCGGGGTCGAGTTCCAGGTCGTCGCCGATCATGGTGACGCGGTGCAGGTCGGAGGGGCCGTTGCCGATCAGCATCGCCCCCTTCACCGGCGCGCCGACCTTGCCGTTCTCGATGCGGTAGGCCTCGGTGCAGTTGAAGACGTACTTGCCCGAGGTGATGTCCACCTGCCCGCCGCCGAACGAGACGGCATAGAGCCCGTTCTTCACCGAGGCGATGATCTCCTCCGGGCTGTGGCTGCCGCCCATCATCACGGTGTTGGTCATCCGCGGCATGGGGATGTGGGCGTGGCTCTCGCGCCGGCCGTTGCCGGTGGGGGCCATGCCCATCAGCCGGGCGTTCTGGCGGTCCTGCATGTAGCCGACCAGGATTCCGTCCTCGATCAGCACGGTGCGGTGCGTCGGCGTGCCCTCGTCATCGACGGTGAGCGAGCCGCGCCGGCCGGCGATGGTGCCGTCGTCGACCACGGTGACGCCCTTGGCCGCGACCTGCTGGCCGAGCAGGCCGGCGAAGGCCGAGGTCTTCTTGCGGTTGAAATCACCCTCCAGCCCGTGGCCGATCGCCTCGTGCAGCATGATGCCCGGCCAGCCCTTGCCCAGCACCACGTCGAGCTCGCCGGCCGGCGCCGGCACCGCCTCCAGATTGACCAGGGCCTGGCGCAGCGCCTCGTCCACCGCGGCCTTCCAGGTCTCGGGCACGATCACCCGCTCGAAGGCCTCGCGTCCGCCAAGGCCGTAGCTGCCGGCCTCCATGCGGCCACCCTGCTCGACCACCACGCTGACCGACAGCCGCACCAGCGGGCGCACGTCGCGCACCCGCGTGCCGTCCGCCCGGAAGATCTCGACGACCTGCCACGTGCCGGCGAGGCCGGCCGACACCTGCCTGACGCGGGGATCGCGGCCCCTCGCATAGGCGTCGATCTCGGCGAGCAGCCGGGTCTTGGCCTCGAAGCCCGGCGCCTCCAGCGGGTTCTCGTCGCCATAGAGGCGGACATTGGTGCGCTCGGGCGGCAGCGCCAGCGTGCCGCGATAGCCCGAGGCGACCGCCCGCACCGCGTCGGCGGCGCGCAGCAGCGCGGCTTCCGACAGCGAGGAGGCGTGGGCGTAGCCGGCGGCTTCGCCCTTCACCGCCCTGAGGCCGAACCCCTGGGAGGTGTCGTAGCTCGCCGTCTTCAGCCGGCCGTTGTCGAAGACCAGCGACTCGTTCTGGCAGTATTCGAGGAACAGCTCGCCGTCGTCGGCCCCCTCCAGCGCGTTGCCGAGCAGCCGCTCGATCGCGCTCAGGTTGAGCCCCAGGCAGGCAAAAAGCGACAGGGTCTGGGCGGAGGACGGCGAAGACTTGTAGGCGAGCGGCGATCTGGAAGCTGACATTGCGGGCTCCGGGGTGACCCTCAGAACCTAGGGTCCCGGCCCGACGATTGCCAGCTTGCGCAACGTCAGGGCAGCTTGTCGAACCCGTCGCCGAAGCCGTTGAGCAGCAGCGGGATGCCGATGCCCTCCTCCGGCGTCTGGAAGATGATGAAGGTCGCCTGCTTGCCGACCCGAAGCTGGGCCAGCAGCTTCTCGTCCATCACCACCTCGGCGACGCAGCCATTGGGCAGGCAGCGCACGAAGCCGGCGCGGCCGATGTCGGCGTCGTCGATGCGCAGGCCGAGCCCGGAGGGGAGAAGCACGCCCAAGGGCGCCAGCACCCGCATCAGCCGCGCCTTCTGGTCGGCGGTCTTGAGCACGATGACGGTGAGGCCGACATTGGGCCGGTCCTCGGCGGTGACGCTCTGCACCAGGGCGCACTGCTCGCCCTGGGAGCCCGGCGGGGTGTCGCAGCGTATCTGCCAGTCGCCATGCACGGACTTGACCACACCCTGGGCACTGGCCGGCCCGGCGATGGAGGCGGCCAACGCCGCCGCGGCAAGGATCCGAACGCCCCAGAGCTTCGTCATCGTCAACGCCTCCGCCGGCACGAATCGTCGCGCCAGCCCTGTCCAATCTGCCATGCCATCGGGACATCGCCCAAAAATCGTGTCAAGAACAAGGGCAAGTTTGCCAAACCGGCAATCGGGCCGCCAGCCGGGCCGCTCAAGCTTGCCCGCCTTTCGCCCGTCCCCTCGCGAGCAACCACGGGCCCGACAGGGTTGGGCCGGTTCCTCGCGGTCCGGTCTTGCCGCATTCTCTCTCGCAAAACCGGTTCCCACTTTTGCGGAGAATGCTTTAGGGTCCGCGCGAACACGGAACGCACCCATGCACTATGTCTCGACCCGGGGCGAAGCCCCGGTGCTCGGCTTCGCCGACGCGCTTCTGGCCGGTCTTGCCCGCGATGGCGGGCTCTACGTCCCGGACCACTGGCCCGCTTTTGAGGCCCCGACCTTCGCCGGCTTTGCCGGCCAGCGCTATGCCGACGTGGCCAAGGCGGTGATGGCGCCGTTCGTCGCCGACGCCATCCCGGCCGCCGCCTTCGGCCGCATGGTCGAGGACGCCTATGCCGGCTTCCACCACCCGGCGGTGTGCCCGCTGGTCCAGCTTTCCGAGCGCGAATGGGTGCTGGAGCTGTTCCGCGGGCCGACGCTGGCCTTCAAGGACGTCGCCATGCAGCTGCTCGGGCGGCTGATGGATCACGTCCTGGCCGAACGCGACGCGCGCGCCACCATCGTCGGCGCCACCTCGGGCGACACCGGCGGCGCGGCGATCGAGGCGTTCCGCGGCCGCGAGCGGGTCGATGTGGTGATGCTGTTCCCGCACGGCCGGGTGTCCGACGTGCAGCGGCGGATGATGACCACCCCCACCGACGCCAACATCCACGCGGTGGCGATCGAGGGCACGTTCGACGACTGCCAGGCGATCCTGAAGGCGCTGTTCAACGACCATGCCTTCCGCGACACGGTGCGGCTGTCCGGCGTCAACTCCATCAACTGGGCGCGGCTGGTCGCCCAGATCGTCTATTACGTCACGGCGGCGGCGGCGCTTGGCGGGCCGCAGCGCAAGGTGGCGTTCTCGGTGCCGACCGGCAATTTCGGCGACGTGTTCGCCGGCTATGTGGCGGCCAGGATGGGCCTGCCGGTGGAGAAGCTGATCGTCGCCACCAATGTCAACGACATCCTGGCCCGCACGCTGGCCAGCGGCGTCTATGAGCCGCGCGAGGTGGTGGCCACCACCTCGCCGTCGATGGACATCCAGGTGTCGTCCAATTTCGAGCGCCTGCTGTTCGACGCCGGCGGCCGCGACGCCGCCAAGGTGCGCCGCCAGATGGCCGACCTTGCGGAAACCGGCCGCTTCGCGGTCGATTCCCTGACGCTTTCCGCCATCGGCGGCGTGTTCGGCGCCGCCCGCGCCGACGAGGCGGAGGTCATGGCCACCATCGCCGACACCTGGAAGCGCGCCGGCTATCTGCTCGACCCGCACACCGCGGTGGGGCTCGCCGCCGCCCGCAAGGTCGAAACCGCGCGCGACGTGCCGGTGGTGGTGCTGGGCACCGCCCACCCGGCCAAGTTCCCCGACGCGGTGGAGGCGGCCTGCGGCATCCGCCCGGCCTTGCCGGCGGCGCTCGGCGACCTGATGACCCGGCCGGAGCGGATGGCCGTGCTGCCCAACGACGCCGCCACTGTGGCCCGCTTCGTCGCCGAGCGCTCGCGCGCCGTGCGTCCGGGAGCCGCCGCATGAGACTGCGCCTGACGCGCCTGGAAAGCGGGCTGACCGTCGCCACCCACGCCATGCCGGAGCTGAAGACCGCCGCACTCGGCGTGTGGGTCGGCGCCGGGGCGCGCCATGAGCGCCCCGACGAGCACGGCATCTCGCACCTTTTGGAGCACATGGCGTTCAAGGGCACCCGCCGGCGCAGCGCGCGGGCCATCGCCGAGGAGATCGAGGCGGTGGGCGGCGACCTGAACGCCGCGACCTCGGTGGAGACCACCGCCTATTACGCCCATGTGCTGGGCGAGGACGTCTGGCTCGGCCTCGACATCCTGGCCGACATCCTCACCGACTCGGTGTTCGACCCCGACGAGCTGGCGCGCGAGCAGAGCGTGATCGTCCAGGAGATCGGCGCCGCCAACGACACGCCCGACGACATCGTCTACGACCATGTCCAGGCGGTGGCCTTCCCCGATCAGGCGATCGGCCGCTCGATCCTGGGCACGCCGGAGTCGGTGCGCGCGCTCGGCCGCGACCGGCTGACCGACTATCTGGCGCGCCACTATCTCACCGGCCAGACGGTGGTTGTGGCGGCCGGCGCCGTCGAGCACGACCAGCTCGTCGCCGCCGCCGGCGCGCGGCTTTCCGGCATCGCCCAGGGCATTGCGCCCGAGCCGGCGGCGGCGGTGTGGCAGGGCGGCTCGCTGATCGACGGGCGCGACATCGATCAGGCCAACATGATCCTCGCCTTCGAGGGCGTGGACTATCACGACCCCAGCTATTACGCGCTGCAGGCCTTCACCATCGTGGTCGGCGGCGGCATGTCGTCCCGCCTGTTCCAGGAGGTGCGCGAAAGCCGCGGGCTCGCCTATTCGGTGTTCGGCTTCCACTGGCCCTATGCCGACACCGGCCTGTTCGGCGTCTATGCCGGCACCGACGAGTCCGACATCGCCGAAGCGATGCGGGTGATCGCCGGCGAGCTCGACGCCGCGGCGGGCAACATCACCGCCGCCGAGGTGGCGCGCGCCAAGGCGCAGATGAAGGCCGGCCTGCTGATGGCCATGGAGCGGCCGGCGTCGCGCGCCGAGCAGATCGCCCGCCAGATCCTGTTCCACGGCCGCCCGCTCGACCCCGACGAGGTGGTCGCCCGCATCGACGCGCTTTCCGTCGAGGATGTGCGTATGGCGGGCCGAATGATGCTCGACCGCGGCAAGCCGGCCTTTGCCGGCGTCGGACCGGCCGGCGGTCTTGAATCCGCGGTCGGCATCGCCGACAGTCTGCGCAATCCGGCGGCGTGAGGCCCCGGGAAGACCGGACGAGGCGGCATGGGATTGTTCGGACCAGTCCCCTGGTCGGAGCCGTCGGTTCCGGCCATCGGCGCGGCCGGAGTGGTGCTGCGCACGCCGCAGATGGCCGACTACGAGGCGTGGGCCGAACTGCGGGCCATGAGCCGCGACTTCCTGCGGCCGTGGGAGCCGACCTGGCCGGCCGACGACCTGACGCGCAGCGCCTTCCGCCGCCGGCTCCGGCGCTATGCGCGCGACCAGCGCGAGGATCTCGCCTATCCGTTCCTGGTGTTCCGCGCCGATGACGACGTGCTGGTCGGCGGGCTGACGCTGTCAAACGTGCGGCGCGGCGTCGCCCAGAGCGCGTCGCTCGGCTACTGGATGGGCCTGCCTTATGCCGGGCGCGGCCACATGAGCGCGGCGGTCGGCGCGCTGGTGCCGTTCGCGTTCCGCACGCTGCGCCTGCACCGGATCGAGGCGGCGTGCGTGCCGACCAACCAGCCCTCGATCCGCCTGCTGGAACGCAACCAGTTCGAGCGCGAGGGCTACGCCCGGCGCTATCTGTGCATCAATGGCGAATGGGCCGACCACTACCTCTATGCCCGCGTGCGGGAGGAGTGAGCCTCACCGCGGGGCGGCGATGATCACCGCGGCGCCGATCAGGCAGATCGCCGTGCCGGCGATGTCCCAGCGGTCGGGGAAGACGCCTTCCACCGCCCACAGCCACGCCAGCGACGCGGCGATATAGACGCCGCCATAGGCGGCATAGGCGCGGCCCGCCGCGGCGCTGTCGACCTGGGTGAGAAGCGTGGCGAACAGGATCAGCGAGCCGATACCGGGCACCAGCCACAGCGCCGACTTGCCGAGCCGCAGCCACCCCCAGAAGGCGAAGCAGCCGGCGATTTCCGCAAGGGCGGCGCCGATATAGGCGAGCGCAGTGGCCATGGTCTGTCGGAGCCTGCCGTGGTCGGAAGGACGCGTTAAGCTATTGCTTGAGCATGATGTCTTCGCAAAACCGGTTCCCACTTTTGCGCATCATGCTCTACGGCCCGCAGGTGCAGTTCGCAGCATGGGCGGCGAGGATGCCGTCCAGTGTGGCGTTGAACGCCCGCGACAGGCGGTCGGCACCGGCCTCGGCCTCGGCCAGCCACGCCTCCACCTCGATCGCCGACAGCGCGTCGGCCGCCGCCGGATCGAGTTGCGTGCCGGCCCGCGCCGCCACTGCCAGCGTGGCGAGGGCGGAACCGGCGGCCGGCGCCTCGGGCGCCAGCAGGCCCGCATCGATGGCGGCGCGGCGGGCGCGGGCGGCGAGGTCGTCGAGCGAGCTCGGCCCGGGACTCGCTTCTGACCTGGCGCCAGTCCCGCCGGTCCCGCCGCCGGCCGCGACAACCGCCGTGACGTCGCCCAGGTCGGCCGGGGCCGAGCGGGCCCTGGCGGCCGCGCCGCGAATGGCGGCAAGCCGGCGTTCCACCGGGGCGAACGCCCGCCGATAGGCCGCCACCACCCCGGCGGCGCCGGTGCACAGCGTCGGCACCGCCCGCTGCTTCATGTACTGGTCGAGTTCGAGAATGGTCCGCGCGGCGGTGTAGAGCAGCGGATTGCGGGCGAGCTCGGGGTCGCCGCCGCGGCGCGATGCGATGCTCGCGGCGATGCGGATCGGCGCGCCGGCCGCGCCGCGCGCCGGCTTGGCCGGGCGGAAACGCAGCCCCCCCGCCGGCAGGTCCGGATTGCCCTTGCGCATCGCCTCCGAGACCCGGCGCAGCTCGGCCAGCGCGCCGGTCCGCAGCCCCTCCAGCGCCGCGTGATAGGCGCCGGGGCAATCCCGCACCGTCCAGGCGAAATCGCCCCCGGCCGGCGGCTGGCCCTGGACGCGGGCATCGACCAGCACCCGGCCGGTGGCCTGCCCCGCCGGCCCCGGATCGGCCGAGCGCACTTGCAGCGGCAGCAGCATGCGGGCGCCCGGCGCCAGCGAGCGCACCTCGGCGCGGACCAGGGCGCCGTCCACCCGCCACGGGCCGGACGGGTCGGCGCGGGCGCCGTCGAGCTGGGCGGTGACGGCGATGCGGGCGAGTGGCACCGTCCCGCGATTGGTGAGGGCGATGCGCAGCGTGCGCGTCACGCCCGGCGCAACCGCCTTGCCGGCCGCGATCGACGCGTCGCTCGGCACCACCTCAATGGCGAGCCCCGGCGGCAGCGCGGCAGGCGCCGGCTGGCCCGACGCCGCCGATTTGCCCGGCTCCGTGGATTTGCCCGGCGGCAGCAGATTGGCCGGCGGCGCCGTCGGCATCGACGGCATGCCCACGGCCTCGTCGATCATCCGGCCGACATCGGGCGGCGCAGATTTCGGAGCCTGCGGGACAGAGTCTTGGGCAATCGCGGCCGTAACGGACCCGAAGACGACCGCGGCGAGCAGGGATTGGAGAAGCATGGCGGTGGTGTCGGCGTGAACACGGTTGGACGGCAGGCGGAACAGGCGGCAGGCGGAACAGGCAGCAGACGCTGGCGACGCGGATCAGGCCCGATCAGCCGGACCACGATCACCTCGGCCTCGAAATTGGGCAAGGCCCAACTTGAACTCGGCACTGTCTGCAACCCGACCTGACCCGAGATCGCCCAGCCCCCTGGGCCGCTCTCCTTCCGGGCCGAGGCCGGATTTCCGGCAACCGTCCTGCGACAGTCCGCCCCCACAGGAAATTCCGGCCCTTCTGGCCGGATTTCGGATCAGGGCGTGTCCGAGGCCAGCCCGCCTGCGCCCTCCACCGCCGGCACCGCGCCATTGGCGGCGGTGCTCGGCCCGGCTGCGGCGGGCTCGTCGCGGCGAACCGCGCGCTCCAGCAGCGGCGCAGCGGCGCCCGAACGGCGAATCAGGCTTTCGGCGTCCGGCACCACCGAGGGGCTGTCCCACGGGCCGCGGATGATGAACGGCAGCTCGAACCCCGCCCCGGCGGCCCGGACCAGCCCGGCGTTGCCCTTGAGGTCCAGCGTGCGCTCGCCGACCGAGGCAGTGCCGAACACTACCACCCGCACCGCCGGTCCTTCCATCACCACGTCATCGCAGGTGGCGACGCCATCGGTCACCCGGACCTGGACGGCCAGCCGGTTGAACGCCGTGCGGCCGCCGCGCAGATCGCCGGTGCCGGCCAGCGGCCGCTTCTCGATGCGGCGCAGGATCTGCTCGATATTGACGCCGGTCAGCGCGCCGGCGCCGGCATTGACCTTGACCTCGCCGGTGAGGCTGCGGGCCATCGCCGCCGGGCTCGCGCCCTGCCCTGCCAGGCCGACCACCAGGGCGCCGCGGCCCTCGAACCGGCGCGCGCCGAACAGGGTCTGGCCGAACCGGTCGAGATCGATATCGCTGGCGACGGCGTCGACCCGAAGCTCCACGCCCTCCGGATTCGAGGCGAGCTCCAGAGTGCCGCGCAGCATGCCGTCGAACGCCTCCGCCTCGCCCAGCGTCAGCGACAGCCGGCCGCCGCGCAGCAGCACGGCACCTGCGGCGTGGCCGAGGCTCGCCTGCCCGAAGACGATGCGCCCGGCCGACAGGCGAATGTCGGCATTGGCGGCGGTGAGAGCCGAGGTGTCGAAGCGGTCGCTGTTCCAGCCGCCGGTGCGGCGGGGAGCGACGTCGACGATATAGGGGGTGAGCGTCAGCGTCTCCGCCGCCAGCGTGCCCTGCACGATCGGCTGGCCGTTCTCGAAGCGCACGGTCAGACCGCCCTCGGCGCGGTTGCCGTCGAGTTCGAGGCTGGCGTCGCGCAGCGCGAACTGGCGGCCCGACACCGCGAGGTCGCCCTTCAGGGCGAAGCGGCCGAGCCCGCCGCGGACCACCGGGTCGAGATCGAACCAGGCGAGCGCCGTGCGCAGCGCGCTGCTGTCGGCTGCCACGGCTCCTTCGAGCTGAAGCGTGCGGTTGAAGACGGCGTGCCCGTCGAAGGCCAGGGTGGCGGCGGGCGCGGTCATCTTGAAGCGGACCGCCGAGCGGGCGCCGCGGGCAAAGGCGGCGGCATCGCCGATCGACAGATAGGCCTCGATCGGCTCGTCGCGCAGCCGCATGGTGCCGGACAGCGTGATTGCCGTGGAGCCGTGCTCGATTTCGGCGGTGACGTCCTCGAGCCGCTCGATGGCGCCATCGGGCCCGTCGATGTCGATCCGCCCGCCATTGATGCGGATGTCCGGCGCCGAGCCGCCGGGGGCGGCCGGCACCAGCGGACCGCCGGCGACGGACCAGGTGATCTCGGGCTGATCGAGCACCAGCTCGTCAACCTCGACGCGGCCGGACAGGAGCGGCAGCAGCTTCAGCGTGGCGGTGAGGCTCGGCGCCGTGAAGGTGGCGGGCCCCTCGCCGCGCATCGCGACATCCTCGAACAGGGCCGCCGGGCGCGGCCAGGCCACCACCCGCAGATTGCCCGCCGCAAACGAGCGGCCGGCATCCCGGCCGAGCGCGGAGAACACGGCTGCGTGGACGTCCTGGTTGCTGACCGCCACGCGCAGGACGACGGCGCCAACCACCAGCACACCGGCGAAGCCGGCGAGCGCAAAGGCGACAGACTTGGCCAGGGATCGCGCGGTCACGGCAGCCACACCAAAATGAGGAGGCACCGGCGGGTGCAGTGCGGCGACTGTGGCGGCGCTCTGTGACGCTTTCAAGGCTCGAAACGGTCGCGAATCAGGCCTTTGCGGGCATCCTCCCGGCCGTCATCCCCAAACGGTCATCCTCCGACGTGCACGCGGCGATAGCGCCGGCCGAGGCTGGTCAGCACCTCGTAGCCAATGGTGCCGGCAGCCTCGGCATAGTCGTCGACGCCGAAGCGCTCCGACAGCAGCGCGATGGTGTCGCCGCGCTGCACGGCATCGGCGGGCGCGTCGGTCACGTCGAAGGCGGCGAGATCCATCGAGATGCGCCCGACCAGCGGGCAGGCCACCTCGCCGGCGTATCCCAGCACGCGCGCGCCCGGCCGCGCCGAGGCGGCGCGCAGCAGGCCGTCGGCATAGCCGGCCGAGACCACGGCGATACGGCGGGTGGCGGGTGCCGTCCAGCGGGCGCCATAGCCCACCGTCTCGCCGGGCGGCACGGTGCGGGCCTGGATGACGCGCAGATCGAGCCGCACCACCGGGCGCATCGGGTTCGCGGTCCAGGGCGTCGGATTGCCGCCATAGAGCGCGTAGCCGGGGCGCGCGAGGTCGAAATGCGCCTCCGGCCCCAGGAACACGCCGGCCGAATTGGCGAGCGAGGCCGGCACGCCGGGAAACAGCGCCCGCACCTCGCGAAACAGCGCGACCTGGCGCGCCGTCATCGGGTGGTCCTTCTCGTCGGCGCAGGCGAAGTGGCTCATCACCAGCGAGACCGGCGGCCGGCCGCGCGGCCTGAGCGCCAGCGCGCGGGCCTCC
Organism: Blastochloris sulfoviridis; assembly: GCF_008630065.1. Taxonomy (GTDB): domain Bacteria; phylum Pseudomonadota; class Alphaproteobacteria; order Rhizobiales; family Xanthobacteraceae; genus Blastochloris; species Blastochloris sulfoviridis. The sequence continues at coordinate 49,325 of NZ_VWPL01000006.1, forward strand.
TCCGGCCGCAGGCCCAGCCGGTTCATGCCGGTGTCGAGGTGGAGGGCCGCGCCCTCGCCCCAGCCGCTGCGGGCGACGAACGCCTCCCATTCGGCCAGCTCGCCGAGATCGCCGATCACCGGCCGCAGGCGGGCGGCGGCGAACGCTTCGGCGGCGCCATGCGGCAGGCCGTTCAGCACATAGATCGCGGCGTCCGGCACGGCGGCGCGCAAGGCCCGGCCTTCCGCCGCCAGCGCCACGAAGAAGGTGGTGCAGCCGGCTGAGCGCAGCGCCCGGCCGGCCTCGGCGGCGCCGCAGCCATAGGCATCGGCCTTGACCACGCCGGCGCACTGGGCCGGCGCGAGGCGCGCCGCCAGCGCGCGCCAATTGGCGACGAGGGCGGCAAGATCGACGGTGAGGACGCCACCGGCGAGGTCGGGGGCGCCGATGGGGAGAGGCTGTGCGGCAGGCATGGCGGACTCGGAAACGGAAAACTCCAGTCTAGCAGACCGAATCGCCCGTGAACCTCTGCGAATGCCGGCCGGCAGCGTGGCGCCTGCTTCAGAGGACCGCCTTCAGAGGATCGCCGCCGCCGCCGCGACCGGCTCGCCGGCAATGACGATGCGCTCCGGCTCCAGAAGGTCGAGGCCGCCGTCCGCCCCGTCGGCGAGGGTGTGGATCAGGAAATGGGTCGGCTTGTCGTCCGTCGCCTCCATCACCGGCGACGGCGCCGAGACGATGCGCAGGCTGCCGCAGGCGCCGATCCAGTCGATGTGGCGGTGGCCGTGCATCACCACCGCGCCGGGCAGGATCCGCTGCAGGCGGCGCACGAACCAGCTGCCATTGACCAGGGCGGTGCCGATGCGCTCGGAGAGCTGCTTTGCCGGCATCGGATATTCCACCACGTGGTGATGGAGGCCGACCAGCCAGCGGGCGGCGGGATAGTGCGCCTTCGCAATCTCGATGCCGCGCACCTGCGCCACCGACACCAGCCCCAGCGCGTTGGTGAAGGAGAAATGGGTGTCGGCGTTCGAATCGAGCAGGATGAGGCCGAGGCCGTCCTCGGTATCGGGCGGGTAGACCAGCGGGAACAGGCCGGCCCACAGATCGGCCATCGCCAGAATGTGGCGCAGCGTGCCGGTGTCGGCGAACTCGCGCATCGCCGCGCGGTGCGGCGCAAGGGCCTCCTCCAGCGTCGGGCCGATCCGCCCGGCCGCGACATCGACGACGCGCACGCGCCCGCCCTGCACCGCCGCCATGGCCGAGATGGTGCGCAACTGGCGCAGCCGCTTGTTGGGGCTGAACGGCATGTCGAGCCGGGCGGGGTTGGCGCGGTCGACGACATTGACGTCGTGGTTGCCCGGCAGGATCAGCAGCCGTTCGGCCAGCGCCGGATAAAGCGCGAGCGCGTCGAAGAACTCGGCCCACTCGGCCGAGCGGCCGGCGTCGGTGACGTCGCCGGTCACCAGCACCACGTCGAGCGGCTGGGCGGCGTGGAGGGCGTCGAGGCGGGCCAGCGCGTGGCGCACCCGGTCGTTGCCGCGCGAGCCGGCGCGGCCGGACTCGAGGCGGAAGCCGTAGCGCTCGCCGACCGTGTGGATGTCCGACAGATGGGCGATGCGCCAGCGCCGCCGCCCCGGTTCGGGCGGCTGGGCGAAGCGGATGTCGCGCGGCTGGGCCATCGTCGCGTCGGCGAAGCCCCATACCAGCGCGGCCGCGGCGAAATAGCCGACGATCAGCACGAAGCCGTTGGCCAGCGCGGCGAGCGCCAGTTGGCCGGGCATGGCGAGGTCGGCTGCGGTGCCGACCCAGCGGGTCTGGGGCCACACCAGCATCGCCAGCAGCGCCGCCGGCACCGCGACCGCGAGGCCGGCAACCGCGGCGATGGCCGCGCGCAGCGCCGCCCGGCGCTCGGCGCTCGCCGTCGCGGCCAGCAGGGATTCGGCGAGCTGGCGCAGCGCCTCGCGGGCCATGGCATAGACCGGCTGCACCGCCAGCGAATTGAGCGCCCAGAAATTGTGCTCGGCCATCCTTATCAGCCGCGTGCCGCCATACCAGCCGAGTGCGACGACGCCGGCCAGCAGCAGCGCCGAGCCCAGCCCCGACAGCGCATAGGCCAGCTTGGCCGACACCGTGGACAGCCAGATCGAGGCGAGAAGCGGCGCCAGCCCGAGCAGCAGGGCCGGCGCGCCGATCAAGAGCACCCAGGTGAGGGCCAGCTTGGGCAGGCTGATCTCCGCCAGCAGGGAGCCGGCGAGCGAAAGCAGCGAGCGCTGCTTGGTGCTCGATGCGTCGTCCTCGGCATCGCCCTGCCGCGGGTCGATGATGGCCGCCATATGCACCCCGCTGTGATCGTATCGCGTTGTCATACGGTTTCCGGCCGATCGCCTCGGAACAACCGCTTGCCGGGAGCCGCACTCTCTTTCCCTCTCCCCTTGTGGGAGAGGGTGCCGAGCGATCTAAGATCGCGAGGCGGGTGAGGGGTGACTCTTCCAGCGTGCATCCACATGCACCCCTCACCCGGCTCGACCTCGCTTCGCTCGGTCGCGCCACCCTCTCCCACAAGGGGAGAGGGAAGAAAGAAACCGAGCCGATCACCCGCAAATCGCATCAGAACGAGCCGAACACCGTGCCGAGGCCGATGACGGCGGCGAGCGCCAGCACGGCGCCGACGATGCCGACCATGACGATGTCGAGATAGCCGTCCTTGTGGGTGGTGCCGCACACCGCGAGCAGCGTCACCACCGCGCCATTGTGCGGCAGGCTGTCGAGCGTGCCCGAGCCGATCACCGCCACCCGGTGCAGCAGCGCCGGATCGATGCCGAGTTCGGCTGCGAGCTTCATGTAGGTCGCGCCCAGCGCGTCGAGGGCAATGGTCATGCCGCCGGACGCCGAGCCGGTGAGCGCGGCCAGGATGTTGGTGGAGGCGGCGAGCGACACCAGCGGCCCGCCCTGGATCGACAGCACCCAGTCGCGCACCATCTCGAACGCCGGCAGCGCCGCCACCACCGCGCCGAAGCCGACGAGGCTCGCCACGCTCAGCACCGGCAGCACCGAGGCGTTGGCGCCGGCGTCCATGGTGGCGCGCAGTTCGGTCAGGCGGCGGACATTGAGGACGATCGCCACCAGGATGGCGGACGCGAGCGCCACCGCCACCGACCACACGCCGCCCACCGCCGACAGCGAGGTCGAGCCGAAGCGCGGCTCGGCGAGGAAGGCGAGATCGAGCCGCGGCAGCACCACGAGCGACATCAGGAGGTTCACCAGCACCACCACGGCGAGCGGCGCGAAGGCCACCGCCACCGGCGGGCCGGCCGCGGCGTGGCTGCCGCGATTGATCTCGGCCGGGTCGAACTCGCGGGCGGTGGTGGCGCGCTCGCGCACCACCAGATCGTCGGCCGCATCATCGACGCTGAGCGGCCGCGCCGTGCCGAACCCCTCGCCGCGGCGGCGCGCCGCGGCCTCCATGCGCGCCAGCCACCACAGGCCGAAGCCCAGCATGATGGCGGAGGCGATGATGCCGAGCCCCGGCGCCGCGAACGGCGTGGTGCCGAAGAACGGCATCGGGATGGCGTTCTGGATCGAGGGCGTGCCGGGCATCGCCGACATGGTGAAGGTGGAGGTGCCGAGCGCGATGGCGGCGGGCATCAGCCGGCGCGGAATATTGGCCGCGCGGAACAGCGCCTCGGCCATCGGCGCCAGCACGAAGAAGGCGACGAACAGGCTGACGCCGCCATAGGTGACGAGCGCACCGGCCAGCACCACCGCCAGCACGGCGCGCTGCGGCCCCATCTTCTCGGTCATGAAGCGGGCAATGGTGGTCACCGAGCCCGAATCGTCCATCAGCTTGCCGAACAGGGCACCGAGCAGGAACAGCGGAAAGAACTGGGCGATGAAACCCGCCGCGCTGCCCATGAAGGTCTGGGTCCAGTGCGCCAGAAGCGGCTCCGACGAGAAGGCCGCGGCGATGAGCGCGGCCGCCGGGGCCAGCAGCAGCACGCTCCAGCCGCGAAACGCCAGGAAGATGAGAAGGCCGAGGCCGACCAGGATACCGAGGAGACCCATGGTCAGACGCCCTCGAGCAGCGCGTCGAGGTTCACAGACGAGGTGACGCCGATCTTGTCGCCGTCCGTCTCCAGGAAGGCGTCCGCCGCGCGGCGGCCCTCGTCGAGCAGCATGCTCAGGAATTCCCACTCGGCATTGAGCTTGGAGGAATAGCCGAGCGAGCCCATGATCTCGTTGCGCACCATGTGGATGCGCATCTTCGCCCACTGCGCCCCCTCGCAATTGCCGGGGTCGGCGACCTGGCGCAGCATGGCGATCATGCGCAGCTCCTTCAGCAGCACGGCGTTGAAGGAGACCTCGTTCAGCCGGTTGAGGATGTCGCGGGCGGAATTCGGCGTGCCCGGCCGCTCGACCGGATTGATGGGGATCAGGATGGTGTCGTCGGAGTCGAGCTCGCGCACCAGCGGCGTCATGGTCGGGTTGCCGGAATAGCCGCCGTCCCAATAGGGCTCGCCGTCGATCTCCACCGCCTGGAACAGCGTCGGCAGGCAGGCCGAGGCCATCAGCACGTCCGGGGTGATCTCGCCATTGCGGAACACCCGGCCGCGGCCGGTGCGCACATTGGTGGCGGTGATGAACAGGCGGATCGGCGAGGTCTTCAGCCGCTCGAAGTCGATCAGCTCCTCCAGGATGCCGCGCAACGGGTTGTTGCCGCCGGGATTGAGGTCGTAGGGCGAATAGAGCCGCGACATCAGATCCATGACCACGAACATCGGCGACGTGTCGATCGACCAGCGGCCGAGCAGCCGGTCGAGCGGGCTGCGCTGGAACGGGCTGAAGCGCGCCGCGTCCGACACCCGCTTCCAGAACGCCGCCAGCGCCGCGCGGGCGCCCTCCGCGCCGCCGGCGGCGTAGCCGTCGGCCAGCACGGCGGCGTTCATCGCCCCGGCAGAGGTGCCGGAGATGCCGTCGATCTTCAGCCAGGGCTCCTCCAGCAGCCGGTCGAGCACGCCCCAGGTGAAGGCGCCATGCGCCCCGCCGCCCTGCAGCGCCAAGTCGATCAGTTGCTGCTTGCGCCGGGTTGTCGTCTCACGGCTCTCGGCGGCTGACATCTGATTCCCTCCTGCTGTGGCAGCGCCCGGCGGCAAGCCCGGATTTGGGCCGTTCGGTCCGCAGGACGGATGTTCGCGACCTGGAAATTGACCTGGGAAGTGACCAGGGAAGTGACCTGGAAGGTGACCGGAAAACAGGCCGGCTGGCCGGAACGTCTACTTGATCTTGTTGACACGCCGATATCGGAGTCAACCTGACCGTGCGGCAGCGGCCGACTCACCTGTTCGGCGAGGCCGGCGGATGCGGGAGATGAGCGGTGCCGAAATGCCGGCGCGCGACAGCGGCCGTGTCGCTCAATAGACGTGCTCTTCGAACACCGGCTCGACCGAGCCGTTCCAGCGCCCGTGATAGCTGTCGAGCAGCTCCTCGGCCGGTGTGCGGCCGGCCTCGACGAAGGGCACGATGGCCTCCAGATGCCTGGTCTCGTCGCAGCCATTGTCGTCCGGCCGGTCGCGCCGGGCGAGGCCGGCGCGGGCCAGCGTCAGCATCTCGCGGGCGATCTCGTGGACGCTGCGGCCGGCAATGGACGCCTTGAAGCCGAGACGCGGCACCTCGTCGCGCAGGCGCTGGCGCTCCTCGGCGCTCCAGCCCTTGACCAGATCCCAGGCGGCATCGAGCGCAGCATCGTCATAGAGCACGCCGACCCACAGCGCCGAGAACGCCGGCAGCCGCCGCCACGGCCCGGCGTCGGCGCCGCGCATCTCCAGGAAGCGCTTCAGCCGGACCTCGGGAAAGATGGTCGAGAGGTGGTTCACCCAGTCCGAGCGGGTCGCCCGCTCGCCGGGAAGCTGCGGCAGCGTGCCGGCCATCAGGTCGCGGAACGAGGCGCCGGCGACGTCGATGTAATGGTCGCCGCGCTTGACGAAATACATCGGCACGTCGAGCGCGTAATCGACATAGCGCTCGAAGCCCATGCCGTGCTCGAAGGCGAAGGGCAGCATGCCGGCGCGCGCATTGTCGGTGTCGCGCCAGATCTCCGAGCGCGCCGACAGGAAGCCGTTCGGCCGCCCATCGGTGAACGGGGAGTTGGCGAAGATGGCGGTCGCCACCGGCTGCAGCGCCAGCGACACGCGCAGCTTCTTGACCATGTCGGCCTCGGAGGCGAAGTCGAGGTTCACCTGCACGGTGCAGGTGCGGAACATCATGTCGAGGCCGCGCGTGCCGACCTTGGGCATGTAGGCGGCCATGATCTGGTAGCGGCCCTTGGGCATCACCGGCGTCTCGGCCATCGTCCATTTCGGGCTCATGCCGAGGCCGAGAAAGCCGATGCCCAGCGGTGCTGCCACCTGGCGAAGCTGGGCGAGGTGCGCATACAGCTCGGCATAGGTCTCGTGCACCGTCTCGACCGGCGCGCCCGACAGCTCGAACTGGCCGCCCGGCTCCAGCGAGATGGCGCCGCCATGGGCCGAATCGACCATGCCGATGATGTTGTCGCCCTCCAGGATCGGCTCCCAGCCGAGCTGCAGGCGCATACCGTCAAGCAGCGCACGGATGCTGCGCTGGCCCTGATAGGGTATCGGCTCATGACGGCCGAGGGTGAAGGCGAACTTCTCGTGCTCGGTCCCGATTCGGAACCGATCGGGCGGCTTGCATCCGGCCTCGAGATAGGCGGCAAGCTCCTCGCGCCCCTCGATCGGGATCATGTCGGTGGTATCGCGCGCCATCCAGGGCTCCGGCGGGAAAGGTGGCGGACCTTACACAACACGCCGCCCGGCGCAAATCGCCTGCTGCCCTTTCGCGCCGTCCGGATATTTTTCAAAAGGTGCGAAACGGGTTGGACGAAAGTTGCCCTTAACGGCCGGTCTTTCCGTGCCGCCGTAAAGCTGGTCTTGACGATCCCTGTGGCAGGTTGCTCCGGCCGATGGCCGGCAGACGAGCGTGATCCTTCCCCTAAGATGCAGAGCGTCATTCCCAAGAAAGTGGAGAAGCTTCTCCAGAACGTTTCCGTTCTGGTGGTGGACGACAATGCGTTCATGCGCAAGCTTGTCCGAAACATTCTCACGAATATCGGCGTTAAGACGACGCTGGAAGCCGCCGACGGCCTGGCCGGAATCGAGGCAATTCGCATGTTCGCCCCCGACATCGTGGTGGTCGACTGGGAAATGCCGATGCTCAACGGCGCCGAGATGGTCCGAATCGTCCGCTCGCCCGGCGTCTTCCCGCAGCCCGACGTACCGATCATCATGCTGACCGGCCATGTCGAGCGCTGGCGCATCGTCGAGGCGACGCGGCTCGGCGTCCATGAGTTCCTCAAGAAGCCGGTTTCCGGCAACGCGCTCCTGGAGCGGATCGTGTCGATCCTGCTGCAGCCGCGGCGGATGGTGCAGATCGGCGACTATTACGGCCCCGAGCCGCGGCGCACGGTGGCCGAGGCCGCCGACTTCGCCCGGCGCCAGCGTGCGACCGACACCACGGCGCCGCGGCGCTGAGGCCGCCAGGCATCGGCGCCAGGAACCTGCCGCCATCACGCCGCCGGCGCCGCCACCCGAATGACCCGGGCGCCGGCCGCCTTGGCTGCGGCAACGCCCACGTCCGAATCCTCGAACACCAGACACTCCTGCGGGGCGACGCCGAGCAGGTGGGCGGCGCGCAGATAGGCCTCGGGATGCGGCTTGCGGAACTCGACGTCGCAGCCGGTGACGACGATGTCGAAATGGCCGTCGAGCCCGTGGCACGTCAGGAGCGCCGTCACGGTGCCCGAGGCGGCTGTCGTCACCAGCCCGGTGCGGCACATCGGACGCACGAAGGCGATGAGGCTGGCGAGCGCATGGTTGATCCGGATCTGCGCCAGCCGCGCCTCGTAGATCTGCCTCTTGCGCTCCGCCACCGCGCCCGGCGCCGAGGCGCGGCCGGCGCCCGCCAGGATTTCCGGCAGGAACTGCGACCAGTGCCGGCCATGCGCGCACCGCGCAAGCTCGCCGACCCCCACCCCGACCCCGACCTCCGCCAGCGCCTCCGCATAGGCGGCGGCGCTCGCCGTCTCGGTGTCGGCCAGCGTGCCGTCCAGATCCACCAGCACCGCCTTCACCGTCATCTGGCGGTCCGTTCGAGGTAGCGGTTGAGCAGGATGCTGCTGCAGGCAAAGAATGTCATGCCCTTCTCGGGGTTCTGCCGGATCTTGTAGGGCGTGAGGCGCAGGTAGTTGACGAGCTCGTGGAAATGGATTTCCCGCAGGCCCCCGACGCCGAATTTCGCGCGCATGATATCCAGGAACTGCTCGTGCAGAAGCTGATAGGCATGCGACTTGGTGACCGTCAGCCGGATGGCATTGTCGCTGACCGTCACCGGCGACGCCCGGTTCAGACCCTCATAGCCGAGATTGAGCGACTGCATCATCTTCGCCCAGTCGATCAGCGGGCTGTTGAACACATTGTCCGGGTTCGGATCGATCAGATACCAGCTCTGCGCGCCATCCAGCCGCACGATGATGTTCTCGATCGTCAGGTCGCCGTGCAGCACCGTCGTCCTGCGGTCTGAGATCTGGGCCCTCAGCCAGTCCGGGTCGGCGAGGCGCGCCCAATCCGCGAGACTGTAGGCGGTCTCGTTGATGGTGTAGACGGGACCGCTCAGGAACGAGCGGGCGAAATCGAGGATGATGCCGGCGTTCCTGGCCGCCTTCACGGCCAGATAGCGATCCACCTCGTCCCCTGCGGCGACGCCGACATCATGGGCGCGATGGAAGGCGTCGAGCTGCCCGACCACGTCATCGAGGATCGCCGCGCTCTTCTCGATCGGCAGCATGTGGATGACGTCGTAGAAGTCGTTGGCCTCGATCAGGTAGGGCATGTCGTAGCGATAGAACTGCTGGCCCTTGTGCTCCTCGATGATGTCGACGGTGCGCAGGCGCCCGCGATGGGTGTTGAGCCAGGCGGCCTGCACCGACAGCTTCTCGGCCGCATCGCAGACGGCGAACTTGCGGATGATCAGCCGCCCGTCGCTCTCGACGACGGCGGTGATCGCGTCAGAGCCGCCGTGCAGCAGGCGGTGGACGACCGCGTCGTCGAGCGCCGACAGCCCGAAGTCGGACACGAGGTGGTGCTCGTCGCCGAACAGCGCGGTGAGAAACAGCTCGTAGTCCGACGCCCGCCGGAACTTGTCGGTGGAGACGATGCGATAGAGCTCGCCGCCGATGAAGCCGTAGCGGTGGGCGGCCTGCATCGCGCCGACGATGGCCGGCCGGTCGCGCACCAGGCCGTAGGTGATGACGCCAAGGATCGGCAGGGAGGTGTAGGCGATGAGCAGCAGGCCGAGCGCGAGATCATTGTCGAGATTGTGGTCCGCCAGGAGCAGGATCGGCGAGCTCAGCGGACTGCCGAGCAGCAAATAGGTGGCCTCGACGAACCCCGCCTCCACCGCCCTGGCGAACAGCAGGTAGGAGACGAGATAGACCGCCCACATCGACACCGTCAGGATCATGAAGCGCGGGCTGAGATAGCGCCGCGACGCCAGGAGCGACGCGAACGTCCAGACCGAATCCAGGATCATGAACTTGATCTTGGAATTGAACACCGACGCGACGGTCCACACCCATTGGCGCACCCGCCGGGAGCGGGGCACGTAGAGCCCGAACGCGACCGTGGCGGCGACGGCAGCAAGGCCAAGCGCCACCGCTATCGTCGCCGACCAGGGCAGCCGGTTGCCCGCGACGAAGACGAGCAGGATCGCCGCGACCACCAGGATGTCGAGAACGCGCTCCAGCACCACCGTCGCGACGACGCAGGCGATCTGCACCTTGCCGCGCCAGTGGACGTAGAGGATGCGCAGCAGCTCGCCGATGCGGAACGGCAGGATCGCGTTGACCAGATAGCCGATCGACAGCCCGACCAGGAGATCCGAATGCCGGACGTGGCTGAGATTGGGAAAGAGCGTGGCCCAGCGGATGCACCGCACGACATGGGCGACCAGAAGCGTCGCGACCGCCGCAAGAAACAGCTCGACACCGACCGCGGGCACCATCGCTCAGCTCCACCCCAGCGCGGCGAGCGGGTCGCGCGCGCGCATCCGGTCCAGCTCATCGGGCGTGCCGAAGGACAAATGGACGGGAAGCTCCCAGAACTCCACCGTGCCGCCGGCCTCGATCAGCAGGTTGAACATGCCGCTGATGAACAGCTCATTGTAGGGACATTGCAGGCGGTAGGACTCGAACAGCCGGCAATAGGTCTGCGCATCGCGGAACAGGTAGCAGCCGGCGATGGCGAAGGGGCTCGCCACCACCTTCTCGACGGTGCCGGCGACGCGGCCGGCCTCGTCCATCCGGACATAGGAATAGCAGGGCTCGGATGCGCGAAAGCCGACCAGCGCGCCGGCGCTGCCGCGCGCCAGCGCCGCAGCCGCCTCGTCGAGAAACGGCGCGTTGAAGGCGTGGTCGCAGTCGTTGATGGCAACCGGCAGGTCGTTGGCGATGGCGCGCGCGCCGATCACCCCGGTTTCTGCCGCGCCCGAGGTGACCTCGTCGATGACGATGATGCGGGCGGACGGGTAGAGGTTCAGCACGCGCGCATCGATCCCGAACGCCGCCACGTGCTCGCGCAGCACGACGAACACCATCTCGCCGATCGGCGTGCTGCGGCGGACGCTCTCGGTCGCCCACCAGAAGAACGGGCGGCCGGCGAGCTCGACCAGCGGCTTGGGGATGCTGACGCCGGCCTTCGAGAAGCGGGATCCGCGCCCCGCCATCGGGATGATCAGATTGACAGCCATCTTGCCTTGCCTGATGCGCGTCCGCTCGTGCTGCGAGCGGCGCCCTTGCCCTCAGCCCGCACTATGCCGGTAGATGACATCGAAGCCGCGCGCTGCCGGAGGCGGCTCGCGCGGCGGTTCTGCGAATATCCGGTTCCTGTTCCATGCGACGTCGAGGATCTGAAGCGCCTGCCTGATCGGCCGCGCGCTCGACGACTGATCCTCCTCCCGCCACGAGATCGGCACGAAGCGGAATTTCGCGCCGGAAGAGACCGAGTGGTAGAGCATCTCGGCGGGGAATATGAGGTTGTCGTGGAAGGCGTTGTAGAATCGCGGCGCGAGATAGTCCGTGCTGTAGAGATTGAGCCCGGAGCCCTGGTCGGCGATCCAGCGGCGGACGATGGCGCTGGTCAGGATGTTGAGCCCGTGGTTCCCGATCAGGCGATAAGCTGAATATCCCTGCAGGCGCGAGCCGCGCATGAAGCGTGCGCCCAGCAGGCTGTCGTATTGGTGGTGCAGGCCGTCCTGCAGCGCATCGAAGAGATCATCGATGTCGGCCTGATCGTCGCCATGCAGCACGATGACGTGGCTGAAGCCGTTGTCGATGGCATGGTCGAAGGCGAGCTTGTGCGATCCGCCGAGATTGTAGTTCTCGCGGTTGCGGGCAATGCGCCAGGACAGCCCGTCGATCTGCTGCAGCGCATCGCGCGCGACCTCCGGCCCGCCATCGCGCGAGCCGTTGTCGAGCACCAGCACTTCGGCGATGAGCGGCTTGATCCGGCCCGACAGTTGCGGGATCACCCGGCCGATCTGCCGCGCGCAATTGTACATCGGGATGAACACAAGGATGCGGTCGGTCACGAGCTTTCGAGTCCTTGATGACGCCGGCCGCCGGCCGGATGGCGAAGATGCGGTCTGTGTGTTCGGGCCACGGACATGTCACGGAGCCGCATTGAGCCTGCGGGCGACGAGGTAGTTCATCGCCAGCACGAACGGCGTGATGAGGCACTTGCTCAGCAGCGCAATCAGCGGCCACGACACGGCAAGATCGACCAGCGCAAAGCCCGCCTGCAGCGCAGTGGCGAGTCCATCGATCACGGCCGACATGGCGACGATCTGCACGGCAATGTAGACCAGATACACCAGCAGCCGGCCGCCCAGCCCGTGGCGGCGACCGGAGAACACCCAGCGGCTGGAGGTGAGGAAGGCGAAGGTCGCGCCGCACAGGCCGCCGATCATCGCCGCGACGAACACCCGCAGGCCGAGGCCGCCGACGAGCAGCATGTAGACGCTGGTGTCGAGCAGCCAGCCGATCCCGGACAGGCCGACGAAGCGCAGCGGCTTGGCCAGTGCGCCGGACTCAAGCCGGCCGAGCAGCCCCCCGAGACCCGCACGCGACATCGCGGCCACGATCGCACCTTGGACCGCGCCTTGGGATGTGTTGCCGGGGATCATGGCTGCCGGCACGCCAGCCGTCCGCAGCCAGCGCCGGGACAGGCTGGAGCTTTCTCCGCAAACGTGGGAAGCGGTTTTGCGAAAGAGAATGCGATAGACGAGGAACCTGGAGCGTCCGCGTGATCCAATCGGATCGGCGGACGCTCTGGCGGCCGAAGGCGAATGGGGTCGGCCGGGCGGTCGGGCATCGTCGAAGCCTCCTGCTTCACGACTGATACGGTTTCCGGGTGATCCTTTCGTGACCTCCAGAAACAGATTCGCCGAAAATCCCTGGTCCGCAACTGGATTTTCGGCGATCGGGATGGGGCTCGAAGGCTTGATCCGCCGAAAACCGCATCGCCGGATCGGCTGCAGTCCCGATCAATTCCCTCTCGGAAACGAAACGATACCTCGGGTGGCTGCGGCCGCCTCCAATGCCGAAGGCAGCGCCAGGCCCTTCTCCGCCATCACCCGCCTTCCGGTCGCCTCTAGGGCCGCATATGCCCTGCTCATGCGGTCGAGCATGCCCGCATCGATCGTGAGGACGCGGATCGGCGAGGGCTTGTCCGGAAACAGCCGCCGCAACTGATCCTCGATGAAGCCGTTCCCCGGCGGCGGCCAGACGATCGGCGTCGCACCCGCATCCTGCAGAATATCGAGGCGCTCCTGGCGCACCACCAGCACCATTTCGGCCGGCGTCACGGCGTCGAGGCAGGGCCGGACCATGGTGTCGAATCGCTCGCGGCTGAGCGCAGCATAGTATCTCACGAACCCCTGCAGGACCCGCAGATGCAGGATCCGCTGCGGACCGCGCACGAACGACTCGGCGACCCCGGCGCAGGCAGGCTCGATCTCCGCAAGGCGCTGGGCGCGATAGCCGGCGTCCAGCAGCGCGAAATGAACGTAGCGGTCCTGATCCCACTCGTCGGTAATGACGATGCGCAGATCCGCATGGTCTGCCGCGACTGCCTGCCCGATCGCGGTCATCTCCGCCGCCACCGTCGTCTGCCAGTCACGCCAGTGCAGGATTCCGGGGATGCGGCCCAGGAGATCGCGCGGTCCGTCATCATAAGCCGTCCTGCCCGGCACGAGCAGGATCAGCACGATGGCAGCGGCGGCGGCACCACGCGCCCAAAGCCCCGCCCTGCCTGTTCCCGGTTGCGGCACGAGCTGCAGCAGGCCGACCGCGGCGAGCGCCGCCACGAAGGGCGCGAGAGGCAGAAGCTGGCGGGACTGCTGCAGGGTGCTGAAGAACACCGCATTGACCACGAGGAGCGGCACCAGAAGAATGGCGAGGCGCAGCAGCGCCCGCTGCCGGATCAGCGCCACCACGCCGATCGCCGCCAGCAAACCGGCGGGAAGCCCGATGAAGATCAACTCCTGGCGGACCTGGCGCAGGAGTCCGCGCAGAAGATCGTGCAGGTCGGCGTAGTTTCGATCCAGGATCTCGAAATAGCGATCGCCAACCTTCATGACGTCGAAGGGCGTCACGCCCATGAGATGGAGCGGCCCGAGCCAGGTGATGGCGCCGCCGGTCGCGGCCGCCGCCAGTGAAATCGCACTGCGGCCCGTGAGCCCGGAGCGCTCGACGACGACAAGCGGCGCCACGATGCCGACGACGATGGTGTCCGGCCGGGTGAGCACGCCAAGCCCGAACAATGCGCCGCCGATCAGCGGCGCGAGAACGAGGGATCGCGAGCCGATGCAGACGAGGCCCAGGGTGGCCAGCGCGGCCGCCACCAAATTCTCGGCGTAGAAGAAGCTGTTCTCGATGATGCCTGGCACCAGCAGGACAGCGAGCGCCGCAATCAGCGGCGAGGCGCCGGACCAGCGGCGCACGAGAATGAATGTGGAGACGAGAAGTGCCGCCTCGCTGCTCCAGAGCATCAGCCGCAGCGCCGTCTCGCCGTCGATGCCGAGTGTCTTCACCAGCCCGGCGACGCCGAGCACCGCCCCAAGCTTCGCCAAACCGAAGAACTCCGTATGAAAGGGCTGGAGCTGATCAAACCCCGAAAGGTCACCCTGGGCGAGGTGGACGCCGAGACCGAGGATCGCCGCACTGAAACCCTCGACCGGAACCGGAGAGAGAATTGGATAGAGCAGCCAGCCTCCCAGGATGACCGGAAGAACATACAGAGGCATCATCTCGATATCCTTCATGCGTTTCCTGGATGGTTGCGACCAGACCGCCTCCCCTGTTCGACCCCGGCGGCTTCACGGTCGCGGTCCCAAGCGCCGTCCCTCTGCGCGGAGCGACCCGTCAATCCCCTCTCGGAAACGGAATGATGCGGCGGGTGGCTTCGATCGCCTCGGCCGCCGTCCCCGGCGGGCGGCTTCCCATGGCGGCAAACCGCGTCCTGGTCTCGTCCTCCACGATGGCATAGGCCCGGCTCATCCCGTCGGCCATCCCGGCATCGACCGGCACGACGACGATGGGCCACGGCTTGTCCGTGAACAGGCGCCGCAGAAGGTTGTCGAACGGGCTCGCCGGCTGCGCCAGCCAGAGTTCCGCCAGATCCGCCTTGCCCTGCATGAGGGCCAGGAAATCCGCCGTCGTCAGCAGCGTCGTCTGGATAGGCGCCACCGCGTCGAGGCAGGGACGCGCCATGGTCTCGAACCGCTCGCGAATGAGCGCGGGGTAGTATTTCACGAAGCCCTGGAACAGCCGCACATGCAGGACGCGCGCGCCATCGCGCTCGAACGATTCGGCGATCGCGACGCAGGCCGGTTCGATCTCGGCGGGGCGCTGCGCGCGATAGCCGGCCTCGATCAGCGCGACATGCAGATAGCGGTCGGGGTTCCAGGAATCGGAGATGATGACGCGCAGGCCCGGACGATTCGCCGCGGCGATGTCGCCGATCGCCGCAACCTCCGCCGCCACGCCATCCTGCCAGTCGCGCCAGTCGACAATCCCCGGAATGCGGCCCAGGAGGTGATGCGGGCCGTCGTCATAGGCCGGCTTCATCGGCACGAGCAGCATCAGCGCGATGGCGGCGGCAGCGGCGCCCCGTGCCCACAGCCCCACCCGACCCGTGCCCGGCTGCGGCACAAGCTGCAGCAAGCCGATGGCGGTCAGCGCCACCACGAACGGCGCCATGCCCAGCAGCGCGCGCGATTGCCACAGGCTGCCGGCGAACGCCGCATTGATGACGACGATCGGCACGAGAAGGAAGGCAAGCCGCAGGAACGCCCGCTGGCGGATCAGCGCCACCACGCCGAGTGTCGCCAGCAGACCGGCGGGCAGACCGACGAAGACGACGAGCTCGCGAATGTGGCGCGGATAGGAGACCTGGCGATCCCAGAGCTGGAGGGTGAGCTTGCCGACCTTGAGGATGTCGAGGGGCGTGACGCCCATGAGAAGGAGCGGCCCGAGCCAGGCGATGGCCCCGCCGGCGATTGCGGCCAGAAGCGCAACCATGCCGTGGCGCGTGAGGCCATGCTGCAGGACAATGAGGAGCGGCACCGCGACGCCGGCAAAGACGATGTCAGGCCGGGTGAGCACGCCGAGCCCGAACAGCGCGCCGCCGATCAGCGGTGCCACGATGGCCGAACGCATGCCGAAACAGACGAAAGCCAGGCTGGTGAAGCCGGCCGCCACGACGTTGTCGGCATAGAAGAAGCTGTTCTCGATCACGCCGGGCACAAGCAGCACGGCCAGCGCGGCAACGAGCGGCGGCGCGCCGGCCCAGCGGCGCGCCAGGATGAATGTCGAGACGAGGAGCGCCGCCTCGCCGAGCAACATCAGGATCCGCAGCGCCGTCTCGCCATCGATGCCGAACAGCTTCACCAGCCCGGCGACACCGAGAATGGCGCCGAGCTTCGACAGGCCGTAGAACTCGACGTGGAGCGGCTGCAGCCGGTCGAACGCCAGCATGTCGCCCTGTGCGAGATGGACGCCGAGACCGATGATCGCGGCGCTGAACCCCTCCAGCGGAACGGGATTGAGACTGGGATAGAGCAGCCACGCGGCGAGGATGGCCAGCGGAATGAAGAGAAGCTTCATCGTGCCATTCTCGCTCGACCACATGCGCCCTGCGTGCGACGCGGGGCGGGCCGTGGCCGCCTGCGTCGGAGAGCGCATCACTCGCCCCTCGGAAACGGAATGATGCGTCGGGTACCGGCGATCCCGTCGGCCACCGTACGCAGCGTGTAGCCCTTGGCGATGAAGTCCTGCCGCGTCTGCGCCTCCAGCGCCACATAGGCCGTGGCCATGCGGTCGAGCATCGCCGCATCGACCGCAACCGCCGTGAGGCCGGCGGCCTGCCCGGTGAACATCCGCTGCAGCAGATGGCCGAACGTACCCTTCGCCTCGGCGGGCCAGAGCAGCGCCACGTCGCCGCCGCCCTCGATGAAGCGCAGGCGATCGACCGCCAGCACCAGCGTGGTTGCGGCCGGCGTCACGGCCTCGAGACAGGGGCGAGCCATCGTCTCGAAGCGCTCGCGATTGAGCGCGTTGGCGTCCTTCAGAAAGCTCTGGTGGATGCGCAGGTGCAAAACCTGCTGCGGGCCACGCACGAAGGACTCGGCAACACCCGCGCAGGCCGGCGCGATGCCGGCGAGGGGCTGCGGCCGAAAGCCGGCATCGACAAGCGCGAAATGGACGTAGCGGTCCGGGTTCCAGTCGTCGGTGATGATGGCGCGCAGGCCGGGCTTATCGTCATCGACGGCGCGCCGGATGGTCGCCATGTCGGCCGCGACGTCGTTCTGCCAGTTGCGCCAGTGGGCAATTCCCGGAATGCGGCCGAACAGATCGCGCGGCCCGTCATCATAGGCGGTCGGGCCGGGCACCAGCAGGATCAGCGCGATCGCGGCGGCGGCCGCACCTCGCGCCCACGCGCCCGGCCGGCTCATGCCCGGCTGCGGCAGAAGCTGTATCAGGCCGATTGCCGTCAGCGCCACCACGAAGGGCGCGACGCTCAGGATCTGGCGCGACTGCCACAGGCTGCCGAAGAACACCACATTGACCACGACGATCGGCAGCACCAGCAGAGCGAGGCGCGCGAATGCCCGCTGCCGGATCAGCGCCACCACGCCGGCCAGTGCCAGGAGACCGGCCGGCAGCCCGGCGAAGAACAGGAGTTCGCGCACGTGGCGCGGATAGGCGGGCTGGCGATCCCACAGCACGAAGGCGTGGCCGGCGGCCTTGAGGACGTCGAGGACGCTCGCCCCCATCAGCGCCAGCGCGCCGAACCAGGTGATCGCCCCGCCGAGTGAGGCGACGAGAAGCGCGATCGCGCTGCGGCGCGTGAGGCCGGAGCGCTCGAAGACGATGAGTGGCACCGCGGCGCTGGCCAGCACGATGTCCGGCCGCGTCAACGCACCGAGGCCGAACAGCGCGCCGCCGATCAGCGGCAGGAGAACGCGCGATTGCGTGCCGAAACAGACGAGCCCCAGCGCCGCGAGCGCGGCCGCCACCACGTTCTCATTGTAGTAGAAGCTGTTCTCGATCATGCCCGGCACGAGCAGGATCGCGGCGATGGCGATGAGCGGCGAGGCGCCGGACCAGCGGCGCACGAGGACGAAGGTCGAGACGAGAAGAACGGCCTCGCCGCTCCACATCAGCAGCCGCAGCGCCGTCTCGGCGTCGACGCCGAGGCTCTCCATCAGCCCGGCAATGCCGAGCACCGCCCCGAGCTTCGACAGGCTGAAGAATTCGACATTGAAGGGCTGCAGCCGGTCGAACGCCAGGAGGTCGCCATTGGTGAGGTGGACACCGAGGCTGAGAATGGCCGCGCTGAACCCTTCCACCGGAACCGGGAAGAGGATGGGATAGACAAGCCAGCCCGCCAGGAGAAGCAGGGGAATATATAGAAGTCTCACGCTACGGCCCTCTCCCGGCGCACGCTGCCGCGCGCGGCCGGCCCTTCTGGTCTGTCTCGTCTCGAGCGTCGGCCAATCCGGCCGAGCCGGGTGGCTGCTCCCATATTTGCGGTCTTTGCGACCGATCCGCCGCCGTCATGGCCGGGCCTGTCGCGGCCATCGATGTCTTTTCTCCAAGAGACGTCTCATCCGGTTTCCGGCTGATCAAGTCTCCGAGCCGTATTCCGATCGCCGAAAATCCCGTTATCGCGAGCCTCTTGCAGAACTCGGGTTTTCGGCGAGACCGTTTCCGGTATCTCGACGGGATCAACCGGAAATCCCATCAAGTCGTGGATGCCCGCGAGAGGCCAATCCATGCAGCCTGCGCAAGCTTGGCGGCGAGCACGGGGCATGGATCGTCACGTCTTGCGGCTCTCGGAATTCCGTCTCTGAGCGAACGCATTCTCTTTCGCAAGACAGGCCCCCACATTTGCGAAGAATGCTCCCGCGCGTCCCGCGTCACCGGGGCGTGACGACCATCACCTTGCTGGCCCGACTGAATTCATCAACTCGCCAGCAGCACATAGCTTTCTTCCCTTACAACCGGATGACGCCATCCACCGGATGACGGCATATGCGAAGTTCACGCGCGGACTCCGGGTGGTCCTGCGACGGCCCCGCACGTGTGCCCGCCGAATCACGGAGTCGTCCCGTTGTCGCGCGCGGCTCTTCCATGGGCTTTCCGACACCCGTGCCTGCAGAGCTCTGCGGCTGTCCTCGGCGAGCGGTCCATCGCGCCGTGGCTGAGGCGGATTATCGAGCAGGAAGCTTGCGTACGCTACCTTTTTACCTCCCTCTGCTCATGCGTCACCGCTCGGGTGGGATCCGGCCGCGACGAACCGGGTGGGGACGCGGTGGCGTCAAGGCCCGACCGGCGCACTGGCAGGGCGGGGCCGGAGCGGGTGAGGCCAGAAACGCAAAACGGCCCTTCCGGGCCGTTTGCAAGCGCTTGATTGTCTTGAGTTTTGGAGCGGGCGAAGGGATTCGAACCCTCGACCCCAACCTTGGCAAGGTTGTGCTCTACCCCTGAGCTACACCCGCATCCATCAGCGTCCGGGGCAGTCCCGGCGCCGAGTGATCAGCATATAGCGAAAGCCTCCCCCCCGACGCAAGGGGGTCGATCGCATCTTGTGCGCTTTCTGTGGAATTGGGGAGGGGACCCACAGACACGCGGCCCGATTGGCTTGAAATGCCACGAGAATTCGAAGGGCGGGGCAACGGACTCCGTCCGCCGCCATCGGCCTCAAACCGGCTCCGCCTCGGATTCGGCCGGTGCGGCGGGGCGGCCGGCGGGCTCGCGATTCACCACTGTCTGCCCGCCCGGCCCCTGCTGCGCCGCCCGTCGCCACACGCCACGGGTGTCCACCACGATCTTGCCCGCAAGCTGCTCGGGCTTGATGGCGTAGAACGGCCGGTGGTCGACCAGCATGACGATGACGTCTGCGGCCAGCGCCGCATCGATATCCACCTTGCGCACGCCATGCGCGCCGTCGAGTTCGTGCGGCAGCCGGTCGACGAACGGCTCGACCAGCAGGAGCTCGATCTCCGGCCGCGTCAGCTCGAGTTCGGAGGACAGATATTCGACGATCTCAACCGCCGGACTTTCGCGCAGATCGCCGATGTCGGGCTTGTAGGCGAGACCCAGGCAGGCGATCGAGCCCACCGGCCGGCCGGCGATCTTGCCGAGAATCTCGCGCACCACGGTGCGCGGCCGGCCACTGTTGATCCAACGTGCCTCACGGATGAGCCGCGCCTGATCGCCCAGCGCCGAAACGATGAACCAGGGATCGACCGCGATGCAGTGCCCACCGACGCCAGGGCCGGGATTGAGGATGTTGACGCGCGGGTGGCGGTTCGCAAGCGAGATGAGCTCCCACACATCGATGCTGAAATCGCCGCAGATCTCGGCCAGTTCGTTGGCAAACGCGATGTTCACGTCGCGGAACGAATTCTCGCTGAGCTTGCAAAGCTCGGCCGTCCGGCTATCGGTGACGAAGCAATTGCCGGTGACGAAGGACTGGTAGAAGGCAAGGCCGGCCCGGCCGGCGGCGGCGCAGACGCCGCCAATGATGCGGTCGTTCTCCACCAGCTCCTTCAGCATCTGGCCCGGCAGCACCCGCTCCGGACAATGCGCCACCAGAATGTCGGGCGTTCGCGCGCTGCCGCGCCGCGAGCATGCCAGATCGGGCCGCGCCGTCTCGATCCAGCGCGCCACCTGCTCGGTGGCGCCAACCGGAATGGTCGATTCGACGATGACCAGGTCGCCCTTGCGCAGCACCGGCGCGATCGAACGGGCCGCCGCCGCCACATAGGACAGGTCCGGCTTGTAGCCGCCGGTGAACGGCGTCGGCACGGCAATGACGAAGACGTCGCCGGCAACCGGCTCGCTCCGCGCCGATATGCGTCCGGCCGCCACCAGATCGGCCAGCGCCTCGGGGAGCCCCGGTTCCTCGATCGTGCAGGCGCCGGCATTCACCGCCGCGACGATGCGCGGGTTGATGTCGACGCCGACCACGCGGATGCCGGCGCGCGCCGCCACCACCGCGGTCGGCAGGCCGATATAGCCGAGACCGACGATGACGCAGGTCTCGAATCCGTTCTCGAATCTGGGCCGTGTTGTCATGGCAGGAACTCGCTGGTCTGTCCGCGGGTGAGAATGTCGGCGATACGGCGCGACGCCTTGCCGTCGCCGTAGGGATTGTGGGCGCGGCTCATGCGCTCATAGGCGGCGCGATCGGCCAGCACTTCGCTCACGGCGTTGAAGATGCGCTCCCGGTCGGTGCCGACCAGCCGCACCGTGCCCGCTTCCACCGCCTCCGGCCGTTCGGTGACGTTGCGCATCACGAACACCGGCTTGCCGAGCGAGGGTGCCTCCTCCTGGATGCCGCCGCTGTCGGTCAGCACCACGTGCGCCCGCATCATCAGATAGACGAACGGAAGATAATCGAGCGGCTCGATGAGATGGACGTGCGTCACGCCGCCCAGCACGCGCCGCACCGCCGACTGGACGTTCGGATTGAGGTGGACCGGATAGACGACCTGGATATGCTGCGAGAGCGCGAGATCGCGGATCGCCTCGCACAGACTCTCGAACGGTGCGCCGAAATTCTCGCGCCGATGGCCGGTCACCAGCAGGATCGGCCGCTTGGCATCGAGGAAGGCGAAGCGGCGCTCCAGCCCCACAACCAGATCCGGCCGCCGGCGGATGCGCTCGACCACGTCGAGCAGCGCGTCGATGACCGTGTTGCCGGTGACATGGATCGCCTGCGCCGGCACATTCTCCTTCAGCAGATTGTCGCGCGAGCGCGCAGTCGGCGCGAAGAAGCGGTCGGCCACCACATCGGTGACGCGCCGGTTGATCTCCTCGGGCCAAGGCTGCAGCGGATCGCCCGAGCGCAGGCCGGCCTCGACGTGCGCCACCGGCACGCGCCTGTAGAATGCCGCCAACGTTGCGGCCATGGTGGTGGTGGTGTCGCCATGCACCAGAATGCGGTCCGGCCGTGCGTCGTCCAGCACGCGGCCGAGGCCGTTGAGCACCGCCGTCGTTACCTGTTCGAGACCCTGGCTGTGGGTCATCACGTCGAGGTCGTAATCGGGCCGCTCCTCGAACAGGTCAAGCACCTGATCGAGCATCTGCCGGTGCTGCGCGGTGACGCAGATCCGAACCTCGACGCTCGGCTCCTGCCGCAGCGCCTGGGCGACCGGCAGCATCTTGATCGCCTCCGGCCGCGTGCCGAAGACGAGAAGGATTTTCTGGGGCATGTTGAAGACGTCTGACCTAAGGCCGTGAGCGATCTATCGTCGCTGCGGCTGCGGGCTCATCAATTTCGGCTCACGGATGCCGCGCGCTCATCGCGCCCGCCGGATGCGCCACTGTCTGGCCGCACGTGCGCTTCAGGGTCTCGAGCATTTCCTGCGCAAGCGCAGTGCGATCATAGGCCCGGGACGCTGCGATGCAGCCTTGCGACAGCTGGCGGCGGAGCGCGGGGTCATGCGCTAGCTTGATGATATGATTAGCCAGCGCCGCATCGTCCTCCGGTTCGAAGACAAGGCCAACGTTCTCGCGCGTTACCAGTTCTGCTGACTCCCCCGCGACACCATGCAGGATAGGGATGCCCATCGCCATGCACTCAAATAGCTTCGATGGAATGACGGTCTCGAACAACTCCGTCCGCTTGAGGTGGATGATGGAGATGTCGACGAGCGTCCAGT
The DNA here is from genome assembly GCF_008630065.1 of Blastochloris sulfoviridis. Lineage (GTDB taxonomy): Bacteria > Pseudomonadota > Alphaproteobacteria > Rhizobiales > Xanthobacteraceae > Blastochloris > Blastochloris sulfoviridis. The sequence continues at coordinate 71,606 of NZ_VWPL01000006.1, forward strand.
ACCGAACGACGTCCTCTCGCGGCACGCTATCGACGAAGAATACGTTCGCTAGCTTGCGTTCTGCCGCTTCAGAGATCAGTGCCTTCTTCTGCGCGCCGTCGCCCAGAAACAGGAAGTGAATCTCCTTAGCCTCCGCGCGCGCCTGGAGACGCTCTGCGGCTCGCAAAATTGTCCCCAACGCATGTGCCATGCCATGCGTGCCGACATAGCCGACCACCACCTTACCCTGCAGGCCGAGTTCGGCCGCGAGTTCCTCGTCTCGCGGCCGCGGCTGAAACCGCGCAAGGTCTGCTCCGTTCATTGTGATGCTGATCTTCTCAGCGGGTATTCCGCGGCCCACGAGATTCCTGCGGAACGCATTCGTCACACTCACGATATGCGCGGCACGACGGTACAGAAACAATTCCAATGCTTCCAGGCGATCAAGCACGAATGACGCCTGCATCGCGCCGACCGCCCTGATGGATTCGGGCCAGAGATCCCGGAGCTCGAACACATAGGGACGACGCTTGATGAATCCCGCGGCACACGCCGCGCACGCCGTGAACAACTGCGGCGATGTTCCGACGATGATATCGACGTCGCGCACGAACAGGCTCGCCGGAACGGCCGCAACGAAAAAACTCACATAGTCCAATGTGCGCTTCAGAAAGCCCTCATTGGCGGTGATATAGGTCCAGACTCGGATGACCTCGATGCCGGCCATCGTCTCGCGCGACCACAGCCGGTTGCGGTAGCCCTCGAACACGCGGCCTTGCGGGAAGTTCGGTGCGCAGGTGATCACCGTCACGCTGTGCCCCAACCTCACCCATTCGCGGCAGTGCTCGAACGTTCTCGATGCCGGCGCATTGACCTCGGGCGGAAAATTATCGGTCAGAAACAGGATGTGCATGATCAAACGGAGGGGCGCGCCCAAGCAAAACGCGTGACGAGTTGGCCAGCCGAGAGAGGAACAACAAGTGTGTCCGTCGACACACTGCGTCCGAATTCCGGAAACCAAGGCGAATGGGCGATGCACGCTTCGCTGCTGGCCGACCAATTGACGACGCGGCCACCTTCACTCTGCAGCCGGCCGCTTCGCCGATCGGCATCGCTCTCGGCCGCAACGCCGGGGCCGAGGTGAAACCGGGCGACTGCCTTCTTCGAGAGGAGGCAGGCAACCTCATCCGCCACCACAAGCGATGCCCCCTCGAACTGCCAAGTCCGCCGGCACGCCGGGCGGCCCAGAAGATGCCGGTAGCCGTCGTGCGCCGCAGACACGCGAATGGTGCCGCCGGCCGCCTCGATGCGTACATCCTGAACGCGGGCACGCCGCGCCACGCGAAAGCTGGCCCACACCTCCGACGAGTTTTCGCCCTCGACCTCCACCGTGCTGTGCGCGGCGGTTGAGCGCTGCGCCTCGCGCAGCGCGCCCGGCGTATAGGTCGACGTGCCGCCATTGACGACGATGCGCTCGCAGCCCAGCGACAGCTCGAACGACAGCGTATCGGCGTGCGCGTGGCCCGGAATGTAGCCCGGCCCGACAGCGGCGAGGTCGAGAATCGCAGCCATGTCGCCGCGATTGACCCGGACATAGCCCGACGCCGCAAGGTGCTGCACGCCTTCGCCCGGCTCTTCGACCGCACCCAGGCCGAGCCGTCCGGCGTAGGCTTCGAGATCGGCACGGGAGGCGGCAACACCGAAGGCCGCGTCGTTGAAGAAGGCGGGGCCGCCGTCGGGGTGGGTCATTGCCGCGAGCCAGCTGCGCATGCGCGCCGCGATATCCGGCAGGTTGCGGAAGACCTTCGCGTCGCCCCGGCCAAAGGTGCGGCCGATATTGATGAGGTCGAGCACGTCCTCGAGAATGATGGCGTGGTACATCGGCGACAGCTCGAAATGGCCGCCATCGGGGAGGATCTGCTCGGGCAGCTCACGCCTGAGAATTGACAGGCCGCGCGCCAGCCACTGGTCCGCTTCGGCCCCGTTGAAGAACAGACCGGCGAAGACGAGCGCCTTGGCATTGGCGAGGAGATGATTGCCGAGCAGATGCCACTCAATGTGCTCCGACAACCAGCGCACCTGCATCGCCAGGCTGTCGCGCCAATGCGGCTCAAGGCTCTCGCCCGCGAGCGCCCATTTGATCCAGTTCACGATACGCAGCGAGACCGGATAGGGCTCCCAGCCATTGCCCGCGCCGGGCGGATTTTCCGCAATCCAGCGGTTGATGACGTCCCGCTGCAGCGCCCGGTGCGCGGCATCGGCGGGCGGGCCGCAGAGGTCGTCGAAATAGTGAAGATTGTAGAGCCACAGCTTGGTCTGCGCCTTGTCGTTCCACTGTGGAGGCTGAGCGATCTCACCTTCCCTGTTGAGGAAGCGCACCCGCCAGCGGCCGAGCAGCGAGCGCACCTGCAAGGTCGGCGCGACGAAGGTCACGCGCACCGGCCGCAGTGCCGGTGCCGGCCTGTCCTCCGGCCACCCGCGCGGCAGAAGCAGGCGCGCCCGCGCATAGACCTGCACCGGCTTGAGGTGCCGCACGGTGCGCACCAGCCGGGCCGCACTTGCGAGGTGTTGCATCGGTCCTTTCGGTCCGCGAACTAAAAACGACAGCCCGCAGGAAGGCCTTAGTTCCCGGACCTCTTGAGCGCACCAACCAGCAGGATGCGCACCGGCGCAAAGAGCGGTGCCATGTTGACGAACCGCTCATAGGCTGCGCCGGCCAGATAGGTCGGGACAGAAAACCGAAGATATTCCGGTCGGCGTTCGATACGATCAATCGCGATCACATCAAATCCTGTTGCCGCCGCCAACGATTCGACGTCGCTCCTTGAGTTTGCGCGATAGAGTGTCGGGAAGACATCGTCTGCTTCGCGTCCACGCCAGCCATTGACCGCCGCGTGAAACCAATGGGGCGTCATCCGGGCAATGGTCGGCACATAGTGCCACTTGTTTGGCGTCTTGAAGAGAAACATGCCCCCGGGCTTGAGGACGCGCGCCACTTCCTGAAATACGCTCATCGGCTCGGCGAGATGCTCAAGCACATTGTCGGCGAAGACAAGATCGAATGTCTCGGCTTCGTAGGGAATCGCGCTGGCGTCGGAAATGCGCCCCTCGTCCAGCATCGGATTATCGACAACGCGCGGGTCGATGTCGACGCCGCAAACGCGCCTAGCGACACCTTTGAAGTTCATTTGTTTGACGATACCTGCACCCGCACCAAGGTCGAGTACGACATCATCGGGCTTGAGATGCTCAAGAATGCGGTCCCGAAACAGCTCATCGTCCCAATTCCGGCTGATGTCGGGATAGAGCGTGGCATCGAGCCACTGCGTCAGTGCGCCCATGGCCCTCACTGCTCCTGCGCCAGCCCGATCGAGGTCCGCCCGACCTCGATGAGTTCGTCGTAGGCGATCGGTGCGCTGCCGCCCATCCGAATCGCCTCCAGGAACGCCTTGGCGCAGGCGCCCTGCCCCTTGTCCTGGCGCCACAGCTTCATCCTGCGGAACCCGCTCCAGCCGAAGCCGTACAGCGCGCGGAAATTGTCGAGCTGGAGAATGCGCCCGGCGGCGAACACCTCAAGGCGTTCCTTCGCCACGCCCTTGTTGCCATTCGCGAGATAATTCACCGTGCCGATCGAGCCGTCGGCAAAGCCGAGCGTGATGGTCGCGGTGTCGCCCGTCTCGCTGGCCATCGGCTGCAGGTGCCGTGCCGTGATCGGCGCGCCGGCAAGATGGCGCATGAGATCGATGAAATGGCACGCCTCGCCGATGATACGGCCGCCGCCGGTCTGGCGATCCTGCGTCCAGTGATCGGCGGGGATGGCGCCGGCATTGACCGTCATCACCATCGCACGCGGGCCATGCAGCGGGGCCAGCAGCGCCTTCATGCGCACCACATGCGGCGCAAAGCGGCGATTGAATCCGACCATCAGCAGCGGCGCCGCGCCGCGCGCGCAGGCCGCCCGATAGGCGGCGTCGATGGCGTCGATCTCGGACTCCTTCAGCGCCAGCGGCTTTTCGACGAACACGTGCTTGCCGGCCTGCAGCGCCCGCACGACCAGTTCCGCGTGGGTATCGTGGCGCGTGGTAATCACCACGGCATCGACCGCCGCGTCGGCCAGGACGCTCTCAACATCCGTCGTCGCCGCCTCGAAGCCGAATTTGCGGGCGGCATGCACGCCGCTGACGCCGGCATTCGACGCCACGGTCTTGAGCCGCGCGCCGGCCGCCTTGAACGCTGGGATCAGCACGCCGGTGGCATAATTGCCGGCACCGATGACGCCGACCGACACCGCGCGCCCCACGCCCTTGGCCACCCTCGGCGCCGGCATCACGACCGTGCGCGCCTGCGCAGTCTCAAGGAGCGCCTCAGGATCATCGCGATAGCTGAGCAGCACACCGAGCGAGCGCTCTGCCCCGCCGACGATCTCGTAGGCGCGCTCGGCTTCCTCGATCGCAAAGCGGTGCGACACCAGCGCCATCGCATCGAGCCGGCCATCGGCCAGCATGTCGAGCACCGCCTCGAAATTGCGCTGCTCGGTCCAGCGCACGAAGCCGATGGGATAATCGAGCCCCTTCTGCTCATAGGCGGGGTCGTAGCGGCCGGGGCCATAGGAGCAGGAGACCTGGAACGTGAGCTCCTTTTCGTAGAAATCGGCGCGCGACAGTTCGAGCCCCGTCACGCCGACCAGCACGATGCGCCCGCGCTTGCGGCACATCAGCGCCGCCTGATGCACCGGCTCGCTGCTTTTCGTCGCCGCGGTGATGATGACGCCATCCACGCCATGGCCACGGGTGATGGCGGCGGCCGCGGCCACCGGGTCGGCGCCGGCCGCGAGATCGACGGTCTCGGCGCCGAACGCACGCGCCAGCGCCAGCCGCTCGGGGTCGAAATCGAGCCCCAGCACGCGGCAGCCATGGGCGCGCAGCAGCTGCACCGCGACGAGGCCGATGAGGCCGAGCCCGGTGACCGCGAAGGTCTCGCCGAGCGTCGGCTGGGCGAGGCGGATGCCCTGCAGCGCGATCGCCCCCAGCACGGTGAAGGCGGCCTGATCGTCCGAAACGGCGTCGGGAACCTTGGCGCACAGATTGACGGGCACGGCGACGATCTCGGCATGCTTGCCGTTGGAGGCCACCCGGTCGCCGACGGCAAAGCCGCTGACGCCGCGCCCGACCTCGACCACGTGGCCGACATTGCAGTAGCCGAGCGCCAGCGGCTGATCGAGCTTGCTGCGCACAGCCTCCAGCGTCGGCACCAGCCCGTCGGTCTTCACCTTCTCCAGCACCATGCGCACCTTGTCCGGCTGCTGGCGCGCCTTGTCGATCAGGCTCGCTCTGCCGAAATCGAGCAGCATGCGCTCGGTGCCGGCCGACACCAGCGAGCGCGTGGTGCGGATGAGGAGGTGCCCCGCCGGCACGGCCGGGCTCGGCACCTCGGCGAGCTCGGTCTCACCGCTGCGGAGGTTCTGGAGGATTTGCTTCATGGCGCCATGACACAAGACAAACGACCATTCCAATTTGCAATTGACAACAATTCACTCACCGCGCCCCACCCGAGTCAAAAAAACCTCAATACCTTCAAATAACACAATTTTAACATATTCTCCTACACTCTTCCGCTATTGAAAATGACTTAAAATTATATCCTCTCTCCACCATCTCCGCTATACACAACATCAACAACGTTGAAATCTCCACTTCCCGCCACTCCCGCGCCGGATCTCTGCAAAACATTTGCAACACAGACATCTTATGACCAACATCTTTTGGAAAGTATTTTCTTCTAATTATTTTATCGTCATCCCAAATTGTTAAGCTGCGAAAGTCATCAATTTTTGCAGAGACGCCTCCTATCTGAAGGTTTATTGTCTCATTGATTCCCTCAAATGGCTCCGCCCGCGCAGACATGACGATATTTATTAAATCTCCCCTTTCGCTGACGAGCGTAATAACAACGTTTTCATCGCGAACATCAGGGTTTGACCAAGTCAAATGAATTCCCCACTTATCTGGCAACGTCCCCCAACATAAAATGTGAACTGCCAAATCGATCCAGTGGCCTGCATTGCCACAAATACGCGTCCCCTCACCTTTATTTCGATACCAGTGATCGGCGGGAAGGAAATGCCCAACCACGAAACACGATAGCGTCAACGGACCTGGGGCATCTTTAATAACACTCTTTAGCAATCGAATCGCCCCAGAAAATGGCCGGTTGTAGCCGGCGAATAGATGCCCGCAACCTGATTTAACCGCCCGCCGAAGTTCGGCAAGTTGATCAACACTGACCGCGACCGGCTTCTCGCAGTGCACATAATGACCGCGAATTAATGCGTTAACCGCATACTCTGCATGACTCGCATGATTTGATGCAATATATATATACTTTTTTTCATTTTCGCTTATCACTTCATCTATGCTTTTTGATATTTTCGACACATTGTGCGCCTTTGCAAAGCTCTTTGATCTATCTATATCGGTATCGTAGCATGTGTATATCGATATCCCTTTCTCTGCAAGGTAGTACGCAATCGTCGAGTATGCAAACTGCCCACATCCAATTATCCCTACACCTTCCGTCGCCTTGCGGAGACGCCAGGTCGGGAAACTAATATGCGTTCTAATGCGTCCGTTTACCTTATAAATGACGCGACCAACCCCGTAGATCTCTAAAAATCGGAAAACTTTTCTGGCTTCCCGTAACATATATCTGCCTGCCATCAACGATTTCCGCGTTAATTACGCGCACTTACGAGAAGCATCCGGCGATTACTTTCAATCGCACTGCCTTGATCACGCATCTTTTTTACATATGATAGAGCACAGATGCGCATTCGCGTTCGCTCTACACACACCGCTCGCGCAAGCCATTCTATCTTTTCGGCGAATGCGCCGGGCGCGGACAGCGGCAACGCCCACCCGACGCCAGATTCCGCCAGATCTCGCCACGGCGTGGTGTCGGCGATGAGAACTGGCGTGCCGGCCGCAAGGGCCTCGCAGATGACATGCCCGTAGTTTTCGCCCAGCGTCGGGAGGAAGAATAGATCGTACCGAGCGAGCACGGACAGCACCTCGGCGTGCCCTACCGCTCCGCGATAGTCCGCTACGACGTTGGCCGGAAGTCTCGAAATTCGGGAGCGACATTCGTCCCAATACCGGCGATCATCGAGCGGCCCGTAAATATCGAAGCGAACCGGCACGCGAACGCGGGCCAGGACATCGAGTGCATATGCCAGGTTCTTCATTGGCGACACACGCGACAGAAAACAAATCCGCAGCGGCTCGCCATCCTTCCGTGGACCTGCGACCGCGGCATTCGCCGGCGCCGCGCCACCGGGGAGATCGGGTGCGATATGGATCCGCTCCGCATCGCTGCCGAGCGCCCGCCGGATGTCGGCCTCCTCGTGCTCGCTCGACGCCTGCCAGGTCAACCCGCGATAGACACCCGCCGCACGCACCCCTGCGATGAACGGCCGCTTCTTCCACGCCTTGAGGTCCAGCGCGCCTGGCGAGAACTCGCCACGCGGCGCAATGATCCAACGCGCGTCCGGCACGAGACCGAGCCGCCGTGCCAGAAGCGGCTTCAGGGTGAACACCGGATCGAAGAAGCTGTTGAGATAAACACTGTCGTGCGGCGTCTCGCGGATGATCCTGGCGAAATGCCGAAAGCTCTTCTTGTCGGGCGGCAGATAGAGCACCGCTGCCTTGCCGACGTTTACCCAACCGCCATCCGACGGAAGGTCCGGATAGGGCTCGGTGTCAGTCGCGTCGCGATCCAAGGTCACGATGCGAAACGAAAACTCATCACCGAGAGCCTCGACCATATTGGCGATCGTCCGAAGCGGCCCCCCGTGCTTGTAGCCGGGAAGGTAGTGGCGAACGAATGTGAGCACCGACAACATTATATTATACACCAAAGGAGTGCGTTCAAAGAACGCCAGTGTAACTAAAATGACGCTATCTTTGCCTAATTGCATACCGCCGATCATCACATGTATTGATATACGCCCCCGCATTTTTTATACGAACTCGCGCCCACAGCATACCAATACACACTCCGTGTATTATGTTTAACTCTTCTGCATTACCAAAGTAACACACAATCCACGCCACGTGCCCAGCAACGCAACCAATGAACATATAGTCCTTCGACAACTCTCGGCAGTTAATATACGCCAAGAACGGATATGCCATAAATAAACCAATCATTGCAAAGCCAACAACACCAAGGCTGTAAATAATATTTACAAATAAATTTAAATGGCTTGATATCATTATATTTTTTAAATATTCACTTAGTACAATGTTTGAATTTCCAATTCCATAACCTATAATTTTTGGACTCGATTCTATTAAGTACCACCATACGTATGATCTATTGGTATTTTGAACGCCCGATCCCAACTCTTCCAGACGCGGCATTATTGTCCCGATATAATCTATACTAAACATATATGACGTCAGGAACAAACCGACCCAGATCGAGGTCGCTATACTCGCCAACATAATTTTTCTTGTATTTCTACTAAATATTGCAATTGACATTATTCCTAATGCGAATCCAATGATACCCAATAGACTTCCTGTCAACACCAGCACAGATAACGCAATCATTATCACGACCAAAATCGCCCCTCTTCGATACCTCATATACAACGCGGAGGCCATCAGAAGTGGAGCCAGCATCCATTGCGCTAAGTGACTTGGCTCTTGGAATGTTCCAAGCGCACGGTGGAATGCGTATTGAAATGAAACTTCCGTAGTTGTGAAATCTTGGCCTCCAGTGCCCATTCGCGTCCGTAGCGGCTCCCACAAACCAATTTTCTGTGCTATATATATATATATCGCACTCACCGAGACCGCCACGAGAATAATCAAAATACTTGCCGCAAGCTTTTCAACCCCACAATTGATGCAGTATTTATATACAGCAACCGTTATCAGTATATAATTTAATAGAGATATATATCTTACACCTATGAAGTACTCGTAGGGAAGGGTTGCCAGAGACGGCATTTGACTGACGGTCCCAACAGCAATATTTACTGCCGAAATGATTATCGACCACACAACGATTACGTATAGCGGGCGCATCCATACTATACGATTGGTTTTCAGCCTTAATGTCGATGCGTATGCAAGAATTATGAACGCCGTTGAAAGCCATGGAATCGGTATCGAAAACACACTATAGGCTGCAAGTGTCTGGCAGTACAGTGCAGAAATTATGAAAACAAGCGCCACCGAGAATAACAGTTTCTAAATTGTGAGAGATATATATCTTGTAAATGCAGTCAAGAGGCTAGCCAATCCATTACTCGATCCCGCCAAGCCTCTACGGAGAATGCTTCCCTCATCGAAAGACAATTTCGGTGATGTCTTTGCCACAGCGTATGATCGCGATAGCGTAGAATTGCTTCGGCGATTGATGCCGGTTGCGGCGGGCAGACGTAGCCGTTGAACCCCGGGACAACGAGATTAGGTAGACCTCCAACGGTGGTCGTCACAACAGGCAATCCCGCCGCAATCGATTCCACCGCAGTGTAACTCGTTCCCTCTGACCAAAGCGTTGGGACGACGCTCACGTCCGCGTCCCTGTAGACACTGTAAACTGAATTCAAGTTATTAACTGCGGTCTTCACATGGCGTTCGATGCCTCGCTTTCGGGCTTCGTCCCGTATGGTATCGCTTCCGTCATGCCCTTCAGCGGACGACATCAATAGTTCGAACTCGAAAGAAGCGTCGGCGAGCTTGCGTGCGGTGTCCAGCATCAGAAACGGACCGCGCTTCATCTCGAAACGGCGCGCAAACACGATCTTGAGTGGCGTTGAAGGCCGCATTCGTTCAGATACGTTCAATGATGAGAGATCGACGCAGTTCGGGATGTAAACGGCTTCATTCGCACTGTCCTGATGCTTCCGGTCTCGTGTGCGGAGCCAATTGATTACATTCGTATCACAGCAGGCAATCGACCGGCACGCTTGAAAGAGCGCCTGGGTTCGAATGCCCGTGGCCCATTTCGCCATGCTGCTATTTGGGCCGTCCCACCAGACGCCAACGTGATATGCTTTCGCGCCTTTAACGAAGAACGGCCAAGCATCCTCGCCTCCCATATAAATAATGGCATCCCCAGGCCGAAGAAAGCTGCGCGTGCGCCAGCCGAACTCGGGATCACCCGACACGCGAAGGCCGGCATTCAACCCGATGACAGGCGTTCCATCAGCATCCTTGGTCTTCCAATCGGACACCCCTTTCTGAAGGATGACGCAAGGAATTTGCATCCTCTCACGTATGATCCGCGCGATATCACGGACCTTACGTTGCCTTCCACCACTCGTAGGCTCACCGACATATGATAAATAATCAGGGACGTGGAGGATGATGCGCTTGACCCATTCCGCCCACGGCTCGCTTGGAAGTTCTTTTATCATTTGATTTATCCAGCCAAATTACGAACGCCGTCGATTAGCTCTATTTGGTAACGTTATAAACTCTATTATATCTGATTTTATACTGTTAATTATTATACATACCGCTATTATTTCTAATTTAACAAATATCGATATATTGGCAGCAACGATGATATTTAACAAACTTATTCTAGTTTTTACGTAGTCAATATTTCTTATAATTATTCTTAATATTGCTGCTTTGCGGATTTTATTTTTCATTATTTGCTTTGATTCCGACGCATCTCTTATGCGGTATTTACGTAAAACATATGGAATTGACACTATTTGTCCATATGTGGCAATGATCGCCATAATTTTTGTATCTGTGCAGTCAATTTGATCTTTATCACGTAACGCCTTTAAGGCTCCCTTGACAACTTCAGTCCTCATCAAGCCGTATATACTAAAGTACGGCCTATCTGGAAAGCATGGGAAGATAAAGAATCTTCGGCGCCGGCGTCGCCACGGGACAGCGGCGCGAATGCTTTCTAGCTTCACATATTCCAGATGCACGCCGTAACTATCTACTACAATACTATCGCCAGATACCGCAACAACCGCCAAGTTTTTATCAAGATATTCTGACGTGTCTTGTAAAAAATCTGGCAACAATGCGTCGTCGTGAGCTAAAAATGCAAAATATTCTCCGCGCGCATGCGCTGCCACGAATTCGAAGTTGCGAATCATTCCAATGTTAGCGCCCTGCCGAATATAATGAAATCGTGGATCTTTACGACATATCTTTTCGCATATCTCTTCCGTGGCGTCTTTCGATGCATTGTCTGAAATTATGACTTCAAAGTCGTTAAAATTCTGTGCTAACACTGATTCTAAAGCTTCTTGAATATATTGCGCGCCGTTGTGTACAGGTACTCCGATTGATACTTTGGGACGAGCGCTCATATGCTGACATTTTTCTTCCGCCATGATTTGCGATGTCATCGTTACCTCACATACCCCTCGCGCACCCGCCCCCACTGAACCGCCACCCGCCGGCGCACCAGCGGGGCGGCGGCAGCGGCGGCCATGAGGGCGCAGCAGCCGTAGAGAACGAGCAGGCCGGCATCCGCCACGCGGCCGATGGGATCAGGCGCCAAGGCGCGGCAGGCGAGCGCGGTGGCTGCGGCCGCAGCCAGAGGTGCTGCGACATCCTCGCCGTACCAGCGCCATTTGTCGTTCGGCAGCAGCCGGCGGTGCATCAGGCCGATGGCGATGGTGACATAGCCCGTGGTGAGCGTGACCCAGATCCAGGCGGCCCCTATGCCGCCGAACGCCGGCACCACCACCAGAAGCGCCGGCACCAGGACAATCACCGCCGCCGTATTGACCTTGAAGGTCAGCGACGTCCATCCGTGCGCGAGCTGCAAATTATAGGGAATGAACATGAAGCCGTGCAGCAGGCTGCCGAACGCCAGCACCCGCAGAATGGGCGCGACCTCCGCGGCAAGGGCAGCATCGCCGGTCCAGATCGCCACGATCCGCTCGCCGAACAGGATCAGCATCATCGCCGCCGGCGCCAGCATCACCGTCACCAGCTGCGCGCCCAGATGATAGGTCTCGCGCAGCGCCGCCTGATCGCCTCTGGCGACGAGCTGTGTGAAGCGGGGGTAGAAGGCGTTCGAGATCGGCCCCACCATCAGATAGAGGGCACCCGCCAATGTCGCGGCCAGCGCATAATGGGCGAATTCCTCCAGCGGCAGCAGGCGCGACAACAGTGTCTTGTCGACCTGCGTCAGCAGCAGCGCCATCAACGTGATGCCGACCATGCCGGCGGCGAAGCGGCCGACCTCGCGCAGGGCCGCAACCGAGAAGCGGGCGAAGCGGCCGATCGCCGGCAGAACGCGATAGACGCAGATGTGGAGCACCACCACCGAGAGCGCTGCGACTGCCATCTGCCAGATGAAGAAGGCCTCGATGGTCGGCGACACGAAGGCCAGAACGCCGATGACGCCGACATTGCGCAGCGTGACCATCGTGCTGGTCACCGCGTTCTGCAGCACCTGGCGCTGCAGGCCACTGAGGGCGCTGACATAGACGCTCTCGATGAACGACAGCCCCACCACGCCGCCCATGATGGCGATCGCCTGCGCCACGGTCTCGGCCGGCAGGCCCCGCGCATTCAGCCAGCCTGTCGCGATCCAGCCCGAGGCAGCCCACATCGCCGCCGCGGCAGCAACGGCGATCCCCAACGCAATCAGCTCGATGCTGCGCAGCAGGTCACGGATATGCTCGGCGCTGCGCTCGCCGCCGAGAAAGCGCGCCATCTCGCGATTGAGCGCCGGCCGCAGCCCCATGTCGAACAGGCTGAGCCACGCCAGGAGAACCGCATAGACCGCGATCAGCCCGTAGGCCTCGACGCCGAGATAGCGGATGTAGACGGGAATGAAGGCGAAGGCGAGCAGCCCCCGCCAGGCCTGACCGGCGAAGTTGGCCGCGACGTTGGCCTTGAGCGCCATCAGCCGATGCGCTTCAGATAGCCGTCAGGGGCCACGGTGATCAGCAGCTTGTTCTCGATCGATTTGTCGATCTCGAACTCGGGATGCGATTTCAGATACTGCCACACCGCCGTTTTCGGGTTGTCGCCCTTGCCCCAGGGGCGATCGGGGAAGAAGTCGTCGGGCAGGTCCTCGACCACGGTGTCGAACACCACGCAGTAGCTGTCGCGGCTGACGAGCGGCGCGTACGCCTCAAGCTCCGCCAGCACGTGGGCGTGGGTGTGGTTGGAATCGAGAAACACCATGATGCGCTCTGCGCTCTTCGCGCGCTCCTGCACCCGCGCCACCACGTCGGGCGCGATGGAGGACCCCTCGATCATCTCGATGCGGCTGCGCATGGGGTGCGCCTCAAGCGCCGCGCGATTGTGGGCGCGGATGTCGATGTCGAGGCCCAGCACCTTGCGCTTCGGAGATGTCGGATCGAGCGTCTCGCCGCGCCCCGCCGCGTCGGCATAATCGAGCAGCGCCAGGATCGAGGCGCTGAGCACCAGCGAGCCGCCATGGGCGATGCCGGTCTCGATGATGAGGTCCGGCTTGACCTGCCAGATGAGTTCTTGAACGGCGACAATGTCCTGGGGGAACTGAATAATTGGCCTTCCAAGCCAGTCATAGTTGTATGAATATTTGTACTTCGCGGTATTTTTGACAAATTCGATACCAAATTCGTTCAGAGAGCGATCTCCACCCAATTCAACAATAGTCATTGAGCGATTTTGCTTAAATTCGATGACAGCCTCAGACATCATTTCTCCCCCGTGAACTTAATAATGCGTCCTGGATTTCCTGCGACGACAGCCCGAGGAGGAACATCCTTGGTCACAACGGATCCAGCGCCGATAATGGCACCGGATCCGATACTCAATCGAGGCAGCACAACCGAACCAGCTCCGATGAATGCAAACGCGCCGACGTTTATGCACCCGCAAAGAACTGCGCCGGGGCCAATGTGAACGCCGTCGTCGATTTGTGTTTCATGGTCGACGACGGATCCATGGTTGATGATGCAAGCGTCACCGACGCCAACATCGGCCGCGACTGTTGCATTTGCTAACACTTGGCAACCTTTTCCGATGCGAACACTCGAAGAAACTATCGAGCCTGGATGGATAATCGAACTCACGTTGATCTCTGCATTCTCAAAATCTTTCTGTATACAAAGCCGGTCCCGCCCTCGGGCACCTCCAATTGCGACTATCCCACTATAGTCGGATGGATCGTTTATAATATTTCTCCACTCTATAAATCCATCCCACCCATGTCTCAATTCAACTCCGCTCAGGATACTTCTCGCTGAGCGGTCATTGTCGAATAGCGCTACGACCTGTCCGCCAATCAGGTTCACAAGTTCAGAGACAACCTTTGCATGCCCCGAGCTGCCCCAGATCACGAATTTGCGCATTTTTTTGAATTTGACATCAGAGTGTTGGCAACTATTTTCGTAACTAACCGCATCTCGGCAGTCTTCAAATCGTGAAACGTCGGAAGATTAATTCCCTGAAAAAATTGCCCGTAACTCACCCGGTTCTCTGGCTTTGAATGAAATGCTGGTAACATGCTCAGCGGCCAAAAGAACACTCGTCCGTCTATATTGTTTCTTTTGAACTCGATCAGCAGAGCGTCACGATCAAAGGCAACCCCTTCCTCCGCCACGATCGTCGGCATCCAGAACCCGTTCACTGTCCCGTCAGGCTCCGGATTCATTCGCAACGGCAGCCCGGCAAGTGCGGCCCTATAAAACTCGAACACCCGCCGCTTTCCGGCGATAAGCTCATCAATCCGCTCGACCTGCGCACAGCCAATCGCTGCTTCAATATTCGACATCTTGTATTTGAAGCCGATCATGTCAGGCCAAAACTGCTTGGTCTGGCTACGGGAACGTCCGTGATTGCTGAGCGTCAGAACCCTTTCGTAGAGGGCTTCGTCATTCGTGACGAACATCCCGCCTTCACCGGTGGAGACCGTCTTGGTGCCGTGAAACGAGAAGGTGCCGAACACACCCATGGAACCGGCGTGGCGGCCTCTCCACCGAGAGCCGATCGCCTCCGCGGCATCCTCAATGATCGGAATTCCATGCCGGCGGCCGATTTCCAGCAGCCGGTCCATGTCGCAGAGATTGCCATAGAGGTGCGTCGCGATAATGGCCTTGGTCCGCGGTGTGATGGCGGCTTCTGCGCAATCTGGGTCAATGCACCATGTGTCGGGAAGCACATCAACGAGGATCGGTGTCGCCCCGACATAGGTGATCGGCGCGGCCGTCGCGATCCAATTGATATCGGCGAGAATGACCTCATCTCCGACACCGACACCGAGACCGGCCAGCCCCATGTGCAAAGCGCCGGTGCAGCTCGATGTCGCAATGGCGTAGCGTGTCCCAACAAATGTCCGCCATAGATCCTCGAACCGATAGATATAGTCGTAGCAGTGCTCGCCCCAACCGTTCCGGGCAGCGTCCGTGGCGTACGCGACCTCCTTCTCGGTGATCGACGGCTTCGTATAGGCAATTCGACCGCTCATAACACGTCCAACTCCGGAACTGCCGTTACGAACCGACCGCCCCAGCCCGCCACGTCGCCGTGCGCCGCGGCGATTTCGTCCTTGAGGTTCCACGGCAGGATCAGCACGAAATCGGGTCGCTGCTCCGCCAGCGCTTGCGGCGGCAGGATCGGGATGTGGCTTCCCGGCAGGAAGCGTCCCTGCTTGGAGGGCGCCGCATCGCAGACGAAGGCGAGAAGGTCCGGCCGGATGCCGGCGAAATTGAGCAGGGTGTTGCCCTTGGCAGCCGCGCCATAGGCGGCAAAGGTGCGGCCTGCCCGCCTCTGCTCGACGAGAAACGACAACAGATCGAGCTTCACCCGCTCGGCCCGGCGCTGCAGGTCGCCATAATAGGCCAGTCCGGTGACGCCGGCGGCGCGCTCGCGCGCCAGCAATGCTTCCACACGCGGGCTCGCCGCGTGCGCCTGCGCCTCGCTGCGACAGGCAAAGACGCGCAATGAGCCGCCATGGGTCGGCAGCTCCTCGACATCGAACACCCGCAGGCCCTGGCTGGCAAAGATCGTCGTCACCGCATGCAGCGACAGATAGGAATAGTGTTCGTGATAGATGGTGTCGAACTGGCAGCCATCGAC
This sequence comes from Blastochloris sulfoviridis, assembly GCF_008630065.1. GTDB lineage: Bacteria > Pseudomonadota > Alphaproteobacteria > Rhizobiales > Xanthobacteraceae > Blastochloris > Blastochloris sulfoviridis. The sequence goes on from NZ_VWPL01000006.1 coordinate 87,652, forward strand.
CAGCCGCGTCAGGTGCGGAAACTCGAAGGTCGCCACGCCCTCCGGCGCCAAGGCCTCGCGGAAGCCGGCGACGAAGTCGTTGATGTCGGGGACGTGCGCCAGCACGTTGTTGGCGGCGATGAGGTCCGCCGACCGGCGCGTTCCGGCCAATTGCCGGCCGGTTTCGGCGCCGAAGAACAGCTCGAGCGTCTCGATGCCCCTAGCGCGAGCCGCGGCGGCCGTGGACGCGGTCGGCTCGATACCGAGGCAGGGAATGCCGGCGGCCTGCACGAACTGCAGCAGATAGCCGTCATTCGAGGCGATCTCGACGACGAAGCTGTCGCCATTGAGGCCGAACCGCTCGATCATCGCCGCCACATACCGGCGCGCGTGCTCGACCCAACTCGCCGAGACCGACGAGAAATAGGCGTAGTCCGGCGTGAACAGTTCGTCCGCGCGATGATAGGCCGGTGCCTGCACCAGCCAGCAGCGATCGCACACCAGGGCCTTGAGCGGCGCGTAGAGCTCCGGCTCGCCAAGCTGATCGCGCGACAGATAGGCGTTCGACGGCGGCTGGTGACCGAGATCGACCAGCACATGATCGAGCGGTGCACCGCAGTGACGGCACTTCATGCGGCGATCCCCTCGAACGCATCGTCGAGCAGCGGATGGCCGCGGTCTCGCGTCGAGATGTCGGTGACCGGCAGCGGCCAGTCGATCGCCAGACCAGGATCGTCCCACCGCACTGCACCTTCGAGGGCCGGCGTATATGGGGCGGTGTGAAGGTAGAGCAGTTCGCTGTCCGGCTTGATCACCTGGAAGCCGTGCGCGCAGCCCTCCGGAATGAACAGCGCGTTCATGCGTTCGGCATCAAGCTCAGTCGCATGCCAGCGAAGGAAGGTCGGCGAACCGCGCCGGAGATCCACCGCAACGTCCCACACTTTTCCGCGCAGGCAGCGCACCCATTTGCCCTCCGCCTGTGGCGGATGCTGGAAATGCAGGCCGCGGATGGCACCGACCGTGCGCGTCAGCGAGTGGTTGATCTGGACGATCGGCCGATCGCGATGGGCGGCCGCCAGTTCATGCTGGCAGAACAGCCGCGCAAACTGCCCACGCTGGTCGCGCATCGGCACGACCTCGGCTTCGAAGACGCCCGGCAGTGGGGTTTCGAGGAGATTCATAGTGCCATGCACGGCACCAGGGATGCCTCGTAGGCGACGATCTGATCGAGAGAGCGCTCGATCAGCCGCCGCGGTGTTGCCTCCATGCTGTCGCGATACCACTCGATCGTCTCGCGAACCGAGCGGCGGAAGTCCCAGCGCGGGTTCCAACCCAGCCGTGTGCGGGCTCGGTCGATGCAGAGCGCGAGCCGCCCGGCCTCGTGTGGCTGGTTGGTGCGCGACACGTCCGTCCAGGAGCCGGGCCAATGCTGCAGGCTTTCCTCGACCAGTTCCCGTACCGTGCGTTCCGCATCCGCCAGTGGGCCAAAATTGAAGGCGTCCTGGAACTGCGGATCGTCGCTTCCGGCCAGCCGTTCGGCCAGCCGGATATAGCCGCCGAGCGGCTCCAGAACGTGCTGCCACGGCCGCGTCGCGTGCGGGTTGCGCACCTCGATGCCGCGGCCGGCACCGAGCGCCCGCACCATGTCGGGGACGATGCGGTTCTCCGCCCAGTCGCCGCCGCCGATCACATTGCCGGCGCGCACCGAGGCGATCCGCAACGGCGAGTCACCGTCGAGGAAGGACTGACGCCAGCAGTCGACGACGAACTCGGTCGCGGCCTTCGAGGCGCTGTAGGGGTCATGTCCACCGAGACGGTCCGTCTCGCGATAGCCGAACTGCCATTCCCGGTTCCGGTAGACCTTGTCGGTGGTGACGAGCACGGCAGCGCACGGCTTGTCGAGCCGCCGCAGCGCCTCAAGCACATGGGCTGTGCCCATCACATTCACCGCCCAGGTGTCGACGGGAAGACGATAGCCGCGCAGAACCAGCGACTGGGCGGCGAGGTGGAACACAATGTCGGGCGCCACCTCGGCGATCGTGTGCGCGACGGCCACCTGATCGCGGATATCCACCAGCCGGTGGTCGATCTCCCGGGCCAGCTTGAGCTGCTCGAACAGCGACGGCTCGGTCTCTGGCGGCAACGCCATGCCGATCACACGTGCGCCACGCTGCAGCAGCCACAGCGTCAACCAAGCGCCCTTGAAACCGGTATGGCCGGTCACAAGGACGGTTTTGTTTTTCCAGAAGTTCACGTCCAGCTCTTCCAAGGCGCGCGACCGGACTGCCACAGCTCTTCGAGAAGGTTCTTCTCGCGCAGCGTATCCATCGCCTGCCAGAATCCGCGGTGGCGGAACGCCTCAAGCTGGCCGGCGGCGGCGATCCTGGGCAGCGATTCGCCTTCGAAGCTGCTCGCGTCGCCATCAATGAAATCGATTGCCTTCGGTGACAGCACGAAAAAGCCGCCATTGACCCAGCCGCCTTCGCCTTGCGGCTTCTCGACGAAGCCGGTCACCTGGTCGCCCTCGGTGATCAGAGCGCCGTAGCGGCCGGCCGGCTCCACCGCCGTCACGGTGGCGAAGCGGCCATGCGTCTTGTGGAAGGCGATGAGGCCGGCGATGTCGATGTCGGCGAGCCCGTCGCCATAGGTGAAGCAGAACGCCTCCTCATCGGCCACATGGTCGCGCACGCGCCGCAGGCGGCCGCCGGTGAGGGTGTTTTCGCCGGTGTCGACCAGCGTCACCCGCCACGGCTCAGCATTGTTGCGGTGGATGATCCGCTCGTTGTTTTTCAGGTCGATCGTGACGTTCGACATATGCAGGAAGTAGTTCGCGAAATATTCCTTGATGACATAGCCCTTGTATCCGCAGCAGATGATGAATTCGTTCACCCCATGCGATGAGAATACCTTCATGATATGCCAGATGATGGGCCGGCCGCCGACCTCGATCATCGGCTTAGGCTTGAGGTGCGTCTCCTCCGAAATGCGTGTGCCAAGCCCGCCGGCCAGGATGACGGCTTTCATGTCGGTATTGGTGCCGAATGTTCTTGCGGAATGGGCGCGACCCGCCATCCCACGCTACCGCACTTCGGGTGAAGCGCTTTGGCTTCAGCCGTTGAGGTGCCGGGCGGCGCGCAAAGCGGGGCCGTGGCGGGCTGCAGCCGGGCAGGCCCGGCTGCAGCGTTTGGTGAGGCCGAGGTCTCGGCCTGGGACGGATGAAGGCTCCCGGCGAACGCGCCGCCGCCTCTGCCTTTCACCCGCGCGAAATCAGTTGCCTCCCGCCATGGCGTCGCCCGGCATCGCGGGACGCATCACGCCCGCACCTCCTGCAGCTCACGCCACGCCTGGGCGATGGCGTCCTCGGCGACACGCTCGCCGAACAGCACCATCGGGATGGTTCCCAGCAGGATGCGGAGATCGAGGGCGAGCGAGGCGTTGCGGACGTACCAGACGTCGAGCGCCGCCTTGTCCTCCGCGGAAATGATGCGGCCGCCCTTGATCTGCGCCCAGCCGGTGAGGCCGGGCCGCACGAGAAGGCGCGCCGAATGGCCGGCCGGCTGGTCGACCGGCAGCAGCGGCCGCGGCCCGACGAACGACATGTGGCCAAGCAGGATGCTGAACAGTTGCGGCAGCTCGTCGAGCCGGGTCCGCCGAAGCAGCTGGCCAATGGCCGACACCCGCTCGGCATCCGACCGGCGGCGGCCGCTGGCGTCGTGCGCCGCGCCCATGGTGCGGAACTTGTAGACCCGGAACGGGCGGCCGCGGCGCCCCGGCCGCTGCTGCCAGAACAGGACGGGCGAGCCCACGTCGGCGGCGACGGCGAGCGCCACGACTGCCATCACCGGCGCCAGGACGAGCAACAGTATCGACGACGCGGCGATATCGATGAGGCGCTTGACGGCCCAGTAGCGCGACCGCGCGAAGGGCCGCAGGCCGACGTCGACCCGCGCGTGGGGGGGCAGCGGTGCGGTTGGGGCCAGCGGCGCGGCGGCCGGCTGCGACGGCGCGGCGGCGAGGGTGGCGGCGGTGGGGGTGGAGGTGGCATCAAGGCCGCCGGCCCCCGTGGCCTCGCCATCGAGGCCCATCCTCTGGTCGAGGAATTCGAGCGCGATCGCGGAGCCGGCCTCAAGCGCGAGCAGAGCCCGCTGCGCGGCCTGCGGCAACTCGCGGAACGGCAGGGCGATGATCACGCGGTCGACGAAGACGCCGTGAACCTCCAGCGTGCGGATCACGTCGGAGACCTGCTCGGCGGTGCCAAGCACCGGGTGGGTGATGAGCACGCGCCCGACATTGCCGTGCGGATCGAGCACGCCGGCGACGTGAATGCGGTCCGGCGCGAAATCGGCGACGCAATGAAGATAGAGCTCGGCCAGCCGCGTCAGGCCGACCACCAGCACGGTCTCCGCCTGGTCGTGCAGCAGCGCCGGGCGGACGCGGGCCAGCCGGCACCGGCGGGCATGCCACATGCGCACGGCAATCCGCGCGCCGATGAGCACCACCATGATCAGCAGCGCCTGGATGATCGGCAGCGCCCGCGGCGTGCCGTCGAGCCGGGTGGCGACGAAGGCGAGGGCCACCGCGCCGATCACCGTGGCGCCGGTGGCGGCCACGATGTCGATGTAGTTGCGCATCGAGCTGTACTTCCACACAGCCCGTGTCACCCCGAACAGCGGGAAGGCGATGAGGGCGGTCCCGAGCGTGGCCAGGAGGTAGGGCAGGACGGCCGCAAAGCGATCCTCCGAGAACTCCAGGTTGTCCCTCAATAGAATCGCAAATACAGTCGCCGCCAGGATCAGCAACAGATCGATGACAAGCATGTATGCCGATCGCATCGTATGCCCCCGCCCCCGCGGCGCCCGTGGCGGTATCTCGCCCAGGTGGTGCCAAGCGGGGTGACACAACCAAAAATCCGCGCCTGCCGCAACATAAAATTTGTTTTCTCCCTTATTTGGTGCATTCGCGCGTCCACCCACAGCTTGCGGAGGCAGCCGGAAACCGCCCTTCCGGTCGCATCCGGACTGGGTGCTGTGCGCCGGCTACCGAATCAGACGCGCCGTGGCCCGCGCCGGCCGGCTGGCAAACGCGGATTCGCCGGCGGGCAAACCGGCCGGAATTGCGGACGTGACTCCGTCCGTCCGCACGCTTAAATTGCGACCGTCGTTCGCCCGCCCGACTGGCGGAACGGGGCGGCGCGGGCGGCAATCGTATCGGAGGCGATGACGCTGACGACGCTGGAGACGACGACGCCGAAGGCGATGGCGTTGAAGGCGATCCTCTCGACGGCAAGGATGAGGACGAGCGCGCGATGGAAGCTTTAGAACGAAGCGACTGCGCAACTGCGGTGACCGCCGGCTTCGCAGCCGGCAATCTGACGGGGCCGACGACGGACAATGTGCCCTTGGGCGCACGCTGGTATGTCGGCCACACGCTGCCGCGGAAGGAGGTGCTGGCGCGTACCAATCTGCTGCAGCAGGGGTTCGCGGCCTATCTGCCGCGGGTCCTGACCACAAGGCGCCACGCCCGGCGCTTCGAGGTGGTCAAGACGGCGCTGTTTCCGCGCTACATCTTCATCCGGCTCGACCTCGCGCGCGACCGCTGGCGGTCGGTGAACGGCACGATCGGCATTTCGCACATCGTGTCGTCGGGCGACCTGCCCTGCCCGGTTCCGGCCGGCATCGTCGAGGAGCTCAGCCGCCTGACCGGCGACGACGACATCGTCCATTTCGAGCCGGAGCTGGCGCCGGGCGACCGGGTGCGGCTGACCGGCGGCCCGTTCACCGGCGGGCTCGGCGTCCTGGAGCGGCTCGACGCCAGGGGGCGGGTGGAGATCCTCCTCGAACTGCTCAACGGCACGGTCCGTCTCAAGGTGGCGCGCGAGCTGATCGAGCCCATCCGCTGACATCCTGAGCGTTCAAGCCCCTTTTGCCGCGCAGTCCGAGCCGGTACCCTTGCGCGGCGCGGCCAGCCGGTTCGCGCCTGCGCCGGCCGGCGCGGATGACACTGACGCAAGGGGACAGTCGTGCAGGATGCGAAGTCGGAACAGGCGCACGGCACCCGGCTGATCATCGAGCGGGCGATCATCCTGGCGCTGCTGGGCGGGCTGCTTGCCGGCGTGGCGCTGATCCTGCGCCCGTTCGTCACCGCCATCCTGTTCGGCGGCACGCTGGCGATCGCCGCCTGGCCGTTGCGGGCGCTGATGGTCCGCCACGGCGTCCGGCCGGGCCTTGCCGCCTCGCTGCTGCTGGGCGTGGCGCTGGTGGTGATCGTGGTGCCGATCGTCGTGCTGGTTCCGAGCCTGTCGCAGCAGGTCGCCACCGCCACCGGGTTCGTGCACGATTTCACCACCAATCCGCCGCCGGCACCGGCGTTCCTCGCCCGCATTCCGCTCGTTGGATCCGACCTCGAATCGGCCTGGACGCGCATCATCGATGGCCAGGGCGATTTCCGCACCCTCGTCGCGCCCTACGCCGAAACGCTGCGCGGCTTCATGCTGGATGCCGCCAAGGCGCTGGCCGACAGCGTGCTGCAGCTCGTGCTGTCGCTGATCGTCGCGACCATGTTCTGGGCAAGCGGCGACACGCTCGGCGTGGCGATCCGCGACATTCTCGACCGGCTCGGCGGCAAGGCGGCGACGCGGTCGCTGGAGGTGGCGGTGGGCGCGGTGGCCGGCGTCGCCTATGGCGTGGTCGGCACCGCGGTGGTGCAGAGCGCGGTGATGGCGGTGGGCCTGGCGATTGCCGGCGTGCCGGGCGTGGCGCTGCTGAGCTTCCTCACGCTGCTGTTCGCCATCAGCCAGATCGGCGCTGTGCTGATGATCTTCGTGTGGGGCGGCGCGGCGTGGTGGCTGCTCGATGGCGGCGCCACCGGCTGGGCGGTGTTCATGGTGGTGTGGGGCCTGTTCGTCGGCACGGTGGACAATTTCGTGCGGCCCTGGCTGATCAGCTTCGGCGTCAAGATGCCGCTGGCGCTGGTCATTCTCGGCGTGTTCGGCGGCTTCGTCTCGTTCGGCTTCCTCGGCCTGTTCATCGGCCCGAGCCTGCTCGCCGTGCTGTTCACGCTGCTCGACCAGTGGCGCCGCCACGGCGACGACCGCGTGACGGCCGAGCCCTGAACCGCTCGGCATCAGCCGGGTGAAAACGTATCCGAAGCTCGTTCGACTTCACCCCTCACCCGCCTCGCGATCGTTCGATCGCTCGGCACCCTCTCCCACAAGGGGAGAGGGAAGAAGAAAGGCGAGCCGATCGACCGGAAACCGCCTCAATCGATGATGTGGTAGCCGCCATCGACATAGAGCGTCTCGCCGGTGATCAGGCGGGCGGCATCGTGGGCCAGGAACGCCGTGGCGAGGCCGACATCGTCGATGGTGACGAGCTGGCGGGCCGGCGCCTTGGTGCGGGCCTTCTCCAGAAGCTCGTCGAACTCGGGAATGCCGGAGGCGGCGCGGGTGGCGAGCGGGCCGGGCGAGATGGCATGCACGCGGATGCCGCCGGGGCCGAGCTCGGCGGCGAGATAGCGCACCGCCGCCTCCAGCGCCGCCTTGGCCACGCCCATGATGTTGTAGTGCTCCACCACCATCTGGCTGCCGTAATAGGTCATGGTGAACAGCGCGCCGCCATGGGTCATCAGCGGCTCGGCCAGGTGCGCCATGCGGATGAACGACCAGCACGAAACGTCCATGGTGGTGAGGAAGCCGTCGCGGCCGACATCGATCACCCGGCCGCCCAGCGCCTCCTTGGGCGAAAACGCGATCGAGTGCACCAGGAAATCGAGCCGGCCCCAGGTCTTGGCGATCGTCTCGAACACCGCCTCCATCTCGCCGGGCTTGGCGACATCGAGCGGCATGAAGATCGGCGCCTCGACCTCGCGCGCCAGCGGCTCGACGTAGGGCTTGGCCTTGTCGTTGAGATAGGTGACCGCAAGCTCGGCACCGAGCGCGCGGAACGCCTTGGCGCAGCCCCAGGCGATCGACTGGTCGTTGGCGATGCCGACGATCAGGCCACGGCGGCCCTCATGGATGCGGACCTTGTAGGCGGGGATCATGGGCGAGTCCCTCCCTCAGCATCTTCCCTGCGCCGTCACCACGGCGAGCGTGTGGCGGGCGATCATCAATTCCTCGTCGGTCGGCATGACCAGCACGGGGATGCGGCTGTCGGGGGCCGAGATGCGCAGGTCGCGCCGCGCATTGGCGGTGACGTCCAGCCTGACGCCGAGCCAGGCCAGCCGCTCGGCGACGCGGGCGCGGATCGACGCTGAATTCTCGCCGATGCCGGCGGTGAACACGAAGGCGTCGAGCCCGCCAAGCGCCGCCGCCAGCATGCCGGTTGAGAGCGCGATGCGGTAGACGAAATAGTCGACGGCGAAGGCTGCGCGCGGATCGTCGCTGGCCTCAAGCTCGCGCATGTCGTTGCTGATGCCCGACAGACCCTTGAGCCCGCACTCATGATAAAGAAACCGCTCGATGGCGGCGGCATCCCAGCCCTTGCCGGACATCAGGTGCAATATCACGCCGGGGTCGATCTGCCCCGGCCTTGTGCCCATCGGCAGGCCGTCGAGGCCGGTGAAGCTCATCGTGCTGTCGATGCTGCGCCCGCCATCGAGCGCGCACATTGAGGCGCCGCTGCCGAGATGGGCGACGACCACACGGCCGCGGGCGATGTCGGGCGCCACCGCCGGCAGGCGGCTGGCGATGTATTCGTAGGACAGGCCGTGGAAGCCGTAGCGGCGCACGCCCTCCTCATAGAGCGCCAGCGGAATGGCGAAGTGGTCGGCGAGCGGGCCGTGGCTGCGGTGGAAGGCGGTGTCGAAGCAGGCGACCTGCGGCAGATCGGGCCGGCGCGCCGCCAGCACGCGGATCGGCGCCAGATTGTGCGGCTGGTGCAGCGGCGCCAGCGGAATGCAGCGCTCCAGCGCCGCCAGCACCTCGGGCGTCACCAGCCGCGGCTGGTCGCCGGCCGGGCCGCCATGCACGACGCGATGGCCGACCGCGAACAGATCGACGTGCTGCTGCGTGCTGCGCAGCCAGTCGGCGGCGACAGTCATGGCCGTCGCCATATCCGGCATCTCGTCGGTCGAGAAGGTCCGGTCGGTCGCCGCCGAGCCATCCCAATTGACGGCGCGCAGCCGCGGTCGCGAGCCGACGCCGTCGACCTGCCCCTTGAGCTGGCGCTTGAGGCCCGACGCGCCTTGTTGCGGATCGACTTCGAACAGCTGGAATTTGAGGCTGGAGGAGCCGGCATTGACGACGAGGATGGTCTGCATCGAAGCTATCCGGGCGGCACGGCGAGGGTGTGCCGGCGCGCATGCGCATAGAGCACGGCGACGGCGCAGGAGGCCATGCGCGTGCGCACCGAATCGGCGCGCGAGGTGAGGATGATCGGCACGCGCGCCCCCAGCACGATGCCGGCGGCATCGGCGTGGGCGAGGAAGGTGAGGTTCTTGGCCAGCATGTTGCCGGCTTCGAGATTGGGCACCACCAGGATCTGGGCGCGGCCCGCCACCTCGGAGCGGATGCCCTTGATCTTCGCCGCTTCGGGGTCGATCGCATTGTCGAAGGCGAGCGGCCCGTCGAGAATGCCGCCGGTGATCTGGCCGCGCTCGGCCATCTTGCACAGCGCCGCCGACTCGATGGTCGAGGGGATCTTGGTGGTCACCGTCTCGACCGCCGACAGCAGCGCCACGCGCGGCGTGCCGAGCCCGATCTGGGTGTAGAGGTCGATGACGTTCTGGACGATGTCGCGCTTCACGTCGAGATCGGGCGAAATGTTGATCGCCGCGTCGGTGATGAACAGCGTCTCGGGATAGGTCGGCACGTCCATGATGAAGACGTGGCTGATCCGCCGCTCGGTCCGCAGGCCCGTGGCCGACGCGGTCACGTAGCGCATCAGTTCGTCGGTGTGCAGGCTGCCCTTCATCAGGAGTTCGCCCCGCCCCTCGCGGATCAGTTCGACCGCCTTCTGGGCGGCGGCCTCGCTGTGGGGGACATCGACCAGCTCGAAGGCGCCGATGTCGAGCCCGTGCGCCTTGGCGACCGCGGCGATCTTGGCCTTCGGGCCGACCAGGATCGGCACGATGATGCCGGCTTCGGCCGCCTCGACCGCCCCGCGCAGCGAGGTCTCGTCGCAGGGGTGGGCGACCACGGTGTTGATCGGCTGCTGCTCCCTGGCGAGCGCGATCAGCCGCTCATATTTGGCGTGGCGCGGATGCGAGGCGGGCGCAACCTCGGCTTCCGCCCCCAGCGCGTCGTGTGCCATCGAGACGTCGGACGCGGTCATGGACCTCGCCTCCCTGTGATGCCGGCGGCCAGGATGGAAACGGCCGACCGGTGACGCGCCGGGCCGCAGATCCGTGGCCGGACGGCCGGTCAGACGCTTCGGAGAAACGGCTTGCCGCTTCCCGACGTCGCCTCCTTCAGCGCCGGCCCGCCGCCTTCGAAAATGCGGGCGATCCGCTGCAGCCGCGCCTTCGATTCGCCGTCGATGTCGCCCGCGGCGGCCAGCACCTCGCGGATGATTGCCATCGCCTTGGCGCGCGCCGCGGCATCCTGCGGCAGCATCGCCGGCAGGGCGGCGATGGCACCGTCGGGATCGATCAGCAGCAGGAAGAACTGCTCGCGCACGAGCGCCTTGAAGTCCTGCAGCGAGATCGGCGGCATGTCCTCCTGGCTGCGCCGGATGCGGCGCACCATCTCGAAGCCGCGCTCGTCCACCGAGGCGCGCGGCATGCCGACATAAAGCAGCGCGCGGACCACCGCCTCGCGCAGCCCGCCCTTGCCGATGTGCGATTTCAGCTCGGCGATCCGCCGCTCCACCAGCTCGCGGTGCAGCGCGCTCTTGCCCGCCTTGCGCAGCGGACGTTCGGACGACGGATCGATGCCGACCATCGCCTGCACGACCGGCGAGCCATAGATCGCCTTGAACAGCGTCTCGCTGAAGCTGTCGCGGGCGTCGCGCCAGGCATTGAGCCCGGCGATGATCTGGCGCGACATGGTCTCCTGCAGCGTGAGGAACGGATTGTCCTTGCCGGCTTCGACCCGGTTCTCGCGCACCAGATCGGCTGCCGGCGCCAGCATCGCCGCGAGCGGATTGGCGTCGGACATCGCCTCGTACTGGACCCGCAACGGGTGCAGGCGATACATCAGGTCGGCCGCCTGCGCGGTGACGGCGGCGCGCACGAAGGGCTGGGCGAAAGTGCGGTAGAGCGCGAGATTGATCTCCGACACCCGCGCCGCCGCGGCGAAGCTGCGGTCCTCGGCGACGTCGTTGCCGCCCAGCGCGCGGATGTCGTCGAGGGTGCGCGCCTCGCAGCGCATGATCCAGTCGCCGTGCGCGAGATCGGGATTGGCGGTGTCGGCGGATTTGGTCTCGAACACCGCCTCGTAGAGGCCGGGCGGCAGCACGTCGATCAGATCGATATTGCTGGCGAATTCGCCATGCTCCTTGCGGGCCACGCCGCCGGATACGAAAATGCCGAGGTGGCCGACCTTCTCATGCACCGAATAGACGATGGTCTGGCCGTAGCAGCGGATTTCGTTCACGTCGTCATAGAGGTCGAGAATCCAGCCCAGCGCCTGCTGCGGCGGAGTGATGTTGTCGCCCTTGGAGCAGAACACGATGATCGGCGAGCGGATGTTGCGCAGGTCGATCGCCGTGCCGTTCGACGACTTGACCTCGCCGGCGGCGAGCTTGTTGCCGACGAACAGCTCGTCGACGATGAACTGCATCTCCTCGGCGTTGAGGTTGACGTGGCCGCCCCACCAGCGCTCGAAGCCGAGATAGTGCGGCGCCTCGGTGTCGACCTTGGCGAACAGATTGTACGGCTTGGACCACAGCGTGTTGGCGGGGTTGAGGTTCTCGAAGTTCTGCACCAGCCAGGCGCCGTCGAAGCGGCCGTGCCCGAGATCGCCGGTCAACGCCGCAAGCCAGCTGCCGCCGAGCAGGCCGCCGGAATAGCGCATCGGGTTGAGGCCGCTCTGGCCGGTCCAGTAGGAGAGCGGCGAGCCGGCGACGATGATCGGACCGAACAGGTCCGGCGCCACCGCGGCCAGCATCATCATCGCCCAGCCGGCCTGGCAGTTGCCGATCACGCACGGCTTGCCGTCGACGTCGGGATGGCGCTCGATCACCGTTTTGAGGAAGACCGCCTCGGCGCGGGCGACGTCCTCAATGGTCTGGCCCGGCATCGGATCGGGCAGGAAGCCGACGAAATAACAAGGATGGCCGGCGCGCAGCGCCACGCCGATCTCGCTGTCGGCCTTGAAGCCACCGATCCCCGGCCCGTGGCCGGCGCGCGGATCGACGACGACGAACGGCCGGAGCTTGGAATCGATGGTCACGCCCTCGGGCGGAATGATGCGCACGAGACCGTAATTGACCGGCCGCTCCAGCGTGCGCCCGTCGACGATCAGCTCGGCCTCATAGTCGAGCACGTGGGGGGCGGCCATCGCCATGTGCTCGCGATAGACATTGCCGCGCTGGCGCATGACGTCCCAGAACAGCACCGTGCGCTGGGACAGGTCGACCATGTATTCGAACGCCGCCGCCATCGGGTTGAGCGCCACCGCCATGGGATCGTGGGCAAACGGGTAGCGGCTCGCGCTTTGACCGGGCGCGGTCTCGGAGGGTGTCGTCTCGGGGCGCCCGGCGGAGCCGGTGACGGCCCGCGTTCCCGTGACTTGCGTTCTGGCGACTTGCGTGCCGACGACTTGCGTGCCGACGACCTGGCCGGGGTCGGCCGGCCGGGATTCGGCCGGGACGGAATTGACGGAACCGGACTTGCGGTCCGCGGGCCTGCTGCGCTCGGGGGATTTGGGTCGATTCGCCGACATGCGCTTGCGCTCCTGCTGGAGGTTCAAGTCAGCGTGCTGTGCTCGGTCTTCGATCGATGACGCAACATGATGCGGGACGTTGCGGCGCGATGCCCTGCAGACTCATTGAAGCCGGCAAAGTTTCCGCTCCGCGCATCCCGTACTCCGGACGCTGCCCGTGACAGGCGTGTGACGAACCGAGGTGCTGCACGCTGGGGTCTTGAGCACGCCGGCCGCGACCGCCCCTCACCCCCAGCTCAGCGTCATTCCGATGTCACCCGGTATTCCGCCGGGAAAGTCGACAACCTCCACCCGCAGCCGATAGCCCCGCGACCGCATGTGCTTGTCCCAGAACTCGTAGAGCTCCTTGGGCAGGCCGGTGAGCGTGGTCTCCCACCCCGGCTCCTGGTTGTTGATGGCGCGGCCGCGATCGGTGCACAGTTCGTTGGGAAAGCGGAAGACCTGGGTCTCCGTCAGGCCGTTCGCCACCGCGCGGTTGATGATCGCGGCGGCGCGCTTGAGCCGTTCCTCGTCGTCGATGCCGGAGGGCCGCTTGAACCGGTCGAGCAGCGCGTGCTTCTCGGCCTCTTCATGCTCGCGGGCGCGGACGACCTGCATCGCCCGGTCCGCCTCGACCTGGGCGATCACCTTGCGGCAGTCTGCCGCGTTCGGCAGGAGATCATCCGCATTGGCGACCATGGCAATCTCCCCTGATGCTGCTGATTTCATTATTTCAGACGAAACGAATTATGCTACCAAAATCCGCACCGTTTCAAGCGGCGCACAGCCGCGTCATTTCCCTATGTTCATTAAATAATTATAGTTATTTCGCAAATGTCGGCGGTGCGGCCATGGTGTGGAACATCTCCAGCATTCGCAAGGCCGGCATTCGCAATGGCGGCTCAATGCCGGCCGACCGGCGTCACAAGGCCAAGGACGGAGACTGACGTATGCGGAGACTCTGCATCACCCTCTTGATGTGTGCCCTGGCCGTGCCGGCGCCGGTCCAGGCCAAGGATCAGGCGAAGGACCAGGCGAAGGACCAGCCCAAGGACCAAGCCCAAGGCCCAGCCCAGGGCAGCCCCGAGGTGCCGGTGGGCGTGGTCATGGCCGAGCTGAAGCCGGTCGCCCAGCAGGCGGGCTTCGTCGGCCGCGTCGAGGCGATGGACCGGGTCGACGTGCGCGCGCGCGTCAAGGGCTTCCTGGAGCAGGTGCGCTTCAAGGAAGGCGACGTCATCAAGACGGGCGACCCGCTCTACACCATCGAGAAGGGGCAGTTCCAGGCCGCCGTCGAACAGGCGCAGGGCGCGCTGGAGCGGGCCAAGGCCGCGCTGACGCTGGCCAGCCTGCAGCGGGCGCGCGCCGAGGATCTCTACGCCAAGAAGGTCGGCACCGAGGTGGCGCGCGACCAGACGGTCGCCGAGGAGACCGCGGCCAAGGGCGCCGTGCTGGCGGCCCAAGCCGACCTCGACAATGCCAACATCAACCTTGGCTATACCGACATCACCTCGCCGATCGTCGGCAAGATCGGGCGCACCATCATCACCAAGGGCAATGTGGTCGGCCCCGACAGCGGCGTGCTCACCACCATCGTCAGCCAGGACCCGATGTACGTCCTCTTCCCGGTGAGCCAGCGCGACTTCCTGCGCGCCGCCGAGCGCGGCGGCCGGCCCGACCTCACCGGCATCAAGGTGCTCATCCGCTTCGCCGACGGCAAGCTCTACGATCAGGTCGGCCAGATCAACTTCATCAACGTCACGGTCGACCGCTCGACCGACACGGTGCTGGTGCGCGCCTCCATCCCCAACCCGCGCGGCGCGCTGATCGACGGCCAGTTCCTCCAGGTCGAGCTTGAGGCCGCAAAGCCCGAGGAGCAGGTGGTGGTGCCGCAGGCGGCGCTGATCGCCGACCAGCAGGGCCTCTACGTGTTCGTCGTCGAGGACGGCAAGGCGGTGGTGCGCCGCATCAAGGCGGGCGCCGAGGTGGGCGGCGACATGGTGATCTCCGAGGGGCTGAAGGCCGGCGAACTGGTCATCGTCCAGGGGCTGCAGGGCCTCAGGCCCGGCGCGCCGGTGCGCGCCACCCCGGTGCAGCCGGTCGGCCGGAGCTGACCGATGCTCTCCGCCATCTTCGTCGACCGGCCGCGCTTCGCCATCGTCATCGCCATCGTCACCACCATTGCGGGCCTGCTGTCGCTCGCCGCGATCCCGTTCGCGCAATATCCGGATATCGTCCCGCCGCAGGTGTCGGTCACCACCAGCTATCCGGGTGCGTCCGCCGCCGTGGTCGAAGCCACCGTCGCCCAGCCGATCGAGGCGCAGGTGATCGGCGTCGACAAGATGATCTACATGAAGAGCGTCAGCGGCGACGACGGCAGCTATACGCTGCTGGTGTCGTTCGAGCTCGGCACCGATCCCGACATCAACGCGGTGAACGTCAACAACCGCGTTCAGGTCGCGCTGTCCAAGCTGCCGCAGGACGTGCAGCGCCAGGGCGTCACCGTCAAGAAGAAGTCCTCGGCGCTGCTCGGCGTGGTGGCGGTGTCCTCGCCCAAGCAGACCTACGACCCGCTGTTCATCTCGAACTACGTCACCATCAACCTGCTCGACCAGATCAAGAGCACGCCGGGCGTCGGCGACGCCACGCTGTGGGGTCCGCAGGACTATGCCATGCGCGCCTGGGTGGAGACCGACCGGCTCACCGGGCTCAACCTGACCACCGGCGACGTCATCAACGCCATCCAGTCGCAGAACGTGCAGGCCGCCGTCGGCCGCATCGGCGCGCGCCCGATCTCGAACGACCAGCAGCTCCAGCTCAACATCCAGACCAAGGGGCGGCTCGCCTCGGTGGAAGAGTTCGAGAACATCGTGATCCGCACCAATCCCGACGGGTCGGTGCTGCGATTGCGCGACATCGCCCGCGTCGAGCTCGGCGCCGCCAATCTCGACCGCGACACCAGCCTGAACGGCGCCCCGGCGGCGGCGATCGCCATCTACCAGACGCCGGGCGCCAATGCGCTCTCCACGCTCGCCGCGGTGCGCACCCTGCTCGGCGATCTCGAAAAGCGCTTCCCCGAGGATCTGACCTGGAAGATCACCTACGATCCCACCACCTTCGTCAAGGCCACCATCCACGAGGTGCAGAAGACGCTCGTCGAGGCCTTCGTGCTGGTGGTGCTGGTGGTGTTCCTGTTCCTGGGAAGCCTGCGCGCCACGCTGATCCCCACCATCGCCGTGCCGGTGAGCCTGATCGGCGCGTTCATCGTGCTCAATGCCATCGGCTATTCGGCGAACTCGGTGTCGCTCTTGGCCGTCGTGCTGGCGATCGGCATCGTGGTCGACGACGCCATCGTGGTGGTGGAGAATGTCGAGCGGGTGATGGAGGAGCATCCCGACCTCACGCCCGCCGAGGCCACCAAGAAGGCGATGACGGAGATCACCGCGCCGATCATCGCCATCACGCTGGTGCTGCTGTCGGTGTTCGTACCTGTCGCCTTCATCCCCGGCATTTCGGGTGAATTGTTCCGCCAGTTCGCGGTCACCGTCGCGGTGGCGATGTTCCTGTCGGCGATCAACGCGCTGACGCTCTCCCCCGCGCTGTGCGCCATGCTGCTGCGTCGCCACCATGGGCCGCGGCGCGGGCCGATCGGCTGGGTGATGCGCTCGATCGACCGCGTGCGCGATGCCTACGGCACGGCTGCGGCGCGGCTGGTGCGCATCTCGATCGTCGGCATCGTCGCGGTGGCGGCGGCGGGGATCGGTACGGTCGGCCTGTCCAAGATGACGCCCACCGGCTTCCTGCCGGAGGACGACCAGGGCGCCTTCTTCGTGGTGGTGCAGATGCCGGGCGGCGCCTCGGTGTCGCGCACCTCCGAGGTGGTGCGGCAGGCCGAGACCATGCTGCGCGCGGAGACCGCGGTCGCCGACTTCACCTCGGTGGTCGGCCTCAACTTCATCGACAACTATTCGCAGTCGAACGCCGCGTTCATCGTCGTGACGCTCAAATCGTTCGACGATCGCGCCGGCGATGACCAGACCGCATCCGCCATCATGGCGCGGCTCGCCCCGAAGTTCCGCCAGATCCAGGGCGGCACTGTGGTGACGCTGGCGCCGCCGCCGATCATCGGCCTGGGCACCGGCGGCGGCTTCGCCTATGTGCTGGAGGATCTGCAGGCCGGCGATCCCAAGGTGCTGGCGCAGGTGCTGCGCGGCCTGCTGATCGCAGCCAACCAGGATCCCAACCTGTCGCGGGTGTTCAGCACGTTCTCGGCCACCAACCCGTCGATCTATCTCGATATCGACCGCGACAAGGTGCAGGTGCTGGGCGTCCAGCTCTCCGACGTGTTCCAGGCGCTGCAGGCGACGCTCGGCGGCTACTACGTCAACGACATGAACCTGTTCGGCCGCACGTGGCAGGTGCAGGTGCAGGGCGAGGCGAGCGACCGCGTCAAGATCGACGACATCTTCCGGATCAACATCCGCAACAATGAAGGCAAGATGATCCCGATGCGCAGCCTCGCCGAGGTGCGCCTCATCGTCGGGCCGCCGTCGCTGATCCGCTACAACAACCGCCGCGCCGTCACCGTGCAGGGCGCGCCGGCGCCGGGCGTCTCCTCCGGCCAGGCGCTCGCCGCCATGGAGCAGGTGGCGGCCAAGACGCTGCCCGCCGGCTTCGCCGGCGAGTGGACCGACACCGCCTTCCAGGAGAAGCGCGCCGAGGGCAAGACCGGCATCATTCTCGGCTTCGCCGTGCTGTTCGCCTTCCTGTTCCTGGTGGCGCTCTATGAAAGCTGGACGATCCCGGTGCCGGTGCTGCTGTCGGTGGCGGTCGGCATCTTCGGCTCGTTCCTGGCCATCGTGATGGGCGGGCTGACGCTCGACCTCTACGGCCAGATCGGCATGGTCGTGCTGATCGGCCTCGCCGCCAAGAACGGCATCCTGATCGTCGAGTTCGCCAAGGAGCAGCGCGAGCGCGGCCTGCCGCTGCTGCACGCCGCAACCGAGGGCGCGCGCCTGCGGTTCCGCCCGGTGATGATGACGTCGTTCGCCTTCATCCTCGGCCTCTACCCGCTGGTGGTGGCCACCGGCGCCTCGGAACTGGCGCGCCGCCATGTCGGCACGCCGGTGTTCGGCGGCATGATCCTGGCCTCCTTCGTCGGCATCTTCGTCATCCCGCCGCTCTATGTGTTCTTCCAGGCGATCCGCGAGAAGCTGCGCCCGGGCGCGCGGCCGAAGGTGGAGATCCCGGCGCCCGGTACGGCAAAGCCCGAGGCCGAGCCGGCGGTGCCGGTGCCGGCCGCACCCGCGCCGAACGGCCCGGCGGATTGAGGAGCGGATCGAGAGTGGCGAGCTTGTTCTGACAACGATCCCGGCTCGGCGCTGCGCGCCGTCCGGGATGACGTGCGGGGGATGCGCGCAGGGAAAGGCTGTCGTCCCGGGCAAGCAGCCTTGGCTGCGCGACCCGGGACCGTCAGCAGGCTCGCACACTCGTCGTCCCGGCCAAGCGCCGCAAGGCGCGCGAGCCGGGACCGTCAGCAGGATGATGAGCTTGTTCTGAAAGCGATCCCGGCTCGGCGCTGCGCGCCGTCCGGGATGACGTGCGGGCGGCGGCGGAGACGCGCCCGGGACGGAGAGACGCGCCCATGATGACGCGACGGCGGAGCGCGTCGGGACGACTTGTGAAGGCCGCTCAGCGCAGGAAGTCGACCAGCCGCAGATTCTGGATCTTCGAGATCGCCGAATAGGAGGCCTGGAGCTGGGCCTCGTAGGTCGACACGCTGGCCGCCACCGCGGCGATGTCCACCTCGCCGAGGCTGCTCGCCATCGCCTCGGCATAGTCGACATAATCGAGCTGGTTCTGCTCGGCACGCTCCAGGGCGCGCGCATCGAGCGACAGCATGGTCTGTACCGTCGTCATGGAATCGAGCGCCTCCAGCACCAGGGAGGACGCCTCGGTCAATGCCGCCGTATCGAGCGGCGAGACCGCCATGTTGGCAACCAGATTGAACACCCGCAGCGTCTTCTCGAACGCCGGATCGGCGGCGGTGACGCCATACTCGATGACGTCGTCGTTGGACACCCGCACCGAGGTGATCGCATCGTCGCCATTGTAGTAGGACGTGTCGGCGGTGGTCGGCGCGGTCGACTGCGCCGCCAGCGCCGTCAGGTCGACCGGCTTGGTGTCGACACGGCTGCCGGCGAACAGATAGCGCCCCTCGAACTGGGTGTTCATCAGCGAGGCCGCTTCCTCCATCAGCTCCGAAGCCACGGCGTTGATCGCCTCGCCGCTGGTCGCATCGAGCGTGCCGGTGGCCTGCGAGATCTTGGCGCGCAGCTCGGTGAGCACGTCGACGATCGCGCCGCAGGCGTCATACATCACCTCGACGCGGTCGCCGCTGAGCGACGCGGCCTTGGCGAACGCCTCGGCGCGCGCCTTCGAGACCTCGACATTGACCAGCCGGCCCGCCGACGAGCCAAGTCCGCCATAGTCGGTCGAGATCTTGCCGGTCGCCTGCTGCATCTGCAGCTCGGCCAGGCGTGCCTGCGTGCCCAAGGTGGTCGCCAGCATCCGGGTGGAGGTGTTGAAGGTTGCAACACGCATCGACATGGGGCGTCCTCCCTAGACACTCTCCGCAACCGTGGATGCCGGCCTTGCGAAAGAGACTGCCACAACTCAAGAAACTGGAGCGTCCGACCGGTCAGTCCGACCGGCGGCTGCTCTAGAGCATTTTATTCCGCAAACGTGGATACCGGTTTTGCGAAAGAAAATGCGACAAACCAGAAACGTAGAGCGTCCGATCCGGTGCAGTCAGATCGGATAGCGCTCTAGGCCGTCCGCGCCGCCTGCAGCAGCGCGTCGAACATGTCGTTCAGCGCGGCGATGATCTGCGTCGCGACGCTGTAGAGGTCTTCGAGCTCGCTCAGCCGCGCCGTCTCCTCGTCGATATTGACGCCAGCCTGCGAGGCTAGCGAATCGGCCAGGGTGGATTGCGCGCCTTCCGCCGTCTTGTGGCCGGTCTCCGCGCCCTGCGAGATCGCCGCGACGTCCGAAATGATATCCGCCGCGTAGCTCGAGAACGAGGTCGAGGTGCTGCCCAGCCGGCCGGCGGCGGAGAAGGCGTGCGTATCGGTGAGCGTGTCGTAGAGCCCGTTGGCGATCGTGGCGTTGCCGCTGGTCACCACCTGGCTGCCGACCGTCAGCGTCGCCGCGCCGGAGAGCTGCGAGCTCGACAGCAGGCCCGGCGTCGCCAGCAGGTCGGCGCGGACATTGATGTCGGTGGCGTTGGTTCCGGTCAGCAGGTCGTTGAGCCCGAAGAAGCTCGACATCCCCTGCCCGCCCGCGCCCACGGCGCTGGTCATCTCATTGATCGCGATGCCGGTGCCGGAGGCATCCGCGCCGACCACCAGGTGGCCGGAGGCATCGAAATGGGCCGACACGCCGGCAAGTCCGTCGATGGCGGACGCCAGGTCGCCGACCGTCGCATAGGCGGTCAGATCGAGGTCGGAATAGGACGCCAGCGTGCCATCCTCGTTGACCACCGCGATGCGCACCGTGCCGGTCGCCGACAGCGCATCGGCCGCATCCACCACCTTCGTGCCGGTGAGGGTCGACGACGGCGGCAGCGATGTGCCCTGATTGTGCACGGCATTGATCGCGCCGATCAGCTTGGCGGCGAGCTCGTCAAGCTCATCCTGGACGGCCGGCAGGAGATTGTCGCGCTGCTCGATCAGCGCGCCGATCTCGCCGCTGGTGATCGAGGCGGTGATGTCCTTGCCATCGACGGTGATGGCGTTGAAGACCGTCGACGAGGTGACGGCACCGACCGACTCGTAGGAGAGCTGGTGGGCGGAGCTGTCGACCAGCGGACTGCCCGACGCCGAATAGACGTACATCACCCCCGCCGAATTGGTGAAGTAGGACACGTTCATCTTGTCGGCGACGGTCTGCAGCGCGGTGTTGCGCCGGTCGTCCAGGTCCGCCGTGGAGTCGCCGCGCGCCTGCGCGGCGATGATCTGCTTGTTGAGCGAGGAGATCTCCTCAAGCGCGGCGTTGACGTCGGAGATCACGGCCTCGATCGAGCCGTCGGCCTCCGCCCGCAGATCCTGGACGCTGCGCGAGGTCTCGCGCAACTGGATGGCGGCCGCCTCGAACTGATCGACCACCGCCGCCTGCAGGCTCTCGCCCTCCGGGGTGGCGGCGAGATTGGTGAGCGCGGTCTCCAGCGATGCCAGCGTGTTGCCCAGCGACGTCCCCGTCCCGGTCTCGTCACCGCCGAAGGTCTGTCCGAACAGGCTCTGCAGGCGATCGGCGTAATTCGCCTTGGTCTCGGCGGCGCCGAGCACCGAGATCGATTCGACCAGGGCCTTGACCAGGTACTTGTCGACCTTGCTGGTGATGCCGGTGATCGTCGTGCCCGCGCCGACGCCGGCGGTCGAGGTCGCCACCTGCGTCGCGATCTTGCGCGTATAGCCTTCGACGTCCGCATTGGCGATGTTCGAGGAGGTCAGCGACACCTGGACCGAGGTTGCCATCAGCGAGCTGGTGGCAATGTTGCGGATCACCGAGAAGGACATGACGGGGGCTCCGGGTCAAACGTTCAGCGGCGCACGCAGCGACGGCGACGCGGCGGGCGCGATGCGAACCTGGCCCTTGGCGTCGTAGGGCGCGTTCTGCGTCATGTCCTCGCGGATCGCCCGCATCACCGCATCGAGCCGGCGGTGACTTGCGTCGAGCGCCGCCTGCAGCCGCTCGACGTTCTCGCCGACGGCGGTGTTGAGCACGCGCGAGCGGGCGACCATGGCCTCGCGCAGCCGTTCGTCGGCCGCGGTCAGGTCGATGTGGCGCGTACGCACCGCGGCGACCCACTGCTCGAACGCCCCGCCCAGCTCGCTCTTGCGCGCGGTCGAGCCGATCAGCGAGGCCGGGAAGCCACGGCCGAGGATCTTGTTCTCCTCGGTCAGCACCTCGACCAGCCGGTCGATCAGCTCGATCGCCTCGGCGACGGCGGCGTCGATGTCGGACGCATCGATGTTGGCGGCATCCTTGTCGAAGACTTGGCTGCCCGGCATTCGGGGCGTGTTGTCCATCATGGCACTCTCGCGGGTTGGATCAGGTCCGCTTGCGGTTCATGTTCAGGGTCTGGGCGATTTGGCCATAGGCGGTGACGGCGGCCTTCTGGCGCACGGCGGCATCCAGCTGCGCCTTGATCGCCTCGCACTCCTCGCCCATGGCGCGGTAGACGTCGGCCAGCTCCGCCGCCAGCGACGCCACGAGCTCGGCGCGGTAGGGCTGGCCTGTGGACGACGACGCGCCGATCCGCTGCGCCTCGGCGATAAGCCGCTTCGCCCGGCGCAGCAGAGGCTCGTCGTCAGACTGCGCGCTGGTTCGGCATCCCGGCAGCATCGGATCACCTCATCGCCGAAATCAGCGTGTCGTACATGGTGCTGACGGTGCTGATCACCTGCGCGGAGGCGGAATAGGCCTGCTGCGCCGAGATCATCACGCTGAACTCCTCGGAGGTGTCGGTCTTCGAGGCTTCGAGCGTCGAGCCATTGACCGTCCCGGCGCCGCCGCTGCCCGAGAGCTGCATGGTCGCCGAACCGGACGACCCGCTCTCGCGGTAGAGGCCGCCGCTTTCCGCCTGCAGGCCGTTGGCATTGGTGAAGGTGGCCACCGCGATCTGATAGATCGAGCGCACCGCGCCATTGCTGTAGGAGGCGTAGACGATACCGTCCTCGATCGAGATTCCGCTCAACGAGCCGTAGGACAGACCGTCCTTCTCGATTGTGCCGAGATCGACCTTGATGGTGCCGTCCACCGACTGCTGGGTGAGACCGCTGAAGCTGCCGGGATCGCCGAGATCCAGGCTGATCGCGCTGTTGGCGGCGCCTGTGGTCCAGCCGGTGATGGAGAGCGTGGTCGGCGCGGCCGAGGCGATCGAGCCGTCGCTGTTGAAGGTGATTGCGATCGGCGTTGCCATCGAGGTGCCGACCACCGTGGTGCCGTCCGACGACAGCACAGGGTCGGAGAAGGTCGCCTCCCAGGTGCCGATGCCGGTCTTCTCCCAGGTGATGGAGACCAGCGCCGAGGTGCCGAGCGAGTCGTAGATCTCCAGCGTGGTCTCGAACGTGTCGCCCACCGCCGCATTGGCCGGCAGGTTGGCGCTCATCGACACCTCGGTGGTGGGCGCGGCGCAGCTGGTGATGACGTTGGTGTCGATGCTCTCGAGATTGCCGGCGGTGGGCGCGCCGATGACATTGCCGTCGGCATCGGTGCGCCAGCCCATCAGAAAATAGCCGTTATTGACGAGATAGCCGTTGTTGTCCTTCGAGAACTCGCCGTTGCGGGTGTAGAACTTTTCGTTCGAGCCCGCCGTGCCGGTGACCGTGAGGAAGCCGTTGCCCTCGATCGCGAGGTCCGTGGTGCTGCTGGTGCGGGTGAGCTGGCCCTGGGCGCTGATATTGGAGCGCGTGTTGCTGAGCACGCCGCCGGACGAATAGGACGAGGACGAGGCGCCGGTGACCAGGCTTTCGAAGCTGGCGACGGTGGTCTTGTAGCCGTAGGTGCTGGAATTGGCGAGGTTGTCCGAGACGGTGGCGATCGCCGTGCTCTGGGCCTTGAGCGCGGAGACCGACGAATTGAGGGCGCCGGAGAGACTCATGGAACACTGCTCCTCAGGACTTGATGGCGATGACGTTCGCGAAGGCGACCTCGGCATCGCCGATCTGCAGCATCACGGTGCCGCTTGAACTGTCGACGCCGGTGACGGTGCCGATCACGTTGGTCGTGGCGTCGATCGCATTGCCGGCGGCATCGGTGGCGGTGATGGAGATGGTGTAGGCGCCATCCGGCGCCGTGCTGCCGGACGTGGTCTTGCCGTTCCAGACGAAGCTGTGCTCGCCCGCCGCGGTCTCGCCGGTCGTGGTGTAGACGGTCTTGCCGCTCTCGTCGGTGATCTTGATGGCGACCTTGGAGGCGTCCGAGGCAAGCGTGTAGTTCCAGGTCGCCTGGCCGTCGGCCAGCGCGTTGGTCTTGCCGACGGCTTCCACGGTGTGGCCGACATAGCCCACGGCGTTCGCCGCCAGCAGGCTCGCCAGCGCGGTGGTCACATTGCCGAGCTGCTCGTTGATCTGCGTCTGCTCGCCGAGGCTCGCATAGGACACGAGCTGGTTCATATACTCGTTCGGATCGGTCGGGCTCAGCGGGTTCTGGTTCTGGAGCTGCACGCACATCAGCGTGAGGAAGTCCGACATGTCCAGATCGGTCGAACTGGAGCTGGCGCTCGTGCTCGACGTATAGGCTGACGACGATGAAATCGAAGAAACGGATGTCATGACGAATCTCGACCAATGTCCCGCCGCCCGGCGCGGGCGGGCAGGATCGCTCTCGGCTTCTGCACGAATGGGACGATCTGGAGATTTAACGATGCTGCCCGAAATTCCGGGCGCACTTTCCGCACGGCAGGCGCGCGCGATGCGCAGGCGCGCAAGACAGAAGCGCGCCGACAAGACATGCGCGCGCTGTCGTCATCGCCGGGCTTGGTCCCAACTTTTGGTCATCGCCGGGCCTGGCCCGGCGATCTCGATGGGATTGTCACGATGCTGACGCGGACGGTGCCGGACCAACAGGCGGCCGGCGGGGCGATCACGGCATCGAGATGGCCGGGTCAAGCCCGGCCATGACGGCGTGGCGGCGGCGAGGGTCGGGCCAATCCGCCCGCCTTCGGGTCAGGCCGCCGACGAGGCCGGCGTCTCGGTGCCGGCATTCGCGCTGGCGCTTGGGCGGGCAGCGAGCGGCGGAATCTTGGCGATCTGCGCCCAGGCGTCGCGCAACTCAGTCAGGCCTTCGGCCAGCTTCTGATAGCGGCGGATGGCGTCGGGCTTGCCCATCGCCAGCAGCATCGCCATGATGTTGGCGTGGTAGGTCTTCTGCAGCCGTTCGGCCATCGCGCCGCCCTTGGCGACGTCGATATGATGAGCGAGGCCGCGCAGGATCTGCGTCGAATGCGAGGTGAGATTGAACGCCTCTTCGAAGCGCTTCGCCTCGGTTGCGGCGATCGTGCGCTTGAGGTTGAGCAGCACGCGGTCGAGCGCCATGACGATGGCGGTGGTCGGCGCCACGGTGACGGCGGCGCTGCGATAGGCTGCCGAGACGGCGACGGCCGAGGGGGCCGATTGCTGTGCCTTGGCGTCAATCATTGCTGTTTGCAGCATCAAGCATTGCCTTGAGATAAGCGAGGGTCGATTCGGCCTTGGCCATCGCGGCCTGATATTTCGCGTATCGGGCGGTCAGGCGCTCGCGCAGAGCTTCTGCCCGATCCTCAATGGTCGCGACGTCCGACTCATAGTCGCTAATCTTTTCATTCAGGTTATCGACCACCGTCTGGATCGAGCCCGAGGAGGTGTCGCTCGCCTTGTTTGCGGCGTTATGGAGCCGGTCGGCTAGGCCGTAGCTCAACGTCACATTGATCGATTCGGATGCGTTGCCGATGAAGACGAAGGTGAAGCCCTCATAGGCGGTGCCTGCAGCCCCAATGATGCTGTTGCCGCTGACCGTGAACAGCGAGTTGTCGCCACCGACTGAAGCCGAGATGATGGTGCCGGCACCGTCCGTGGTGATATCGAGTGTGAACGCAGTCGGCGCCGAGGTGCCGCGCCGCAGCACGGTCAGGTCGTCCGACGAAGAGGTGAATTGAAAGGTCAGAAGCGACTTGACCTTTTCCAGATTTTCCAGCAGCGCATCCTGCAGCTTGCCGCTGTCAAGTACGAGATGGTTGGTGGCGTCGAAGCTGAAGCCGAGAAGCGCCATCGTATTCTGGTCGATCACGGTGTTGAGCGCATTCATCACATCGGAGTTGACCGAACGCAGCGTACTGTCGCCAAACAGCACGGCGCTGTCGGCAGCGCCGCCGGAGGCGCTCGTCGCCTGCTGGGCGATGACGAAATCGCGATAAGCATTGTAGGCGTCGACCAGTTCCTGGACCGAGTCGGCAACCGAATTGAGGTCGGCCCCGACCTCCACCGTCACCGAGGTGTCCGTCGCCGTGGTGGCGTAGAGATAGAATGTCACGCCATCGAGCGCGTCGCTGATCTCGTTCGAATCGCGGGTGATCTGCACGCCGTCGATCGTGAGGATGGCGTCCTTGGCCTGCTGCAGCACATTGGCGAAGGTGCCGGTACCGCTGGTGACGCCGAGGCCGTTCAGCACATCGTCGCCGGACACGGCCGTTGCCGTGATCTCCTTGCCGGTTTCGGTCGCGGTCAGCACCAGCTTGTAGGAGGAGTCGGACACCTTCAGCACCGTGGCCTTGACGCCGCTCTGGCTGGAGACGGTGTTGATCGCTGCGGCCAACTCGCTGAGATTCATCGTCGCGGTGACATCGATCTCGACGGCAGTGCCGCCATCGACGGCCAGGCTGAAGACGCCGTTGTAGCCGAGATCGGCGCTCTTGCTCGTCTGGGCACTGCTCGCCACCTTATGGGCGGTGGCAATCTGGGTTACCTCGATATCGTAGGTGCCAAGCTCGGTGCCACTATCAATGCTGACGCCCAGAACATCGCTGGTGTCGTAGCTGCCATCGGTCGACAGATAGGCGCTGCGATTGTTGAACACATCATCGGCCTTGGCGAGGTAGCCGGAAGGCGCGCTCAAGCCATAAGCGGCGGACGAGATGGACGAGAGCAGCGACTGCAATTCCTGATAGGCGGCGACCTTGGTCTCGGTCTTGGTGATCCGGGTCTCGATGCTGTCGGCGGCCGACAGCTTGGCCGCGACGGCGTCCTCGATCAGCGCGCTCCAGTCCGAGTTCAATGCCGAACTGGTGTAGCTCGTCGAGGTCGAGGAACCGGTGCCGGAGACGCTGGCCATGGCGAGTCATCCATTTTGGAGAAACGGCGGCGGGCCGGGCCCGCCGCCGTCCGGGAGCGTGATCAGCCGAGCAGCTTCAGCAGCGCCTGCGGCATGGAGTTCGCCGACGCCGCGGCGGCAACGGCCGCCTGCACCTTCACCTCGGACGACGACAGCTTGGCCTGCTCGGCCGCGATGTCGACGTCGGCGATCGCCGAACTGGCCGCATCGAGGTTTTCGATCGACGTCGCAATCGTTTCGCTCTGGAAGTCGAACCGGGACTGCAGGGCACCGATATTGGCACGCGCGGCCGACACGGTGCTGATCGCGGTGGTCACGCCGGCAATCGCGGTTTCGGCAGCGGCCTGGGTCGTGGCACCGGCCGCGGCGACGCCGAGGGCGGCAGCGTCAATATCGGTGAACGACAGCTCGATCACATCGGCCGCATCCGAGCCGACGAACACGTCGGCGGCGGTGAAGGAGCCAGTGAGCAGCGACTGGCCGTTGTAGCGGGTGCCGGTCGCGACCGAGCCGATTTCGAGCACCAGCGCGTCGTACTCCGCCCCGATATAGGCACGCTCCGTGTCGGTGACGGTGGCCGAGGCCGACTGCGTGACCAGCGCCTTCATGCGCATCAGGATGTCGGAGATGCGGGCCGCGCCGCCGTCGGCGGTCTGCAGCATCGACATGGCGTGCGAGGCGTTGGTGGCCGCCTGCTCGAGCGCCACGACGTCCGAGTTGATGCGGGTCGAGATGGCGAGGCCGGCGGCGTCGTCCGACGCCTTGGTGATACGCGACCCGGACGCGATCTTCGACAGCGAGCTCGACTGGTCGGCCGCGTTGACGTTCAGGTAGCGGACGGCCGAGTTGGCGGCGGTGTTGGTCGAAATAACGGGCATTGGTGTCAACCTTTCTGTTGAACGAGGCCTCCGGCTTCTGCCGGCGGCGGCGACGCGATCGGGTCTGTGTCCCGGTGGCGTCTACAGGTTCAACGAAAGCCCGCCCCCCAAACTGGCGGACCGGACCGCGGCCATGCTTGCGCGTGGTTAGTCCGCGGTTAATGACTGGCGGATCGAGCGCTCCTGGCTGCGCAACAGCTTGCGAAGCTGCTGGCGGCCGCGCTTGAGCAGCGATTCCACCGCCGACACCGTGGTCTGCATCACCTCGGCGATCTCGGCGTTGGACAGGTTCTCGTGGTAGGAGAGGATCAGCACCACCCGCTGGTGGTCGGGCAGCTGGCCCATGGCGCCTTCGAGCGCATTCACCACCTCGGTGCGGTGGAGCTGGCTCTCGGCGCCCGGCGCGCCGTCCGGCACTTCCGGCGCGGTCTCCAGATCCTGGTTGCGCGGCTGGCGGCGCAGGTCGATGCAGCGGTTGGTCACCACCCGGTAGAGCCAGGTCGAGAACTTGGCCCGGCCGCCCTCCCAGCGGCCGCGATGGGTCCACACCTTCAGCAGCACATCCTGCACCACGTCCTCGGCGTCGGCCGGATTGTCGAGGATGCGCAGCGCCAGCGCGTAGGCGCGGTCGATGTGGCGGCGCACCAGCAGCGCGAACGCCGTCTCGTCGCTCTCGCCGATGCGCTGCAGAAGCTCGTCGTCGCTGGCGGCGCTTGAGGCCGCCGGACTGGCGGGACGCCGCGCCGCGCCAGGAGCGTCAGGCTGCAGCGCCGCAGCGCCCGGCTGAAGCGTCGCAGCGTCCGGCTGAAGCGTCGCAACGTCCGGCTGGAGCGTCGCAACGTCCGCGACCGGCGCCGTCAAGACCGATGCGTTCGCCATCACCAACCTCCACGCCGACGCGGCCTCGTCCGTTCAACGTACAATATTTGGACTATCTTCAAGGTGAATTCAAGCGTATTGACGCGCGGACTCGCAAATTTATTGGCGTTCGCTAGGCATTTCCTTCCCATTTGTTGTAGGAAATTTTTGCCTACTTGTACATTTGAAGTAATTATAAATGAATTGACTGCGATCCGAGCAGCCGGCCGCAGCCCGGCCGCGACACCTCCGGCCCGCATCGCGATCGAGACGCGCGCCTTGGCCGGCCTCACCCGCCGTCCCCGGACGTAGACCGACGGCGACTTGGTTGGGACTTCCGGCGACTTGGTTGGGGCTTGATTGCGACTTGGCGGCGACCTCGGACGCGGTCGCCGGCCATCTGACGCCAATCAGACGGAACATCGCAGCGCCATAATCATATCCGCCTTATCTCGATATAGTTGTATATTTCGCTATAAGGTTACAATTGCCGCCCACGCTGCCGCAAAATATTCATAATGTATTAACCATAATATTTCGAATTTTATTGTTTTCTTTAACCAGTTGTTGACCCTATTTGAGGTGCCGGCCTTAATCGAGTGCGAACACGGGCGGGGGGCCACCTTGGCAAAGCACGAGACATCGTCGGCACATGCGATCGCACCGGCCGGTCTTGCATCGGTCGGTCTTGCATCGGGCGCACACGCGCCGAGCGGGCCCGCTTCGGGACCACACGCCCCGGGGCACGTTTCAGGTGGCCATGCGTTGGGCGGGCATGTCTCTGGCGGGCATGGTTCCAACTCGCATGGTTCGAACTCGCATGGGCCGCACGCGCATTCCAGCGGCGCTCACATGCCGTCCGGGCATGCCGGGGGCGGCTGGGCGCCGGCGCGCGCGCCGGCCGGCGGCCTGCCGGGCGCCGGGGTTGCGCGCCGCCCGGGCGAACTGGAGGCGACCCGCCCGCACCTGAAGGCGCCCGGCAAGGGTGGCGCCAAGCGCGAGCAATTGCACCAGCGGCCGGCGCCCGAGAAGATCCTGCAGGCGTTCAACACCTGGTCGTTCAAGCGGGAGCAGCCGGACAATAAGCCGGCGATCCTGAACCTGATCGGCGATCTCGTGCACCACGATCTGCCGATCCAGTTCCTGATGTACTGGGGCAAGGGTCCGCGGCATTCGCTGGCGAAGCCGGACACCGCCTGCCTCGATCATCTGAAGGATCTCACGCGGCGCGTCGACGAGGTCTACCGGCATGGCGCGACGTTCCGGCTGATCTTCACCGACACGCATGCCGAGCTGAACGGCTACGCCAAGGACGCCTGCGAGCGCTATTTCCAGGCCGTGGCGGCGGCGGCGGCGGCGCGCGGCTTCGACGCCTGCCGGCTGAGCCATCTGATGGCGGCGGTCGGCATGGTCGAGTGCGACGGCGACCTCGACGAGGCGGTGCCCGAGGACACGCTGGAGAAGCTGCGCGTCTGTGCCGAGAAATGGTACCACGGCGAAGGCGGCGCCGCCGACGGCGCCGAGAAATACTACCGCATGAACATGCGCGAGAAGCGGGTGGTCGAGCTCGCCTTCCCGCGCGCCATCTTCACCACCTTCAATGGCAGCCAGTTCCGCAGCCTGTTCCCGGACCGGCTGCCGGTGTTCTACATGTATTCGCTGCGGCGCGGCGTCAGCATCAAGCCGTGGTTCATCCCAGCCGACGCCCCCCTCCCCGACGCGCCGCCGGCCGAGCCGGCATCCTGACCCGCGGGCCCGGCGATGACCGACACCGTCCGGCCGCACGTGCGGCATTCGCCCGCGCCCTCCCCCGCCATGACCCCTCGGGAGCGGAGCGCCCTGGGATATGCCGAGCGCCGCACCGCCGTCGTTCCCCCGGCAGCAGCCGGGCTGAGGGCGGCCCGCCCCGCGGCCGCGCCGCGGCCGGAGCCGGCGCGCGCGCCGGCCAGGATGCTGCGCGTCGACAATGTGCCGCGCGGCATTCTCTACATGATCGCGGCGACGATGTTCTTCGCGGTGTCGCACGCCATCAGCAAGTGGCTGGTGGCCACCTATCCGGTCGGCGAGGTGATGTTCCTCCGCTCGCTGTCGTCGCTTCTCGTCACCGCGGCGCTGGTCCTGCCTTTCACCGGGCTGGCGGTATTCGATACGCCGCGGCCGGGCGCGCACCTAGCGCGCGGCTTCTCCCAGGCCTGCTCGCAGACCTTCGCGGTCATCGCCTTCAGCATGATGCCGCTGGCCGGCGCCATCGCCATCAATTTCTCGGCGCCGCTGTGGGCGGCGCTGCTGTCGGTGTTCTGGCTGAAGGAGCGGGCGGGGCCGGCGCGCTGGGCGGCGCTGCTCACCGGCTTCAGCGGCGTGGTCATCGTCGCCAATCCCGGCGCCGATGCGCTGCAGATCGGCGCGCTGTTCGCGCTGGCCAATGCGGTGATGTATGGCAGCGTCACGGTGGCGGTGCGCGGCATGTCGGCCACCGAGTCCGCCAACACGCTGATGATGTGGCAGCTGATGACGGTTGCGGCCTGCCACGCCGCGCTGCTGCCGTTCGGGCTGGTCACGCCGACGCCGCAGGACGCGCTGCTGCTCTTCCTCACCGGGGCGGCCAATTCGGGGGCGCAATACACCTGGACCAAGGCGCTGTCGCTGGCGCCGACCGCCGCCGTCTCGCCCTTCTACTACCTGCTCTTGGTGTGGGCGATGGGCGTCGGCTTCCTGGTGTGGGGCGACGTGCCGACGCTCGGCCTCGTCGCCGGCTCGGCGGTGGTGGTGGGCTCCGGCCTGTTCCTGCTGTGGCACGAGACGCGGCGCCACAAGGAAAAGAACTAGCGGTTGGGGTCAGTCGATCCCCTCTCCGCCGCCGAGCGGCCCCGGCGCCAGTGCTGCCATGTCGAAGGCGTCGACGTCGCGCAGAAGCGCGATGAAGGCGCGCGCCCCGTGATCCGCGGCGGCGCGGCCCTTCTCCGCCGTCGCGGCGGCGGCGTTGCCGACCACACCCGCGGCGTTGAGATCCTGCGCCATCCAGCCGAAGCCGACCGGGCTCGTCGCCCGCAGCCGGGCGAAGCGCGTCTCCATGCCCTCGGCGTGCGAGGCGAAGTCTTGCGCCAGCTCCATGCGCACCAGATCGGGCCGGAAGGCCAGCATCAGCGAGGTCTCGATCTCGCCGCCATGGATGCCGAAGCGCACCTCATGTGCTCCGAACAGCCCCTCGGGATAGCCGAGCTTGTGCCAGGAGCAGGTGACGGCGAACACGCCGTGGCGCGCCCGCAGATCGCGCGCCAGCATGTCGGCGGCGGCGACATTGCCGCCATGGCTGGTGGCGATGACCAGCTTGCGCAAGCCGGCGCGGTGAAGTGCCGTGCCGATGGCCTGCCAGCCGGCCATCGCGGTGGCCGCCTCCAGGCTCAGCGTGCCGGGAAAGGCGAGATGCTCGGGCGAGATGCCGATGGCCTGCACCGGCAGCAGCACCGCCGGCAGGTCGTCCGGCAGAAGCTCGGCCACCCGCGCCAGATAGCCTTCGGCGATGACGGTGTCGGTGCCGAGCGGCAGGTGCGGCCCGTGCTGCTCGACCGCGGCAAGCGGCAGCACCGCGATCCAGCGCGCGGTGTCGCCGCCCGCGATCTCGGGCCATGTCAGATGCGTCCACCACCGCCTGGGCGGCATGACCCTGCTCCTCTTGAGCATCTTTCGTAAAAGCTTGTACCGGTTCGGCGCAAGAAAATGCGATCCGTCAGAAACCTGCAGCGCCAATCTGCGGCTGGCAGACCGGATTGCGCTCCAGGACTCGCCTTTTTCCTTCGCCGACATACAGATTTCACGAAGACACGGAAACTATCCGGTGGGCAGGCTGTACGGAATGCCTGCAAGAATTGACCTTGCCGGCGATGCCGGCAAAGATTCGGCGGGAGCTGGGCGATGAAGGACGGCGGCGCCAAGGACGTCTACAGCAAGACAGTCGGCTACCGGCTCAATCACACGGCCCGGCTGCAGCGGGCGCGCGCCGCCCGCCTGCTGGCCGGTCTCGGCCTGTTTCCCGGCCAGGAGACGGTGCTGAAGCTGCTGGCCGAGGGCGACGGCCGCACCATGGGCGATCTCGCCGGCGCGCTGCGGGTGCGCCCGCCCACCGCCTCCAAGACCATCGCCCGGCTCGCCGTGCAGGGCCTCGTCGAGCGCCGGGCCTCGAACGGCGACGGCCGGCTGGTGCGCGTCCACCTCACCGAGACCGGGCGCGCGCGCGCCGACGCCATCGACGGCATCTGGCACGCCCTCGAACAGGAGATGGTCGAGGGGCTGGACGGCAAGGACAAGAAGCGCCTGCGCAAGCTCTTGCGCCGGATCGAGAAGAACCTCGCCGCCCGGCTCGGCACCGAGCCGCACGAGGACGACGCCGAGGACGCCGAGGACGAGCCGGTATCCCCGACGATCAAGCCGGCGGTGGCATCAGAATAGGCTCGCCAGCACGCCGAGCCCGGCCATGATCGCCACCGTGGCGATGAGCCCGCGCTTGGCCACGAACACCAGCCCCATCGCGATGGCGGCGAGCGCGGCCGCCCGCGCATCGAAGCTTGCCGGATCCGGCACCAAGAGCCGGACCGGGCCGAGCTGGACGGTCCCGACCGTCGCGAACAGCGTATGCAGCGCGAACCAGGCCGCGAGGTGCGCCATCACCCCCACCACCGCCGCGGTGATGCCCCGGAGCGCCGCCGCCAGCCGGCGGTTGGCCTGCAGCGTCTCCAGCCACGGCGCGCCGGCGAAGATCCACAGGAAGGACGGCGCGAATGTCACCCAGGTGGTGACGGCGGCGCCGAGCAGGCCGGCAGCGAGCGGCGCGAACGGCGCGGGCGCCCGGTAGGCGCCGAGGAAGCCCGCGAACTGCGTCACCAGGATCAGCGGCCCCGGCGTGGTCTCGGCAAGGCCGAGCCCGGCCAGCATGTCGGCAGGGTCCGCCCAGCCGCGTCCCACCGCCTGCTCGGCGAGATAGGCGAGGATGGCGTAGGCGCCGCCGAACGTCACCACCGCCAGCTTGGCGAAGAACGCCCCGATCTCGAACAGCACGTGGCCCGCACCGAGCGTCGCGGCGATCAGGCCGAGCGGCGCAAGCCACAGCAGCGCGGCGATGGCGGCCGGCCACAGGCCCGCGCCCGCGGGCCGCACCGCGGCTGGCGGCGCCTCGGGCACGGCGGCGAACAGCAGGGCGCCGGCCAGAGCCGCGGCGGCCACCACCAGCGGAAACGGCAGCGCGAACAGCCCCACCGCCAGCAGGGCGGCCAGGGCCACCGCCTGCGCCGGCCGCGGCTTCAGCACGCGGCGCGAGACGCGGATCAGCGCCTCCAGCACGATCGCCAGCACCGCCGCCTTGATGCCGAAGAACAGCCCGCCGACGAGGGGGGCCCCGGCGAACAGCACATAGGCGATGCTCAGCGCCAGCATCACCAGCGCACCCGGCAGCACGAACAGCCCGCCGGCAATGACCCCGCCCCGCCAGCCCTTGAGCCGCCAGCCGATATAGGTGGCGAGCTGCTGGGCCTCGGGGCCGGGCAGCAGCATGCAGAAGTTCAGCGCCCGCAGGAACTGGCCCTCGTCCAGCCATCCCCGCTCCTCGACCGCCACGCGATGCATCAGTGCGATCTGCGCCGCCGGCCCACCGAAGGACAGGAGTCCGATGGCGAGGAAGGCGCGCGTCAGGCCGGCGAGGGTCGGAGCAAGGGTCGGAGGAAGGGTCGGGGGCGGCTCGCTCATGCCGAATCCTGCATAACGCAGACGGCACTATAGCGACGGCCGCGGGATTTGCCGCGGGCGACAGGGGTCCGGCGGCCAGCCGTTCGGACCGGACCGGCCACCTACCCGCCAGCCGCCTTCGACAGGCCCCACTTCTCGATGATGCCGGCGATCTCGTCGGCCGGCACGGCACCGGAGAACAGGAAGCCCTGCGCCTCGTCGCAGCCCAGCGCCGCCAGGAATTCGCACTGATAGTCGGACTCGACGCCCTCGGCGGTGGTGGTCATGCCGAGCGCGCGGGCGATCGAGACCACCGCCTGCACGATGACCACGCGGTCGGTGCCGTGCACCAGATCGGTGACGAAGGAGCGGTCGATCTTGACCTTGTCAAAGGGGAAGGTCCGCAGATAGCTCAAGGACGAATAGCCGGTGCCGAAATCGTCCATGGCGATGCGCACGCCGAGATTTTTCAGCCGCCGCAGGGTGGCGATGGTGTTCTCATTGTCCTCGAGCACGATCTGCTCGGTGATCTCGATCTCCAGGCGGCAGGGCGCGAGCCCGGTCTCGGCCAGCAGATGCTCGATCCGCTCGCCGAGATCGGGGGCGAGAAGCTGCACCGGCGACAGGTTGACCGCGATCTTGAGATTGCCGGGCCAGCGGGCGGCCTCGCGGCAGGCGGCGTCCAGCGCCCATTCGCCGATCGGCATGATCAGCCCGGTATCCTCGGCGACCGGGATGAACAGGCCCGGCGGAATGAGGCCCTTGACCGGGTGGCGCCAGCGGGCCAGCGCCTCGAAGCCGGCCACGCAGTCATCCCGCAGATCGATGATCGGCTGGTAGTGCAGCTCCAGCTCGCCGCGCTCGATGGCGGTGCGCAGATCGGTCTCGATCTCGCGCCGGTCGTTGAGCTCGGTGCTCATGGCGTGGCTGTAGAAGCGGAACGTGCCGCGGCTGTCGGCCTTCACCGAATAGAGCGCGAGATCGGCGGCCACCAGCAGGTCGTCGACATTGCGCCCGTCGGCGGGGCCCATGGCGATGCCGATGCTGGCGCCGGTGCGCACCTTGTAGCCGTCGACGTCGAAGGGCGGGGCGATGCAGTCGAGCAGGCGGCGCGCCAGGTCGCCGATCTCGGCGCGCGAGCCGGCCATCGGCACCAGGATCGAGAATTCGTCGCCGCCAAGCCGCGCCAGCAGCACGCCGGGTTCGACCGCCTGCTTCAGCCGGTTGCCGACCCGCCGCAGCAGCAGGTCGCCGATGCGATGGCCGAGCGTGTCGTTGATCACCTTGAAGCGGTCGAGATCGAGGAACAGCACGGCGAAGCCCGGCGCCTCGGGATCGTCGCACTGCGCGGCGTAGGCGCTGCAGATCTCCTCCAGCCGCGCGCGGAAGATGCGGCGGTTGGGCAGATCGGTCAGCGGGTCTTCCGAGGCGAGGCGCGCCACGTGGGTTTCCGCCTCGCGCCGCTTGGTGATGTCGGTGAAGGTCTGGACGAGGCCGCCGTCCGGCAGCGGCGCACTGCGGATCTCGATGACCGTGCCGTTGGCCATCAGCCGCTCGGAGATCGCGCAATGGGGGGCGGGGCTCCAGGGCTGGCTGCCCTCGAGCGGATTCAGGCTGGCGTGCTCGCCCGCGTGCTGCAGCGCGCTGTTGCGGGC
Source organism: Blastochloris sulfoviridis (assembly GCF_008630065.1). GTDB lineage: Bacteria > Pseudomonadota > Alphaproteobacteria > Rhizobiales > Xanthobacteraceae > Blastochloris > Blastochloris sulfoviridis. Next base: position 123,405 of record NZ_VWPL01000006.1, read on the forward strand.
CTGATAGGCCATCAGCTCGTCGAAGCGCGGCGGCGTCTCGATGAATTTCGGCGGCAGGTCCAGCAGCTCGCCGCACTTGGCGTTGATGATCGGGATCTCGAGATCCTTGGTGATCAGCATGATGCCCTGGCTCATGTTCTCCAGGGTCAGGTGCAACTGCTCGGCCTTCTGGCGGGCCTTGGCCTCGGCCTGCAGGATGTTCTTGACGGCGATGAGGATCAGCACCGTCAGCACGAAGCCGACGATGGCGTTCAGCCGGAGATTGGCGGCCGAGCCGGCATAGACGGCGCGCAGATCGGTGCTGACGCTCATCCACAAGGGCTGGCCGCGGACATGGCGGAAGGTGACGAGGCGCCGGTTGCCGGAGGCGGAATCGGTCTCCTCGAAGGTGACCATCCCGGCGCTGCGGGCGATCGACACGAACCGGGTGCCGTTCAGATCCTCGCCGAGCGCAAACCCGCCGGCGCTGCCGCCGGCCGAGCGCACGATGCCGTCATTGCCCACCAGCGCGATCGACACCGAGGAGGCAAAGTCGATCTTGTTGTAGAAATTGGTCAGGTGCTCCGGCTTCAGCGAGGCGACGACCACCCCGCCGAACGAGCCGTCGCTGTTGAGAAACCGCCGCGTGAACTGCACGGACCATTGCCGGCTGACGCGGCCGACGACCGGCTTGCTGACGAACAGCCGGTCCTCACCGCTGCTGAGGTGGACGCGGTAGTGCTCGCGGTCGCTGAGGTCGAGCGGCGCCGCGGGCTGCGGGCCGGCGTTCGAGGCGCGCATGATGCCGCTGGCATCGATGATCGCCACCTGGACGATGATCTCGCTCAGGACGTCGGTGGTGCTGACGATGGTGTGGAAATCGGTGGTGTCCTTGCGGGTCTCGATGGTGCGGCGAAGATAGAGGAGCGCCTTGTCGATCTCGCCGATCGAGCGCAGCACGTTCTCCTCGAACACCATCGAGAAGTTCTCGTTGGTGCGGACGGCTTCGCGCAGATCGCTGCGCAAATCGTCGGAATATTTCAGGAAGATGCCGACCCACAGCATGACGATGAGCGCCAAGCCGAAAATGGCCGAGCTCCGCCACTTGCCCAAGCGTTTAGACAAGCGCTTGGCAAAAAGGCGGGGAAATTGAGCAAGGTGCCGTCTCATCAGCGAATGCCGTGTCACGCTCCCATCAGGCAGCACGATCCACCTCTCCGCTTAACATGGGGTACACACGCATATTATTCGGAAATTAATGTAAACAGAATATTAATATCATGAATAGTTTCCATTCGCGGAAACACAACCTCATTGCATCGCGGAATCCCCAAGCTGGCAATACACAAAGTTGCCATGAACGGCCGGTGCGGCCGGTCGCATCGGCCGACGCAGGCGGACTCTCAACATGCCTCCAGCGGTCGATAGGCAAGGGATTACAACCTCCGCGGGTGGGCGGCGCGCCGGCGGCGGAATGGGTCCGAGGCCGAAGAGCGCCCCGGATATCCCTCCTCGGCCGGCTTGCCCGGGTTTCTTGTGCGCTTGGCGGCGGATTCCCGCAGGGTTTGCCTTGCCTGCCCCAGCGGCTGCGACTAGGGATGTTGTTTCGCGCCGGTCCCGGTGGAGCACCGGACAGGCGCCGCCAAATCCCTTTCCCAGCCTTGCAGGAGTGCCGCCATGGGCTTCCTCGCCGACAGTCTGTCGCGCATCAAGCCGTCCGCCACCATCATGCTGACCCAGATGGCGCGGGAGCTGAAGGCGAAGGGCAAGGACGTCATCTCGCTGTCGGTCGGCGAGCCGGACTTCGACACGCCCGACAACATCAAGGAGGCGGCGATCGCCGCCATCCGCCGCGGCGAGACCAAGTATTCGCCGGTGCCGGGCATTCCCGAGCTGCGCGAGGCGGTGTCGCAGAAGTTCAAGCGCGAGAATGGGCTCGACTACAAGCCCAGCCAGGTCATCGTCGGCACCGGCGGCAAGCACGTCATCTTCAACGCCCTGATGGCGACGATGAACCCCGGCGACGAGGTGATCTGCGTCGCGCCCTATTGGGTGAGCTACCCCGAAATGGTGGCGCTGTGCGGCGGCACCCCGGTGATCGTGTCGGCGACGCAGGAACACAATTTCCGGCTGCAGCCGGCGGATCTGGAGCGCGCCATCACCCCGCGCACCAAGTGGATCATCCTGAATTCGCCCTCCAACCCGTCGGGCGCCGCCTACAGCCGGGCGGAGCTGAAGGCGCTCACCGACGTGCTGATGCGCCACCCGCAGGTGTGGGTGCTGTCGGACGACATCTACGAGCACCTCACCTACGGTGACTTCGAGTTCGTCACCGCCGCCCAGGTCGAGCCCGGCCTCTACGACCGGACGCTGACCATGAACGGCGTCTCCAAGACCTATGCGATGACCGGCTGGCGCATCGGCTATGCCGGCGCGCCCGAGCGGCTGATCAAGGCGATGGACCTGATCCAGGGCCAGCAGACCTCGGGCACCTCGACCATCTCGCAATGGGCGGCGGTGGAAGCCCTGTCCGGCCCGCAGGACTGCATTCCGCGGTTCAAGGCCGCCTTCGAGCGCCGCCGCGATCTCGCGGTGTCGATGCTCAACCAGGCGCGCGGCCTCACCTGCCCGACGCCGGAGGGCGCGTTCTACGTCTATCCGTCCTGCGCCGGGCTGATCGGCAAGACCGCGCCGGGGGGCAAGCTGATCGCCTCGGACGAGGACTTCGTGATGGAGCTTTTGGCCACCGAGGGCGTCGCCACCGTGCACGGCTCCTCCTTCGGGCTCGGGCCGAACTTCCGGGTGTCCTACGCCACCTCCGACGACAAGCTTGAGGAAGCCTGCCGGCGCATCCAGCGCTTCGCGGCGTCCCTAACGTAACAGGTCGGTGGCGCGGGCTTGACCGCAGCCGCCGAATGGCGAAAGTCCAACCCTGCCGCGCAATCGTCCACCCAGCGGCGCCGTTGTCAGGAGGCTAACCCATGCTGCGTCGTCTCACCGTTGCCGCCGTGGCGGGCGCGGTTCTCGCCTTGCCCCAGCTTGCGGCGCCGCAGGCTGCCCTCGCCCAGTCGCGCGCCGAGGTCGGCGTGCTCGAATGCGTCTCGACCGGCGCGACCGGCTTCATCCTCGGCTCGATTCGCGACGTCACATGCACCTTCCGGCCGAACCCGCGGGTCAAGGCGAAGCCCGAGACGTATGTCGGCACCATCCGCCGGTTCGGGCTCGACCTCGGCGTCACCGAGCGGACGGTGATGGTGTGGAGCGTGTTCGCGCCGACCGTCAATATCGGCCGCGGCGACCTCGTCGGCGACTATGCCGGCGTCTCCGGCCAGGCGACGATCGGGGCCGGCGTCGGCGCCAATGTGCTGCTCGGCGGCTCAAACAAGACGATCTCGCTGCAGCCGCTCAGCGTCGAGGGATCGCTGGGCCTCAACATCGCGCTCGGCGTCGCCGACCTTGAGCTGCGCTGAGCGATCCGCGCAGGCGTCCGCGAAACCCCACGATTCGAGGAACCCGCCGCGAGGCGGGTTCTTTGTTTTGCGGCAGGCCCGCAGACCGCCCCCGACTAAGTGTTTGCCCGCCGCCGCCGGGCGAATGGCTGCGCTTGCACCGGCCGCGACAGCCTGAAACGATAGGATCCCCGACGCAGTTTCAGGCGCAAGAGCATTCTCCGCAAGAGTGGGAACCGGTTTTGCGAAAGAGAATGCGACAATTCAATAACTTAGAGCGTCCGCGCGTTCGATGAGACCGGCGGAGGCTTTTGGCCCGCCGCTTCATCGGTACCTGGCGGGCAGCGGAGGTGGTTCACATGTCAAACAATGGCAATAACGGAACGAAGAGCCCCAGATGCATTGCACTGGTGGGGCCGTTCCAGAGCGGCAAGACCACGCTGCTCGAAGCGATCCTGGCCCGCAGCGGCGCCGTTCCGCGGCAGGGCTCGGTCGACGCCGGCTCGACCGTCGGTGACGGCTCCAAGGAATCCCGCCTCCACAAGATGAGCACGGAGGTCAGCGTCGCCTCCACCTCCTTCCTGAACGACAGCTACACCTTCATCGACTGCCCGGGCTCGGTGGAGTTCCTGCACGACATGCGCGCGGCGCTGCCGGCGGTCGATGCGGCGGTCGTGGTGTGCGAGGCCGACGAGCGCAAGCTGCCGCAGCTTTCCATGGTGCTGCGCGAGATCGAGGGACTCGGCGTCCCGCACATGCTGTTCCTCAACAAGATCGACAAGGCGGACAAGCGCGTCCAGGACACGCTCGCGGTGCTGCAGCCGGCGAGCCGCCTGCCGCTGCTGTTGCGCCAGATCCCGATCTGGCGGGAGGGCATCGTCGTCGGCTATGTCGACCTCGCGCTGGAGCGGGCGTTCGTCTATCGCGAGCACTCGGCCTCGCAGGTCGTGCCGCTCGAAGGCGACGACCTGTCGCGCGAGAGGGAAGCGCGCTTCCAGATGCTGGAGACGCTGGCCGACCACGACGACGCACTGATGGAGCAGCTTCTCGAAGAGATCGAGCCGCCGCGCGACCGCGTGTTCGACGACCTCGCCAAGGAGTTGCGCGAGGGACAGGTGACCCCGGTGCTGCTGGGCTCGGCCCTGCACGGCAACGGCATCCAGCGCCTGCTGAAGGCGCTGCGCCACGAGGTCTGCGGCCTCGACGACACGCTGAAGCGGCTCGGCGTCGCCGCCAATGGCGGCGACACCGTCGGCTATGTGCAGAAGACGCTGCACACCAGCCATGGCGGCAAGATGTCGATCGTGCGCGTGCTGGCCGGCCAGGTTGCCGACGGCACCATGCTGATGGGCGCCAAGGGCGAGGCCGCCCGCGTCGCCGGCGTGTTCAAGGTGCAGGGGCAGCACATCGACAAGCGCGGGCCGGCCACGGCCGGCGAGACCGTGGCGCTGGGCAAGCTCGACCCGGTGATCACCGGCGACACCGTCACCTCGGGCAAGGCGCCGCTGGCGCCGCTGGTCGGGATCACGCCGGTGCCGCCGGTGCTGGCGATCGCCGTAGCCGCGCGCGACCGCAAGGACGACGTCAAGCTCGGCCAGGCCCTCAACAAGCTTCTGGAGGAGGATCCCTCGCTGGTGCTGGTGCACAATGCCGAGCTGAGCGAGATCGTGCTGCACGGCCAGGGCGAGATGCAGCTGCGCGTCGCCATCGAGCGGCTGCAGGAGCGCTTCCAGATCCAGATTGCGACCCATCCGCCGCGGGTCGGCTATCGCGAGACCATCCGCAAGGGCGTGGTGCAGCGCGGCCGCCACAAGAAGCAGTCGGGCGGCCACGGCCAGTTCGGCGATTGCGTGCTGGACATCCAGCCGCTGCCGCGCTCCTCGGGTTTCCAGTTCGCCGAGAAGATCACCGGCGGCGTGGTGCCGCGCCAGTACATCCCCTCCATCGAGGAGGGCGTGAAGGACGGCCTCAAGGAAGGCCCGCTCGGCTTCCCGGTGGTCGACGTGTCGGTGACGCTGATCGACGGCTCCTACCACACCGTCGATTCCTCCGACATGGCGTTCCGCACCGCCGGCCGCGTCGGCATCCATGAGGCGCTGCCCAACTGCCAGCCGGTGCTGCTGGAGCCGATCCACCACGTCGACGTGTTCTGCCCCAGCGACGCCACCGCCAAGGTCAACGCCATCCTGTCCGGACGGCGCGGCCAGATCCTCGGCTTCGAGGCGCGCGAGGGCTGGCCGGGCTGGGACGTGGTGCGGGCGGAAATGCCGGAGGCAGAGATCGGCGACCTGATCGTCGAGCTGCGCTCGGCCACCGCCGGCGTCGGCACCTTCATCACCCGCTTCGACCATATGGCCGAGCTGGTGGGCCGTGCCGCCGATCAGGTGATCGCAGCGAAGAAGGCCGCCGCGGCGTGAGGTGATGGGCGGCCGTCGTCTTGGCCGCCCCGCTCTCTCGTCGTCCCGGGCGCGCAAAGCGAGACCCGGGACCGTCATCCGGAAAAGTCACCCCGTCCTGAAAACGATCCCGGCTCGCGCGGCTGACGCCGCTTGGCCGGGACGACAATACTCCTCGAAGGCTCACCCGGGACACGGCGTGCCGCCCGCACCGGCTCGGGGTGGCCACCCCGAGCCGGTGCACCCATCAAAGCACATTTCGCCGTTCCAAGACCCGGGACCGTCATCCGGAAGGCCAATCCCCGCACGATCCCGGCTCGCGCGGCTGACGCCGCTCGGCCGGGACGACAACCTCTCCCCTCTCGATCTCCCCCTCGAAAGGGATGTCGCCGTTTCGTGACTTGCCTCGCCGGACGGTTCGGCGCCGAATGGAGCCGCCCTCTTCCCCCGGGAGGCACCATGGCGAATTCCATCGGCCGGCCTGCGATCCTGCGCCGGCCAGACTGGGCGTTGCCCGACAGCGCGGCGACGCCCGAAAGCGTCTATCTCAACCGGCGTGCCATCCTTGCCGGGCTTTCCGGCGCGGCGCTTGGCGGCGCGGCGATCGCCACGCCCGCGGCGGCCGACTGGCTCGACGTGTTCCGCAGCGAGCCTCAGCCGTCGCAGCCGCCCGACCCCACCGCCGATCTCTACCCGGTGGCGCGCAACCCCGCCTACACGCTCGACCGGCCGCTGACGCCCGAGCCGCTGGTGGTCGGCAACGTCAACTACTACGAGTTCTCCTCCGACAAGCCGACGGCCTCGCGCCTCGCCCAGCGCCTCGCCATCCGGCCGTGGACGGTGACGATCGACGGGCTGGTCGAGGCGGAGACGACCGTCGATATCGACGCGCTGATCCGCCGCTTCGCGCTGGAGGAGCGCACCTATCGCCACCGCTGCGTCGAGGCGTGGTGGATCGCCGTGCCGTGGACCGGCTTTCCGATGGCCAAGCTGATCGACTTCGCCAAGCCGCTGTCGTCGGCGCGCTATGTGCGCTTCGAGACCTTCGGCAATTCGCCGGTAGCGCCGGGCCATCGCCAGAGCTGGTATCCGTGGCCCTACACCGACGCCTTCACCATCGAGGAGTGCTCAAACGAGCTGGCGCTGATGGGGACCGGCGCCTATGGCAAGCCGCTCGACCGCGCCAATGGCGCGCCGCTCCGGGCGATCCTGCCGTGGAAGTACGGCTTCAAGCAGGCCAAGGGCATCGTGCGCGTGACCTTCCTCGATAAGCGGCCCAAGGGCTTCTGGGAGACGGTGCAGGGCTTCGAATACGGCTTCTGGGCCAATGTGAACCCGGACGTCCCGCACCCGCGCTGGAGCCAGGCGACCGAGCGCGACCTCGCCACCGGCGAGCGGCGGCCGACGCAGATCTTCAACGGCTACGGCGAATTCGTCGCCCACCTCTATGAGGGCAAGGCGGGCGAGCGGCTGTATATGTGATCTCCGCCGGTCGTCCCCGGCGAGCGCGGCTCTGGCCGCGCGAGGGAAGGGGACCCAGGGGCACGACTGCCGAACCCGGAACCGTCGCGGATCATGGTTCCCTTCCCTCGCATCGCTGTCGCGATGCTCGCCGGGAACGACCGGTTGGCGAGATTGTCATCCCGGGCAAGTAGCGGAGCTGCGCGACCCGGGATCGTGCGCAGGAAAAGACACCCTGTCCTGAAAACGGTCCCGGCTCGGCGCTTCGCGCCGTCCGGGACGACGTGACACGGGGAACGGTCCCCCGGGTCTCGGCTGGCGCCTCGCCCGGGACGACGAAGGGAGAGATTGTCATCCCGGGCAAGCAGCGAAGCTGCGCGACCCGGGATCGTCATCAGAAAGAGGTGCAAATTCACCACGCGGTCCCGGGTCTCGGCTGGCGCCTCGCCCGGGACGACGGGAGATGGCAAACGGTCCCGGCTCGGCGCTTCGCGCCGTCCGGGACGACGTTCGGCTCAGAAGCTCCAGCGGCTGGCCTTGGAGACCAGGAAGTCGCGGAACGCCTGGACGCGGGCCACCGACTTCAGCTCCTGCGGGTAGACGAAATAGGCCTCCAGCCCCGGCGAATTGTCGGGGAAGAGCTGCACCAGCCCGGAGCCCTCGTCGACCATGTAGTCGGGCAGCATGCCGATGCCGAGCCCGCGCTCGACCGCCTGCTTGAGCGCCAGGACGTTGTTGACCCGGATCCAGGAGCGCCGCGGCTCGCGGCCCTCGCGCCCGGCGATCTCCAGCCAGTTGGTGTTCTGCAGGTAGCTCGGGATCGAGCCGCCGAACGAGATCAGCCGGTGGCGTTCGAGGTCGTCATAGGTGCGCGGCTGGCTGTGGTGCTTCAGGTAGTCGGCGCTGGCATAGGCGTGAAAATGCACGGTGAACAGCTTGCGCTGCACCAGATCGGCCTGCACCGGCTGGCGCATGCGAAGCGCCACGTCGGCCTCGCGCATGGCGAGATCGAGTTCCTCGTCGGTCAGGATCAGCGTCAGGCGGATGTCGGGAAACTTCTCGCCGAACTCGCCGAGCCGCGGTGTCAGCCAATGGGTGCCGAGCCCGACGGTGGTGGTGACCTTGAGCTCGCCATTGGGACGGTCGCGGCTGTCGGTCAACTCGCTGCGCGCCGCCTCCAGCTTGACGAACACGTCGTGGGCGGTGCGGTAGAGCAGCTCGCCCTGCTCGGTGAGGATCAGGCCGCGGGCGTGGCGGTGGAACAGCGGAACGTGCAGCTCCTGCTCCAGCGCCGACACCTGGCGGCTCACCGCCGACTGCGACAGGCCGAGCGCCTCGCCGGCATGTGTGAACGATCCGGCCTCGGCGGCCGCATGAAAGATTTTCAGCTTGTCCCAGTCCATTGTCGCGGCCTCAGCCCGCGCAGCGACCATTTTCCGCAGATCGTCCTGCGGTATGCCGTGCCTGCCAGATTGATGCCACAGCTTTGCATAAACTGCACACCAGCAAAAGTGGGATGCAAAAATGTGTCTTGACCGATCGTCTTCCGTGATGACCGGCCTGTGAAACGATGTCGCAGTGGGTCCGCTGGATTTATTCGGCCGCCGCCGAGGCCGGCACGCCCCCGGCCGCCAGGAAGCGCTCGGCCTCCAGCGCCGCCATGCAGCCCATGCCCGCCGCCGTCACCGCCTGGCGGTAGACGTCATCGGCGACATCGCCGGCCGCGAACACGCCGGGCACGCTGGTGGCGGTGGAATAGGGCGCGACCCACAGATAGCCGTTGGGCTTCATCTTCAGCTGGCCCTCGAACAGCGCGGTGGCAGGCGCGTGGCCGATGGCCACGAACAGCCCGTCGACGGCGCGCTCGCTCACTTCGCCGGTCAGCACGTTCTTCAGCCGCACGGCGGTGACCTTGGGCGGCGACGCCTCACCCAGAATGTCCTCGACCGCATGGTTCCACACCACCTCGACCTTGGGATTGGCGAACAGCCGCTCCTGCAGGATCTTCTCGGCGCGGAAGGCGTCGCGGCGGTGCACCACCGTGACCTTGGCGGCGAAATGGGTGAGGAACAGCGCCTCCTCCACCGCCGAATTGCCGCCGCCGACCACCATCACGTTCCTGCCGCGGAAGAAGAAGCCGTCGCAGGTGGCGCAGGCCGACACGCCGAAGCCGCGAAAGGCGGTCTCAGACGGCAGGCCCAGCCACTTGGCCTGGGCGCCGGTGGCGATGATCAGCGACTCAGCCAGCCACACCTCACCCGACTCGCACACCAGCCGGAACGGCCGGGCCGAGAGGTCCACGCTCGAAACGAGGTCGGTGACGATGCGGGTGCCGACGCGCTCGGCCTGCAGCCGCATCTGCTCCATCAGCTCGGGGCCCTGGATCGGCTCGGCGAAGCCCGGATAGTTCTCGACCTCGGTGGTCACCGTGAGCTGGCCGCCGGGCTGCAGGCCCTGGATCAGCACCGGCTGCAGCAGCGCGCGCGCCGCATAGATGGCGGCGGTGTAGCCGGCCGGGCCGGATCCGATGATGACGAGCTTGGCGTGGGTGGTCATCCGGCGCTCCTCGGGGGTTCGGGGTCGGGGGCAGGATCGCGAACGGGCTCGGCCGCCGTCTCAGGCTCCGGCGCCGGCTCCGGTTCGGCGGCCGGCTTCGGCTCGGGTTCCGGCGCCGGGGCGGCCAGAGCGGCGCAGTGCGCCTCAAAGCGCCGGGCGATCTCGGCGGCGATCTCCGGCGTCGCGTCCAGGGGTTGGTAGGGGGTGCCGTCGAGCGTGCCGGCGAACGGCTTCAGCGCGCCGTGGCGGGCGAGACCGTCGAGGAAGCGGCGGATCTTGCGGCTCCCTCCGGTCGGCGTGAACACGAAGATCGGCGCGCCGGTGGCGGCCGCCTCGCTGATCATGTTGACCGAATCGGCGGTGGCGACCACGGCGTCGGCGGCCGCCAGGAAGGCGAGGTAGGGATTGTCGCCCTGCCCGTCATAGAGCAGGTGCGCAAACGGCGCGAGCTGGGCGCGGATGATTGCCGTGAGGGCCGGCGGCGTGCGGCGCGAGGTCGTCACCATCAGCGAGGCGCCGCTGCGGGCGAGCCGGCCGAGGTCGCCGCCGAGCCGGGCCGAATCGGCGTCGCTATAGCGGTAATCCTTGCTCGGGCCGCCGATCAGCACCGCCACCCGCGGCCCCGGCAAGGCCGCGATCTCCGGGCGCAGGGCGGCGCGCTCGGCCGCCAGCGCCGCCGCCGAGATGCGGTGCGGCGAGGTGAGCGTGACCATGACGTTCTTGCCGCGCAGCCGGTCGTGCGCCGGCACCCACAGGAAATCGGCGGCGCGGCGGCCGCGGCGCGGATCCTTCAGGATCACCGTGAAGGTGTGGCCGCCCGACGCCTGCTTGACCGCCTGGACATAGGGGGCGGCGCGCCGGCCCGAGGCGATCACCAGATCGGGAAAGGGGGGCGCGATCGGGCTTGCCGCCCGGTCGGGCCGGTCGGCCGGCGGCACCGGGGCGAAGGCGCCGAGCCACACCCAGGGCGCGCGCGGCCGGACCCGGCGAATCTGCGGCTCGACGCCCAGGGCTGCGGCCACGCCCAGGCATTGCACCTCGTCGCCGGCCTTGCCGTCGGTGAGGATCCAGACCGTGGTATCGGGAGGGATGCCGGGCGCCATATGCCGGCCTTGCCGGATCGCGCGCGCCCGCGCAAGGGGAAACCGCGCCGGACCCGCCGTTCCACGGGGGACAGCCGGATCCCGGTCCGCGCGGATCTTGCCCGCAGGCCGGACTGCGCGCAATTTTGTTTCGCGCGACGTTTGGCTCTGCTAGAAGCGGAACCCTTGGCGCGCACCGTCCGCGCCGCCTGCCAGCATGGGGCGCCTGCCCCGGACGGTCCCCCCGAACGTTCCGAATTGCGAGGTTGCCGTGCCGATCCGTCTCGACGCCATCGACCGCAGGATCCTGGCCGAGCTGCAGGCGGACGGCCGGATGACCAATGTCGAGCTGGCGCGCCGGGTCGGCATCTCGGCGCCGCCCTGCCTGCGGCGGGTGCGCTCGCTGGAGGAAGCCGGCTTCATCCGCGGCTACCGCGCGCTGCTCGACGAGAAGCTGCTCGGCTTCGAGGTGGTGTGCTTCGCCATGGTGCATCTGGCGAGCCAGGCCGACGCCGACCTCAGGGCGTTCGAGGCGTTCGTGCGCAGCGCGCCCCTGGTGCGCGAATGCTGGATGCTGTCGGGCGAGATCGACTTCGTGCTGAAGTGCGTGGCGCCCGACCTCGCCACCTTCCAGGCTTTCGTTGCGGAACTGACGGCGGCGCCGGCAGTGAAGAACGTCAAGACCTCGCTGACGCTGCGCTGCTCCAAGGACGCGGCGCTGGTGCCGCTGGAGCTGCCGCCGGCGGAGGCGTGAGCGCATCTTCCGCCGTTCTGGGATCGCTGTCCGGACGATGCCCCCTTCCGGAGAACGGTCCCGGGTCTCGCTTTCGCTCGCCCGGGACGACGCGGGTCACTTCTGTCGTCGTCCCGGGCAAGCAGCGAAGCTGCGCGACCCGGGATCGTCAGCAGGACCAGATACCCCAACGTCAGGCGGCGTCGCGGAAGGTCCAGAAGCGGTTGCCGAGGAAGGTCCACACCAGCACGATGCCGGTGGTGATGACCTGCGCCACGAGCCAGTGCAGCCCGGCGCGGGTGGTGAGCACCTCCATAAGAATCCCGGTGAGCACGAAGGCCACCCCCGCCACCAGCGCGAAGCGCGGCACGGCGGCGGCATGGCTGCGCGCGCTGTCGAAGGTGAAGCGCCGGTTGAGCACGTAGGACACCACGCCGCCGACGGTGAAGCCAATGAGCGCAGCGAGGCTCGCGCGCACGCCTCCGGCCTCCACCAGCACCGCCAGCACGGCGTAGTGAGCGGCGGTGGCGATGACGCCGACCCCGCAGAAGGCGGCAAACTGGCGGGCGAGGCGCTTGAGCATGGAGGCCGGCATAGCCGGTGGGCGGCGCGCTGTCGACGGCGCGGCCGGCTTCCCTCCCCGGCAATTCTCCTCTAAAGGAGAGGCAGGGTTGCCGCCGTTCCGGCAACAAATCGCCCACCGAGGAGGGCGCGCCACGGGGCGCTGCCCTTTTTTCGTGTGCGCCAACAGCACTCTGCCATGCCCAAACGGACTGACATCTCCACGATTCTGATCATCGGCGCGGGGCCGATCGTCATCGGCCAAGCCTGCGAGTTCGACTATTCCGGCACCCAGGCGGTGAAGGCGCTCAAGGAGGAGGGGTACCGGGTCGTCCTGGTCAACTCCAACCCCGCCACCATCATGACCGATCCGGACCTGGCCGACGCCACCTATATCGAGCCGATCACGCCGGAGATCGTGCGCCGGATCATCGCCAAGGAGCGCGGCGACCGCACGCAGGGCTTCGCGCTGCTGCCGACCATGGGCGGGCAGACCGCGCTCAACTGCGCGCTGTCGCTCGAAAAGATGGGCGTGCTGGAGGAGTTCGACGTCGAGATGATCGGCGCCAAGGCGCACGCCATCGACAAGGCCGAGGACCGCCAGCTGTTCCGCGAGGCGATGAACCGCATCGGGCTGGAGACGCCGCGCTCGCGTCTCGCCAACGCCTCCGATTTCAAGAAGGGCGACCGCGACGCCTACAAGGCCGAGATCGCCCGCATCACCGCCCAGGACATCCCCGACGCCGACAAGGCCGATCAGCTCAAGGCGTTCGAGAAGACGTGGCTCAAGGGCGAGGTCGAGCGCCGCAAGCGCTATCAGGACAAGGCGCTGATCGAAGCGCTCGAGGCGCTCGAATATGTCGGGCTGCCGGCCATCATCCGCCCGTCCTTCACGCTGGGCGGCACCGGCGGCGGCATCGCCTACAACAAGACCGAGTTTTTGGAGATCGTCGAGCGCGGGCTCGACGCCTCGCCCACCCACGAGGTGCTGATCGAGGAATCGGTGCTGGGGTGGAAGGAGTTCGAGATGGAGGTGGTCCGCGACAAGGCGGACAACTGCATCATCATCTGCTCGATCGAGAACGTCGATCCGATGGGCGTGCACACCGGCGATTCGATCACCATCGCGCCGGCGCTGACGCTGACGGACAAGGAATACCAGATCATGCGCGACGCCTCGATCGCGGTGCTGCGCGAGATCGGGGTGGAGACCGGCGGCTCGAACGTGCAGTTCGCGGTCAATCCCACGGACGGACGCCTCGTCATCATCGAGATGAACCCGCGCGTGTCGCGCTCCTCGGCCCTGGCGTCGAAGGCCACCGGCTTCCCCATCGCCAAGGTCGCCGCCAAGCTCGCCATCGGCTACACGCTGGACGAGATCGCCAACGACATCACCGGCGGCGCCACGCCCGCCTCGTTCGAGCCGACGATCGACTACATCGTCACCAAGATTCCGCGCTTCGCCTTCGAGAAGTTCACCTCCGCCGATCCCAACTTCACCGTGCTGACCACCGCGATGAAGTCGGTCGGCGAGGCGATGGCGATCGGCCGCACCTTCGAGGAAAGCCTGCAGAAGGCGCTGCGCTCGCTGGAAACCGGCCTCACCGGGCTCGACGAGATCGAGATCGAGGGGCTGGGCCAGGGCGACGACAAGAACGCCATCCGCGCGGCGCTGGGCACGCCGACGCCGGGGCGCCTGCTGCAGGTCGCCCAGGCGATGCGGCTCGGCTGGAGCGACGAGCAGATCTTCGAGAGCTGCAAGATCGATCCGTGGTTCCTGGAGCGCATCCGCGCCATCGTCGAGATGGAGGCGGAGATCCGCGCCAAGGGCCTGCCCGGCAGCGCGGCCTCGATGCGCCGGCTGAAGGCGATGGGCTTCTCGGATGCGCGCCTTGCCAAGCTCACCGGCAAGAGCGAGACCGAGGTGCGCTCAGCCCGCCACGCGCAGGGCGTGCGCCCGGTCTACAAGCGCATCGACACCTGCGCGGCCGAATTCGCCTCGCCCACCGCCTACATGTACTCGACCTACGAGACGCCGTTCGCGGGCGCGCCCGCCGACGAGGCGCGACCCTCCGACCGCACCAAGGTGGCGATCCTCGGCGGCGGGCCGAACCGCATCGGCCAGGGCATCGAGTTCGACTATTGCTGCTGCCACGCCTCGTTCGCCCTGCGCGATGCCGGGTTCGAGACGATCATGATCAACTGCAATCCGGAGACGGTGTCGACCGACTACGACACCTCGGACCGGCTCTATTTCGAGCCGCTCACCACCGAGGACGTCACCGAGATCCTCGCGCGTGAACAGACGAATGGCCGCCTGCACGGCGCCATCGTGCAGTTCGGCGGCCAGACGCCGCTGAAGCTCGCCCAGTCGCTGGAAGAGGCGAACATCCCGATCCTCGGCACCTCGCCCGACGCGATCGACCTCGCCGAGGACCGCGACCGCTTCAAGCAGCTCCTCGACAGGCTGGGCCTCAAGCAGCCGCAGAACGCCATCGCGGTGAGCCCGGAGGATGCGCGCGCCAAGGCCGCCTCGATCGGCTATCCCATCGTCATCCGCCCCTCCTACGTGCTGGGCGGCCGGGCGATGGAGATCGTGTTCGACCCCGGCCATCTCGACCGCTACCTGGAGCGGCTGACGCGCGACCTGGCGCGGCCCGGCGAGCTCGTGGTCTCCGACAAGCGGCCGCTTCTGCTCGACCGCTACCTCGCCGACGCCATCGAGATCGACGTCGACTGCCTTTGCGACGGCACCGACACCTTCGTCGCAGGCGTGATGGAGCACATCGAGGAAGCCGGCATCCATTCCGGCGATTCGGCGTGCTCGCTGCCGCCGCACTCGCTGACGGAGGAGACCATCGCCGAGCTGGAGCGCCAGACCCGCGCCATGGCGCTGGCCTTGAACGTCGGCGGGCTGATGAACGTGCAGTACGCGCTGAAGAACGGCGACATCTACGTGCTGGAGGTCAATCCGCGCGCCTCGCGCACCGTGCCGTTCGTGGCCAAGGTGATCGGCCTGCCGATCGCCAAGATCGCCTCGCGCATCATGGCCGGCGAGAAGCTGGCGAGCTTCGGCCTCAAGCCGCGCAAGCTCAACCATATCGGCGTCAAGGAGGCGGTGTTCCCGTTCGCGCGCTTCCCCGGCGTCGACACCGTGCTCGGCCCGGAGATGCGCTCGACCGGCGAGGTGATGGGGCTCGACCGCACCTATGCCGCCGCCTTCGCCAAGTCGCAGCTCGGCTCGGGCACCAAGGTGCCGCGCACCGGCACGGTGTTCGTCTCGGTGAAGGAGGCGGACAAGCCGCGGGTGCTGCCGGTGGCCCGGCTGCTGCACGAGCTCGGCTTCAAGCTCATCGCCACCTCGGGCACCCAGCGCTTCCTGATGGAGAACGGCGTGCCGGCGGCCAAGATCAACAAGGTGCTGGAAGGCCGCCCGCACATCGTCGACGCCATCAAGAACGGCGAGGTGCAGCTCGTGTTCAACACCACCGACGGCGCCCAGGCGCTGGCCGACAGCCGGTCGCTCCGGCGGGCCGCCCTCTTGCACAAGGTGCCCTATTACACCACCCTCTCGGGTGCGGTGGCGGCGGCGGAGGGAATCAAGGCCTATCTGGGCGGCGATTTCGAGGTGCGGGCGCTGCAGGCCTATTTCGACGCCGCGTGATACCCTTCTTCCGGGACCGCCATGCGGTCGTCAGGATAGCGAACGCGACCGCCATGCGGTCGCCTGGATACCCAACGCGACCGCCACGCGGTCGTCTGGATACGGAAGCGTTTGAATCCGGGAGATCACGTCGCGATCCCGGAGGCGTAAGATGCAGTTCACAATGGGCGGCCGCACGGCCGCCGATCGCGGACCAGCGTCGGCATGAGTGAACGCCGCGGGCCGAGGATGATTCGGCCGCGGGCGTTGGTGGATTTGTTCGCGTGTGGATTTGTTCGAACCGCGCCGAGCCCGGAGCCGGTTGCGCGGTCGCAGGGGGAAAATGATGGAACGTGTTCCGATGACGGCGGCGGGCTTCAGCGCCCTGGAGGCGGAGCTGAAGCACCGCCAAGCGGTGGAGCGGCCCCGGATCATCGAAGCCATCTCGGAGGCGCGGGCGCACGGCGATCTGTCGGAGAACGCCGAGTACCACGCGGCCAAGGAAGCGCAGAGCCACAATGAGGGCCGCATCGCCGAGCTCGAATCGATCATTTCTCGCGCCGAAGTGATCGACGTGTCGAAGCTGTCCGGCGAGGTCGTCAAGTTCGGCGCCACCGTCAAGCTGGTCGACGAGGACAGCGAGGAGGAGAGGGTCTGGCAGATCGTCGGCGAGCAGGAGGCCGACGCCAAGAAGGGCCGCATCTCCATCACCTCGCCGCTCGCCCGCGCCCTCGTCGGCAAGAAGGTCGGCGCCTCGGTGGAAGTGAATGCCCCGGGCGGCGCCAAGAGCTATGAGATCGTCGAGGTGCGCTGGGTCTGATACGGTTCGCCGGCCGATCGGCCGGACACCGTACGCGCCCGATCCCGGTCGCCAAACTGCGGTCGCCAAACTGCGGAGGATGCCATGGTGAGTCGCGCTGATCCCTTCACCCGCCGTGCCGTGCTGGCCGCGCTCAGTGGCGCGCTGGCCGCGCTGCCGGCCCTCGCCCGGCCGGCCGCCGCCCAGGGCGCAACGACGTTCCGCGCCATCACCATCGACACCTCGCCGCTGGCCCGGCTCGGCGACCCCCGCGACGCCGAGCTGATTCGCCGCAACCTCTCCCGCGAGCTGCCGGCGGCGTTCGCCGGGCGGGTCACCGGGGCGCGCGGCGCGCCGACCCTGGTGGTGCGAATCACCTCGCTGTCGCTGGGCTCCTACACCGGCACGGCCAGCGGCGGCGGCGGTGGCGGCGGATCGACGGTCGATACCGATTATCTGGAGGGCGAGGCGCTGGTCGTGCCGGCCGGCAGCAAGACGCCGAGCGCCCGCGTGCCCATGCTCTCGGCCGTGCCGTCCGCCAGCGCCGGGGCCTGGTACCTGCCGGACAATGAAGAGCGCCGTATCGCCTACATCAGCTCGTTCTTCGCCGGCTGGCTGGCAAAGCGGGTGTGAGCGCGCCGTCCGCTGCTGCGGTCACCGGCGCAGGCCTCGCCGCGAACGGCGCGCCTGAGAGCTGAGCCCGAGAAGGGCGAGCCCGAGACGAAGCGGCGTGCGACCGCCCGGTCCGCGCGCGCGGACCGGGCGGTGTCGTTCCCGCTCATTCGACGCTCTCGTCGATCTGGCGCGCCAGCGCGGCCTTGAGGGCATCCTCGATGAAGGCCAGACGGTCGAGCCCGCTGGCCGCCGCCGTCGCGTCGACCGCGGCCACGAGATCGGCATCGAGCGTCAGCTCGATGGTCTTGGCCAGCGGCGCGTCCGGCAGCAGCGGCACCAGCGCCAGCGCGCTGTCCTGGCGCAACAGCTTCGTCAGTTCGGGGTCGCCGTGCACCGCGTCCTCGGCCGAACGCGGCTCGGGCAGCGCCTCGCCGCGATCGCGCGCCGCCTCGCACCAGTGGCGCACCACCTGGGCGGCATCGGCCAGCGCGGCGTCGATGGTCTCGCCACCGGCGGTGCAGGCGGGCAGGTCGGGCAGCACCACGCGGTAGCCGCCGGGCCGGCCGGCCACGATGGCGACATAGCCGGCGGGCCGGGGGGCCGGAGCGCCGCCGAACCCGAACTCCGCCGGGTTGATCTCGGCCGGCAGGGCGCCGTAACGGCCGTTGCGGCCCTCGACGTGCGCCGCGCCGCGCCAGCGCGTTCGTTCTCGACCAATCGTTTCTCGCATCATTGCAATCATCCTATTTGCGGGGGGTAATTCCGGGGGAGCAAACACTCATTATGAACAGATATGTACTCCGTCCGGAATTGCTAGCCTTTCGGTGTGACCGGACCATGGCTGAAGACCCATCCAAGCCGAAGTAAAGAGTTACCACGCCCGATTCATCTGATTATTACGAGGGCACTTCGCGGGTACGACGGCAGCCGAGTGACAGATCAGTTTCATTAGCGATTGGTTGACGACACAATGACGCGCCCTACCCACCAGTTCCCGATTCGGCGCCCCTCGGCCCTGCGTCGAATGCCCGCTGTCGGGCCCCGGATGGCGCAGGGCCGGCGGCGGGAGCAGCCGGGCTCCTCGCCGCGCCACGCTCCGAAGCGTGGCCGGCACGCGGCGTGTCGCCGGCCGTGCAGACGCGGGGTGCGTATTCGTCGGGGCATGAGACGGAATCCGGTCCGGCGGGCCGGCGCTTCGCCGTCCCGCCGCCGGAAACGTCTTTCAGATCAAGGATTCTTCGGCTCGCCCGCGTCCTGCATTCCGGCGGGATCGACCGGGGGCGCCTCACGGCTCTCCCGGGCCGGTTTCCACTTTTGCGCCGCATGCTCTAAAGCCAGGGCCCGGAGCGTCCCGCCCTGACGCAGGCGGAGCGGACGCCCGGACCGCACCGGCCACCGCCGAGGCGGCCGCCCGCCCGCGAGGGGGAGACATGAGCACGAGCGACGTCAACGACATGCCGATCCAGTACGACCCGGCCTTCACGCTCGACGAGCGCGTCGCGGTCTATCGCTGCATCCACACGCGGCGCGACGTGCGCGGCCAGTTCCGGCCCGACCCGGTGCCGGACGAGGTGCTGGCGCGGCTGCTGGAGGCCGCCCACCATGCCCCCTCGGTCGGCTTCATGCAGCCCTGGGATTTCATCATCGTGCGCGACCCGGCGGTGAAGAAGAAGGTGCATGCCGGCTTCGCCCGCGCCCACGCCGAGGCCGCCGAGATGTTCGAGGACGAGCAGCGCGAGCGCTACCGCCGCCTCAAGCTCGAAGGCATTCTCGACGCGCCGGTCGGCATCTGCGTCACCTGCGACCGCGCCCGCGCCGGCAAGGTGGTGCTCGGCCGCACCCACCAGCCGGAAATGGACCTCTACAGCGCGGTGTGCGCGGTGGAGAATCTGTGGCTCGCCGCCCGCGCCGAGAATCTCGGCGTGGGGTGGGTGTCGATCCTCGACTATGACGCGCTGCGCCAGGCGCTAGGCATCCCGCCCGAGATCCAGCCGATCGCCTATCTGTGCGTCGGCGCCGTCACCCACTTCTATGCCAAGCCGGAGCTCGAGGTGACGGGCTGGCGGCGGCGGCTGCCGCTGCACGACCTCGTGTGGTTCGACGGCTGGCACAAGCGCACCGGCAAGGAGCCGCTGCTCGACGCCATCGGGTGAACGGGGGCCGGCGTCGTCCCGGGCGAGCCGCGCGACCCGGGACCGTTTGCAGATAGAGGCCCTCGTCCTGAAGACGATCCTGGGTCTCGCTGACGCTCGCCCGGGATGACAATTCATATAATATTGACGATCACGCTCAGCGCTCGGCCAGCGCGAGCTTGGCGCCGAGCGCCACGAAGGCCGCGGCGAACGAGCGGCGCAGCCAGGTCATCACGCTCGGCCGGCCGATGACGTAGGTGCGCGCCGCCGCCGCGGCGAAGCCGTAGAGCACGAACACCGCAAACGTCATCGCCATGAAGGTGCCCGACAGTTCCAGCATGCGGACGACCGGGTGGGCCTCGCCGGCCTCGACGAACTGCGGCAGGAAGGCGAGGAAGAAGATCGACAGCTTGGGGTTCAGGAGATTGATCAGCACGCCGCGCGCGATGATGCGGCTGGCCGGCAGATCCTCGGCCGCGCCCACCGCCAGCGCCCCGCTCTCCTTCAGCGTCTGCCACGCCATCCACAGGAGATAGGCGACGCCGGCGTATTTCACCGCCTCGAAGGCGAGCGCGCTGGCATGCAGCAGCGCCGCCAGGCCGGCGATGGCGGCGGCGATGTGCGGCACGATGCCGAGCGTGCCGGCGAACGCCGCAATGACGGCGGCCCGCCGCCCGCGCGTGAGGCCATAGGCCAGCGTGTAGAGCACGCCGGTGCCGGGCGAGGCGACGATGATCAGCGCGGTGATGAGGAATTCCGGCGACATGGTTGGGCTCGTTTCTCGGGCGGCTAGAGCATCCGCCGATCTGATTGAACCAAGCGGACGCGGCTCAAGTCCTCGATTTGTCGCATTCTCTTTCGCAAAACCGGTTCCCACTTTTGCGGAGAATGCTCCAAGTCTTTGTTTTGTCGCATTCTCTTTCGCAAAACCGGTTCCCACTTTTGCGGAGAATGCTCCAGCGGGATCAGGCCGGGGTGACGGGTCCGGCGTCGGTCACGATATCGTTCTCGAACGGTGCGAATTCGTCGAGGATGGCGGCGCGGGTGCGCGCCTCGATGCGGCGATAGGCGGCGACCACCGACCGGCCGAACTCGGTGAGCTGGGCGCCGCCGCCATGGACGCCGCCAGCCGAGGCGACCACCAGCGGCCGGGTGAACATGCTGTTGGCCTCGTCGACCAGCAGCCACGCCCGCCGGTAGGACATGCCCATCGCGCGCCCGGCGGCCGAGATCGAGCCGGTGCGGCCGATCGCCTCCAGAAGATCCATCTTGCCCGGGCCGATGCGCTTGTCGCCGACCAGCACGATGCGCAGGCGCGGCACCGCACGGGCCAACGGTCCCGTCGCCGCGCGCACCCTCTGCGCCTTCGCCACCGACCTGACCGGCATGCCGCCTCCCTCAATTTTCAGCAACTATAGCGCAAACGCGCCGGAGCTTCCTGCGGCAGGCATGCCCACCCGGTGACCGGTGCCGCGATTTGCCGGCAATCCGGCAAGGGAATCCTAAGCGCTCTGCAGCTAATTTTGCCTTGTGGCGGCCTCGGGAGCCGCCCCGCGGTGGGCGCGGGCCGGATGTCATCCACGCGGGCCACCTGCGGCTGCGGAGGGGAACGCATGAGCGCTGCGACGGAACGCGTATCCGAACCCCTGGTTCTCGGCGATCTCGCCGCCATGGATGCGGAAACGCCGGTGCGCTGGGGACAGGTGCTGCTGAGAACCAAGGCCGGACTGCGGCGCGGCCCGGTCACCGCCGAAGTGTTCATGGCGCCGGACCGCTCGCGCTTCCGGGTGGTGGACACCGCCGGCCGCACCGAGTTCCTGTCCAGCCTGCAGTTCTGCCGGTTCGTGCTCGAACTGCGCTCCACCGGCCGGTTCGAGTTCGAACGCAAGCCCAAGTCCAACGCGACCCTGCTGGGCGCCGAGCCGGCGAAAGCCGAGACAGGCAAGGCCGAGGCAGGCAAGGGCGAGTTGGGCAAGACTGAACTGGGCAAGGCGGAACTGGGCAAGGCGGACGCGATGTCGGTGTTCGCGGTGCAGCGCCGCCCGCATCACCTGCCGCGCGACGGCGAGCATTGATGGGGGGCCATCCGGCTTCCGGCCGATCCCTGCGGGATTCCGGAAACGGCCTCGCCGAACCTCCCCGGCCGACAGCCTGACCTCTGGCGATCAAACGAAACGCCGGCCCGTGGGGCCGGCGCTGCCATGTTGGGATCAGGATGCGCTTCGCGGTGGCCGCGCGGCTCGATTGCCGCCCCGAGCGGACCACACGGGGCTCAGCGCCGCCCTCCCCGTCCGCCACCGCCACCACGGCCGCCACCACGGCCTGCCGCCCGTCCGCTGGCACGCGGCTGGGAGCGCGCGGCCGGACGTGGACGGGCTGCCGGACGCGCCGACGGGCGCTGCTGGCGGGCGGCCGGACGCTGCTGCGACCGGGCAGCCGGGCGGGTCTGGCGCTGCTTCGACCGGGCAGCCGGACGCTGCTGCGGCCGCGCCGCGGGACGATCCGGCCGGGCAGCCGGGCGCTGCTGCGGCCGCGCCGCGGGACGATCCGGCCGGGCAGCCGGGCGCTGCTGCGGCCGGGCGGCGGGACGGTCGGGGCGTGCGGCCGGACGATCCGGCCGGGCGGCGGGACGGTCCGCCGGACGGTCGGGTCGCGCTGCCGGACGATCCGGACGCGCCGGAAGATCCGGACGGCCAGCGCCGCCGCCGGGACGATCCCCTGGTCCGCCACCCGGACGATCCGGACGAACACCGGGCCGGTCGGGGCCGCCGCCAGGACGGTCGCCTGGTCCGCCACCCGGACGATCGGGACGAAGGCCGGGACGATCGGGGCCGCCGCCAGGACGATCGCCAGGACCGCCGCCAGGACGATCGGGACGAAGGCCGGGACGATCGGGGCCGCCGCCAGGACGATCGCCAGGACCGCCGCCGGGGCGATCACCGGGGCCGCCACCGGGACGATCCGGAAGGAGACCAGGACGGTCGGGACCGCCAGGGCCTCCCGGACCACCAGGACGATCACCGGGGCCGCCGCCGGGACGATCCGGACGGAAACCGGGGCCGCCTGGACCGCCAGGACCACCGGGCCCACCCGGGCCGCCGGGGCGATCGGGACGAAGGCCGGGACGATCGGGACCGCCGCCGGGGCGGTCGGGCCGGAAGGGCGGGCGCGGCGGCGGGCCGCCGGGACGGCCGGGTCGCCATGCGCCGGGCGGCGGGCCGCCGGGACGGCCGGGCCGCCACGCCGGCCGGTCGACCCAGATGTTGTTCCAGCGCCAGTTGTTCCAGTTGTTGCGGCCCCACCAGCCGCCGTACCACGCCGAGCCGACCAGCACCGCGGTGCCGAACAGCAGCGCGCCGGTGGCGAAGGTGTCGAACACCACCGAGGAATCATAGACCGGCACGTAGATCCGCTCCGGATCGGCCGGCGCGATATAGATCGTCCGCGTGCCGCTGTCCTCGCGCGTCGTCACCACCTGCTGCGGCGTCGAGGCGAGGTTGCCGGCCTTCTCGGCGCGGGCGCGCAGCACCTGGATGACGGAGGCGACATCGGCCGGCTGCAGCGCGAATGCCGCGCCCAGCGCCTGCGTCCAATCCAGATTGTCGGCCAGCATCTTCAGAACGTCGGGGAAGCGCGCCAGCGCCTTCACCGAATTGTCCCAGGTCTGGGCGTCGACGCCGCTGAAATCGCCCTTGGCGACCGCGTCGCGATTGGCGTCGAGCCAGCGGTCGGCCTGGATGATCTGCACCGGATAGGTGGTGGCCGGCAGGATCAGCGCCACCAGCGGATCAGGGTAAAGGGCGATCGGCCCGAGCAGATATTCGAGATCGGAGAGCGTATAGACCTTCTCCGCCGGCCCGGCCTGGTTCGGCGCGGCCGGAGACCCCGGCGCCGCCGGCAGCGGCAAGGGGGTCGGCGCCTGGGCCGGCTCGGCCGGCGGGCTCTGCGCGAAGGCCGGCTGGACGACCGTCACCCAACCGAACATCGCCGCGACGGCAACGCGGGCGCGCTTGCCGGTCAAGTATCGGGCGTCGTACTTGTTTCTGCTCACTGGCAGCCCTCCCTCGATTGCCGCCCGTCATTGCCGGGACAGCGCTGCACACCGCTTCTGCCGCATTTCGTCTTGCCGCGTTTCGTCTTGCCGCGTTTCGTCTTGCCGCACCCGGACTCCGGGCACCCTGCCCTTGCCGCCCTCAGGACGCCGCCGCCGCGGCGTCCGTTTTTTCACGACTGCCAAACCAAGCCACATAGAGCGCCGGTAGAAAGATCAAGGTCAGCAGCGTCGCCACCAAGAGCCCGCCCATGATCGAGAAGGCCATCGGCCCCCAGAACACGGTCGGCGCGATGGGGATCATGCCGAGCACGGTGGACACCGCCGTGAGCATGATCGGCCGGAAGCGGGTGCTGGCGGCGTCCATCACCGCCTCGCGCACGTTCTTGCCCGCCGCGCGCTCGGCCTCGATCTGGCCGATCAGGATGACGGCGTTCTTGGTGATCATGCCGAGCAGCGCCAGGATGCCGAGGATCGCCACGAAGCCGAGCGGCCGGCCGGACAGGAGCAGCGCGCCGACCACGCCGATGAGCCCGAGCGGCCCGACGGTGAGCGCGATGAACAGCCGCTGGAAGCTCTGGAGCTGCACCATCAGCACGGTGACCATCAGCAGCAGCATCAAGGGCACCACGGCGATCACCGAGGCCTGCGACTTGGCGCTCTCCTCCACCGTGCCGCCGATGACGATGCTGTAACCCGGCGGCAGGCCGCTCTGCAGCGCCTTCACCGCCGGCTCCAGCGCGTCGGTGACGCTCTCGGGCAGCGCGCCCTGGCGCACGTCGGCCTGCACGGTGAGGGTGGGCACGCGGTCGCGCCGCCACACCACCGGATAGTCCTGCGTCTCCTCGAAGGTGGCGAACTGGCTGAGCGGCACCGTGCGGCCGTTGGGCAGCGCCACCTGCAGGGTGCTCAAGGTGGCGAGCGACACGCGCTGCTCGTCGGTGGCGCGCACCACGATGTCGACGAGATAGATACTGTCGCGCACCTGCGAGATCGCCTGGCCGGACACCACGGTGTTGAGCACGCTGGCGATGGCCTGCGAGCTCAGGCCGAGGCGGCGCGCCTCGTCCTGGTCGATGCGGATGCGCACCTCGCGGGCCGGCTCGATCCAGTCGAAATTGACGGTGCGGGTCCGCTTGTCCTGCGCCACGATCTCGGCCAGCCGGAAGGCGATCTCGCGCACCTTGGAGAGGTCGGGGCCGCTCACCCGGTACTGCACCGGCCAGCCGACCGGCGGCCCGAGCTCCAGCGGCGAGATGCGCGAGACCACGCTCGGGAAGTCCTCGGCCAGCACCTTCTCCAGCTTCTGGCGCAGCCGCTCGCGCGCCGCCACGTCCTTGGCGACGATCACGCCTTGCGCGAAGAAGTCGTTGGGAAGCTGCACGTCGAGCGGCAGGTAGAAGCGGATGGCGCCGCGGCCGACATAGGTGCTCCAGCGCGCGACGTCCGGGTCGTCCTTCAGCACCGCGTCGAAGCGCTCCACCATGGATTCGGTGGCGTAGATCGAGGCGTTCTGCGGCAGCCGCAGATCGACCAGCAGCTCGGGCCGGTCGGAGGAGGGGAAGAACTGGTTGGGGATCAGCGGCAGGGCTGCGATCGCCGCCGCGAACAGGCCCACCGTCAGCGCGATGGTGAGGTAGCGCAGGCGCAGCGCGGCACCGAGCAGCCCGCGATAGGCGCGGAACACCGGGCCGGGCTTCGCCTCCGCGCCCTCTTTGGGCGGCGCGAGGATGGCGAGGCCCAGGAGCGGCGCGAACACCACGGCCACCAGCCACGACAGCACCAGCGCGATGGCGACGACGGCGAAGAGCGAAAACGTGTATTCGCCGGCCGAACTGGCGGCGAAGCCCACCGGCACGAAGCCGGCGATGGTGACCAGCGTGCCGGCCAGCATGGCGAACGCGTAGGTGCGGAAGGCGAAGGAGGCCGCCTGCACCTTGCTTTCGCCGCGGGCGAGCCGGTTCAGCATGGCGTCGGTGGTGGTCATCGCGTCGTCGACCAGGAGCGCCAGCGCGATGATCAGCGCACCGAGCGAGATGCGCTGCATGTCGATGCTGCTCAGATCCATCACCGCGAACACCGCGGCCAGCGTCAGCGGGATCGACAGCGCCACCACCAGACCTGCCCGCACGCCGAGGCTGATGAAGCTGACCGCCAGGATGATCGCCACCGCCTGCCACAGCGAGGACATGAACTCGGCGATCGCGCTCTCCACGGTGACCGCCTGGTCGGCGACCAGCGCCGGCTCGATACCCACCGGCAGCTCGGCCTTGATCTGGGCCATGGCGCGGTCGATGCGCTGGCCGAGCGCCAGGATGTCGCCGCCCTCGCGCATGGCGATGGCCAGCCCGATCGCCGGCTGGCCGTTGGCGCGGAACTGCGGCTGCGGCGGGTCGGCATAGCCGCGGTGGACGCGGGCGATGTCGCTTAAGCGCAGCATGCGGCCGCCGACCGCGAAATTGACGTCGGCGACGTCCTGCTCGGTGCGGAAGGCGCCCGACACCCGCAGCGAGATCGCCTCGTTGCCGGTCTGGATGACGCCGGCCGGGCGCACGATGTTCTGGGTCTGCAGCGCATTGATCAGCGCCGAGCGGTCGATGCCGAGGCTCGCCAGCTCCTTAACCGAGAACTCGACGAAGATTACCTCGTCCTGGGCGCCGAGGATCTCGATCTTGGAGACGTCGGGCAGGCGCAGCAGCTTCGAGCGCACGTCCTCCACATGGTCGCGCAGCTCGCGGTGGGTGAAGCCATCAGCGGTGAAGCCGTAGATGATGCCGAAGGTGTCGCCGAACTCGTCGTTGAAGCCTGGCCCGACCACGCCGGCCGGCAAGGTGTGGCGGATGTCGCCGATCGACTTGCGCACATGGTACCAGGTGTCCGCCACCTGCTGCGCCGAGGTGGCGCCATCGAGATTGACGAACACCGTGGTGACGCCGGCATTGGTGTAGGAGCGGATGAAATCGAGGTGCGGCGTCTCCTGCAGCTTGCGCTCGATCCGCTCGGTCACCTGTTCGAGCATGTCCTGCACGGTGGCGCCGGGCCAGGCCGCCTGCACCACCATGGTCTTGATGATGAAGGCCGGATCCTCGCTGCGGCCCAGCCGGTTGTAGGAGAGGATGCCGGCGAGCACCGCCACGATCATGAAATAGACGACCAGCGAGCGGTGGCCGAGCGCCCATTCCGACAGATTGAACCGCATCATGGCTCCCCGCCGAGCAGGCGGACCTTCTGGCCGGGATGCAGCGCCTGCACGCCGGCGGTGACCACCACCTCGCCGGTGTCGAGCCCGCCCGACACCACGACGCTGGCCGGGTCGAAGCGCAGCACCTCGACATTGCGCAGCGTCACCGTGCGGCTCGCCGGATCGACCACCCACACCGCCGGCTGGCGGTTGATGCGAGTGAGCGCCGAGGCCGGGATCTCGATGATCGGCACCGCCTCCATCTGCAGCCGGCCGGTCACCGCCGCACCGAGCCGCATCGCCTCGGGCGGCTTCTCCAGCCCGACCTTGACCTGGAAGGTGCGGGTGACCGGATCGGCCTGCTCGGCGACCTCGCGCACCCGCCCGCTGGCGGTGACGGTGGGATCGTCGGTGAGATTGACGGCGATCGCCGGCTCGCTCGGCGCCGAGCGCAGCACCTGGGCCGGAATGTCGAACACCGCGTCGCGCCCGCCCTGGCGGGCCAGGGTCACGATCATCCGCCCGGCCTGGACCACCTCGCCGGGCTCGGCGCCGATCGCCGTCACCACGCCGGAGGCGTCGGCCTCAAGCTCGGTGAAGCTGACGAGGTCGCGCGCGGCTTTGAGCTGGGCCTCGGCGGAATCGACCTGGGCGCGGGCGGTGTCGCGCGCCTTCTGCGCCTCGTCGAACAGCGCCCGCGTCGTCCAGCCCTGGGCGAGCAGCGTCTGCTGGCGCGTGAAATGGTTGCCGGCCTGCACCAGCGCCGCCTGGGCGGCGGCCAGATTGGCCTTCGCCGAGCGCAGGGCGTTCATCTCGTTCTGCGGCTCCAGCCGGGCGAGAAGCTGGCCGGGGCCGACCCGCTCGCCGACCGACACCGCACGCTCGGCCAGCCGGCCGCCAATGCGGAAGCCGAGCGCCACCTCGTCCTCGGCCTCGATGCGGCCGGCGAAGGTGACCGCCGTGCCGGCCTCGCTCTTGGCGATGGTGACAGTGCGCACCGGCCGCGCGTCGGCGACCGGCGCCTCCGGCTCGGGCGCACAGGCGGCGAGCATCAGCGCCGCGCCGACACCGGCAATGATTCTATCCAAACGGAACCGCCCCCACCGTCGCTGACGCACGTGCCACCGTCCCCAGCGCATCCCCCGCCAAGGCCGGACCGGCCCTGCGACGGAACCGGCCCTGCGACGGAAAACGCGTCAAATCCAATCTTGGAGCTAATCTTGCAGCTTCAGTCTCGAAGCTTGAGTCTTGAAGCTTGAGGGCCGGACGGCGCGGCTTGCGCGTCGTCCGGCGAGGTTGAGGAAATCAGGCGCCGACCAGCTTGGCCAGTTCGGCCTTGAGCTTCTGTTCGTCCTCGGTGCTCAGCGAGGTCTGCAGCACCCGCGGCTTGAAGGACTCGATCTCGGGCAGCACCTTGTCGGTGTTGACGCTCTTGAACAGCACGAACAGCGCCGAGGAGCCCGACGGGATCGTCGCGCCCAGCCGCTTCACGAAATCATCATTGATGCCGTAGTCGGTGAGCGAGCCGGCGAGCGCGCCGGCGCCGGCGCCGGTGAGCGCGCCCACCGCCATGCCGGCCAGCGGATTGAGGAACAGCAGGCCCACCAGCGCGCCCCACAGCGCGCCGCTGCTGCCGCCGGTGGCGGCGCCGACCGCGGTGAGATTGACGGCCTGCTTCATGTGCACCTTGCCGGCAGCGTCGCGCTCGACGACGACGGCATCCTCAAGGTCGACCAGATATTCCTTCTGCAGGGAGCGCAGCTTGTTGAGAACCTCGTCCGCGGTGTGGAGTCCGTCGAACCCGAGTACGACCAACGTGCTCATCATTCTTCTCGCTTGCTGAGTTCTTATGGGTTGCTGAGTCTTCGGTTGCCGACAATCGACACATCAAGCCGCCGCACCGGCCTGCGCGGCCGCACCCGGCGGTCATCCTGGAGCGCGGTCCGAACCGACGGCATCGGATCGGCGCTCCAACTCTTCACGCGATCGCATTCCCGTTCGCAAAACCGGTTCCCACTTTTGCGGAGAA
This sequence comes from Blastochloris sulfoviridis, assembly GCF_008630065.1. Classification (GTDB taxonomy): domain Bacteria; phylum Pseudomonadota; class Alphaproteobacteria; order Rhizobiales; family Xanthobacteraceae; genus Blastochloris; species Blastochloris sulfoviridis. The sequence goes on from NZ_VWPL01000006.1 coordinate 152,072, forward strand.
TGCTCTAGAGCCGCCGCGTGACGGCAAAGCGACCTTTCCTCCCGCGATGGACGACAGACGCGATGGACGACGGGCGCGATGAACGACGGGCGCGTTGGCAACTCACGACCGCGACATCGACACGCCTCCAGCCGACGCATGACGACACTGTGCGCCGAACGCCGCCGGGTGAAGGCATTAAGACATGAAACGACTGGGATCCCGCTTTGGTTCCGCCGGAGATGGCGAAAAAAAGATGACTTCGAAAACGAGACGTCCGCACGCGACTGTCGCGCTCCAAACCCATCGCGCCGCTGTCGTGCCGCATGCGATCCATCGCGATTTGGCGGGACACCAAAAGGAATTACGTCGGATCATATGCCACTGTTCGCGAACGCATCAAGGCATTTCCGGACAGGCTTCCGCGCAAGGCGGCATTCTATCGTCTAAGAGGATCCTTCGGTGATCCTGGCCGCGCGCGACGATCTTCCGCCCGGCGAGACTGGGATTCCCGGCGCAAATTGGGGACATCCCGCCAACACGTCTTGAGCCGTTGCAGCTTGGATGGGGCCCGCTTCGGCCGAAGCGCCTGCGAACGACGCTTGCCGGACACGATGGCGGATTTTGTTGGGCTCAAATCGGCTAAAACTGGAAGGTCATCGCGCGCCGAGCGCCAAGGACAGCACCAGTGCCAGCGCCAAGAGCGACAGGCCGGCCACCGGCCAGGCGCGCAGGTGCGCCTCAAGCCGGGCGGTGGCGTCGCTGCCCTGCTGCATCAGGCGCGCAAGGGCGGTGCCGCTTGCGGCGACGTCGCCCTCCGGCACTGCCGGCAGGCGATGGCCGAAGCGTTGCAGGGCCAGCGCCAGCACAGCACCGATTCCGATCGGCCAAGCGGCCTGCCACATGGCTTCGGCCGTCAGCGCCTTCGCGACAGCATCCCCCGGTGCCAGCGCCCAGGGCACGGCGAGCGCGGCCATCGCCACCGCGATCCAGGCGCTGCGAAGCGCCAGCGGCATGGGCGCATCGCCCGACGCCTTCGCCGCCAGCCGGCCGACGAAATGCAGGATCAGCAGCGTGGTGCCGATGCTCGCGAGGCCCGCCAGCGTGGCGATGACGCCATCACCCAACGGCACCTTGATGACGCTCTTGGCGATCATGCCGCCGGTCAGGGGCAGGCCGGCGAGGCCAAGCCCGACGATGGCGGTGAGCCCGAGCACCAGCAAGGAGCGGCGGGCGGCGGCAAGCCCGACCGCCAGGAACAGCGCCCCTTTGGCCAGCACGTGATGGACGGCATAGAGGCTCGCCGCCGTCACGGCGCCCGCGTCCCCCGCCGCCAGCCCCATGCCGACCACGGCGGCAACCAGCCCCATCTGGCTCAGCGTCGAATAGGCCAGCACGGTCTTGGGATTGGACTGGGTGATGCCGACCAGCACGCCGTAATAGGCGGTGACGAGGCCGACGGTCGCGAACGCCATCCCCAGGTTCGCGCCCAAATCCGCCATCGCCGCGTCGAACGGCAGGAAGCGGAGCAAGCCGATGACGCCGGCCTTCACCACCGCGCCGCTCAGCACCACCGACACCGGCAGCGGGGCTGCCGAGTGCGCCAGCGGAATCCATACATGCAGCGGCACGAGGCCGATCTTGAGGCCGAAGCCGGCGAGCAGGAAGATCAGCGTCGCGTCGCGCCAGGGCGAGCCGGGCAGCGCCGCCACCGCGTCGCGGATGGCGAGGCTGCCGTCCGGCACGGCGGCTGCCGCCAGCACGAAGCCCATCAGCAGCAACGCTTCGCCGAGCATGCCGAGCGCCAGATAGGCGAAGCCGGCGGCGCGCGCCCGCGTCGTGCCGTCATGCACCACGAGGCCATAGGCCGACAGGCTGACCATGGCATAGACGAGATAGAAGCTCACGAGGTCGGCGGCGACGAAGACGCCGAGATTGCCGGCGAGCGTCAGCAGCCACCAGCCGGCCAGGCGCGGGGCGTCGGAGGCGCCGCGCAGGATCATCGGCGCGCAGGCGCCGGCCGCGATCCACAGGAACGCCACGGCGCCGAGCAGCATGGCGCTTCCGGCATCGAGCAGGGGGGCGAGCCCCAGCGGCGCGGCGGCGAGCGCCACAACAAGCGCCGGCAGCGGCGCCAGCGCCAGCGCCTTTGGCACGAGCCTGCGCAGCCGCGGTAGCGCCAGCGCCGCCAGCAGCGCGAGCGGCAGGGCCAAGGTGGCGGCGAGCAGCAGCGTGGCGGTCATGGCACGCCCGCTCCCGCAAGCCCGCTCCCAAGCCCGATCCGCAGCAGGCCCGGCGGATAGAGCTGCGACAGGCCGAGCAGCGCGGCAGCCACCGCCAGCGCCAGCACCACGAATTCGCGCGAGCGCGCATCCCGCGGCCGTGCGAAGGCGGCCGTGCCATCCGCATAGGCGCGGCCGATCACCGGGAAGAGATAGAAGGCGGCGAGCAGGCCGCCCAGGATCATCACCACCGCCCACCACCATTGGCCGGTGGCGACGGCCGCCGACAGCAGCAGCCATTTGGCGGCGAAGCCGCCGCTCGGCGGCAGGCCGACCAGCGACAGGCCGGCGAGCGTGAAGGCAAGCACCGCCACCGGCACGGCGCGGCCGACGCCGTCGAGGCCATGGATGCGGTCGTGGCCTGCGGCCTCGGCGATCAGCCCGGCGGCGAGGAACATTGCCGCCTTGGCCAGCGCGTGCGAGGCGAGCTGCAGCCAGCCGCCGCTCCAGGCGGCATTGGCGGCGATCTCGGCCTGCGGCACGCCGAACAGCAGCGGCACCATGAGGAACAGGTAGCCGATCTGCGCCACGGTGGAATAGGCGATCATCAGCTTCAGCCGCGCCTGGCGCAGCGCCATCACGCTGCCGGCGAGGATGGCGCCGGCGCCGAGCGCGCCGATGAGGTTCGCCGCCGCAGCGGTCGACAGACCCGGCATGACGTCGAACCACAGCCGGACGATAAGGAAGAACGACGCCTTGACGACGAGGCCGGACAGCACCGCGCTCGCCGCCGGCGGCGCGCCGGCATGGGCCGGCGGCAGCCACAGATGCAGCGGGAACAGGGCTGTCTTGGCGGCGAGCCCGGCGATCATCAGCGCGCAGGCGAGGATCGCCGCCGGCTCGGGCCCGGCCCGGCCGGAGAGCAGCACGATGTCGAGCGTGCCATAGGCGCCGTAGAGCAGCGCGGTGCCGAGCAGATAGAGCACCGAGCCGACCAGCGCGAACACGAGGTAGCGCAGCGCCGCCTGCAGCGTCTTCGCGCTGCCGCCGAGGCAGACCAGCGGGATCGCCGAGAAGGTCAGAAGCTCCAGCGCGACATAGAGATTGAACAGGTCGCCGCCCAGCGCCACCGCATTGAGCGCGCTCCACAGCGCCATCAGCAGCGTCCAGAACACCACCGCCGCCCGACTCTCGGTGGCGCCGGGTTCCGGCCGCAGGTCGGCGCGGGCATAAAGGCCGGCGGCGCCGATGACGATGGCGGCGACGAGCAGCATCAGCGCCGAGGGGCCGTCGGCACGCAGCATCAGGCCGAGCGGCGGCGCCCAGCCGCCCACCGCATAATGCAGCGGCGCGCCAGCGGCCCACACCGTCCAGGCCACCGCCACTGCCACGGCGAGGCCGAGCGGCCACAGGCCGAACGCGATGCGCCCGGCCCAGCGGCCGGGCAGCGCCAGCGCCGCCACCGCGCCGGTGGCCGGCAGCATGACGGCGAGCACCAGGAGCAGGCCCGGATCGAGTGCGGCCGCCGGCATCACGCGCTCCCCTCGTCGTCCCCGCGCCCGGTCTCCTTCAGCCGCACGACGAGGGAGATGGCGAGCGCGGTGGCGGAGAAGGCCACCACGATGCCGGTGATGACCATGGCCTGCGGCACCGGATCGCTGCCGAGCCCTTCCACCGCGCCGCGCCGGGCGATCACCCCGAACAGCAGGAACACGCCGCCGCCGAGCAGGTTGAAGGCGAGGATGCGGCGCAGCGGCTGGGCCTGGACGATCAGCCCGTAGAGGCCGATGCCCACCAGCGCCGCTCCGCACAGGCCGAACACCGTCATGGTCATGGCGCACCCGGCCGTTGCGGCGGGCCCGCCACCATCATCGCCAGCGTCACCGCGATCGACAGCGTGATCGCCGCCTCGATGGCCAGGATCAGCGGCTTGGCGAAGGCGGGCGGATAGGCGAGGAAACCATCGGCTATGAAGATGCCGGCGACCCCCACCGCGAGGAACGCCAGCGGGCCGATGACCAGCGCCGCCCGCAGCCACGGCCGGCCGATCGCCGGCACCGGCGAAAGCCCGGCCATCATCGCCAGGATCCACATGGCGGCGAGCACCGCGCCGCCCTGGAAGGCGCCGCCGGGGGCGTTGGCGCCCACCCACAGCACATGGATGCCGACGACGATGCCGACCGGCGGCAGAAGCTGCGCCAGGAAGCGCAGCGTGTCGCTGGCGCGGCCGGGGCGGCCGAGGGTGGGGCGTCCGCCCCAGGCGCCATCGGGCGAAAGCGACCAGATGCCGATGAGCGCCAAGAGCAGCACCACCTTTTCCAAGAGCGTATCGAGCGCGCGAAAGGCGAGCAGCACGCCGGTCACCGGGTTCTTAAGCCCCGTCGCCGGCAGGTGCTCGGCCGCCAGCGGCGCCAGGGTCGGCGCCGGGCCGGAGACGCCCAGCACGACAAATGCGAGCCCCGCCGCCACCGCCGCGCAGGCCAGCGCCGCGATGCGCCGCGTCGCCGGGCCGGGGGGCGGACCATCCTCCAGCGGCGCCGCGCCCCGGTGCAGCGCGCCGACCGCGCGCAGCAGCAGCACGCCGGTGACGCCACCGCCGATCGCCGCCTCGGTCAGCGCCACGTCGACCGCGTCGAGCCGCACCCACACCAGCGCCAGCAGCAGGCCGTAGCCGATGAAGCCGATGACCGCGGCATAGGCGTCGCGCACCAGGATGGTCCACAGCGCCATCGCCGCCACCAGCGCGGCCAGGCCGATATCGACGGCGATCCCGGCGGTCATGGTGGTGGCCCGTCCTGTGGCACGCCTTGTGGTCTGTCTTGGCGGGCGGCACGGGCGATGAGCTGCGCCACGCTGGCGCCGGCCAGCTGCACCAGGAGCCAGATGGCGACGAGCTTGGCGCCGGTGAGCACGCTGTCGACTGTCGGCAGCAGGCCGAGCACGATCAGCCCGAGGCCGAGCGTGTCGGCCTTGGTGAGCGCGTGCAGGCGCGACAGCGTGTCGGGAAAGCGCAAAAGCCCCACGGTGCCGGCGAGAAAGAAGAACGCGCCGCCGGCAATGGCGACCACCGAGGCGATGTCAAGCAGGAGGCTCATCACGCCGCGCCTCCGGAATCCGGCGGCGCGGTCTCGACCAGCGCGACCGAGGCGAACACCGACAGCACCGCCAGCACCAGCGCCACGTCGACCACCGCATAGAGCGAATTGGCGATGGAGAACAGCAGCAGCACGGCGATGCCGCCGGTGCCGAGAAGCTGCATCGCCATCATGCGGTCGGCGCGGCCGGGGCCGCGCAGCACGCGGGCGAGCCCCAGCGCCACCACGGCCAGCACGAAGCCAGCGGCCCCCAGCATGAAGCTATACATCGCCGCCTCCGCCGAAGGTGCGGCGGAAGCGCGCCTCCTCGCTCGCAAGCTGCTCGGCCACCGGCTGGGCGACATCGAGGCAGTGGACGACGAGGCGGCCTTGCGAATCGGTGCCGGCCGGCAGCGTGCCGGGCACCAGGCAGACGGTGGTGCAGAAGGCGCTGCGGACACTGCCCGCCGGCAGGCACGTCGGGTGGAGGACGAAGCCGGCGGCGGGCAGCGGCCTGGGATCGAGCGCGCGGCGCGCTACGTCGATGCCGGCGAGGATCGACTGGCCGAACAGCCGCAGCCCGTAGCCGAGTGTGGCAACAGGCGTCATGTGCAGCCCGCTCGGCGGCATCAGCGCAAGGCTTGCCCAGGTGGCGAGCGCGACGGTGGCGAGCGCGACGGCGATGCTGCCCGCCGTGAGGTCGAGCGGCGCCGTGCCGGCGATGGCGACCCACAGCAGCGCCAGCACACCGGCCCGCACCGCGGCGGTCCGCCCGCGGCGGCCCGATCTCGAACCCGACTGATCCACTGCGCCGCCCGCGAAAAGGTTCCGCATGAGAAGGGGCCCGATGGAGCGAGCCCCCAGCATGCTAATCGACAGGCGCCGCTTTCACCAGCACGGCACGCCGATTGAACGCGCCGCCGGTTTGTGGTCCGATCGGCGCATCCGCCCGCGCGATCCGGCTTGAGCGGACTTCAAATGCCCCTCACGCACGGCCCGGACATGCAGACCACCGACAGCCAGATCGCGACGACCGACAGCACGCAGACGCCCGTTTCGCCTTCGGCCGGCGGCGACGCAAACCGGCGCGGCTCCATCACCTTGCTCGCCGTGTGCACCACCATCCTGGTGCTGATCGCGCTCTATTATGGCGAGGTGATCCTGGCGCCGGTGGTGTTCGCGCTGTTCATCATCGCGCTGGTGTGGCCGCTGCAGTCGGGCCTGCAGGCGCGCATCCCCAAGCTCGCGGCAATGGCCATCACCGTGGTGGTGGTGGCGGTGGTGCTCGCCGTGCTCGGCACGCTGATCGGCTGGGGGTTCGGCCGCGCGGCGCGCTGGCTGCTGGCGGATTCGGCGCGCTTCCAGGCGCTCTATCTGCAAAGTGTCGAATGGCTCGAAGGCCACGGCTTCGCGGTGGCCGGCATCTTCTCCGACGTGTTCAGCGTGTCGTGGATGGTGCGCACGGTGCAGAGCATCGGCGCGCGGCTGCAGAGCATCGTCAGCTTCTCGGTGGTGGTGGCGGTGTTCCTCATTCTCGGGCTGCTGGAGGTGGAGGAGACCGCCGCGAAGCTGCGGGCGATGAGGAACCGCGCGGCCGGCGAAGCCGTGGTCGCAGCCGCCGCCTCGACCGCCGCCAAGCTGCAGAAATACATGCTGGTGCGCACGGCGATGAGCGTGATGACCGGCACGCTGGTGTGGGCGTTCGCGCGACTGATCGGCCTGCCGCTCGCCGCCGAATGGGGCGTGATCGCGTTTGCGCTGAACTACATTCCGTTCATCGGCTCGTTCGTCGCCACGCTGGCGCCGACGCTGTTCGCGCTGGTGCATTTCGAATCGTGGCAGGCGGCGCTCGGCGTGTTCGCCGGGCTCAACATCATCCAGTTCGTCGTCGGCAGCTATCTGGAGCCGCGGGTGGCCGGCAGCGCGCTGTCGATCTCGCCCTTCATCGTGCTGCTCGCGGTGTTCCTGTGGAGCTTCCTGTGGGGCATCGCCGGCGCCTTCATCGGCGTGCCGATCGTGATCGCGCTGATCACGGTGTGCGAACAGTACCCCGCGAGCCAATGGGTCGCGGGCCTGCTCGCCGGCAGCAAAAACGAGGGGTGATGCGGTTTCCGTTTGATCGGCTCGAAACGGTTGGCAGGCCCGGAGCCGCGCTCTTTCCCTCTCCCCTTGTGGGAGAGGGTGCCGAGCGATCGAATGATCGCGAGGCGGGTGAGGGGTGGGATTGGCCGGCATGAAGCAACCCTTCACCCGGCTCGACCTCGCTTTCGCTCGGTCTCGCCACCCTCTCCCGCAAGGGGAGAGGGAAGAACCGCCACCTTCCCTCGAAACCGCCTGACGCCCGCAGCCCCGCTCAGCGCCGGTCGGGCAGATGGTCCTCGCGCGCCAGCGTGGCGAAGCGGGTGTACTGGTCCTCGAAGTGCAGCTTCACCGTACCGGTGGGGCCGTGGCGCTGCTTGCCGATGATCACCTCGGCGGTGCCCTTGATCGCGGCGAGCTCCTGCTCCCACTTGAACCAGTCCTCGGTGCCCTGCCGCGGCTCCTTGCCCTTGAGGTAATATTCCTCGCGGAACACGAACATCACGACGTCGGCGTCCTGCTCGATCGAGCCGGATTCACGCAGATCCGAAAGCTGCGGCCGCTTGTCCTCGCGGCTCTCGACCTGACGCGACAGCTGCGACAGCGCCAGGATCGGCACGGCGAGCTCCTTGGCCAGCGCCTTCAGGCCGGTGGTGATCTCGGTCACCTCCTGCACGCGGCCTTCGTTGGCGCGCTTCGAGGAGCCGGACAAAAGCTGCAGATAGTCGACGATCATCATGTCGAGCCCGCGCTGGCGCTTGAGCCGCCTTGCGCGCGCGGTGAGCTGGGCGATCGAGATGCCGCCGGTGTCGTCAATGAACAGCGGGATCGCCTGCATCACCTGGGCGGCGGCGGCGAGCTTGCCGAAATCGGCATCCGAAATGTCGCCGCGGCGGATGCGCGAGGACGGGATCTCCGACTGCTCGGCGAGCACGCGGGTGGCAAGCTGCTCGGCCGACATTTCCAGCGAGAAGAAGCCGACGATGCCGCCGGCCACCGTCTCGATCGAGCCGTCGGGCCGCGGCCGGCCGTGATAATTGGCGGCGATGTTGTAGGCGATGTTGGTGGCGAGCGCGGTCTTGCCCATGCCGGGGCGGCCGGCCAGGATGACGAGGTCGGACGGCTGCAGCCCGCCCATCAGCGAATCGAGATCGTCGAGGCCGGTGGCGAGGCCCGACAGATGGCCGTCGCGCTGATAGGCGCGGCCGGCCATGTCGATCGCCTCCTTCAGCGCATCCGAGAAGCGCAGGAAGCCGCCGTCGTAGCGGCCGGTCTCGGCCAGCTCGTAGAGGCGCCGCTCGGCGTCCTCGATCTGGTCGTTGGGCGGCATGTCGACCGGCGCGTCATAGGCGATGTTGACCATGTCCTCGCCGATGCGGATCAGCTCGCGCCGCGTGGCAAGGTCGTAGATCGCCCGGCCGTAATCGGCCGCGTTGATGACGGTGGTGGCCTCGGCGGCCAGGCGCGACAGGTACTGCGCCACGGTCAGCCCGCCGATGTCGGCGTCGCCCGGCAGGAAGGTCTTGACCGTGACCGGCGTCGCCACCTTGCCGGCGCGAATGAGCTGGGCGCACACGTCGAAGATCGATTGGTGCAGCGGCTCGAAGAAGTGCTTGGGCTCCAGGAAGTCCGAGACGCGGTAGAACGCCTCGTTGTTCACCAGCACCGCGCCGAGCAGCGCCTGCTCGACCTCGACATTGTGCGGCGCCGCCCGGTAGAGCGGATCGGGGCCTTGGGTTTTGCGGGCGAACGATTCGACAGCCATGCCATCATCCAACGCTGGGATCATGGCTTAACACGCGGCGGCGGCCTTCAGGGAAACATCCTGCGCGACGCCCCGCAATCCACATACGCGGCGGAATCACGCGCGGCGGGGCCGGCGGTGCTTGACTGTCGCCCGGCCGCCCGCGACCGATTCGGAGCCGAATCGATCCTGCGGCTTCCGGTCGATCCCTTCGGGATACCGGAAACGGTCTCGCCGAAAATCCCAGTTCTGCAAGAGGCCCGCGATAACGGGATGTTCGGCGATCGGAATACGAAACTCCGGCTTGATCAGCCGGATTTCGTATCAGGTTCCAGCCAGCCGCAATTGCGGGCGGCCTTCGCGCTCGGCGGCGCTGAGGCGGGCCTCGCGCTCGGCGATGTAGCGGCGGGTGGGCGGCACCACGCCCTCGCGCTTGACGAGCTGGATCTGGAACACCATCAGCCCGTGATGGCGGAAGGCCATCTCGCACGAGGCGAGGTAGAATTCCCACATGCGGCAGAAGCGCTCGTCATAGAGGCGGCGCGCCTCGTCGCGGCGGGCAAGGAAGCGTTCGCGCCACGCCTTCAGGGTGTCGGCATAGTGCAGCCGCAGGATCTCGATGTCGGCGACGAGAAAGCCCGCGCGCTCCACCGCCGGCATCAGCTCCGACAGCCCCGGCACATAGACGCCGGGGAAGATGTACTTGGCGATCCAGGGATTGGTCGCCCCCGGGCCTTCCGAGCGGCCGATGGCGTGGATCAGGCACACGCCGTCCTCGGTCAAGAGCTCGAACGCCTTGGCGAAGAACGCCCGAAGGTAGCCGATGCCGACATGCTCCAGCATGCCGACCGAGACGATGCGGTCGAACCGGCCCTCGGTATCGCGGTAGTCTTCGAGCGCGAATTCGATCCGCTCGCCGAGCCCGCTGTCGGCGGCGCGCTCGCGGGCGATGGCGAACTGGTGGTCGGACAGCGTGATGCCGCGCACCTTGGCACCGGCAACCCCCGCAAGATAGAGCGCAAGCCCGCCCCAGCCCGAGCCGATGTCGAGCACCCACTGGCCGGGCTCGACCAGGAGCTTCGCGGCGATGTGGCGCTTCTTGGCGAACTGGGCCGCCTCCAGGCTCTGGCCGGGCGTCTCGAAATAGGCGCAGGAATATTGCCGGTCGGGATCGAGGAACAGGCTGTAGAGCCGGTCGTCGAGATCGTAATGATGGTGGACATTGGCTCGCGCCCGCCGCCGCCAATTGGCTTGGTCGAGCCGGCGCACCGCACGGCGCGCCACGGCCAGAAGCGGCGCCAGCGGCAGCCGCCGCTCGCCGGCAACCGAGCGCGCCATGGTCAGCGCCAGGAGATCGGCGATCGAGCCGGTCTCGACGACGAGGCCGCCCTCCGTGAAGGCTTCGCCGAGCTTGAGCTCGGGATCGGTCAGCACCGCAAGCTGCCAGCCGCAGGGTTATCGCATATAAGCAAAGAGTTCGAAGAAGAACTCTTTGCTCCAAAGCGCGAGGTTCATTTTTCTCGATAC
>NZ_VWPL01000070.1 GCF_008630065.1 Blastochloris sulfoviridis
GCACGAGGCCGAGGGCGAAGCGGCGGACGACGGCCATGTTCTTGGCGCCATGGCCGGTTCGGTAGCGCGACAGGTCGTCCTTGAACGCAACGTCGAGCAGCCAGTGCATGCTCTCGACGCCCCAATGGCCGCGGACGGCACCGGCGATGCGCTCAATGTCGAGGGGGGCAGAGGAGATGTAGAAGCGGGTCTCGAAGCTGCAGCGGTCGGCATGCTCGACACGCGAGAGAACGCTGACAATGGTCCTGATGGAGGTGAAGCGCGGCTGGCCCGGATAGCTGCGCTCGGCGGCGATCCAGTCGACCACGCTGGAGGCGGTGTAGGTTCTGGTCTCGATGCGGCCGTGGCCCTTCTCGACGGTGGTCTTGGTGACGAGCTCCTCGGCTGGCGCGGTGCGGAAATAGTCGGCCACATCGGCTTCGAGGGTTGGCTGGTTGCCCCCCGCCTTCGCGGGGGCAGGCTCTTCAGGGCGAGCAGGTAATCGGCGCCGTTCGCGACGATGTTGGCGGCAATGTCGGCTTGGCAGCCCATGGCGTCGATGCTCACCAGGGCGCCGTCGAGCTGGCCGGCCTCGGCGAGCTGGTCGAGAAGCGCAGGGATCGCGGTGATCTCGTTGGTCTTCTCTGGGACGCTGGTCTGTGCCAGCACCAGCCGGGCGGTGGTGGCATAGGCCGACAGCGTGTGCAGGGCTTTGAGACCCTTGCGGCGGTCGTGGGTGCGGCGCGCCGTCTTGCCGTCGATGGCGATGAGATCGTGCCGGCCGGGCCACAGCGCCGCCACCCAGTCCTCAAAGCAGCGCGCAAACAGCACCGGATCGACCCGGTTGACCAGACAGCGCAGCCAGCGCTCGCAGGGAATGCCGTGATGGAAATCGGCGAACTGCTGCAGAAAGCGCAGGTGATGCTTGCCCCAGGCGGCGATGTCGTCGAAATCGTCGCAGGAGGCGATGGTGGCGCAGGTCACCAGCAGCAGCACCTCGTGCAGCGGATACATCACCCGCCACGGCTCGCGCGCATCGTCGAGCTCGGAGAAATGCTGCAGCAACAGCGCCAGCCGCGCCCGCGGAACCTCCGCGTCGAGGATGGTGTCGGCGATCGCCCTCATGGTCGCGCTCCTGGTCGAATCAGAGCGCCCAGGGAATCACGCCGTCCCGTCAACTCAAAATGCCACACTCAACAACCACCGGCTAAAGCCGG
>NZ_VWPL01000071.1 GCF_008630065.1 Blastochloris sulfoviridis
TTGGAACGGCGAAATGTGCTTTGATGGGTGCACCGGCTCGGGGTGGCCACCCCGAGCCGGTGCGGGCGGCACGCCGTGTCCCGGGTGAGCCTTCGAGGCCGTCGCGAGCAAGAGCGGCCGTCCGTCCCAAGCCAACCCGAACAGTTGCACGGGGCTTTTGACCCCGCTTCCAAGCCTGGGATGCTTGCCATGCTGCCACACCCGACGCCGCTTGCCACCCACCTTGTGGGCATCGATGTCTCCAAGGACTGGCTCGACATCGCCTTCGACGACACCAAGGTCGAGCGGGTCGACAATACCCCCGCGGCTCTCCAGCGCTTGGCCAGGCGCCTGGTGAAGGCCGGGCTCACCACCGCCGGCCTGGAGCCGACCGGCGGCTATGAACGCCTGGCGGTCGCGGTGCTGCGCGAAGCCGGCCTCACCGTGCTGCAGGTCGACAGCTGGCGCTGCCGCCAGTTCGCCAAGGCCTGCGGCCAGCGCGCCAAGAGCGATCCGCTCGACGCCCGCATCATCCGCGCCTTCATGCTGCATCACCCCTGCCGGCCGTTCCCGGAGCCCTCGCAGGCGCAGAGCGAGTTGACCGCCTGGGTGCGCGAAATCACCCGCGCCGAGGCCGACATCCGCCGCCTGGAGAACCGCAAGGCTCACCCCACCCTGGCGGCCATCACCGCCCGGCTCGATGCCGAAATCGCCGCCCTGCGCGACACCGTCGCCGCGGCCGAACAGGCCATCGAGGCGCTGATCGCCGCCGACCCGGCGATGGACGCCAAGGCCAAGATCATCACCTCGGTGCCGGGGATCGCCAGCAAGACGGCCCGCGTCCTGCTCGCAGAAGCTCCCGAACTCGGCCGGTTCAGCCCCCGCCAAGCCGGTGCCATCGGCGGCTGCGCACCCTATCGCAACGACAGCGGCAAAGCGCGGCGGCCGGCCCATATCGAGGCCGGACGCCGCGCGCTCAAGCGCGCCTGCTATCTCGCCGCCTTCGCCGCCATCCACTGGAACCCGTGGGCCAAACAGCTCTACGCCGACCTCAAAGCCCGCGGAAAACCCGCCAAGGTCGCCCTCATCGCCATCGCCCGAAAGCTCCTGACCATCCTCAACGCCATGATTCGAGACAACAAACCCTGGCGAGACCC
>NZ_VWPL01000072.1 GCF_008630065.1 Blastochloris sulfoviridis
GCTTCTCGATTCGGGGAGGCTCCCATGCAGGCTCTCATCTCGATTTTCCGCCAAGTTCACGATCCTCGCGACATCAACGCCCGGCACGATTGCGCGTCTATGCTGTTTGTCGCCCTGATGGCGACGCTGTGCGGGGCCAAGAATTGCGTCGATATCGCCGATTTTGCCGCCGCCAATGAACGCGATCTCGCCGAGATCATCGATCTGCCGCATGGCGCGCCCTCGCACGACAGCTTCTCGCGCCTGTTCCGGCTGCTCGACCCGGAGGAGCTGGCCGATGCTTTCACGGCCTTCGCCAAAACCCTGCGCGAGGCGCTTGGGCTCGGTGCGGCCAAGGGCGTCATCGCCATCGACGGCAAGAGGCTGCGGCGCGGCTATGAACGCGGCCGCGCCTTCATGCCGCCCTTGATGATCGGCGTCTTCGACGCCGAGACGCGGCTTTCCATCGCCGCGCGCGCCAGCGCCGACGGCAACGAGGTCAAGGCGACGCTGGAGGCGTTGAAAAGCCTCGATCTGAAGGGCTGCGTCGTCACCGCCGACGCTCTGCATTGCCATCCGAAAATGGCCGAGGCGGTGCGCGCGCGTGGCGGACACTATGCGCTGAAGCTGAAGGCGAACAACGGCCCGCTGCACAAGCTCGCCGTTGCGACGTTCGAAGCGGCCGACGCGCGCGGCGGCGGAGCCTTCGCCGAGACGAGCTCCAAAGGCCATGATCGCTCCGAGCGGCGTCGCGGCGACGTCGCGCCGACCGGCAAGGACGCGAATTTCCCCGGCCTCGTCGCTTTCGGCCGCATCGAGAACGAACGCCGCAAGACCGGCGAGGCGGCGACGACGGCGGTTCATTATGTCGCCTTGTCGAAACGCCTGGAGCCGCGCAGGTTGATAGAGGTCGTGCGAGGGCATTGGAGCGTCGAGAACAATCTGCATTGGACGCTGGATGTGGCGTTTTCTGAAGACGACGCCCGCTCGCGCAAGAATCATGCGCCACAAAATCTGTCGTTTATCCGCCGAATGGCGCTAGATATTCTCAAGGCTCACCCGGATAAGCGCTCCGTATCGAGAAAAATGAACCTCGCGCTTTGGAGCAAAGAGTTCTTCTTCGAACTCTTTGCTTATATGCGATAACCCTG
>NZ_VWPL01000073.1 GCF_008630065.1 Blastochloris sulfoviridis
CGCCATCCGCCTCACCCTCAAGGGCGAGCACATCCCCGTCCCGGCTTGACGACGCCCGCAGCGGGCTGAGCAGTTACCCTACCTGGGAGCCAACTGCTCCGGGAGCGTTTCGGGAGGGATACCCGTTCATGCCGCCGGAAGAGCCGTATGACGAGCCGTCCGATTCTGACTCGGCGTATATGAGCAGCCTCTTCGGCATAGCTCCCGGTACGGCGCAGGGGCTGGAATCGGCATCCCTGTCGCAGGCGCTGGACAATTCGTCCTTGGGCCCGAGTTCCTTCGATCCGACATTGTTTAACATACAACAGCAGACTATCGATACCTGGGGGGTTCTCGAAAAGGCCTTTCCCGGGCGATTGCAGTTGGCGCTCGCCGGCTTCGTTCCGAACGTCGAATTTCGACAAATCCTCAACGCGATTACGACCCCCGGCGCATACATTCCCTCCAGCATCTTCGACGTCCAGGTGCTGGGATTTGGTGGTTTCAGTCCGGTTCTGCTCGACCTGTCCGGCGACGGCGTCAGCATCACCGAGCTCTCCGCCTCGAACACCTGGTACGACACGGTCGGCGACGGCTATCAGCACCGCACCGCCTGGGCCGGCGCGGGCGATGGCGTGCTGGTCTACGACACCCATGGCGACGGCCAGATCACCCAGGCAAACCAGGTCGCCTTCACCTTGTGGGATCCGACCGCGGCGTCGGACATTGAGGCGCTGCGCGACGTGTTCGACACCGATCACGATGGCACGCTCGACGCCGACGACGCGAATTTCACCAAGTTCAAGGTGCTGGTCACCAATGCCGATGGCACGCAGACGCTGAAAACGCTCGCCGAGCTCGGCATCGCCTCGATCGACCTTAACGAGAACGCCGCTTCCGTGACGCTGCCCGACGGCTCGTCGATCGACGGCACGACCACGTTCACCCGCACCGACGGGTCGACCGGCGAGGCGGCGACGGTGACGCTGGCGACCGATGCACAGGGCTACAAGATCGAGCGCACCGTCACTCGCTGCGCCGACGGTTCGACGACGATCGACACCAAAGCGCGCGCGCCCGACGGCAGCCTCGCCAATGAGACGATCACGGTG
>NZ_VWPL01000074.1 GCF_008630065.1 Blastochloris sulfoviridis
TTCCACTCGCCGTGGAAGTCGTGGCGGGTGAGGTTGACGGCTTCAAGGTCGGCGTCGGCGATTTTGACGCCGGCCGGATAAATATTCGGATCGAGTTGGCAGCGCACCGTGAGGCCGGCGGTCGTGGTGGTCGCGGCGATCAACTGCACGATCGCCTGATGGCTGACCAGCGGCTTGCCGCGCCAGTTCTTGGTGATGAACGAGAAGAGGCGGTGCTCGATCTTGTTCCACTTGCTGGTGCCGGGCGGCAGGTGGCACACGGTGATCGACAAGCCGAGTTCGTCGGCGAGGTTTTGCAGCTCGACCTTCCACAGGCGAACCCGTGAGCCGTTGCTGCCGCCGCCATCGGCGGTGATCGTCAGGCTGGTGGCGTTGGGATAGCGAGCCTGGCCCATCGTGTTCCACCAGGAGCGGACGGCGTTGACCGCGAAGGCCGCGGTGTCGTGGTCGATGCCGACGCTGACCCAGCCGGCATTGTCGGCGATGTCATAGACCCCGTAGGGCACGGCCCGTCCGAGTTCGGGGATGATGAAATCATGCACGCGGACCTTCTCGGGCTCGCCCTTCGGCCGCCAGTCGCGGCCACCGTTCTTGAAGTCGCCCACCAATTCCTTCTTCTTGGTGTCGACCGAGATCGCCGGCTCGCCGGCGGCGAGCGCGGCCGTCACCTGATCGTTGATGTAGTGGAACTGGGCGTCGCGGTCGGGATGGCTGGCGCCCTCCAGCGTCTTGCGGTTGGCCTGCAGGCTGAAGCCGAGCTCGTGCAGGAGTTCGCCCACCAGCGAGCGGCCGATGGTGTGGCCCATCGCGCACAGGCTGCGGCTGAGCTGACGCACGCTCCTGCTGGTCCACATCAGCGGCGATTGCGGATCGCCGCGCGTGTGCGGCTCAAGCAGCGCGCGCAGATCATCGAGCAGGCTGGTGTCCGTTTCGCGCAGCGGCTTGCGACCACCGCCGGGCCGCCGCACCCGGCCGACCGCGAATTCCTCGCCGGCCCGCAACTCGGCCAGCCCGCGCCCGATC
>NZ_VWPL01000075.1 GCF_008630065.1 Blastochloris sulfoviridis
AGAGCCTGACTCAAAAGCCTACTATCGGGCGAGGCGCCTGACGGCGAGCTGGATGGCGGCGAGGGTGACGAAGGCCTTGAGGGTGTCGGCGAGGTTTTCCCAGTCCTTGGCCAAGCGCCGGTTGCGGCCGAACCAGGAAAATGTTCGCTCGACTACCCAACGGCGCGGCAACACCACGAAGCCCTTCATGTCGTCGGTGCGCTTGACGATTTCGAGACGCAGGGCCGGCACCTTGGCCACCGCCGCGTTGACCTGATGAGCGTTGTAGCCGTTGTCCGCCCACACCAGTTCGAGCCAGGGAAAGCTGCCTCTGATCTTGTCGAGGACCTGGGCGGCGCCGTCGCGGTCCTGGATGCCCGCCGAATGGACGACGACGCGGATCGGCAGGCCGAGCGTGTCGACGAGGGCGTGGATCTTGCGGCCCTTCACCTTCTTGCCGGCGTCGTAACCCACCTCGTCGTCTTTGCCGCCCCTTTTTCCGCCGACTTCAGCGACTGGCTGTCGATGATCGCCGCGGTGGGGCTGGCCTCGCGCCCGAGACGCTCGCGCAAGGCCATGTGCAGCTCCGTCCAGATCGCGTCCCACACGCCTTCGCGCTGGAACTTGCGGAAGATGTTGTAGACGGTCGAACGGGGCGGGAAGCCGTCTTTCGGCAGATAGCGCCACGGACAGCCGGTGCGCAGCAGGTAGAGGATCGCGTTCATCGCCGCCCGCATGTCGGTCTTGCGGGGGCGCCCGCCGGGCGTCGCCGGCGGGATCAACGGTTCAAGCCGTTGCCATTCAGCGTCCGTCAGGTTGCTCGGAAAGCCTCCGCCCTCACGGCGGTAGGTCGCTCGGTGTTCCTCGGTCCACATCGCAAATCACCGTCCCAGAACTCTGAGACCGGTGAATCATGCAACCATGCCGGGCGCAACACCCTTTTGGGTCAGGCTCT
>NZ_VWPL01000076.1 GCF_008630065.1 Blastochloris sulfoviridis
GCGCCGACGGTTCGACGACGATCGACACCAAAGCGCGCGCGCCCGACGGCAGCCTCGCCAATGAGACGATCACGGTGACGAGCGCCGACGGCACGACGCGCACCGTCTCGGTCGACGTGGACGGGGAAGCGATTGTCGCCAACCAATCTCCGCAACGCCGGTATCGGCCACTCCAGCGACCGCATGCTCGACGGCGTCACCGGCACGGTGAACAGCGCGTTCGGGCGGCTGGCGGCGGCCTCTCGTCCGGACTGCCGGCTATCGTAGCGCGAGGTGGTCGCATGTCTGTCGCGCAGAAATAGTATCGATTTCCTTACCATGGGACGCGGGCGCGGGAGGCGTTGCGGGGCCAGTGTGGCGACGCGTGATGTCGCTGGCAGAGTGCAAAGACAATTCGGGATCGACGGACGTCGCGATAATCGGCCGGCGAGGGATCTGTTGCAACGGCCAACAAGCGGATCGCTTTTTGTGATCTGGGCACCACGCCGTGTACGAGTTTCCACGGCTCAAACGGATAGGGGCTGCTTTTGCTGCTTCCCCAGGCTTGGCTTCGAAAACATTACTTGCGGCGCGTAATGCGGGGCTATCCCGTCTACGACCCGCCGCACAAGGTCGAGGAGCGGCTGCTGTCACGCGAGCGAGCCACCGAGAACTTCGACTATTTCATGCAGGTGCGACAACAGCGTGCGGCGTTCTTCCGAGATTGGCTCCGTCGCTGGTTCTGGGTGCGGCTGACGCCGGACAAAATGGGTGTCCGAGCGCTCAATCGTTGGGGGAACCGGTATGCCGGGCTGTTGCTGCATCATGATGGGCAAGGCGTTCCGCCGGAGAATGCGTACCACAGCTACGACCCGCCATGGGTGGGCAACTATGCCCGCTGCAACGTCCTGTTCGACATGGGCATTGCGTA
>NZ_VWPL01000077.1 GCF_008630065.1 Blastochloris sulfoviridis
ATCGCAGGCGTCCACCATGAACTCGGCGCACTCGCCAGCCCGGCAGCGGATCAGCTCGATCATCCAGCGCGCCCGCCCGACGCCCGGCACGGGCAAGGGCGCGGAGGGCAGCACCGAGACCCGCCAGCGCGTCACCGCCACCGTCGGCTGGCCGAACTCCGACGCCTCCGCCGGCCGCCGCCAGCGCCGGAGCGCGAGGCCGAGCGTGCCGGTGCTCTCGGCGGCCAGCTGCAGCCGGCGCGATGAGGTCATCGAGAGGCGCGCCACCTCCGCCACCACCCCGGCAAGGCCGCCATGGCGCAGCCCTTCCTCGAAACAGGCCAGCACCGTCTTGTCGTCCCCGGCCTCGACATGGATCACCCGGTCGGGGGCGAGCCCGGCCTGGGCAAGCGCCGGGACAAACAGATCGGGCTTCGTTACGCACCACAACACCACGCCTTCCCGCCGCGCCAGGATGCCGGCGGCGAACAGCGCCGCCGCCGCGCCGTCGATGGCACCCATCCCACCGCCTGCCACCTCGTGCAGCGCGCCGAGCGCCAACCCGCCGCCGGGCAGCGCGACATCGATCGCCGCCACCCCGAACGGCAGCACGCCTGCCGCGGCCCGCCCACCGCTCTCGATCGCCCGGATGCGGGTGCGCAGCTCCTCGATCGCGGCCCGCGGCCGGGATTCCATCACGGCCTCCTCAGCTCGCGGTCAGAATGTTCCTTATTTGTTCCCGCAAGCTACGCCAGAGTCAACCGGACTCTTTGGCTGTGGATG
>NZ_VWPL01000078.1 GCF_008630065.1 Blastochloris sulfoviridis
TGGCGGCTGATCGCGGTGTCCTTGAAACCATTGGCTTTCTGCTCGGCGGCGAACAACTCGACGTCCTCTCGCAAGCTGCCCTGGTTGCCTTTCAGGGCCAGCACATAGTCGGCCTTCTGGGCGAGGATTTGCGCGGCGATGGCGCGCTGGCAGCCCATGGCATCGATGGTGACGATGGCGCCCTCGATCGACAGCAGGGAGAGCAGTTGGGGGATGGCGACGATCTCGTTCGACTTGTCGGCCACCTTGACCTGCCCGAGCACCAGGCGCTGGCGCGCCGCGAAGGCGGACACCATGTGGACCGCCGCCTTGGCGTCCCTCTTGGCCGAGCGACGCAGCGTCTTGCCGTCGATGGCGATCACGTCTGCGGGCGCCCCCGTCACCGCCGCCACCCAGGCGACGAAGCAACGCTGGAACTGCGTGGCGTCGAGGGTGGCGAGGATGTCGCCGAGGTGGTCGTGCGAGGGGGTGCCATGGAGAAACGTGCGGAACCGGCGCAGCAGGTCGAGCTTCTTCTCGCCGAACCGGGCAATGTCGACGAAGGTCTCGGCGCCGGCCAGCACCGCCAGAAGGCACAGCAGCAGCACCTCCTGAAGCGGGTACATCACCTTGCCGCGCTGGCGCGGGTCCGGCATGTCCTTGAAATAGTCCAGGAAAACAACCGCTTCCGCAAGCGCGGCAAAGTCCGGTTCCGCTGGCTCCATCGCCCATCCTCCGCATCCGAATCGAAGGAACCGACAGATTCAGCACTTCAG
>NZ_VWPL01000079.1 GCF_008630065.1 Blastochloris sulfoviridis
GCGTACCACAGCTACGACCCGCCATGGGTGGGCAACTATGCCCGCTGCAACGTCCTGTTCGACATGGGCATTGCGTACGGCGAGATCATCATCGCCTGCTGTCCGAGGTTGCACTGGGATGTCGACCCGGTCTCGGCGGTGTTTCCCAGGATGGCGAGGGCGCTCAAGAGTTCATCTGGAACGGGCTTTCAGCGCCCCACGCTGACGGGTTTCGCGGATCCAGGCGGTTACGCTAATCCTCTCGGAGTTGCCTACAGATTCGCCCAGCAGATGTATAGATTGACGATCACGTTCGGGGGACTTCAGCGGCTGTGGGAAGATTACTCGGAGGCTCGGCAACGGGCGCTCGAGCAGCTTCTCGATAATTTCCGTGCAATTCGCAGGAGGTACCCCACCCGCACAGACCCTAACGACCCAGTGAACCAAATGCCTTGGGACGACTACGTCAGGCTGGTCGAATCCGAGATCGAAGAGGAGGACATCGAAGATGACTGAGCGCCGAAGCGGATATGTAATTCCCGGATATGGGGCGACCGGCTATTTTGAGAGCTATGCCGGAATGTGGGTGACGGGCGATCAGGCGGCGTTGGTGGACGACGTGGCAACGACCTCGCACCCGTCGG
>NZ_VWPL01000007.1 GCF_008630065.1 Blastochloris sulfoviridis
TTGATGTCGCGAGGATCGTGAACTTGGCGGAAAATCGAGATGAGAGCCTGCATGGGAGCCTCCCCGAATCGAGAAGCCTCATGAATGAATCCTTCTCTACCTCCCGCGCAATGCCCTTATACTCATCTGCGATTCCCCTGCCCAGCGCGGTGACCCTGGAGCGGACGCCCGAGCCGCCAGCCGGCTATGAGGTGGCGCGCGTCGACGTGGTCGTGCGGCTGCGGCGCAAGACCGCGAGCTGACGCCGCCTCAAGCCGAAGCCGCCTCACAAGTTGAAGCCCCCGAGCCGACCCGGACACGGGCCGCGTCTCGAAGAGAGCCCGCATCATGCCAACGGCCCCATGCGCTGACGCGTGGGGCCGTTGGCATTGTCGAACAAGGGGTTTTCGGCAGGATCGCTTCCGGGATTCCCAACGGATCAACCGGCAACCGTCTCAAAACCCGGCCGTTCGGGTCGGGCTCGACGGCGCCGGCGACGATCAGTGCGTCGTCGCGGGAGCCGCGGCCGGCACGCCGGCGGTGGTCGAGGCCGGGGCCGTTCCGGTCACGTCGGTTGCCGGCTTGGTCGCGTCCTTGACGGTGTCGGGCGCGGGCTGGGCGGGCTTCCTCCGCTTGCGCGGCGGCGCCTTGAGCGCAACGATCCGCGCGATCACCTCCTCATGGAGCTGCGGCGACTTCTCGATGTTCAGGTGGCCGAGGTCGCTCTTGCCCTCGAGGTCGAAATTGGTCAGCGAACCCTTGAAGCCGTGGCCCGAGCGGACCGCGTTGCAGCAGCCGGAGAGGTAATAATTAACCGCCTTGGTGACGTTGCGCGGAACGGTCTGGTAGCCGACCGGGTCGAAGCTGACGACCAGCGACACCGGCACCTTGGCCGCGGCCAGCCGCGCGGCCATCGGATAGACCGCATCGGCGCCCAGCGAGTGGCCGACCAGCACCACCGGCCCGCGCCAGCCGGCGGCGCGGCGGGAGACGATTTCATCGGCGAGGGCGTCGGCGTCGGCGTGGTTGGCGACGGTGGCCTGGATGCCGCGGCGCGACAGCTTGTCGGCGAGGTCGTCGAGCCCGAGCGAGAACACATTGGCGAGCCCGCGCAGGAGATACACCCGCGTCTCGCTGGTCTGTGCCGGCGGGGCCGCCTGGGCGGGGGCGAGAGCGAGGCAGGCGAGGGCGCCGACTGCGAGGAAAAACCGCTGGAATCCGAGCATGTTCTGACGAATCCGTAGCCGCCGGAAGGTTGCGCTGGGGCGAATCCCCTCATACCCACCGGCGCCGTCAAACGCCAGCGCCGAAACGAGGCGGCGAACGTTCGCCGCAGACGTGTTGCCACGGCGCAACGCGTGGCGGCCACGATGTCAATACAGGCCCGGAAAGATTCGCGCCGTGCGCTTCATGTATTCGCGATACTGATCGCCGAAGATCGACAGCATCATCGCCTCTTCGCGCGCGACCCGGCCGAAGAACAAAATACCGAAACCGACGAGACCGGCCGGACCTGCGATCCAATTCGGCAACAACAGCACCTGCGCCAGCGCCAACAGCCAGAACGCCGTGTACATCGGGTGGCGGACGTAGCGATAACTTCCCTCGGTCACCAGACTGTGCGAGTCGTGCAGCTCCAGGCTGACCGACCAGTTGCGGCCGAGGTCGCGGTGGCTCAGCCGGAACATCGCCAGCGCCGCCACCATCGCCACCGCTCCGGCCCCGGCCTGCAGCCAATGGAACGAATAGTCGGCGAAGGCGGGAAATCCGCTGAAGACATAGATCAGCGGAACGATGCCGAGGCCCGACAGCGAGCAGGCAAGCAGAAGCGTTTCGCGAAGATCGAACTGGGATTTGACGACCTTGTTCTTGCGCTTGTTGCGACGCTCATAGGGAAAGCGGATCACGTACCAGCCGACGCCGCCGATCAGCCACAGGATCTTGGCAAACTCCACCGTCATGATGCGGCCTCGGCTACCGGCGCGGCAGCGGCGCCCTCCGCACAAACGGCGGCCATCGCCGCATCCGGCGACAAAACCCGGGTCTCCAACGGCACGGGGCCGCACAAGATCATGAAGTAGTCGTAATGATAGCGGCGCTCGTTGCCCATCACGAACTGACGGTGCATGCGGAAGAAGTCGCCACGGAAGCGCCGGTAGGTCTCTTCCTTCAGCATGTTGCGGATACGCACCGTGCGCACCTCCGGCAGTCGTTCGACCTTCAGGCCCATCAACTGCGCCGGATTGCACTTGTAGAAATTGATGATGTCGACCAGCGCCTGATACTCGACCCAGAAAACCTTGGGACTGTTGGCGACGATACTGGCATCCTCGCGCAACTGCTTGGCCGCCGGGTGCAGGCCGATCTTGAGGATGGAGGAGCCGCAGGTCATCAGCGCCAGCGGCCGTTGCGGCGCCGTTGGCGAGGCTTGCGGCGTCGCCGGCGGGGCTTGCGGCGCCGTTGATTCGCCCTGCGGCGCCGTTTCGGCCGCCTGCGGCGTCGCACCCGCCGGCCGGTTTGCCAGCACGCGGGCCAGCACCTCCACCATCAGCGCTGCGCCCAGGCTGTGGCCGATCAGCACGACCTCGTCGGCCTTGGTGGTGGCGAGGGCCTCGGTCATCGACGTCGCGAACTGGTCGAGCCGCGCGTCGAGGTCGGGCCGCCGGCCGCGCACCAGGTCGCGGGCGAACGACCAGTCGTCGAGGATATAGGCCAGGAACAGCCGGTTGCGCACCATCAGGTAGAGGATCCACACCACCGTGAAGGCGGCCGGGAAGCCGAGCAGCGGCGCGGTGGAGGCCTTTCCGGCATACCAGATGCCCGCATAGATGCCGGCGGCGGCGATCAGCCCCAGCAGCACCAGCGGATAGAGGAAAAACAGGCCGTAGCGGAAATTGCAGCGGATGTAGCGGAACAGCGTGCCGGTCAGCACGAAGTCGGCCATCGCCATCACCCCGTCGAGGATGCGCCGCGGCTCGGTGCGGCTGAAATCGGCCGCCACCACCTCGTGCCAGTCGAGCAGCCGCAGTTCGGTGTCCACCCGCCAGTCGGGCGCCACCGTCTCCACCGTCCAGCGCGGCACCGGCCCGTCGAGCCCTTCGGCCTCCGACACCGTGGCCTTGACGCCCCAGGTGGTCTCGAACCGGCCGATCTCGCGCACGAAGCGGGCGTGCTGCTTCTCGGGCGGCAGCGGCTCGTAGCCGGTGATGACAAAGGCCAGCCGCCGGGTGACGCGCGCGTCATCGGCGCTGCAAGGACCATCGGCACTGCGGGGGTGATCGGCACTGCGGGATTCGGACGCCATCGGATGCACCTCCAAGCGGTGGTGAGGCGAGAGGTACCCGCCGCCCGCGGCCGCGGCAAGGCTGGGCCGGCCGTTTGCACGAAGAAAAGGCAAAGGGAAACGGCCAGGCGGGGGCGCGTGACAGAAATCCTGAAGTCCGGGCAACGTCGTTGCGGCGGCGCACGAAACGTTGCCCGAGTGATGCTTCCGCTTGAGATCCGCCGAACCTGATAAGATGTGCCCGGCGCACCGCTCCATGGTACGCATTCGATATGGGCGGGAAGTTCGTACGCGCCCGCGCGTTACAATGCCGCGTGCGAAATTCAGCGCCGGCGACACAGCTGCCGATAGCCAAGGCATTGCAGAGTCAGCTAGTAATTCCATGTTGGAGCTTGGGAGGCGGGCGGCTTGCGGGGAGGTCGCGCGTGGGCGGGATTGCTGTCGATAGAACGCCGCGCCGAAATCACGAAGCAGGCCGCTGCCGCAAGGTGGCGGAAAATGACAGCTGAAATTGCAATCATCAATAAATCTGCGATCGCCCTTGCCGCAGATAGTGCTGTGACAATCACAACGGGCACCAGGCAGGAAAAGATATTTGACACTGCAGACAAGTTATTTGAACTGTGCGACCATAATCCGATAGGTATTATGATTTACAATGGGATGAGTTTTGCTGGGACGCCGCTTCCGTCGCTGATTAAATTGTTCAGAACAAAATCGTGTGGATACGACAAGGTAGAGGTAGCGGCGTCGGCGTTTCTTGAATTTTTACAAAATTATGGCGCGTCAGCTCCAGAATCCGCTAAGAACAGCGACGCAATTCACACAATAAGCCGAAGGTTATTAAAAATTCGCCAAGAAGCTGCCGACGCATTTGAAAAAGAGCTTGGAGGATATTTAGAAAATAACAAAAACCCAACACAAAAGGGAATCGCTGCATTCGGGAACTCAATTATTAAGCGCCTCGCGGATGAATACATAATCATATTGAAAAAACAAGATGACGCACTATTTATGGATGGCGATTTCACCCTTACGGAAAAATTGCGCAGCAATATTGTCGAATGCATATCACGCCTATTTCCTGATACATCTAAAATTACGAAAAATAAGCTATTTCAAGTTTCTGAGCTTTTGTTGTCAAAAAGTGTCATGTCTGACTCAGCCACCGGCATCGTTATTGCGGGATTCGGCACAGACGAGATTTTCCCCACGCTTGTGTCGTTTGAGGTGGACGGAATAATCGGCAGCAAGTTAAAGTATATAAAAACCAATCACGTAGATATTGATATAATTGACGGCTCAACAAGTCGAGCGACGGTAATACCGTTTGCACAAAAAGAAATGGTTGAGAGGTTTTTATACGGCCTTGATGAAAAAATACAAACCGATATTGCGGACTTCTGTGAAAGTACAATTTCGAGCATCGCTGAAAAAATACTGGAAAAGATAGAATTTGCAGATCCAAAGGGAGCTGACGTTATTCAAAAGGTGGTTGAGGCGGCAGAGGCGGCGTTCGCGAATGGACTAAAAATGCATGCTTTTGAAGCTATTAGAAACAGGTCGCGAGCGCAGATTGAGGACATGGTAGAATTTATGCCAAAGCAAGAGTTGGCCGATATGGCGGAGGCGTTAGTTAATCTTACGTCGATCAAGAGGCGAGTTTCCCGCGGGATGGAGACGGTCGGTGGTCCCATTGATGTGGCTGTGATTTCTCAATCCGAGGGATTCGTATGGGTTAAGCGTAAGCATTATTTTTCACCCGAGTTGAACTCGAGGTACTTCCAACGCGTTGAACGGTTGCTAGCTCATAAGATGGAGAGCGCTCATGCTCAGAATGAAAAATCTCGATGAACTGGTGAAGCGTGAACAGCAGCGCAGGAAGAACCTATCGCGAGTGGAACTAATGGACGATGAATTGAGGAAGGCCACTCTAGACACGAAAAAGCGTATACACCGCATCTTCGACGCGAAAGTTAAGTCACAGCTAGCAGTCAAGCTGGGCCGCGGCGCTTGAAATCATGATTCAAAAGTTAATGGAAAACGAATGTTAAGCATGATTTCTCCGAGGAGGTGCGGGCATCGGTCCTTAGTATCGCGCGTGAAAGACCATCAATTCACATTATAACGTGAGCAACCAGAGGCGCCAAGAGCGTGGCCAGCAAGTTGCACGGCGTCTCGTCGGGAAATGACGATGAATACCATCTTCATGGGAGGCTCTCGCCACGTCTCCCGGCTTCCCGCCGAGGTCAAGGCGCGCATCGACAATGTCGTCGCAAGCGGACATCAAGTGATCGTCGGGGATGCGAACGGCGCCGACAAGGCCGTGCAGAAGCACCTGTTCGACCGGCGCTATCCAAACGTGACCATCTTCTGTTCGGGTGATGCGCCCCGGAATAACGTCGGTGCGTGGCGGACGCGGCCCGTCGCAGTCCCGAAATCGGTCAGAGGCTTCCAGTTCCACGCCGCCAAGGACCGGGAAATGGCGCAGGAGGCCGATTTCGGCTTGATGATCTGGGATGGCAGGAGCCCCGGCACCGTCCTGAACGTGCTGCGCCTTGCGCTCGCGGGAAAGATCGCGGTCCTGTTCGATGTGCCGGGAAGGGACGTCGTCAACATCAAGACGGCCGACCAGTTGAGGCTCTTCCTCGCCCGATGCAGCCAGGAGCTTCTCGCCGACCTGAAGGCGCGCGCCACCGCCGACGAATGGCGGCTCGTCGAGAACGACCTCCAGCCGTCCCTGTTTGCGCCCGCAGACGGCGCACCTGCGGACCTCGCGGCGGGCATGGCGGATTCGGGCGAACCTGCCCCCCCGCCCCCGTCGCTCGACGAGCCTCTGGCGCTGCTGAACGATGCGCTTGCACGGGGCGATGCGACCGCCGCCATGATAATATTGGGGGCCATCGCCCGGGACTGCGGCATGAGCCGGATCGCGCGCGAGACCGGCCTCGCACGCGAGAGCCTCTATCGTTCGCTCGATGCCAGGGGCAATCCCGAGTTCGCGACCGTCGTGAAGGTGCTGTCCTCCATCGGCCTGCGCTTCGAAGCGAAATCCGGTGGCGTGACGTTCTTCCCGGAACCAACCCGCGCCAGCGGCTGACCGGCGCATGCCCTCCGGGGGGCATGAAGACCGTCGCGGGATTGCCTCGATTTGATGGATCAGCGATCGGGGCGGTCGTCGCCACCCCCGGTCTCCTCGGCTCGGCGTTCCGATCCCTCGTCAGCCGAGCCTGAGCCGTGTTGCGCCGCGCGCTATATTCGGTAGAAAATAGCGCATCACGAAAGGATATCCCATGGCTTGGACACCCACCCGCCGCATCGCCTCCGTCGCCCTCGCCGGTCTTCTCGCGCTGGCGCTCCAGCCCGCGCTGCCGTCGCTCGCCAAGGACGCCAAGGACGCCAAGAGCGCCAAGGAGCCGGCCAAGGAAGCGGCCACGGAAGCGGCCACGGCCGCCGAGCCGGCTGCGCCGAAGGGGCAGGCGCCGGTGCTGGTGTTCGCCGCGGCGAGCCTGACCACCGCCTTCAACGCCATCGGCGCCGCCTGGGAGAAGGAAAGCGGCAAGAAGGTGTCGTTCTCCTATGCCGCCTCCTCGGCGTTGGCCCGCCAGCTCGAATCCGGTGCGCCGGCCGACGTCTTCGCCTCGGCCGACCTGCGCTGGATGAACTGGGCCGCCGAGAAGAAGCTGATCAAGGAGGGCAGCCGCGACACCCTGCTCGGCAATGCGCTGGTGCTGATCGCCCCGCTCGACGCCGCGACCGACCTCAAGATCGCCAAGGGCTTCCCGCTCGCCGCCGCGATCGGCGATTCGCGCCTTGCCACCGGCGCCATCCCCGCCGTGCCGGTCGGCAACTACGCCAAGCAGGCGCTGAGCGCGCTCGGCGTGTGGGAGGCGGTGGAGCCGAAGATCGCCGGGGCCGAGAGCGTGCGCGCGGCGCTGGCGCTGGTCGCCCGCGGCGAGGCCAGGTTCGGTATCGTCTATGCCACCGACGCCAAGGCCGAGCCCAAGGTGAAGGTGGTCGACACCTTCCCCACCGACAGCCACGACCCGGTGCTCTACCCGATCGCGCTGACCGCCAATTCGGCCAACCCGGACGCCGCGGCCTTCGTGGCCTTCCTGCGCTCGCCCACCGCCGAGAAAATCCTCACCGGCCAGGGCTTCACCATCGTGCCGAAGCCCTGAGCCATCATTGCCCTGAGGCCGGGGCCTGAGGGCAAGAGCGTGAGGGCCGGTCGGAGCAGCCCAGATCGGCCGACCTTCTCAGCCCTCTCGGAACAGAGGTAAGAGAGATTCGTCGATCCCGCGGCGGATGATGCCGTTTCGGGTTATGAGATCGGCTCTTTCTTCCCTCTCCCCTTGCGGGAGAGGGTGGTGCGGCCGAGCGTCAGCGAGGTCGCGCCGGGTGAGGGGTCCCGTCCAAGCTTGCTCGATATCACCCCTCACCCGCCTCGCGATCCTTGATCGCTCGGCACCCTCTCCCGCAAGGGGAGAGGGAAGACACGGGTTCTGACCGGGTAGATGGGTGACAGTTCAGACCGACGACATGGGTGACAGGTTTAGAGATCGGCGGGGAGGACTTGCGGATGATCCCGTCGTGATCCCTGCAACACTTTCGCCGAACGCCCTCGTTCAATAACGGCATTTTCGGCAACCGGGCGACGAAGCCCCGACCCGCTCACCGGCACCCGGCCTGACCCGGCGGCCGCCGCAAACGCAGAGGACGCCCCGCCCGATGGGGACACTGACCGCAGACGAATGGGTGGCGATCCAGCTCAGCCTCAAGGTGGCCGGCGTCGCGACGCTCGCCAGCCTGCCGCTCGGCATTGCCGTGGCGCTGCTGCTGGCGCGCGGCCGCTTCCCCGGCAAGACCGTGCTGGACGGGCTGGTGCACCTGCCGCTGGTGCTGCCGCCGGTGGTCACCGGCTACATGCTGCTGCTCACCTTCGGCCGGCGCGCGCCGGTCGGCAGCTTCCTGGAGAGCAATTTCGGCATCGTGCTCTCGTTCCGCTGGACGGGTGCGGCGCTGGCCTGCGCGGTGATGGGCTTTCCGCTGATGGTGCGGGCGATCCGCCTGACCATCGAGGCGGTCGACGCACGGCTGGAGCAGGCCGCCTCCACGCTCGGTGCCCCGCCGCTGTGGGTGTTCGCCACCGTCACGCTGCCCCTGGCGCTGCCCGGGGTGATCGCCGGGGCGGTGCTGTGCTTCGCCAAGGCGCTGGGCGAGTTCGGCGCCACCATTACGTTCGTGTCGAGCATTCCCGGCGAGACGCGCACCATTCCGGCCGCCATCTATGGCTACACCCAGGTGCCGGGCGCCGAGATGGCGGCGCTGCGGCTGTCGCTGGTCGCCGTGGTCATCTCGCTCGCCGCGCTGGTGGCCTCCGAACTCATGGCCCGCCGCAGCGACCGCCGCGGCGTGCGGGTCGAGTGATACGGTTTCCGGCTGATCAAGCCGGAGAACCGTATTCCGATCGCCGAAAAATCCCTTCAACTCAAGGATTTTTCGGCGAGGGCGTTTCCGGTATCCCGAAGGGATCAACCGGAAACCGTATGACGGTTTCCGGGCGATGCGTTCGGCCCTTTCTTCCCTCTCCCCTTGCGGGAGAGGGTGGCGGGAGCGAGCGAAGCGAGGTCGCGCCGGGTGAGGGGTAAATCTTCCAGGGTCCGTCCGCATCCACCCCTCACCCGCCTCGCGATCTTCGATCGCTCGGCACCCTCTCCCACAAGAGCCTGCGCCCGGGCGCGCGCAAGCGCGGCCCGGGTGGGAGAGGGAAAGAGAGCGCGGCTCCTGGCAGAGACTTTTCCGAGCCGGTCAACCGGAGACCTTGTGACGCGATGATCCGCTTCGATTGCCACCACGTGCAGGGCGCGTTCGCGCTCGACGTCGCCTTCGAGGCCGAGGGCGGCATCACCGCGCTGTTCGGCCATTCCGGCTCGGGCAAGTCGACCGTCATCCGCCTGCTCGCCGGCCTCGCCCGGCCGCAGCGCGGCCACATCGAGGTCGACGGCACGGTGCTGCTGGACACCGCGGCCGGCCGCAATGTGAAGCCGCACCGCCGCCGGCTCGGCCTGGTGTTCCAGGATGCCCAGCTCTTCCCGCATCTGTCGGTGCGCACCAATCTCGGCTATGGCCGCTTCTTCACCCCGGCCGCCGGCCGGGTGGTGGCGTTCGATCCGGTGGTCGAGGTGCTGGGCATCTCCCACCTGCTCGACCGCCGGCCGATGACGCTGTCGGGCGGCGAGCGCCAGCGCGTCGCCATCGGCCGGGCGCTGCTGGCGAGCCCGCGCCTGCTCCTGATGGACGAGCCCTTGGCCTCGCTCGATTCCGACCGCAAGCTGGAGGTGCTGCCGTTCATCGAGCGGCTGCGCGACGAGTTCGCCATCCCCATCGTCTATGTGTCGCACGCGGTGGAGGAGGTGGCGCGGCTGGCCGCGCGGGTGGTGAAGCTCGAAGCCGGCAAGGTGACGGCGATCGGCCCGCCGGCCGAGGTGCTGGCGCCGACCCTCTACGCCACCGCCGCCGACCGCTTCGAGGCGGTGTCGGTGATCACCGGCCGCGTCACGCGCTACGATCCCGAGTACGCGGTGACGCTGGTCGCGCACCCGGCCGGCGAGATCGTGGTGCCGGGGCGCATCGAGCCGGCCGCGGGACCGGTGCGCATCGCCGTGCGCTCGACCAATGTGACGCTGGCGGTCGGCCGGCCCGGCGGCGTCAGCGTGCGCACGGTGCTGTTCGGCACGGTGGAGCGGGTGGAGACCGATGGCGGCCCGTTCGCGCTGGTGGCGGTGGCGCTGGCCGGCGGCGACCGGCTCTATGCCTATGCGACGCGGCTGGCGCTCGACTCCCTCGGCCTCGATGTCGGCGACGAGGTGCAGGCGCTGGTGAAGAGCGTGTCGATCGACGAGCGCACGCTGCCGCGGCTGGTCCAGTCCGCGCCGCCGCGCGAAGACGCGGCCGCGCCGCGCCGCTGACGCGGGATCAAGTCAAATCCGCGCCGATCGAAAGAGCCTCCGTTCACCATGCCGGGCGTCTGTCCGCGCGCGCTGGAGCATTCTCCGCAAAGGCGGGCACCGGTTTTGCGAAAAAGAATGCGATAATTCAAAAACTTAGAGCGTCCGCTTGATCCAATCGGATCGGTGGACGCTCCAGGCGGCGCGGCATGGTCTTTGCGGCTTTGGTCACCATTGCACCGGCACTGTACGGGGGCGGGACTGGAGTCGTCCGCCGCACGGGCGCGAACCGGCCTTGCGGACAGGGAGGCGACAGCACCGGGCACGGGGGTTTCGGCGAACGGCGCGAAGGACCGGATGGCGCGGATGACGGCAACAGGCGTGGCGAGCGGCGGGCGGGTCGATTGGGTCGACTACGCCAAGGGCTTCTGCATCGTCTTCGTGGTGATGATGCATTCCACCTTCGGCGTCGAGGCCCAGCTCGGCCGCGAGGGCTTCATGCACCCGCTCGTCGAGTTCATGACGCCGTTCCGCGTGCCGGATTTCTTCCTGCTGTCGGGCCTGTTCGTCGGGCGGGTGATCGACCGCGACTGGCGCACCTATCTCGACCGCAAGGTGGTGCACTTCGTCTATTTCCTGCTCCTGTGGTCGGCCATCGTGTTCCTGGTGAAGGGGCTGCTGTTCGGCGGCGCCTCGCTGATGGAGCTGCCGCTGGCGCTGGCGATGGCCTTCGTCGAGCCGTTCGGCACCTTGTGGTTCATCCACATGCTGCCGATCTTCTTCATCGTCGCCCGCCTCACCCGGCGGCTGCCGATGCCGCTGGTGCTCGGGGTGGCGGCGGCGCTGGAGATCGCCCACATCGACACCGGCATGTTCGTGGTCGACCAGTTCTGCGCCCGCGTCGTCTATTTCCTCGCCGGCTACTATGCCTGCCGCCATGTCTTCGCGCTCGCCGCCTGGGCGCAGGACCACGTCCGCCTCGCCCTGGCCGGGCTTGCGCTGTGGGCGGTGGCGGAGGCGCTGGCCGTCCATCTCGGCATCTCGGCGCTGCCGGTGGTGTCGCTCATTCTCGGCATGGCCGGGGCAATGGCGGTGGTGGCGGCCTCGGCGCTGATGGCCGGGCGCGATGTGTTCGCCCCCTTGCGCTATTGCGGCCGCAACACGCTGGTCATCTATCTCGCCTTCTTCCTGTTCATGGCGACCAGCCGCGTGGCGCTGATCAAGCTCGGCCTCGTCACCGATGCCGGCTGGCTGTCGGTCATCGTCACGCTGATCGCCGTCACCGGGCCGCTGCTGCTGCATCTGGCGGTGAAGAACACCCCGGCGCGCTATCTGTTCGTGCGGCCCGAGGCGTTCAAGCTGGTGCCAAGCCGCCCGAAGCTGCAGCCGGCGGAGTGATCCCCATCCTGGCGGCGGCGGCCGGGACTCGCCACCGGCGCCGCGCGGTCTATGATCCGGGCCCAATTTGAGACCCGGATCCCTTGATGACCGATACCCCCGCCCGCGGATTGAAGCCCGGCGACCATGTCTTCCTGGTCGACGGGTCTTCCTTCGTCTTTCGTGCCTATTTCCAGTCGATGAACCAGGACCGCAAGTACAATGCGCGGTCCGACGGCCTGCCGACCGGCGCGGTGCGGCTGTTCTGCACCAAGATGTTCCAGTTCGTGAAGGACGGGGCGCTTGGCATCAAGCCGACCCACCTCGCCATCGTCTTCGATCGGTCGGAGAAGACCTTCCGCACCGAGATCTATCCCGACTACAAGGCCCAACGGCCCGATCCGCCGGCCGAGCTGGTGCCGCAGTTCCCGCTGATGCGCAAGGCGGTGACGGCGTTCGGGCTGGAGCCGATCGAGCTGGAGGGGTTCGAGGCCGACGACCTCATCGCCTCCTATGCCCGCGAGGCCACGGCGGCCGGCGCCAAGGTGCTGATCGTGTCCTCCGACAAGGACCTGATGCAGCTCGTCGATGGCTCCGTCGCCTTCTACGATCCGGAATCGGGCATCAAGGGCAAGCCGGGCTACCGGCCCGAGCGCCTCCTGCACGCCGCCGAGGTGGCCGAGCGCTGGGAGGGCACGCCGCCCGGAAAGATCCCCGACGTGCAGGCGCTGGCCGGCGATTCGACCGACAACGTGCCGGGCGCGCCGGGCATCGGCATCAAGACCGCGGCCCAGCTCATCGCCGACTATGGCGACCTCGACACGCTGCTGGCGCGCGCCCACGAGATCAAGCAGCCCAAGCGCCGCGCCACCCTGACCGACCCCGAGATCATCGACAAGATCCGCCTCTCCAAGCGGCTGGTGACGCTGGACGTCAACGCGCCGCTGCCGGTGCCGATCGAGCGCCTGCGGCTGGTCGCGCCCGAGCCGAAGCCGCTGATCGGCTTCTTCAAGGCGCTCGATTTGACCCTGCTGACCAAGCGGGCCGGCGAGATCTACGAGGTCGACCCGAGCCAGATCGACCCCGACCCCGACCTCGCGCCGGGCGGGGAGACCTCCGACCGCCTGCTGGCGCTGATCGGCGCCGGGCCGGCGGCCGAGGGCGAGCGCGCCGAGGTGACGGCGACTACGGGCGGCGCGCTGCCGGCGGCAAAGCCCGCGGCACGCCCGGCTGAGGCGCGCGAGCTGACCCCGGCGGCGCTGGCCAAGGCGCGCGCCGCCGCCATCAAGGCCATCCCGTTCGAGCCGTCCCAGTATGAGACGGTGTCCACGCTTGAGGCGCTCGACGCCTGGATCGCCCGCATCCTGGACGCCGGCGCCGTGGCGCTGGGCGCGGTGCTGTCCGGCGCCGACCCGATGCGGGCCGAGCTGGTGGGATTGGCGCTGGCGGTCGAGCCCGGCCGGGCGGCCTACATCCCGCTCGGCCACGTCTCCGGCGAGGGCCTGTTCGGCGACGGCCGGCCGGCGGGGCAGCTCGACGCGGCTGCGGCGCTGGCCCGGCTCGGGCCGCTGCTGGCGGATGGCGCGGTGCGCAAGATCGGCCACGACATCAAGGGCCTCAGCGTCGTGCTGGAGCGCGCCGGCGTCGCCTGCGCCGCGCTCGAGGACGTCATGACGGTGTCCTACGTGCTCGACGCCGGCCGCGCCGCGCATGACCTCGTGTCGCTCGCCCGCCACTGGCTGGGCTTCGAGCCGAAGAGCCGGCAGGAGGTCACCGGTTCCGGCAAGGCGGCGCTGCCGATCGAGCGCGTCGCCATCGACGACGTCCGAGCCTTTGCTGCCGGCGCCGCCGACGCCGCGCTGCGGCTGTGGCGGGTGCTGGAGCCGCGCCTCACAGCCGAGGGCATGAGCCGGGTCTATGCGCGGCTGGAGCGGCCGCTGCTTCCGGTGCTGGCGCGCATGGAGGCGCGCGGCATCGCCATCGACCGGCAGGTGCTGTCGCGGCTCTCCGGCGAGTTCGCCCAGAAGGCGGCAGCGCTGGAGGCCGAGATCCACCAGCTCGCCGGCGAGAGCTTCAATGTCGGGTCTCCGAAGCAGATCGGCGACATCCTGTTCGGCAAGATGGGCCTGCCCGGCGCCACGAAGACCGCGACCGGCGCGTGGTCGACCAAGGCCACCATCCTCGACGAGCTCGCCGAGCAGGGCTTCGACCTGCCGGCGCGCATCCTCGACTGGCGCCAGCTCACCAAGCTGAAATCGACCTACACCGACGCGCTGCCGGCCTACGTCAATCCGGCGACCGGGCGCGTGCACACCTCGTTCGCGCTGGCCGCCACCACCACCGGCCGGCTGTCGTCGTCGGAGCCCAACCTGCAGAACATTCCGGTGCGCACCGAGGACGGCCGCAAGATCCGCAAGGCCTTCGTCGCCGCCGAGGGCTGCCGGCTGGTGTCGGCCGACTATTCGCAGATCGAGCTTCGCCTGCTCGCCCACGTCGCCGAGATTCCCCAGCTCATCCAGGCCTTCGCCGACGGCATCGACATCCACGCTTTGACGGCGTCGGAGATGTTCGGCGTGCCGGTGGCCGGCATGCCGCCGGAGGTGCGCCGGCGCGCCAAGGCCATCAATTTCGGCATCATCTACGGCATCTCGGCGTTCGGGCTTGCCAACCAGCTCGGCATCGGCCGCGAGGAGGCCGGCGCCTACATCCGCAAGTATTTCGAGCGCTTCCCCGGCATCCGCGACTACATGGAGGCGACCAAGGCGTTCTGCCGCACCCATGGCTACGTCGCCACGCTGTTCGGCCGGCGCGCGCACTATCCCGACATCAAGGCGTCGAACGCCTCGGTGCGGGCGTTCAACGAGCGCGCCGCCATCAACGCGCCGCTGCAGGGCTCGGCCGCCGACATCATCCGCCGGGCGATGATCCGCATCGAGCCGGCGCTCGCCGCGGCCAAGCTGTCATCGAAGATGCTGCTGCAGGTGCACGACGAGCTGGTGTTCGAGGTGCCGATGGACGAGGTCGAGCCGATGATCCCGGTCGTTTGCCGGGTGATGACCGAGGCGGCGCTGCCGGCGGTGGCGCTGAAGGTGCCGCTCAAGGTCGATGCGCGCGCCGCCGCCAATTGGGACGAGGCGCATTGACGCGGTTTCCGGATGATCCGCCGGAGACCCTATGAATCCTGCGCCCGTGCCCGCCGGCCCGAGTTGACAGCGGCCAAGGGAATGGCGGAGCTTGCGGTTCCGCCGCGCCGGGTTCGACGGGCGGCGGATTTTTCCTTGATCAGGGGCTGTTTCACCCATGCATGGCGGATCCGGCACGCTCGTGCCGCACGTGATTTTCGGCCTCGATCCGCTCTGGGTCTCGACCGCCGTCCTCGCCACCACCTACGCACTGATCATCAGCGAGAAGGTCAACCGCGCCATCGTCGCGCTGCTCGGCGCCGGCCTGATGATCGTGGTCGGCGTGCTCGATCAGGCCGAGGCGGTGCGCGGCATCGACTTCAACACCATCGGCCTGCTCACCGGCATGATGATCCTGGTGTCGATCTCGCGCCGCTCCGGCATGTTCCAGTATGTCGCGGTGTGGGCGGCGAAGAAGGCTCACGCCAGCCCGTGGGGCATCCTGCTGCTGCTGCAACTGGTCACGGCGGTGCTGTCGGCGCTGCTCGACAACGTCACCACCGTGCTGCTCATCGTGCCGGTGACGCTGGCCATCACCCGCGAGCTCAAGGTGCCGGCCTATCCGTTCCTGTTCGCCGAGATCTTCGCCTCCAACATCGGCGGCACGGCGACGCTGATCG
The DNA here is from genome assembly GCF_008630065.1 of Blastochloris sulfoviridis. GTDB lineage: Bacteria > Pseudomonadota > Alphaproteobacteria > Rhizobiales > Xanthobacteraceae > Blastochloris > Blastochloris sulfoviridis. Next base: position 15,392 of record NZ_VWPL01000007.1, read on the forward strand.
GCGATCCGCCCAACATCCTGATCGGCTCGCTGGTCGGGCTCGACTTCAACGCCTTCATCTATCACCTGGCGCCGGTGGTGGTGGTGGCGCTCATGGTGCAGGTGGCGATGATCCATCTGCTGTGGGGTCGTGCGCTCGTGGCCGCGCCGGCGGATCGCGCCCACGTCATGGAGATGCGGGAGATCGAGACCATCGAGGACTGGACGCTGCTCAAGCAGTCCCTCGGTGTGCTCGCCCTCACCATCCTCGGCTTCGTCTCGGCCCGCTTCATCCACCTGGAGCCGGCCTCGGTCGCGCTCGGCGGCGCCGCCACATTGATGCTGCTCGACAATTGGCGCCACCATGGCGAGAGGGCGGCCGCCAACATCCACAAGACGTTCTCCGACGTCGAGTGGATCACCATCTTCTTCTTTCTCGGCCTGTTCGTGGTGGTGCACGGCGTCGAGGCCGGCGGCCTGCTTGGCCTGCTCGGGCGCGAGCTGGTGGCGCTCACCGGCGGCGATCTGGCGCTGACCGGCTACGCCATCCTGTGGGCCTCGGCGGTGCTGTCGGCGATCATCGACAACATTCCGTTCGTCGCCACCATGATTCCGCTGGTCAAGACCATGGCCCCGGCCTTCGGCGGGCCCGAGCACATCGAGCCCCTGTGGTGGTGCCTGTCGCTCGGCGCCTGCTTCGGCGGCAACGGCACGCTGATCGGCGCCTCGGCCAATCTCACCGTGGCCGGCATCGGCGAGCGCAACGGCGTGCCGTTCCGCTTCGTGACCTTCACGCTCTACGCATTCCCGATGATGCTGGTATCGATCGCCATCGCCCACGTCTATGTGTGGCTGCGGTATTTTTGACACGCTAGGCGCGCGGCCGTGGGGGGCGGCGCGTCTTGGACTTGCCTCCGTCAAATGAAGCGGCAAGTCTTGAGAGGACGGAGGTTCCCCCGATGGACGCACTCTTTATCGGCCACACATATATTGACGTCACCCTGCTGTCGAAGGTGATCCCGACCGGCGACGAGAAGGAGGTGGCGGACGACTACGCCGTCTCGTTCGGCGGCAATGCGGTGACCGCCGCCTTCTGCTGCTCCCGGCTCGGCATTCCCGCCGACCTCCTGTGCACATTGTCGGACGACTGGCTCGGCCACGTGTTCCTGGACATGGCCCACAAGTACGGCGTCACCGTCCACGGCCGCCGGGTCCAGCACGGCTCGCTGTCCTTCGTCATCCCCAAGGAGGGCAAGCGCGCCATCCTGCGCGCCCGCGACGACGTCTATCTCGAACGCTTCCCGGCCCTGAAGCTCGACGGCTGCCGGGTGCTCCATCTCGACGGCCACCAGTCGGACGCGGCGCTGCACTACGCCAAGGTGTGCCGCAAGCTCGGCATCCCCACCTCGCTCGACGGCGGCAACCTGCGCCCGAACCTCGAGGAGCTGATCGGCTATATCGACGTCGCGGTGGTCGCCGAGGCGCTGTGCGCCCAGATGAACCTGACGCCGGAGGAGATGCTGGCCTATCTCAAGCGCCGCGGCGTCAAGATCGCCGGCGTCACCATGGGCGAGCGCGGCATGCTCTGGTACGACGAGGCGGGCAAGGTGCAGACCCTGCCGGCGCTGCAGGTGCCGATGGACAAGGTGATCGACACCTCGGGCGCCGGCGACATCTTCCACGGCACCTATGTCTATTCCTTCCTCGCCTATCCCGGCGCGCGCTGGGAGGAGCACTTCATCCGCGCCCGCGCCGCCTCGGCCAATGCGGTGCAGCGGCTCGGCAATGAATCCAAGCTGCCGACCGAGGCCGACATCATGCACATGCGCGCGCTCTACGAGGACGACGCGATTCCGCTGCCCGTCGCCGCCCAGTGATACGGTTTCCGGCGAGACCGTTTCCGGTATCCCGAAGGGACCAACCGGAAACCGCATGAGGCGGTTTGCCGGAGGCTGCGCGCCCTGACATGAGGTGCTGGCGCTCGTTCCGTCGTCATCGCCGGGCTTGTCCCGGCGATCTCGATGGCACCGCGGCGGGGCCGGCAAAGAGGGCGGCAGGCGGATGACCAGGGTGTCGGGATCGCCGGGACAAGCCCGGCGATGATGGGGGCTGTTCCGGCCATGTCGCCTGGCCCCGCAGGTTCCCGTCCGCGCAGGCCGGCATAATACCAACGGCCGCGAAAGCGGACCGTTGGTTCCAGTCGCGGATTTTCGCGAAATCTTTGATTTCCCTAAAGAAAATCCGCGAGAGTCAACGGCCCCACGCGTCAGCGTTTGGGGCCGTTGGTATAAGTTGTTGATTTGTCGCAGTCTTTTCCGCAAGACCGGCGGTCGCGGTTGCGGCGGACGCTCTATTCGATGCTCTCGTTGGGGTAGACGCCCCACAGCCGGTCCTGCTGCACCCAGCCGTCGAACCCCTGGCCGCTGATCCGGCACCAGCCGCCGCGGCAGGCGCGCACGGCGCCCACCACCCCCGGCTCCAGGCGGGCGGCGATTCGCGCCTCCGCCGAGCGGTCGGCCCGCAGGATCACCGTCTCCTTGGACACCCACGGCGCCACCATCGCCGTGCGGCGGCCCGACAGCAGCGAGTGGTAGACCCAGCCTTCCTGGCCGTCGACGTCGCGGATCCGGCGCCAGGTCTCGAATTCGGCGACGATCTCCACCGGCAGGCGCGGGCGGGTGAACACCCAGGTGACGTCATGGTCGCGCGAAGGCCCGCCGCGGACATTCACGCGGTCGGCCTTGAGGCTGACGAAACGCGGAACGGGCAGCCCCGAATGGGTGCCGAGGTTGGTCTCCTCGGCCGGCCGCGCCGGCGCCGAGGCCTTGGTCGCGACCATTCCGGCCGCAGCGGCAGCCAGAGCTCCGATCAGCACCACAACCAGCCAACGCATCGATGGACACCCCCTTTGCGTGCGGCGTGCCGACCCGCTCCGTCTCGCGGGGTGGCCGAAAATTCCCTTCGAGACCGTTTCCGGTTGATCCCTTTGGGATACCGGAAACCGTATGGACCAGGATTTCGGCGCGACCGCTGCCGGGATCGGCCCCCGAAAGCTTCGTCCGGAAACCGTGTCGGGCACCGGGCCCTCGCCGGGCGCTCATGACACGGGTTCAGGAACCTGCCTTGAGTTTCCGACCCCGTCTGCTAGAGAGGGTTTGCCGTCCGCCGGCGGCGACAGTCGGCTCGGCCGGTTAAATTTGCCTTAATGGGCTCCGGAAGATCCCCGATGCCGGCCAAGAAAAAACCTCTGGTCATTGTGACGCGAACGCTGCCTGCGGTCATCGAGACCCGCTTGCGCGAGCTGTTCGACGCCCGCCTGAACGAAGACGACCACCCGATGACGCAGGCCGAGCTGGCCGAGGCGGTGCGGGAGGCCGACGTCCTGGTGCCGACCGTCACCGACCGGATCGATTCGGCGGTGCTGTCCCATGCCGGGCCGAACCTGAAGCTGATCGCCAGCTTCGGCACCGGCGTCGACCACATCGACGTGCAGGTGGCGATGTCGCGCGGCATCACCGTCACCAACACCCCCGGCGTCCTCACCGAGGACACCGCCGACATGACGATGGCGCTGATCCTCGCCGTGCCGCGCCGGGTCGCCGAGGGCCTGGAGGTGCTGGAGCACGGCGAGTGGCGGGGCTGGTCGCCGACCTGGATGCTGGGGCGGCGCATCTCGGGCAAGCGGCTCGGCATCCTCGGCATGGGCCGGATCGGCCAGGCGGTGGCGCGGCGCGCCCGCGCCTTCGGCATGCAGATCCACTACCACAACCGCCGGCGCCTGCCGGTGGCGGTGGAGGAGGCGCTGGAGGCCACCTATTGGGAGAGCCTCGACCAGATGCTGGCGCGGGTCGACATCGTCTCGGTCAACTGCCCGCACACGCCCGCCACCTACCACCTGCTGTCGGCGCGGCGGCTGAAGCTGATGAAGCGCGAGGCCTACGTCGTCAACACCGCGCGCGGCGAGATCATCGACGAGTCGGCACTGATCCGCATGATCGAGGCGGACGAGCTCGCCGGCGCCGGCCTCGACGTGTTCGAGAACGAGCCCGAGGTGAACCCCAAGCTGATCAAGCTCGCCCGCGCCGGCCGCATCGTCATCCTGCCGCACATGGGCTCGGCGACGCTGGAAGGCCGCATCGACATGGGCGAGAAGGTGATCGTCAACATCAAGACCTTCATCGACGGCCACCGCCCGCCCGACCGCGTGCTGCTCAGCATGCTGTGAGGACGACGATCCCCGGCCGGGCGTCGCGCACCTCGACGATCGAGAGCATTCTCCGCAAAAGCGGGACCCGGTTTTGCGAAAGAGAATGCGACGACTCAAGACCTTAGAGCGCCCGATCTGATGCAGTCAGATCGGGTCGCGCTCTACCCGCGATCGGCCGCCCGGCCGGTCAGCGGGTTGTCGGGATCCCAGCGATAGGCCAGCGTCTCGAAGCGCATCAAGCGCGCGTCGATCATCAGGAGCCGGCCGACCAGCGGCTCGCCGAAGCCGACGATCGCCCGGATCACCTCCAGCGCCATCAGGCTGCCGGCGACGCCGGCCAGCGCGCCGAGCACGCCGGCCTCGCTGCAGGCGGGCACCGCGCCGGGCGGCGGCGGGGTCGGGAACAGGCAGCGATAGGTGGGGTTCGGCTCGCCGTCCGGCCGCGTCTCGAACGGCCGCAGCGTGGTGAGGGTGGCATCGAACGCGCCGAGGGCTGCGGCGACCAGCGGCCGCCGCTCCAGGCAGCAGGCGTCCGACACCGCATAGCGGGTGGCGAAATTGTCCGAGCCGTCGGCCACCACGTCCCAGCCGCGCACCAGCGCGCGGGCATTGTCCGCATCGAGCCGCTCGGCGAACGGGATCACCGCGACGTGCGGGTTGAGGCGGGCGAGCGCGGCTGCGGCGCTGTCGGTCTTGGCCCGGCCGAGATCGTCGGTGCCGTGCAGCACCTGGCGCTGCAGGTTGGACAGCGACACCGCGTCGTCGTCGACGATGCCGAGCGTGCCGACGCCGGCCGCCGCCAGATAGAGCAAGAGGGGCGAGCCGAGGCCGCCCGCGCCGATCGCCAGCACCCGCGCGCGCTTCAGCGCCTGCTGGCCGGGGCCGCCGACCTCGCGCAGCACGATATGGCGCGCATAGCGCTCAAGCTCTTCGGCGGACAGGCTGGGAGCAATCATAATGCCCTGATATCCGCCTTTGCCGCGGTCGAACAGGCGTTCGTCACCGGTCCGGTAACCAATTGGTAAGGGGAAAAAGGTTACTTGAAGGTGAACGTTTCCGGTGGAAGGGCGCCATGAGCAAGCGGCGGGGCATGTACAAGGAGTACATCCAGATCCTACCTGCGGCCGACTCCGGGACTGTGACGCCGGTGGTCTCCGAGGAAGGCTATGTCGGGCTGCGCGCGGTTGCGCCGGCCGAGGCGCCGGGGACATCGCCGGCCTCCGCCGAGGGTGCGGAGGATCCGCCCTGCGAGCCGCGCGCTCCGCACGTGCTGACCGCCCCGATGGTCGAGCTCCGCCTGCCGCCGCCGGGCCGGGCGCGGCGGCCGGCCGCCGTGCCGAAGAACCGCCGCGCGCCGACCGAAGGGCGGGTCGCCCTCATCGCCGCCACCCTGGCGCTCGCACTCTCCACCGGCGCCCTGACCTGGACCATCCTCAGCCAGCCGCGCGCCAGCGCCGACATGGCCACGCTCGCCGCCGCGCTGGCCGAGGTGCAGGCCCGCGTCGCCGCCGCCGACGGCCAGGCGCAGGCGACCGACGCCCGCCTCGGCCGGATCGTCGAGCGGCTGGAACGCACCGAGCAGGCCCAGGCGGAGGTCGCGAGCCAGCTCGCGACGCTCGATTCCGGCCTCGACGGCCGCATCGCCACCGCCGCCAAGGCCGCGCTCACCGCCGCTTTGCCCTCGCCCAACATCGTCACCGCCTCGCTGTCGCTGCGGCCGAGCGTCGAGCCGCCGCCTGCCCAGCCGATCCGCCCGGTCGAGCCGGCGCCGGCGAAGCGGCCGGTCGCCGCCGGCTGGGTGCTGCGCGAGGCCGCCGACGGCACGGCGCTGGTGGAAGGCCGGCGCGGCATGTTCGAGGTCGGCGTCGGCTCGCCGCTGCCCGGCCTCGGCCGGGTCGTGGCGATCGAGAAGCGCGACGGCCGCATGGTGGTGGTCACCCCGCGCGGCCTGATCGTGCCGCCCGAGGCGGACTGAGCGCACAGGTTCGGCCGCCGAATCGCCCTTGACCGCCGGCCTGCCGGACTGCGACACGGAAGGGCTTCCTCCGTCGCAGAAAGGCGCCCGATGACCTCCTCCGACTCGACGCCCGCCCTCAAGGTTGCGGTGGTGCCGGTGACGCCGTTCGAGCAGAACTGCTCGATCGTGATGTGCACCGCGACCGGCCATGCCGCCGTGGTCGATCCCGGCGGCGATCTCGACACCATCCGCGAGGCGCTGGCCGAGCTTGGCGTCACGGTCGACAAGATCCTGCTCACCCACGGCCATATCGACCATGCCGGCGGCGCCGCCGAGCTGGCCGACTCCCTCGGCGTGCCGGTCGAGGGGCCGCACCAGGCCGACCAGTTCCTGCTCGACGCCCTCACCACCCAGGGCAACATGTACGGGCTCGCCGGCGCCCGGCCGGTGACGCCGACCCGCTATCTCAAGGACGGCGACACCGTCAGCGTCGGCGAGCTGGTGTTCGACGTGCTCCACGTGCCCGGCCACAGTCCGGGCAGCGTGGTGCTGGTCGATGCCAAGGATCGCTTCGCGCTGGTCGGCGACGTGCTGTTTCGCGGCTCGATCGGCCGCACCGACTTTCCCTACGGCGACCACGCCCAGCTGATCTCCGGCATCAAGACCAAGCTGTTCGCGCTCGGCGACGACCTCGTCTGCCTGCCCGGCCACGGCCCGGCCACCAGCATCGGCGAGGAGCGCGCGACCAACCCGTTCCTCGACGGACCCGATTGCGATTGATCTTTGCCCCGATGATCCCGGTCACCGCCACCATTTCGCTCGATCCGCGCGAGATCGAGGAGACCTTCGTGCGCGCGGCGGGGCCGGGCGGCCAGAACGTCAACAAGGTGGCGACCGCGGTCGAGCTGCGCTTCGATGCGCTGCGCTCGCCCTCGCTGCCGGCGCCGGTGATCACAAGGCTGCTGCGGCTCGCCGGCCGGCGCGCCACCAAGGACGGCGTGGTGGTGCTGAGCGCCCAGCGCTTCCGCACCCAGGAGGCCAACCGCGCCGACGCGCTGGCGCGGCTGGTCGAGCTGATCCGGCAGGCGGCGGTGGAGCCCAAGCGGCGGCGGGCGACGCGGCCCACCGCCGGCTCGGTCAAGCGGCGCCTGGAGGCCAAGGCGAAATCCGGCGCGGTCAAGCGCCTGCGCGCCCGGCCGGAGGCGGACTGAGACGCTTCATCTGGTCGCCTCGTCGTCCCGGGCCGAGCGGAGCGAGGACCCGGGACCGTCGTCAGAATGGATCGCCTCGCTCGGCGTCGTCCCGGGTCGCGCGCGCTCAGCGCGCTTGCGCGGGACGACGATCTTCCCCTGAAGCATTCTCCGCAAACGAGGGAACCGATTTTGCGCAAGAGAATGCGACAATTCAACAGCCTAGAGCATCTGCCGGATCGGCGGATGCTCTAGGCGGCCTCATCCAGCCCGCGCTTCTTCAGCAGCGCCGCGGTGGTCGGCAGCCGGCCGCGGAAGGCGATATAGGCCTCGGCCGGGTCGCGCCGGTTGCCGGCGGCGTAGATGAAGCGGGAAAGCCGCTCGGCGGTCGCCGGGTCGAACACGTTGCCGGCCTCCTCGAAGGCGGCAAACGCGTCGGCGTCCAGCACCTCGCTCCACAGATAGGAATAATAGCCGGCCGAGTAGCCGTCGCCCGTGAACACATGGGCGAAGTGCGGCGTGCGGTGGCGCATGGAAATCTCCGCCGGCATGCCGATGCGGGCGAGCTCCTTCGCCTCGAAGGCCAGCGGATCGAGGGCTGCTGTGTCGGTCAGCTCGTGGAAGGCGAGGTCGACCAGCGCGGAAGCGACATATTCCACGGTTGCACAGCCCTGGTTGAAGGTCTGCGCCGCCTTGATGCGCGCGATCATCTCCTCGGGCATCGGTGCGCCGGTGGCGTGGTGGCGGGCGAACACCGATAGCACCTCCGGCCGCGACAGCCAGTGCTCGTAGAGCTGCGAGGGCAGCTCGACGAAATCGGTGGCGACGTCGGTGCCGGCGAGGCTGGGATAGGTGACGTCCGACAGCATGCCGTGCAGCGCGTGGCCGAACTCGTGGAACAGCGTGCGGGCGTCGTCGAAGGAGAGCAGCGCCGGCTCGCCTTTGGCGAAGTTCATCACATTGACGATGATCGGCCGAATGTCGCCCTTCAGCTTCTCCTGCGTGCGGAAGCTCGACATCCAGGCGCCCGAGCGCTTGGAGGTCCGGGCGAAATAGTCGCCGAGGAACAGCGCGACGTGGCGGCCGTCCCGCGTCACCTCGAAGGCGCGCACATCGGGATGATAGACCGGCACGTCGGTCCGCTCGGTGAAGGCGAGGCCGAACAGGCGGGACGCGGTGTCGAACGCCGCCGCGATCACCTGGTCGAGCGGCAGATAGGGCTTGGTCGCCGCCTCGTCGAGGTCGAAGCGGGCCTTGCGCAGCTTCTCGGCATAGTGGCGCCAGTCCCAGCCGGCGATGGTGCCGTTGAAGCCCTCCTGCTCGGCGAGGCGCTGCAGGTCGCAGAGCTCGCGCAGCGCGCGGGCCTTGGCCGGCGCCCACACCTCCTCCAGGAGCGCGCGCACGGCCTGCGGCGTCCGCGCCATGGTGTCGTCGAGCTTGTAGGCGGCAAAGGTCGGGTAGCCGAGCAGGCGCGCCCGCTCCAGCCGCAGCGCCACCATCTCGGCCACCAGCGCGCGGTTGTCGGTGGCGCCGCCCATCTCGCCGCGGCGGATCCAGGCGTCATAGGCCTGCTGGCGCAAATCGCGGCGGGTCGAGAAGGTGAGGAACGGCTCGATCGAGGAGCGCGACAGCGTGATCGCCGCCTTGCCGGGGTGGCCGCGCTCGGCGCCGGCCCGCAATGCTGCGTCGATGACGAAATCCGGCAGGCCGGCGCGGTCGTCGTCGGTGTCCAGCACCAGCGTCCAGGCCGCCTCGTCGGCCAGCAGGTTCTGGGCGAACTGGGTGCCCAGCGTCGCCAGCCGCTCGACGATCGCGGCCATGCGGGCCTTGCCGGCGGGGTCGAGCCTCGCGCCGGCACGGATGAAGGCGAGGCGGGTGCGCTGCAGCAGGCGCTGGGCTTCCGCGTCCAGCCGGTCCTTGCCGGCCTCCAGCGCGTCGATGCGCTGAAACAGCCGGGCGTCGGTGAAGATGGCGGCGTGGTGGGCGGCGAGCCTCGGCGCGATGTCGCGCTCGATCGCCTGCAGCGCCGGATTGGTGTCGGCGCTGCTCAGATTGAAGAACACGTTCGCGACGCGGGTGAGCAGCCGGCCGCTCGATTCGAGGCCGAGCAGCGTGGCCTCGAAGCTGGGCGGCGCGGGGTCGGCGGCGAGCGATTCGATCTCGGCGCGGTGGGCCTGGAGGGCGGCCTCGAAGGCCGGCGGGAAATGCTCGGGGCGAATCGCCGAAAACGGCGGCAGGCCGAACGGCGTGGACCAGTCGGCGAGGAGCGGGTTCGGCGTCCGCGCGGGATCGAACAAGTCGAGATCGGGCAAGTCGGGATCGAACAAGTCGGGATCGGGCAAATCGCTCTCCATCGGTGTGTCGATGGAGAAGTGGGCGCCGAATCGCCCGGCGGCAAGGATTTGCGCTGCGGCAAGGATTCGCCCGGCGCAAAGGTTCGCCCGGTGGCAAGCTCTCGGGACTTGCGAAGGCGGGTCGGGCCGGGACAGGCGGGTCGGGTACCAGGGCCGGGGCACGGCGGCGTCCGAAGACGCGAATGGCCGGGATGACCCGGCCAAACGAGGAGAAAGCCCTCAACGCCCAGAAACGAGGCCGGCAATCGCAAACGACGCCGCCACCCACAAACCAAGCCGGCGCTTACAACGAAGCCGACGTTTACAGCGAAGCCGAGGCTCACAAATGAAGACGGCCAACGCTAAGGCTGATGCGCGTACATCCGGCGTCATCTGCCCTCAGCGTGGCCGTACACCAGCGTCGCAACTTAATGCGCCGCCGATGGATGCAATATGGAGAGCGAGTGCGTCGCCCGCAAGACGGTGGGATGTCAATTTGACGACATCGATGCCGCACCTGCCGCCGCGGGTCTTCTCCGCGGGTCTTCTCCGCGGGTTTTCGCCGCGCGGCCATTCCGCAGCGTAAGCCTTACCGGGCGCAAGCCTTACCGGGCGCCGGTGAACGCCTTGAAGGTGATGATCGTCTTGGTGTCCTGGATGCCCGCAATGAGCTGCACCTTCTCATTGACGAAATGGCCGATATCGGTGCCGGCCGGGACGTAGAACTTCACCAGCAGGTCATAGTCGCCGGCGGTGGAGTAGATCTCCGAGGCGATCTCGGCGTCGGCGAGGGCGTTGGCGACGTCATAGGCTCGGCCGAGGTGGCACTTGATCTGAACGAAGAACGGGATCATCGGAAAGCTCCAGCGAGTTGCGCGACAGCACCACAGCCGGCCCGCCAGCGCAAGCGGCGCGAGGGCGGGCGCCGTCCCAGGCACCGAGGTCTCCCTGGATCGGCGTCCCCTTCGGATGACGCCCCGCGGGTTGACTTGCGTCCGCGGGATCGGACCACTAGGGACTGACGGGCCGCGCGGATCCCCGCCGGCCGACCCGCCGAACCCATGACCGGGCATGCCGGGGGAGGGACTCCGGGATGAACATCAGGCACCGCCGCTTGGCGGCCGAATCGCTGCCGGCGGAAGGACGCGCATGAACGCCCGGCCGCTGGCGAACACCGCCGCCGACATTCTCGACCGCGTGCGCGAGCGCGCCCCGCGCGTCCACTGCATCACCAACACCGCAGCCCAGGTGCTGACCGCCAACCTGCTGCTGGCGGTGGGCGCGGTGCCGTCGCTGACCATCTCGGCCGACGAGGTCACGGCCTTCGTGTCGGGCGCCGATGCGCTGCTGGTCAATCTCGGCACGTTCGACGCGGCCCGGCGCCAGGCGGCGCTGATCGCGCTCGACGAGGCCGACGAGAGCCGCATCCCCTGGGTGCTCGATCCGGTGTTCTGCGACCGCTCCGCCGCGCGGGCCGCCTTCGCCCGCGACCTCGCGGCCCGCGAGCCCGAGGTGGTGCGCGCCAACCGCGCCGAGGTCGCGGCGCTGACCGGCCAGGACGTCGAGGACGTCGAATCGGCGGCGTTCGACCGCTTCGCCCTCGACAATCTGACCGTGCTGGCGATGACCGGGCCGACCGACATCGTCACCGACGGCACCAAGCGGACGGCCATCGCCAACGGCCATCCGCTGATGGCGCGGGCGACCGCGGTGGGCTGCGCCGGCACGGCGCTGATCGCCGCCTGCCTCGCGGTGGAGGACGATCCGTTCGTCGCCGCCTGCGCCGGCCTGCTGGCGCTCGGCGTTGCCGGCGAGATCGCGGCGGCCGGGGCGCGCGGCCCCGGCACCTTGGTGCCGCGGCTGATCGATGCCGTCTATCTTCTCGACCGCCACACGCTGGCGACCCGCGCCAAGGTCGCCGGCCCGCTCGACGTGAAGCCATGAGGATCCCGGCAATGAGAGACCCGGCATGAGGTTCGATCTCTCCGTCTACGTCCTCATCGACCCCGACCAGGCCTGTGGCCACGACCCGGTGGCGCTGGCGCGCGCCGCGGCGGCGGGCGGGGCGACGCTGATCCAGCTTCGCGACAAGCGCGGCGCCATTCGCCCGGCGATCGAGCTGGCCCGGGCGCTGACGGCGGCGCTGGCGCCGCTGGGCGTGCCGCTCTTGGTCAATGACCGGGTGGACGTGGCGATGGCGGCCGGCGCCGATGGCGTCCATCTCGGCCAGGACGACATGGACCCGGCGACGGCGCGCCGCCTGCTCGGCCCGCGCGCCATCATCGGCCAGAGCGTCAAGACCGCCGCGCACGCCGCCGCCCTGCCGCTGGGCGCCGTCGACTACGCGGCGGTGGGCGGCGTGTTCGCCACTCTCAGCAAGCACAATCCCGAGCCGCCTTTGGGGCTTGCCGGCCTTGCTGAGCGCATCGCCGGCCTCAGGGCGCGCAAGGCCGGTCTGCCGGTCGTGGCGATCGCCGGGATCGATGCCGCCAATGCCGGCGACGTCATCCGCGCCGGCGCCGACGGCGTGGCGGTGATCTCGGCGGTGGCGAAGGCCGCCGATCCGGCGGTGGCGGTCGCGGCGATCCGCCGGGCAATCGAAGAGGCGCGGGGGGCGCGATGACCGCGATCGCCGTCACCATTGCGGGCTCGGATTCCGGCGGCGGCGCCGGCATCCAGGCCGATCTCAAGACGTTCTCGGCGCTGGGCGTGTTCGGCGCCAGCGTCATCACCGCGCTGACCGCCCAGAATACGCTGGGCGTGCAGGGCATTTTCGACGTGCCGGCCGATTTCGTCACCGCCCAGATCGACAGCGTGTTCGCCGATCTCGCGGTCGGCGCGGTGAAGATCGGCATGCTGTCGCGCCCCGAGACCATCGCCGCGGTGGCGGCCGGGCTCGACCGCTGGCAGGCGGCAAACGTCGTGCTCGACCCGGTGATGGTGGCGACCTCGGGCGATCGGCTGATCACGCCCGAGGCGATCGAGGCCCTGAAGAGCCAGCTCCTGCCGCGGGCGCTGGTGGCGACGCCCAACCTGCACGAGGCAGCCGCCCTGCTCGGCGCGGCCGTGGCGGCCGACGAGGCGGCGATGGCGGCGCAGGGGCAGGCGATTTTGGCGATGGGGCCGCGCGCGGTGCTGATCAAGGGCGGCCATTTCGCCGGGCCCGACGCCGTCGACCTGCTCGTCGAGCCCGGCCGCATCGTCCGGCTGGCGCGGCCGCGGGTGGCGACCGCCAACACCCACGGCACCGGCTGCACGCTGTCCTCGGCGATCGCCGCCGGCCTCGCCAAGGGGCTGGCGCTCGACGCGGCGGTCGTGGCCGCCAAGGACTATGTGACGGAGGCGATCGCCGCCGGCGACCGGCTGGCCATCGGCCGCGGCCGCGGGCCGACGCACCATTTTCATGCGTGGTGGTGAGGGCATCAAGCGGTTGGTTGCGCCGCAGCGGCCCGCCCGCTAGAGCATTCTCCGCACAAGTGGGAACCGGTTTTGCGAAAGAGAATGCGGCAAAACAAGAACCTGTGGCGTGGTCTGGGCCGGGCCGGGGGATGAGACATGCCGGGACGAGGTGCTTTCCGCACGGGGCTTGACGAGGGCGCGCAGCAGCTCACCGGCCAGCTCGGCAAGACCGTCCAGCGCCTGCGCAAGGCCTACAACCTGTCGCTGTCCGACCTCGCCGAGCAGTCCGGCGTCGCCAAGTCGATCATCAGCCAGATCGAGCGCAACGAGACCAACCCGACGCTCGCCACCATCTGGCGGCTGTCGCAGGCGCTCGACGTGTCGATCGAGCGCTTTCTCGCCTCCTCCGAGGAGCAGCCCTTCATCGAGACGCTGAGCCGGGGCGACACGCCGCTCCTGGTGTCCGAGGACGGCAAGGTGCGGCTCGCCATCATCGGCTGGATCAAGACCGTCGAATGGCTGCAGTGGTACGACCTCGTCGCCGAGCCGAGCGGCGTGCTGGAATCGGACGGCCACCAGCGCGGCTCGGTCGAATGCCTGTCGGTGATCTCGGGCGTCATGGAGGTGGAGATCGGCGACGTGGTCGAGCGCGCCGGCCCCGGCGAGACGCTGCGCTACCGCTGCGACCGCCGCCACGTGGTGCGCAATGCCGGGTCGGAGCCGGCCCACGCCACCATGGTGTGCATCCTCAAGGCGGCGGTGATGGAATAATACGGTTTCCGGCTGATCAAGCCTTCGAGCCGTATTCCGATCGCCGAAAATCCCGTTATCGAACAAGGGATTTTCGACGAGACCGTTTCCGGTATCCCGAAGGGATCAACCGGAAACCGTATAAGGGGCCTCCTCGTCGTCCCGGCCGAGCGTCAGCGAGAGCCGGGATCGTGAGGGGATTTCGCGCTTCTTCTTGTCTACGGTCCCAGGTCGCGCGGCTTTCGCCGCTTGCCCGGGATGACGAGTTATACGGTTTCCGGTTGATCCCTTCGGGATACCGGAAACGGTCTCGCCGAAAAATCCTTGAACCGACGAGGATTTTTCGGCGACCGGAATACGAAACTCCGGCCTGATCGGCCGGATTTCGTATCACCCCGCCGGAATGCGCGCCGGGTCGCCGCCCAGGCCCCGCACCACCAGCCGCAGCATCTGGTCGAGGTCGCCCTCCTCGCGCTCGCGCAGGCACTGCTCGATGAGCTGCGGGTGGAAGAACGCCGCGAAGGCGCCGAACGCCGGCTTGGCGCTGGCGGCGGCGTCGGGGGCGAACTCGCCGCGGCTTGCGCCCTCGGCCAGGATGGTGCCGACGATGGCGACGAACGCATCGATATAGTCCTGCACCACGCGCCAGTTCTCATCCATCGCCACCGCCACCATGTCGTGCATCTTGCGGTCGTCGAGGAACAGCGCGCAGCTCTGGACGTGGACGGTGCGCACGACGCTGGCGAGCCTTGCGGTCGCCGGCTCCGGGCGGGCGGCAATGGCGCGGGCGGTCACCAGCAGGCGGTTGACGAGGCTTGCCGCCACCTCCTCATTGATCGCGCCCTTGGAGGGGAAGAAGCGGTAGACATTGGCCGGCGACATGCCGAGTTCGCGGGCGATGTCGGCCACCGTGGTCTTCTGGTAGCCATAGAGCCGGAACAGCCGCTCGGCGGTCTCGACGATGCGGGCGCGGGTGTCACGCGCCTCGGGCGTGTCGCCGCCCGAGCGCAGCGGCGCGCTTTGGTCGTCGTCACGCGATGCAACGGATCGGCCCACGGCCAACCTCCTCCTGCGGTCCCAGGCGGACCGACTCCCCTCTTCCCTCTCCCCTTGCGGGAGAGGGTGGCGAGACCGAGCAAGGCGAGGTCGAGCCGGGTGAGGGGTTTCTTCAAGCCCACTCGATGTCACCCCTCACCCGCCTCGCGATCTAGAGCATTCTCCGCAAAAGTGGATACCGGTTTTGCGGAAGAGAATGCGACAACTCAAGAGCTTCGATCGCTCGGCACCCTCTCCCGCAAGGGGAGAGGGAAGGAAGGCGGCTCCCGGCACGCCACGTTCGCGCACCCAGCCTTCGGAAACCGTCTCGCCCGACACTC
Organism: Blastochloris sulfoviridis; assembly: GCF_008630065.1. Lineage (GTDB taxonomy): Bacteria > Pseudomonadota > Alphaproteobacteria > Rhizobiales > Xanthobacteraceae > Blastochloris > Blastochloris sulfoviridis. The sequence goes on from NZ_VWPL01000007.1 coordinate 30,582, forward strand.
TGCTGAGCGCCCGAAAGGGCGTCAACGCAGGATCGGCATGGTGCAGCGACCTGTCCCATATATGAGCAGTGACGGTTATTGACAATCGTCAGTTATCATATAGATTGCCGGGCCGATGAGGGAGCGCTCTGTCATGCCGCCGTGCCGGATCCCCGCAAAGCCCCCGCTCCAGAGGCCCCCGCTCCGGACGCTTTCGTGCCTTGCGAAGCTCATGCCCTGGCTGGCGCCCGCCGTCGCGATTGGTTTTGCGTTCGCGACGGCCGGCTGCACCGACGGCAAGGCCAAGCAGACGGCCGAGCCGCCGCGCACCGTGCGGGTCGAGGCCGTCCAGCTCGTGCCGCTGCAATCCGCCCTCACCCTCACCGGCACGGTGCGCGCCCGCCACGAGACGCCGATGGCGTTCCGCGTGCCCGGCAAGATCGCCGAGCGCCGGGTCGATGCCGGCGCGCGAGTTGCGGCCGGCGCGGTGCTGGCCCGCCTGGAGGCCGAGGACTACCGGCTGGCGCTGCGCGCCGCCGAGGCCGATGTGCGCGCCGCCGAGGCCGAGATGGAGCGTGCCACCGCCCAGGAGGTGCGCTCCCGCGATCTTGCCGCCAAGGGTCACGCCTCGCAGGCCGCGCTCGATCAGGCGGTGACCACCGCCCGCGCCGCCCGCGAGCGGCTCGACGCGGCGAACAGCCAGCGCGAGATCGCCGCCAACCGGCTGGCCTATACCGATCTCAAGGCCGAGGCCGACGGCGTGGTGATGAGCGTCGCCGCCGAGCCCGGGCAGGTGGTGGCCGAGGGCCGGGCCGTCCTGACGCTCGCCACCGGCACCGCCCGCGAGGCGGTGGTCGCGGTGCCCGAAAGCCGCCTGCCGGCGCTCGGCACGGGCGAGGCCCTGGTGACGTTCTGGGCGATGCCGGGCCGCACGGTTTCGGCCCGCCTGCGCGAGCTGTCGCCCGAGGCCGACCCGGTGACCCGAACCTTCCTCGCTCGCTTTGCGCTCGACGCGGCCGGCGACGGCCTGCCGCTCGGCATCACCGCGCAGGTGGCCGTCACCCCGGCGCCGACGCCGCAGGGCGGCCCCGAGATCGCCGAGGTCGCGTCGACCGCCGTGTGGTGGCGCGGCGACCAGGCGATGGTGTGGGTGGCCGACGAGGCCAAGGGACGTCTTGTCGAGCGCGAGGTGTCGATCGAACGGCTGGGCGCCGAGCGCGCCGCCGTGCGCGGCGATCTCAGGCCGGGCGACAAGGTGGTGGTGCTCGGCGTCCACCGGCTCGACGCCACGATGCCGATCCGCATCTCCGAGCTGAACTGAGATCCGCATGTCCCGCTTCAACCTGTCGGCCTGGGCGGTGCGCCATCAGGCGCTGGTGCTGTTCTTCATCGTCGTGCTGGCGGCGACCGGCGCGTGGTCCTACACCAAGCTCGGCCGCAACGAGGATCCGAGCTTCACCGTCAAGGTGATGGTGGTCACCGCGGTGTGGCCGGGCGCCACCGCCGACGAGATGAACCGGCAGGTCGCCGATCCCATCGAGCGGCGGCTGCAGACGCTGGCTTCGCTCGACTACGTCAAGACCTACACCCGCCCCGGCTTCGTGGCGCTGCAGGTGGTGCTGCGCGACGACACGCCGCCCGCCGATGTCGGCGAGCTGTGGTACCAGGTGCGCAAGAAGGTCGGCGACATCAAGGGCGACCTGCCGGCCGGCGTGATCGGCCCGTCCTTCAACGACGAATATTCCGACGTCTATATCGCGGTGTTCACGCTCATCGCGCCGGAGGCCAAGGAGGCCGATCTCGTCGCGGCCGCCGAGCGCGCGCGCATGGGCCTCTTGCGCGTGCCCGATGTCGAGAAGGTCGAGCTGATCGGCGAGCAGGCGCGGCGCATCTTCGTCGACATCTCCAACGCCAAGCTGGCCCAGCTCGGCCTCACCCCCCAGACGATCATCGAGGCGCTGTCGCGCCAGAATGCGGTGGTGCCGGCCGGATTCTACGACACCAGAAGCGAGCGCGTGACGCTTCGCGTCACCGGCGCGCTGGAAGGCGTGGAGGCGGTGAAGGCGGTGCCGGTGGCGGCGAACGGCCGCGCGCTGCGGCTGGGCGACATCGCCGAGGTGTCGGCGGGTCTTGAGGATCCGCCGAGCTTTCGCGTGCGCAAGACCGGCGAGCGGGCGCTGGGGCTCGCAGTGGCGATGAAGACGGGCGCCAACGTCATCGCGCTCGGCGAGCACCTGGCGGCGGCGGCGGACGCGCTGCGGCGCGAACTGCCGGTGGGCTTCGATCTGTCGCAGGTCACCAACCAGGCCGAGGTGGTCGAGGAGGCGATCTCCGAATTCCTGTTCAAGTTCGCCGTCGCGGTGTCGATCGTCCTCGTCGTGTCGTTTCTGTCGCTGGGCTTTCGCACCGGCGTCATCGTCGCGCTTGCCGTGCCGCTGACGCTGGCCGGCACCTTCACCGCCATGCTCGCCTTCGGCATCGATCTGCAGCGCGTGTCGCTCGGCGCGCTGATCCTGGCGCTGGGCCTTTTGGTCGACGACGCCATCATCGCCATCGAGATGATGGTGGTGAAGATCGAGCAGGGCTGGGAGCGCGCGAAGGCCGCAACCTTCGCCTGGGAGTCGACCGCGTTCCCGATGCTGTTCGGCACGCTGGTCACCGCGGCGGGCTTCCTGCCGGTGGGCCTGGCGGCCTCCTCCACCGGCGAATATGCCGGCGGCATCTTCAAGGTGATCGCGATCGCGCTGATCATCTCGTGGTTCGTGGCGGTGATCTTCACGCCGTTCCTCGGCTTGCACCTGCTGCCGAAATCGCTGGAGGCGAAGGCGAAGCGGTTCGGCCATGACGAGCACGCGATCTACCAGACGCCGGCCTACGAGCGGCTGCGCCGCATCATCCGCCTGGCGATGCGCCGCAAGCGCATGGTGGTGGCGGCGACGCTGCTGCTGCTGGTCGGCGCGGGCATCGGCTTGAAGCTGTTGCCGCAGCAGTTCTTCCCGTCCTCGACGCGCCCCGAGCTGCTGGCCGAACTGCGCGGCCCGGAGGGCGCCTCGTTCGCGCTGGCCGACGCCGAGGCGCGACGGATCGAGGCGCTGATCGCCGACGATCCGGATGTCGCGTGGTACACCACCTTCATCGGTGCCGGCGCGCCGCGCTTCTTCCTCGCCTTCAATCCGACGCTGCCCAATCCCAATTACGCGCTGGTGCTGATCCAGACCCGGGACGAGGCGGCCCGCGAGCGCGTGCACGCCAAGCTGCTGCAGCAGGCCGGGCAGGCGGAGGGCGCGGCGACGCTGCGGGTCAGCCGGCTCGAGCTCGGCCCGCCGGTCGGCTATCCGGTGCAGTTCCGCGTCTCCGGCACCGAGCTTGCCGACATCCGCCGCACCGCCGAGGATCTGCGCAACGTCATGCGCGCCGACCGCCGCACCCGCGACGTCGATCTCGATTGGGGCGAGCGCGCCAAGACCATCGAGCTGAAGGTCGACCAGGATCGCGCCCGGCTGCTCGGGCTCGACACCAGCGACGTGGCGCTGGCGCTGCAGATGCTGCTGTCGGGCTATGAGGCGACGCAGGTGCGCGAGGGCACGCGGCAGGTCTCGGTGATGCTGCGCGCCGCCCCCGAGGACCGGACGGCGCTCGAGCGCATCGACGATCTCGTGGTGGCCTCGCGCGACGGCCGGGCGATCCCGGTGAGCCAGGTGGCCCGCGTCGTCTACGGCGCCGAGGATCCCATCATCTGGAAGCGCAATCGCGAAATGGTGCTGACCGTGCGGGCCGACGTCGCGCCCGGCGTGCAGGGGCCGGACGTCACCGCCGATCTCCTCAAGCGGCTGCCGGCCGAGATGAAGCCGCTGCCGCCCGGCGTGCGCATCGAAGCGGGCGGCGCCTATGAGGAGAGCGCCCGCGCCAATGATGCGCTGTTTGCGGTGTTCCCGCTGATGGTCGTCGCCATGCTGGTGCTGATCATGATCCAGGTGCAGAGCTTCTCGCGCACCGTGCTGGTGTTCGTCACCTTCCCGCTCGGGCTGATCGGCGCGGTGGGCGCGCTGATGATCGCCCGCGAGCCGTTCGGCTTCGTCGCCATTCTCGGCGTCATCGCGCTGGGCGGCATGATCATGCGCAACACGCTGATCCTGGTCGACCAGATCGACCAGGATCTGGCGAACGGCTCAAGCATGAGCGAGGCGATCCTGGAGGCGACGGTGCGGCGCGCCCGCCCAGTGGTGCTGACCGCGCTCGCCGCGGTGCTGGCCTTCATCCCGCTCACCACCAACGTGTTCTGGGGGCCGATGGCCTACGCCATGATCGGCGGCCTGACCATGGCGACGGTGCTGACGCTGGTGTTCCTGCCGGCGTTCGCGGCGCTGTGGTTCAAGGTGGGCGATCCAAGGGTGGAAGGATGTGATCGCCGGCACGTCGTCCCGGACGGCGCGGGCTGTGAAGCAGCCGGCGCCGAGCCGGGACCGTACGCAGGATAGAACCGAGAACGTCGGGCGATCCCGGGTCGCGCGGCTTCGCCGCTTGCCCGGGACGACGCGGCGACAGGGCCCCTCACCTCACGCGCACGCCACCACCTTCTGGCACTGCATGCCGAGCCCCTGGATGCCGAGCGAGATGACGTCGCCGGGCCGCAGATATTTCGGCGGCTTCTTGGCCATGCCGACGCCGGGCGGCGTGCCGGTGGTGATGACGTCGCCGGGCTCCAGCACCATGAAGTGGCTGATGTGGGAGATCAGCGCCGCGACGCCGAACACCATGGTGCGGGTCGAGCCGGTCTGCATGCGCTCGCCATTGACGTCGAGCCACATGTCGAGGTTCTGCACGTCCTTGATCTCGTCGGGGGTGACGAGCCACGGCCCGAGCGGGCCGAAGGTCTCGCAGCCCTTGCCCTTCATCCACTGGCCCGACCGCTCGGTCTGGAAGCTGCGCTCGGAGACGTCGTTGCAGATGCAGAAGCCGGCGACGAACTTCAGCGCGTCCTTCTCGTCGACGTAGCGCGCCTTGGCGCCGATGACGACGGCGAGCTCGACCTCCCAGTCGGTCTTCTTGGAGTCCTTGGGGATCATCACGTCGTCGTCGGGGCCGTTGATGCAGGAGGGCGCCTTGTTGAACAGGATCGGCTCCTTCGGCACCTCGGCGTGCGTCTCGGCGGCGTGGTCGGCATAGTTCAGCCCGACGCCGATGAAGTTGCGGGTGCCGCCGACGCAGGCGCCGATGCGCGCGCGGCTCGACACCTTGGGCAGCTTCTCCGGATTGACCTTTCGGAGCTTGGCGAGGTTGCGCGGCGCCAGCGCCGCCCCGGCGAGATCCGCCACGCCCGTCAGATCCTCCAGCACGCCGGAGAGATCGCGGATGGTGCCGTCGGGCGCGACAAGACCAGGCTTCTCGCGGCCGCGCGGGCCGTGGCGGCAGAGCTTCATGATGGGAACCAAGTCGTTGAGGGCGGCGGGGCCGCGAGCAGCCCGATCTTGCGTCGCCCATCCCGGGCGTGCAAGTTCGAGCCGAGGAAGGCGTGACAATTCGGTCGCATCTGTTGCTCTGATGCAACGTTCCGGGCCAAGCATTCTATTTGCGCGCCGACGGCGGCGGACTGCTGCGATGCAGCGGCGTCATAATTCCGTGATGTGAGTCACGCTATGTGTCCGCAGATCAGGCTCCGGCGACGGAGCACGGGGTGCGTGAGACACCATGGCAGACGCGCGGCACTTCCGGTCGCTGTTCATCTCCGATGTCCATCTCGGGACCAAGGGATGCCAGGCGGACCTGCTTCTCGATTTCATCCGCCACCACGATGCCGACACCATCTACCTGGTCGGCGACATCATCGATGGCTGGCGGCTGCGCGGCGGCTGGTACTGGCCGCAGGCGCACAATGACGTCGTCCAGAAGCTGCTGCGCAAGGGGCGCAAGGGCGCCCGCATCATCTATTTGCCGGGCAACCACGACGAGTTCCTGCGCGACTATTACGGCACGCATTTCGGCGGCATCGAGGTGCAGGAGACCGCGATCCACGAGACGGCCGACGGCAAGCGCTATCTGGTCATCCATGGCGACGTGTTCGACATGGTGGTGCGGCACGCCCGCTGGCTCGCCCTGCTCGGCGACTGGGCCTATGTCTTCGCACTCGGTGTCAACACCTATGTCAACCGCGTGCGCCGCCTGTTCGGCCTCAATTATTGGTCGCTGTCGCAGTGGGCGAAGCTGAAGGTCAAGAACGCGGTCAACTACATCGGCGAGTTCGAGACCACGCTGGCCGGCGAGGCCGAGCGCCATCAGGTCGACGGCGTGATCTGCGGTCATATCCACCATGCGGCGATCACCGACCAGCATGGCACGCACTACATCAATTGCGGCGACTGGGTCGAAAGCTGCACGGCGGTGGCCGAGCATGCGGATGGCCGGTTCGAGATCATCACCTGGACGACGCGGGCGGAGGCGTCGGCCGAGCCGGACGAGGAAGCCGAGACCGATGCGGCGCCGGCGCGGGCTGCCGCCTAGTGTCCTGCCCGGTCGTGTCTTGCCCGGTGGTGTCCTGCCCGGTCGGATGCAGCAGGCCGAAGGCCGCAGCCGACCGGATGAGCTGCGGCACCAACGAAGGACGCCAGTGCACGGTTGCGATCTGCGTGTGCATCGTCTGATTGGTTTCGTGCCCGCGCCTGCGGCGCACGCGGACCGGAATGACGCAGGCGCATCGGGTTGACCACGGCATCGGCGTCAGCCACACCGGAGCCGGCGAGTCGGATGCGAGGGGCGGCCCGATGAAGATCTTGGTTGCGACGGATGCGTGGCAACCGCAGCGCAACGGCGTCGTTCGGGCCCTCCAACAGACCAGCGCCGCCGCAGCCCGGTTGGGCGTCACCTTCGAGTTCCTGACACCGCAGGAATTCTCCACGGTTCCGCTGCCCTTCTATCCCGAGATCCCGTTGTCCTTGGCGCGGCCGTCGTCGGTGGCGCGGCGCATCCGGGACTCGGGCGCCGACCACGTCCACGTCACCACCGAGGGGCCGCTCGGCTTTCTCGCCCGCGCCGCCTGCCTGGAGGCGGGACGGCCGTTCACCACCAGCTATCTCACCAAGTTTCCCGAATACATCGCCGCCCGCGCCCCGGTGCCGCAGGGCCTCACCTATGCCGCGCTGCGCTGGTTCCACAATGCCGGCGGCGGGGTGATGGTGGTCACCGCGAGCTTCGAGCGCGACCTGCAGGCGCGCGGCTTCCGCAATGTCATGCGCTGGACCCGCGGCGTCGACGCCGATCTGTTCCGGCCGCGCCCCGGCGCCGACCTCGGCCTCAAGCGCCCGGTGTTCCTCTATGTCGGGCGCGTCGCGGTCGAGAAGAACGTCGAGGCCTTCCTCGATCTCGATCTGCCGGGCTCGAAGCTGGTGGTGGGCGACGGGCCCTCGCGCACGGCGCTGGAGCGGCGCTATCCCGAGGTGAGGTTCGTCGGCGCCAAGGACGGCGAGGAGCTGGCGGCGCACTATGCCTGCGCCGACGTGCTGGTGTTCCCGAGCCGCACCGACGTGTTCGGCAATGTCATGCTGGAGGCCCTGGCCGCCGGGGTTCCGGTCGCCGCCTTTCCGGTGCCCGGTCCGCTCGACGCCATCGGCGACGCGCCGGTCGGCGTGCTGGACGAGGATCTGCGGCGCGCCTGCCTCGCGGCGCTGGACATCCCGCGCCAGCGCTGCCGCGACTATGCGCTGGCCCATAGCTGGGAGGCCAGCGCCCGGCTGTTCATCGGCAATGTCGAGAAGGTGGCCGGCCGGAACGGCCGGATCGCCGCGCCGGCGTGATATTTAGCCGGCTTTTTGGGCCAGCGCGTCGTCGCCGATCCGGCGCTTGTCGCGCGTGCGTGCCTCCTGCGGCGCGGGCTTGGTTCGCACCGAGGTCAGGGCGAAGCCGTGCTCGGTCTTTTCCCAGCGGAACGGATCGACGGCGAGCTGCCAGGCCGCCCGCCACGCCGCGGCCGACAGCAGCAGCCAATAGACCGGCATGGTGGCGGCCACCCAGCCGATGGACAGAAGCCGCCGCCGCGCCAGCCCGGCCAGCACCAGCGCCGCCGAGGTGAGATAGCCGAACGTCAAGGTGGCGACGGCGAGCCCGGTGAGCACGACGCCGATTGCGTCGCTGGCGGCGGCGCCCCCCCGGGCCGCCTGCAGCGCCAGCACCAGCACGAACAGCGGGTGCACCAGCGCCGACAGCACGCTGCCGCCGATCATCAGCTGGAAGGCGAGAAAGCCGGTGAGGCCCAGCTCGCCGAGCAGCCGGCGCGGCTGGCGCATGTGCACCAGCCAGGTCTGCATCCAGCCCTTGAACCAGCGGGTGCGCTGCTTGAGCCAGGCCGGCAGGCGGCGCGGCGCCTCCTCCCAGGTGGTCGAGGCGATCAGCCCGGTCTGCCAGCCGAACCGCGCCAGCCGGATGCCGAGGTCGGCATCCTCGGTGACGTTGAACGCATCCCAGCCGCCGATCCGCCGCAGCACGTCGGCCCGGAAATGGTTGGACGTGCCGCCGAGCGGCACGGGCAGGCGATGGGCGCTGACCATCGGCAGCAGCACGTCGAACTGGCCGGCGTATTCGCCGGCAAACAAACGGGTGAGCCAGCCGTCGCGCGCATTGTCGATCGCCAGCCGCGCCTGCACGCAGGCGAGCGCCGGCCCGCCTTTGCGGAACGCCGCCACGGCCTGGCGCAACTGGCCGGGCTCCGGCCGGTCCTCGGCGTCGTAGACCACGAGATGCTCGCCGCGGGCGAACGGCAGCGCGGCGTTGAGCGCCTTGGGCTTGGTGCGCGGGCCCGGCGCCGGCGACACCACCACCCGGACGTGCGGCGGCGCGCCCGCCGCCTCGATCGCGGCCAGGGTCTCGTCGTCGTCGGCCTCGACCGCCAGCAGGATGTCGAGCTTCTCGGGCGGATAGTCGAGGGCGCCGAGGGCGCCGAGCAGCGGCGCCACCATTGCCGCCTCGTGATAGAGCGGCACGACGATGGTGTAGCGCGGCAGGTCGCAGTCGGGACAGGCGAGGCGGGGCGCTCGCGCATCGTCCGGGTGCATCAGCGCTACGCCGCGCAGCGCGATCCAGCCGAGGAAGACGAACGACAGCAGGATCTGCACGACGGCTTCGGCCACGCCCGCCGCCGTCAGCGCGGCAAGAATGATCCCGCCGCCGATCGCCGCCGGCAGATATCGCCGCCGCCGGCGGACCGCCGCCGACAGGTCCGGTGCGCGTCGCTTGAGGTCGAAGGCCGCGGCCTCCGCCAGCCGCCGGCCGGCGCGCCGCAGCACATAGGCTTCGAGCCGGGCGGGCGAGGTCAGGCACAGGGTGGTCCCGGTGGCGGGCAGCGCGCGCGCCAGCCGCACCAGGTCGCGGATGCGCCGCCCCTGCGGCGCGGCGGCGATCAGCAGGCCGGACGGTGTGCGCCGGATCGCCACGAACCCGGCGGCCAGCGCCTGCGGCCGCGGCGCCAGGTCGTCGGGGCGGTCGTCCGCGCCGTCGAGCGCCGCGAAGTGCAGGCCGAGCCAGGCGGCGAGCCGCCGCATATAGGCGTCGCGCCCGATGATGCCGGCGCCGACCAGCGCCTCGTCGCCGCCGACGCCGATGCGCTCGGCGCGGGCTGCGGCATCGAACAGCGTGGCGAGCGGCAGCGTGCCGATCATCGGCACGAGCTCGACCGGCAGGCCGGCCAGCCGTGCCTGCCGAGGCCACGCCCCTGAATTTTCCGCCGACACCGCGCCCCCGCCCGCTTGCGCCTGCCACAATCGTCTGTAAGCGTGCGGCCGATGGAAACTGCGGATAAACGCGGAGCGCGTAAGTTGATCTTGATGCGAGTCCTGCGCGCAGCCGGCGTCTGCGTGGCGGCGATGCTGGTGGGATCGGCGCTGTTGGGGTCGGCCCTGGCCGGTCCGGCCGCGCCGGCGGTTGCGGCGGACACCGGCGTGCGCGTGCCGAGCTTCTGGGATCCCAAGCACCGGCCGGAAAAGCCCGAGCTCGGGCGATTGGCGCTGATCCGCTTCCTCACCGAGGAGGATTATCCGCCCTTCAACTTCAAGGGCGCGGACGGCACGCCCACCGGCTTCAATGTCGATCTCGCCCGCGCCATCTGCGAGGAGCTGAAGGTCGCCTGCACCGTGCAGATGCGCCGCTTCGACACGCTGCTCGATGCGCTGAACGACAACCGTGGCGATGCGGTCATCGCCTCGCTCGCCATCACCGCGCAGACCCGGGCGCGGGCCGATTTCACCGACCGCTACTATCGCTCGCCGGCCCGCTTCGTCGCCCGCACCGATTTCGACCTCACCGACATCCGGCCCGAAACCATCACCGGCCGCGCCGTGGCGGTGGTCGCCGGCACCGCGCACGAGGCCTATCTGCGGGCGTTCTTCGCCGAGACCAGCCTCAAGACCTTCCCCAGCTTCGATGCCGCCAAGGAGGCGCTGAAGGCGCGGCAGGTCGATCTCCTGTTCGGCGACGGCATCGCGCTGGCGTTCTGGCTCAATGGCAGCGACTCGGCCAATTGCTGCGCCTTCCGCGGCGGGCCGTTCCTGGAGAGCCGCTATTTCGGCGAGGGCGTCGGCATCGCCGTGCGCTCGGGCAACGAGGCGCTGCGGCGCGCCTTCGACTGGGCGCTGCAGAAGCTGTGGGAGAAGGGGGTCTATACCGACCTCTATCTGCGCTACTTCCCGATCGGCTACTTCTGAGCGCGCGGACCGCTCCCAGGGCCGCGTCTTCCCTGGCAACGGTTGTTTCGTTTCCGGCATCCCGAAGGGATCGCCCGGAAACCGTCCGATTGACGCCTTGAGCCCTGCGGGATTTATCTCCCGCGCGCCATCATCCGAGATTTGTCATGACCACCGACACCGCCGCCCTCAGGGCGCTCGCCGAATCCTCCACCGCCTGGCCGTTCGAGGAGGCCAAGAAGGTGGTCGAGCGGCTGAAGCGGCGGCCGAAGACAGACGGCGAGGCCGTGCTGTTCGAGACCGGCTACGGCCCCTCCGGCCTGCCGCACATCGGCACCTTCGGCGAGGTGGCGCGCACCACCATGGTGCGCCACGCCTTCCGCGTGCTCACCGAGGACCGGGTGCCGACGCGGCTGATCGCCTTCTCCGACGACATGGACGGCCTGCGCAAGGTGCCCGACAACATCCCGAACAAGGATCTGGTGGCGACCGCGCTCGGCAAGCCGCTGACCCAGGTGCCCGACCCGTTCGGCACCCACCCCTCGTTCGGCGCCCACAACAATGCCCGCCTGCGCGCCTTCCTCGACGCCTTCGGCTTCGACTACGAGTTCGTCTCGGCCACCGATTGCTACACGTCGGGCCGGTTCGACAAGACGCTGCTCACCGTGCTGGCGCGCTTCGACGAGGTGATGGCCATCATGCTGCCCTCGCTGCGCGAGGAGCGGGCGCAGAGCTATTCGCCATTCCTGCCGATCTGCCCGCGCACCAAGGTGGTGCTGCAGGTGCCGATCGTCGCGCGCGACGTGGCGGCCGGCACCATCGCCTACGACGACCCCGAGACGGGCGAGCGCGTCACGGTGCCGGTCACCGGCGGGCACTGCAAGCTGCAATGGAAGCCGGACTGGGCGATGCGCTGGACCGCCTTCGGCATCGACTACGAGATGGCCGGCAAGGACCTCATCGACTCGGTCAAGCTGTCGGGCGAGATCTGCAAGGCGCTCGGCGGCACGCCGCCGGAAGGCTTCAATTACGAGCTGTTCCTCGACGAGAAGGGCCAGAAGATCTCGAAGTCCAAGGGCAACGGCCTCACCATCGAGGAGTGGCTCGCCTATGCCAGCCCGGAGAGCCTGGCGCTCTACATGTTCCAGCAGCCGAAAACCGCCAAGCGGCTCTATTTCGACGTCATCCCCAAGACGGTGGACGACTATCTGACCTTCCTCGACAAGTATCCCGGCCAGGACGACAAGACCAGGCTCGCCAACCCGGTGTGGCACATCCATTCCGGCGCGCCGCCGAAGATGGCCGTGCCGATCTCGTTCTCGATGCTGCTGAACCTCGCATCAGTGTCGCACGCCGAGGACAAGGCGGTGCTGTGGGGCTTCATCCAGCGCTACGCGCCGGGCTCGGGGCCGGAGAGCCACCCCAAGCTCGACGAGCTGGTCGGCTACGCGGTACGCTACTACCACGACTTCGTCAAGCCGTCGAAGCGCTTCGCGGTGGCGGACGAGGTGGAGCGCGAGGCGCTGGCCGCCCTGCGCGCCGCGCTGGCCGAACTGCCGCCCGAAACGTCGGCCGAGGACATCCAGGTCAAGGTCTACGACATCGGCCGCGCCATTCCGCGCTACCACGACCTCAAGGCCAAGGGCGCGACGCCGGAGCGCCCCGGCGTGTCGCAGGAATGGTTCGCCGCCATCTACCGCCTGCTGCTCGGCCAGGAGAAGGGGCCGCGCTTCGGCTCGTTCGTGGCGATCTACGGCCTGCCCGAGACCGTGGCGCTGATCGACAAGGCGCTGGCGGGCGAACTGGGCTGAGCGGGGAGTGAGGGGCCTTGAGGGGGTACGCCCCCGGCGCGTGGAGGGATCAACCGGAACCGCATTGCGGGCGCGCTTGCGCACCGGCGCGAACGTCCCGATATGGGCGCTGGGCGGATCTGGGCCGCCGCTGCATGGGGCGAACGAGAGCCGCCCGCGGAGACCGACGTGACCGCTTTCGACGCTGTGCTCGGCCGGCTGAGCGCCCTGCACCCCAAGACCATCGACCTGTCGCTGCAGCGCATCGACCGCCTTCTGGCGCGGCTCGGCGATCCGCAGCGCAGCCTGCCGCCGGTCATCCACGTCGCCGGCACCAACGGCAAGGGGTCGACCATCGCCTTCCTGCGGGCGATTCTCGAGGCGGCCGGCCGGCGGGTGCACGTCTACACCTCGCCGCACCTCGTGCGCTTCAACGAGCGCTTCCGGCTGGGGCAGGCCGGCGGTGGCCGCCTCGTTTCCGACGACGAGCTGGAGTCGGTGCTGGGCGAGCTCGAACGCGCCAACGCCGGCCAGCCGATCACCGTGTTCGAGATCATCACCGCGGCGGGCTTCGTGCTGTTCGCGCGCCACCCGGCCGACGTGGTGCTGCTGGAAGTCGGCATGGGCGGCCGCTACGACGCCACCAATGTGATCGAACGGCCGGCGGTCAGCGTCATCACCCCGGTCTCGCTCGACCATGTCGACTATCTCGGCACGACGATCGAGGAGATCGCCCGGGAGAAGGCCGGCATCCTCAAGCGCCGCGTGCCGGCGGTGGTCGCCCGCCAGCCGCTCGATGCGCTGGAGGTGATCGAGCGGCAGGCGGCGCGCCTCGCCGCGCCGCTGTTCGTCTCGGGCGAGCAATGGCACGCCCATGAGGAGGGCGGCCGGCTGGTGTTCCAGGACGAGGACGGGCTGCTCGACCTGCCGCGGCCGCGGCTGATCGGCCGCCACCAGATCGAGAATGCCGGAACGGCCATCGCCGCGCTGCGGGCGGGGAAGTTCGCGCTGCCGATGTCGGCCTACGAGGCCGGGGTCGCCGCGGCGGACTGGCCGGCGCGGCTGCAGCGGCTGGGGGCCGGCCGGCTGATTCGTCTCTTGCCGGCGGGCGCCGAGCTGTGGCTCGACGGCGGCCACAATGCCGGCGGCGGCGAGGTGGTCGCGGCCACCCTGGCCGACCTGGAGGAGCGCGCACCCAAGCCGCTGGCGCTGGTGTGCGGCATGCTCGACACCAAGGAGCCCGAGCCGTTCCTGCGGCATTTCGCCGGCCTCGCGCGGCGCCTCGTGGCGGTGCCGGTGCCGGGCCATGAGCGCGGGCGCCCGCCCGGGACGCTGGTCGAGGCGGCCGGCGACCTTGGCTTCGAGGCCGACGCGGCCGAGAATGTCGAGGCGGCGCTAGCGCGTCTCGCGACAGCCTTCGAGGACGCGCCGCGGGTGCTGGTCACCGGCTCGCTCTATCTGGCCGGCGACGTGCTGGCGCGCGACGGCACTTTTCCCACTTGATGGGAACACAAGTCTCCGGCCCCTCAGGCCGGAAGCCGTATCAATGGAAATACCGGGCGCTGCCGTCGAGGCGCCAGACGAGGCCGGAGCGGTTGAACTCCATGGTCACCGTGCCGTCGACCGCCGCCCCGGCGACGCGGGTGAGCACCATCGAGCCGAATCCGCGCTCGATCGGCGGCGTCTCGATCGGCGGGCCGCCCTCCTCCACCCATTCCAGCCGGAACCGGCCGCCCGAGCCCGCGCCCCAATGGACGCGGATGCGCCCGGCGCCGTCCGACAGCGCGCCGTACTGGACCGCATTGCGGGCGAGCTCGTGGAAGGCGAGGCCGAGATTGTGGGCCGGCTCGGGCGCCACCTCCACCTCCGGCCCGTCGAGGTCGATCCGGTCGCCCAGCGGCGCCGGGAACGCCGTCATCTGGGCGATCAGCAGATCCTTCAGCCGCACGCTCTCCCACTGCCGCTCGACCAGCAGCGTCTGGGTCAGAGCGAGGCCCTGCAGGCGCTCCGAGAAGCGGTCGAGGAAATCGTCGATGCCGCTGGCGATGCGGCCGGTCTGGCGCGCCATGCCCTCGACGACGGCAAGCTGGTTCTTGGCGCGGTGCAGCGTCTCGCGCATCAGCATCTCGACGCGGACCTGCGAATCCTTGCGCGCCGTGATGTCGTAGAAGGCCACCACCGCGGCGACCAGCGCCCCCGAACGGTCGCGCACCGGTGCGGAATTGACGGCGATGATGCCGCGGCTGCCGTCGCCGCGGAGGACGCGGATTTCCTGCTCGGGCGCCCCCTCGCCGCTGCCCAGCACGCGTGCCAGCGGCCACTCCTCGGGCGCGAGCCGCCGGCCGTCCGGATGCAAGCCGACGAGATTCGAATAGGCGTCGATGCCGCCCGACGGATCGGCGGGGGCGCGCAGGATGCGGCCGACCTGATCGTTCGCCAGGACCAGCCGCCCCGAGGGCGCCTCGGCGACGATGACGCCGATCGGCATGGCCCGCACCACGCCTTCGAGGTGGGCGCGGCCGAGATCGAGCTCGGACCTGGCGTCCTGCAGCGCCCGCCGGCCCGCCCACATCAAGGTGACGCTGGTCATCAGCGCCAGCGCCGCCAGCGCCGCCATCCGCTGCAGCCAGGGACCGTGAACGGCCACGGCCGGAACCGAATAGGCCACGGCGAGCGGCGCCCCGTCGAGCTTGCGGACGGCGGCGATGCCGCTGCTGGAGTCGGGGGCGGCCTCGCCCTCGTTGGATCCGGCCTGACCGTCCGCCGCGCGCGCCGCGGACAGCGCCCCCCCTGCTTCGCGGGACAAGGTGTGGCGGTCGAGCAGGGACTGGCGCACCAGGACCGTGCCGTCGGTGCGCACCAGCGCCACGGCTGCGTCGCGGCCGCCGCCGGCAGAGCGCAACAGCGCCTCGAACGGCCGGGCCGAGACGGCCACCCCGACGTCGCCGGCGAACCCGCCGTCGCGCCGAAGAGGGCGGCTCAGCGTGAAGGCCGCCGCCCCGCCCTCGGGCAGGGACGCGGCCGACCCGACGCGCAGCGCCGTGCCCGGCTCGGCGGCGCCCGGCTCGGCGCCGGTCTCCTCCGCCGGGAGCGCCCGGAAGACGCCCCCGGCAGAGACCCGGTGGGCGTCGGGGCCAACCACATAGATCGACTCGATTTCGGGGATCTCGGCCCTCACCTCGTCGAGATAGGCGCGAAGCTCCGCCGAGCCGCGAACGGCGTCCCAGGGCTGCCTGCCCACGCGGTCCTCGACGCGGGCCATGACCACGCGGATGCTCCGCAGCACCGCCTCGGCATGGTTGGCGAGAGCCTCGGTCTTGGCCTCGACGTCGTCGCGGACCTTCTCGGCCGTCTGCCGATAGTCCAGCACCGCTTCGGCCAGGAAAATGGTGATCGGCAGCAGCACCGCCGCGGCCGCCAGGACCTTTGCGGGCCGGCGCCGCATTCGGCACCGTGCATCATCGCTCGTCTTCTGGAGAGACGCTGGCATTTCCCTGAAGCGCTTGAAGCCCCGACCGGGAGAGAACGCCGGCGGCGGACGGTGGTTCCGAACCCGGCACGCGCGCGTCCGCCTGCGCGAAGTAGAGTAAGAAAAATTCCCAACAGGTCTATGGATTATTCGCGGCGGAGGATTTTGTCGACGAAGAAACTGGCCAGACGGTCCTCGTGAAACGCCCGACGGATCGCCACCGGATCGTAGTGTTTTGCTACCCAGTCGCGAAACTCGATCGGCGCGGCGGCGTTGCGGTCAAGATACGTCTCGAAGAAGGCGTCGAGCACACCGGTCCGCGACTGCCGGAAATGGCCGTAGCGCGTCGACAACTGGCCGGCGGCCTCGGCCACCGGGCGTCCCTCGTGCAGCACGAGGTAGAGGGCGGCGGCGAAGCCGGCGCGGTCGGCGCCCGATTTGCAATGGATGAGCGCCGGATACTCGATGGTGGCGAACAGCCGCTCGGCGGCGAGAATATCCTCGCGCGGCGGCAGCTCGCGCGAGCGCACCGGCAGGTCGACCAGCCTGAGGCCATGGCGGGCGCAGGCCTCGACCTCCAGCGGATAGCTGCCGAACTCCCGCCCGCCGCGCAGATTGACCACCGTCCTGATCCCCATGCGGGCCAAGGCGGCGATGTCGTGCGGCGCCGGCTGGTTGGACCGCCACAGCTTTTCGGACACGCGGTGGCGGTTCTTCCAGAACAGCCGGAACACCCCGTGGTCGGCCATAAGCATGTTGGCCCAGGCCGAGGCGCGCGCCACCGGTCCGTCGATCGGGCGAGACCAACGGGCGATCCGGGCCATGCGGCGGGCATAGCGTTCGTCGGGAGTGGGAGAGAAGACGCGGCGCACGCGGGGTCTATACTGGGCCACCGGGCGGACGACAACCGGCGCCATCACGGCAATGCGTGCGCGCCAACGCGTGCGGGACAATACCTGCGCGATGCGGTTTCCGGCCGGTCCCCTCGCGATCCCGGAAACGGTCTCGGCGAAAAATCTCCGATCTGGAAGGGATTGTTCGGCGACGGGCGGGCGGCTCGAAGGCCCGATCGGCCGGAGGCCGTATGCCGGCCTTGGAATGGCTTTATTCTGCGCCACGGTGTCGTGCCGCAGCCTTTGATGCTAGAGCACCTCCAATCTGACGGAATCAGCTCGGACGCTCAGGCCCTTGAGGCGGCTTCCGGGGATCGCGTGGCGATCGCGCGGAAGCAGATGCGCCGGAAGCCCTTGTTCGACAACGGGGTTTTCGGCGACCGGGAGATGCCGCTCCGGCCCCTGGGGCCGGATTTGTATGAGGTATCGCATTTTCGAACGCAGGGCCGGCTCCCGCCCTTGCCGAAGACGCCCGAATGCGATGCAGCCGCCAGCCCCCCGCGTGTCCCGCACGCGCGCCATCCCCTCGCTCCATGACCAGCCCCCGGCAGACCTCACGCCCGACCGCGTCCCGCTTCACACGCCCCCAGCTTGCCGCCCTGTTCCTGGCGCTGGCGACGCTGGCGGCGATCCCGATCCTGACCCATCCGGTGCCGCCGCTGTCGGACTATCCGAACCATCTGGCGCGCATGCACGTCATCGCCGTGCTCGACCGCGACCCGGACCTCGCGCGCTTCTACGAGCTCGACTGGCACATCATCCCCAACCTGATGATGGATCTGGTGGTGCCGTGGATCGACCGGGTGGTCGACGTCTACACCGCCGGCCAGATCTTCACGATCCTGACCTTCCTGCTGATCATGTCCGGCACGACGGTGCTGAACCGCGTGCTGTTCGGCGGCTGGTCGGCGTGGCCGTTCATCGCCTTTCCGCTGCTCTACAGCGGCGCCTTCCTGCTCGGCTTGATGAACTATCTGTTCGGCATCGGCCTGGCGCTATGGGGGCTCGCCGCTTGGGTGCACTGGCGCGAGACGTGGCTGCCGGTACGCCTCGTGCTGGCGACGGTGATGGTGGGCCTGCTCTATGTCTGCCACCTGTTCGCGGTGGGCCTCTACGCCATCGGCCTTCTCGGCTTCGAGATCTGGCGCCTGACCACATCGGACGATTCGCGGCCGTGGCGCATCCTCGATTTCGTCCTGAGCGGGCTGCCGTTCCTGATCGTGCCGGTGCTGCTGGTGCGCAGCCCGACCTGGGGGCTGGCGACCCAGAACGAGTGGGAGCCGACCGGAAAGATCGACGGCCTCGTCACCGTCATCGAGGTCTATTCCGACGTGGTGGCGTTCGGCCTCACCGCGGCGGTGGCGATCACCGCCGGCTGGGCGGCCCGCCACGGCCTGCTGAAGCTGCACCCGTCGGCCTGGATCGTGTTCGCGGTCGGCGCCATCGTCTATCTGGCGCTGCCGCGCGTGCTGTTCGGCTCCTATTACGCCGACCAGCGGCTGCCGATCGCGCTGGCCTTCATGGCGGTGGCGTTCGCCGACCTCGACCTGCACCGGCGCTGGACGATGCGGGCGTTCTGCATCGTGCTGGTGGCGCTGCTGGCGGTGCGGGTGCTCGAAGTGCAACTGGCGTGGCGGCAGCTCACCCGCTGGACCGATTCCTTCCGGCAGTCGGTGCAGATGATCGACCGCGGCGCCAAGGTGCTGGTGGCCTATGCCGACAACGCCCAGGCCGACGACGTGCGCGACCTCGGCCTGTCCCACGCCGCCTGTCTGGCGATGATCGAGAAATCGGCGCTGGTCACCACCGCCTTCACGGTGCGCGGCAAGCAGATATTGCAGATCAAGCCGGCCTGGCGCGACCATGCCGACACCGAGGACGGCACGCCGCCCTCGGAGAGCCAGCTCGTCGCCTCCTCGCTGCGCAGCGTCGATGCGGTGCAGAACTATTGGGACGATTGGCCGAGCCGGTTCGACTACGTCTATCTGCTCTATGCCGAGCGCGGCAGCGAGAACCCGGCGCCGGCCTGGATGTCGCTGGTCTATGAGGGCACCCGCTTCCAGCTCTACCGCGTGGTGCCGACCCCGCCGGGCTGAGGCGCAGCGGGGCGGAGCGAATGGGAGACAAGGCGGCGCCCGCGCTGAGGCCGGTCGCCGGGCCGGCGGCCCTCTCGCAAAGAGCTGCCGAAAGAGCGCCGGGCCGTTGTCCCGGACCGAACTCGAGATCGATCAAGAATGGCTGACGATCGGCTGGCCGGTCGACCGGCCTGTGTCGAGATCCTGCAGCAGCGGCTCCGTGAGCGCTTCCTCGGCGATGGCCAGGCGATGTTCCTGCATGGCTGCGGCCAACGCCACGTCCCACGACGCCTCGGCCGGCTCGCCTTGGAGAGAGTGTCCCATGCCGGCGGCGGCGTGGACGGCGGCCAGGTAATCGCTCGCGCCAAGACGCCACGGCCGCGCGTCGAACGCGCGCATCACATGATTGGCGATGCGCAGGCCCGGCCAGTCGAAATCGCCGTGATAGAGCAGGCGTGCGCCGGCTTCTGCAAGCTGGGCGAGAAGCGTCCGCTGGGCCGCCGCAGGCATGCCATCGGTACACACCAGCGGCGCGCAATGCGCGCCCAGGCGATCGGCGGCGATCGCCAGCAAATTGGGATTCTCGCAGACATGGACCTCAAGGCCAGCGGCGTCCCATCGCGGCGGCGCGCGCAGCAGCGCGCGCAGCGATGCGTAGCGCGGCTCTCCGTCTCCGCCGGCGCATAGGCCCTTCGCCGGCAGATTCAGGAACAGCGCAGGACGCGCCAGTTCGTTGACGAGCACGCCGGCCATGGCCCAGAGATCCCGCGCACGCTCGGCGGCCGGCTGTGAAACGGCGTCGGCCTCCTGCGCCGGCGCGCCGCCGACATCCTCGCCCGTCTCCCTGCGCGCGGACAAAGCGAGCCGGCGCTGCGTCGCGAGCACAAGGGTCGCAACGGGTTGGCCCGCGTCCAGCGCATGGGCATCGCCCAGGACCTCGGCGGCGAGTTGCGACCGCGTGATGCCATGCGCCGGCAACCGCCGCAAGACGGCCTCGGCGCGGCGGCACAGCTCCGTTGCCCTCGCGGCATCCTGCCGGGCCAGGCGTCTGAGGAGGCCCAAACCCGAAGGCTCGCGGAGCAGATCCGACAATCGGGGATCGCGACAATTTTCAACGACCTGTGCCCACTGATCGCGCGCCCGCAGGCGCGTCGCCACCACGTCGGGAATGGGACCGTCGAGGCGCTCCAACGCGTCGCGCAGCGAGCCTGCGACGCCGGCGTTGCGAAATGACGCATCGACGAGGTCGAGGTCGATGCGCATGGAGGCGGAAAATCGCTGCGGCCGGCCGGTGAGGGACGCCAGCGCCGCGTGTTCGTCGGCGGTCAGGCCATCGATGCGAATATGCTCCAGCGGCCGGTCAGGATGCGCATGCGCGAAACGCCGCCGCAATCGCTGGCGCAACCCGGCAAGGCTTTCGCCACCGAGCAGACGAAGCAGGCGGACGTCGGCCGGCTCGCTCATGCGGGTGCGAACCTGCGGTCGGGATCGGCCTCGCGCCGGCGTGCCCGGCCGTCCCACGTCCATCGCGAGACGAAGACGGCGTCGATGCCTTCGCGCCGCTGCAACTGGCAGATGGCGACGCCGGGCAGCTCGGCATAGCAGGCCCACTCGCGTTCGCTGGTGAGGACGAAGTCGAGGTCGAACTCGTGGATGAGGCCCATGCAGTGGGCCCGTGCGGCGTCGTCGATGCCGGCGAAGGCCTCGTCGAGCAAGATCAGCCGCGGCGCCTGCGCCGAGGCGCCCTGGCCGTAGAAGCTCGCGACCGCCGCGAACAGCGGAACGGTCAGGCCGAGCGCGCGTTCGCCGCTGGACGCCGGCCCGGACAGCTTGCGCCACTGGCCATCCTGCCAGCGCTCGATCCGGAAGCGGTGCCAGCGGCGATAGTCGAGCGCGGCGGAAAGCTGGTCGAGCAGGCTGCCGCCGCCGATGGGGTCGGCGCGCTCGCGTTCGGCAAGGATGCAGCGCTGCAGCATGGCGCCGACCACGGCACGATCCTCCGCGGACCACAGATCGGCGCTGGTGTTGAGCAGACGCTTGCGTGCCGCATCGAGGCCGATGGGTGCGCCGTCCTCCTCGTCCAGCGTCTGCCAGATGAGGCGGAAGCGAACGCCGGTGGAGGTCGGGCGCTTGTACAACTCCCCATTGATGGCGTCGCGCTGCGCCTCCGCGTTCTGCATCAGGCGCTGGATTCCCGTTGCGATCTCCGCCTGCAGGTGGTTCTCCAGCACTTCGCGTTCCTTGGCCGTGAGCAGTTCGCCGCGCTGGGCGATTTCGTCGGCGAGGCGGGCAGACAGGCGATCGGGACGCTCCGGACGGTTCTGATAGACGATGTAAACGACCAGGCCCCAATCGCCGACATCCGCGACGGCCTGATGGCCCAGCGCGCCGAGCGCACGCTGCAGGTCGGCGAACTCCTCGTTCAGCTGCTTCAGGACGCGCGACCAGGCATCGTCGTCGTCCTTGAGGTCGGACAGAGCCTGCTCGACGCGCCGCGACAGCGTGAGCGCCGGATCGATCGTCCACGGCACGCCGATGTCCGGCAGATCGAGGTCGGGAATGGCGGCGGCGAGCAGGCCGGTGGCGGCGAACTGCTGCCACCGGGCGACCGCCAGCCCGCGCGCATCGCTCTTCTGCTGCAGCGTCTCGGCCGCGGACCTCGCCTGCTCGCCGGCCACCGCGCGGGCTTCGCGGGCGCTGCTCTGGGCGGTCCGCGCATCATCCAATGCGCTCTCGCTGGTCTTTGCAGCCTCCGTGGCCTCCGCCAACTGCCGCTTCAGGTCATCGACCTTGGCACCGATGGCGCTGCGCAAGGTTTCGAACCGTGCGGAGGCCTCCTCCGCCTCGGTTCGGGCGACGCCGAGCCGCTCCTGGCCCGCCTCGAGATCGGCCCTCGCCTCGTCCTCGCGGACGCGGGATCGTTGCAGCTCGGGCGCGGCGAGACGCACCTCGTGGCCGGCCTGCGCCAGCTGGCCGAGCGTATCGCGGTAGCGCTCCAGCGCCGTTTCCACGTCCATCAAGGCCTCGGCGGAGTCGGGCAGGCGCATGTCGGCGGCGTCGGTCGCGAGGCGTTCGCGGGCAGCCTTCAGGGCCTGCTCGGCGGTGCCGCGCCTGTCCTCGGCTTCGGCGAGCCGTACGCGGGCCAGCTGGGCTTCGCGCGCGGCGGCCGCAGCCGCCAGGTGAGCGGCGCGGAGCGCGTCCTCGGTGGGCGAGCGCCGCCACTCGTCGTCGGCGCGCGACCGGTCGGACGCGATCTCGGCGGCCATCGCCTGCAGGACGGCGCGCTCATCGGCGATCTGCGTCAGGCGCACTGCGATGTCGGCCAATCGCCGCGCGCGCGCCGCGGCACGGGCCGTGTGCCCGACATGGATGGCGGCCGGCTTCGTCCAGGCGCCGGCGAGCGTGCCGAGGCGGAAGCGGCCGTCGGGCGCGACCCACGCTTCGGCCTCGATCACATCATCGTCCGTGCAGGCAATGCCGGAGAGGATTCCCGCAACGATATCGGCCGGCACGCCGCTTTCGGGCGGCCCTGCCGGGACAAGCCAGTCCGCCAGGGAGGACGGATATCCCGGTCGCGTCATGAGCTGCGTATCGCGCAGCAGCGTGCCGCCATCGCCGGTCTCAACGCGGCCCTCGGGCGAGACCCAGGCGTCGAGCAGCCCGGCGGCTTCCAGCGCCGCTTCGAGCCCGGCGCGCTGCGCCTCGCTCACCCGTTCGCGGAAGTCGACGAGTTGCCAGAGCGGCGCGCCGGACCGCACCCGTCGCGCGTCCGGATCGCGCGTGTAGGGCGGCGGCGGCGGCGGATCGGTGCCGGCTTCGAGGCGGCGGCGCTCGTCTTCGAGCGCGGCGGTCTCAACCTCCAGGGTCTTTCGGCTGCCGTCGAGCGCGGCGGCGCGCTCCGCGAAGCGTTCCGCGGCCCGCTGCTGAGCCGCCTGCAGAAGGCGTCGCGCCGGATTGTCGCCGTCCATCACCGTGACCCAGGCGGCCAAGGCGGCGAGCGCCCCAAGGCCATCGTCCGGTTCGACGGCCAGTTGCACGAGATCGGCGAGGTGGCGTTCCCAAGCGCCGACCAAGTTTACGCCCTGCGCCTCCACGTCGGCATCGGCTTGAGCGCGGCGTTCCTCGGCGGCGTCCGCGTCGAACTGGCGCTCATCCCGAATGCGGCGACGCTCCGCGTGCTCCCTTTCGGCCCTTTCCATCTCGTCCCGGCGCCGTCGCAGCAGCGCGATGTCCTCGCGCCGAGCCCTGGCCGCAGTCGCCAGGGCCGCGACGGCCTCGTCGAACCCATGCGGCGCGAGGGCGACCAGCGCGTCGACGTCGGACGCGGCTACGGGATTCTCGGCGTGTGCCGCGGCAAGGCCGGCCGCCGCCGCGTCGGCCGCGGCCTCCCGGCGCCTGTCCTCCAATCGGCGTTGCCCGTGCTCCGCCCGCTGCTCGGCGCGCGCCACGTCCTCCCGGGCACGGGCCAGCCGGCGGACGGCCTCGCTGGCGGCCGCGGAAGCGCTGTGGAGGGCTTCGCGACGTCGCGAAGCCTCCTGCTCGGCCCGCTCAAGGGATGCGGCGTCTTTCATCGCCGGATCCTGGCGCAACTCGTCGAGCCGCGCACGAGCGCGCCTGAATGCCGCGTCCGCCTCGTCGTGTCGCTCGCCGGCCCGCGTCTCGTCGGCCAGCGCCCGTTCGAGCCGCGCCTGAGCGTCGTTGCGCGCGCGGCTGGCATTGTCGAATTCGCTCTGCGCTTGACGCAGCACGCGCGCCTGCCGGCGGCTCTGCGTGCCCGCATAGATCCGATAGCGCCGCTCGAACTGTTCGACGGCTTTCGCCAGAGCCTGGAATTCCTCAAGCTGGCGCCGATCCTCCTCCAGCTGGCCGAGCGCCTCGGCGACATCACCGAGCAATTCGGGGGCGAGCGGCGGCAAGGCCTCGGAGAGCGCGTTCGAGAGCGCGGTTTCGTCGGGCCGCTTCGAGAGCTGCGGCTGTCGCAGCTGGATGAGCGTATCCATCAGCGCATCGTAGCGCCTGACCCCGAGCCGGAAGAGCCGTTCGTCCACGGCGCGCCGATAGTCGCGCGCGGCCTCGAAGACCTGACCGCGTCCGAGCAGTTGCTCGCGCAGGCGTTCCTTGGTCAGCACGACGCGCTGGGCGTTCACGAGCCACAGGTCGCGATTGAGGCGCGCGCCGTCGGCGTCCTCCAGGATGAAGAACCAGGCCTCCACCTGCGGACGCGCCGCCGCTGCCGAAAGGCCGGCCCCTAGCGTGAGAAAGCGCGGCGTTCCGTCCTCGGCGAGGCGGCCGAACTCGATCCAGGCATAGCCGATGCGCCTGTCGTAGCTGCTCATCAGCAGATTCCAGGCCATCTTCTTGCCGCTGTCGCCGTCCGGCTCGATGCGCGCCGGCTTGAGCTGCGCGTCGAGCAGGAACGGCAGGGTCAGCGACAGCACCTTCGACTTGCCGGTGCCGTTGTTCCCGCGCAGCAGCAGGTGACCGTCGCGGAACCAGAACTCTTCGCTGTCATAGTGGAACAGCTCCACCAGGCCGATCCGGAGCGGCTGCCAGCGCTCCCGCGCCGGCATCGGCAAGGCCGGCCTCTCGGTGGCCGCCGCGGACAGGGTCATGCCGTCCATCATGGCGTCTTCAGCCCGGGAGCGTCGTGAGAGCGGCGGGCGTCCCCGAACAGCTGAATGTCGGCTTCGCCGAGGGCAAAGCGCACCAGCGCCGGCCGTGCCTGCACGCCGTTGGCGTCGCGGGCGACGAGGCGCAGCTTTTCCAACCGCTCGATCGCGATCGCAGCAAGCTCCCGCTCGCTGCCCGGCTCGCGCGCCGAGCGGCGCCAATAGCGGCCGAAACGCTCCCTGGCCTCGCCCAGAAAGTGGGCGATGTCCTGTTCGGGCAAGGCCTCGAACGCCCGATGGCCGTCCTTGGCGCGCCGCGCGAGATATTCCGCGACAAGCAGCGTCACATGCGCGTCGGTGCCTTCGGCGGGCATCGCGACGTCCGTCAGCGATCCCGTTTCGTCCGTGAGCGCGAGGCCTTCCGCCCGCTGCTCGGGCATGAGGCCGGTGGCCTCGCACAAGCGCGCCGCCATGGCGCCGCGCTGGTTGACGAAATAGGCGCGGGTTTGAGGTTCGAGACACTCGACATAGATCACCGGATCGTCCAGCAATTGCCGCGCGATCCGGTGCCGAAGCGCCGTACGCCGGGCTTCCTCGCTGTCTGCCACGTGCTCGTCGGCGAGCGCATGCAGCCGCTCGTCGAGGGTGGCGGGCGCGTCCCCGGCGGCCCAGGTCGAAGGGCCGCGCACCGCCGCCAGCATCCCGGCCAACGCGCGCCGATGCACGTCGTACAACGCATCGCCATGATCGCGGCCGGCCTGGACGAACGACTCCTCGTCGCCCGCGACCCGCTGAAGCACGCCGAGGTCGAGCAATGTGCGGCATACCGCCACCAGATCGCGCCGTTCGTTCTGGGTGCCGAGCGTGAAGGAATAGCCACACCCGGCGAGCACCGGGTCTACAGAGAGTTTCAGCACCCGATCGCCGAGCAGGTGCAGCGTGATCTGCGGGTCGGCGCGTTCGAGCACGGCACAGGCGAGGCACAGCAACACATATCGGCCGCGACCGTATCCCGGCAGGCCGCGCGTGGCGTCGGTCAGGTCGGCCGGCCGCTTGTACAGGCGGGCGCCTTCCCGTTCGACGTGGAGGATCCACCCCGTCTCGCGCGCGAACCAGTCCCGCAGCGGCCCCGCATGGCGGCGCACCACGGTGAAGTCCTGGTGCGTCGGACTCATCAGCGGCGTCATGAGCAGGCTTCGCGCCGCGGTGCGGAACTCGTCCCGCTCGGCCTCTTGCTGCCGCTCGCGGATGTCGCGGCTCGTCCGGTCCGCGCGGCGATCTGAACTCATCCCTCGGCCTTAAGTGGGGGTGATCGTGACGAGATGATCGCGGCCCGCAAAAATTCCGTTTGGCGTCGTGATCCGCGCGCGGCTGCCCGGGGCCAGCGGCTCAAGCCTGATCTTCAACAGACCATCGCCCGTGCGCCGTTCCACGGTGCTGTCCGGTCCGGCCTGGCCGCTCAAGGCCTCGCCCAGCAGGCTGAGGAACAGGCCGAATGCGTGCCGATCGAGTTCGCCGAGTTCCGAAAGCCGCGCCGGCCGACCGGTGGCGAGTCGCTGGCGCGCCGCCTCCACCTGCGTCGATTCCTGCGCGAGTTGAAGTGCGAGAAAGGCCCGGCCTTCGCCGCGGTCTTTCACGCGCGGCAAGGGGCCGCGCGGGGCGGCTTCGCCATATTCGCGCAGCCGAGGATGTATCTGCAGAGATGGCGCCTCGGCCCACGGCGTGTGCGCCGGCAGATCGGCGTCAGCATCGGCATTGAGCAGGAAATGCCGCGCCGGGTTGATTGCGAAGGCTGCCCGCGCGAGCCGATGTGCCGCAGTGTCGTCGTCGCAGGCTGCGAACCAGCTGGCGAGCACCCGGAAATCCGCCGAACGATCGCTGCGGCCGCTGCGCCGCTCGTTGAGCGCCGCGATCGCGCCCAGGAGTTGCGGAATGGCGGACCGCGCCCGCGCCCGCAAAAGTTCGGCTTGCGGCGGCTCGTTGCCGCTTGAGAGAAACCAGCCGCGCAAACCTCGCCAGCGCTCCTGCCAGACCGCGTGGTATCGGTCCCTTGCATCGGTCCAGTCCTGCGCATCGCCCGGCGCGGCATCGCGCGCCTCGCGGGCGGCGACGTGCCACAGCATGGCGTCGATGTGCGGCTCGAGCGCGTCGATGAGGCGGGCGATGGAGTCCGAGCGCCGGACGAGGTCGCCCATGAACCGTTCGAGATAGTCGATCAGCCGGCGCTTGTAGCTCGCCACTGCGCTCGCCTCGGCCTGCTGCAATTCGATGCTGCGCGCCACGCCGGCCATGAAGGCCTGCGCATTCTCGGCCAGCCCTTCGAACACCCGCACGAGATCGCGCATCGTCGCGTGAATCTTGGCGACGTCAATCTCGGCGACGTCGGTGTCGGGGTGGCCGGCCAGCGCCCGGAGCGCCTCGAGCCGGCTGGCGATGTCCTCGAGCGCGACGGTCTGCAGCTCGGCCCGGCGCTGCAGCGTCTGCACGAAGGCCGCCAGCGCCGCTTCGACGGCTTCGCCGCCCTGCGACAGCCGGTAGAGGAAGCGGGCGCGATAGAAATCGCTCAAGGTCGACACCCGGGCCATATCCGGGTGCGATTCCAGGTTGCCCCAGGCCGTGAGCTGAGCCAGAGCGGCGCCGACCTCTTCGATGCGGGGCGCGGATCCCGGCCACGCGGCCTCGGCCAGGACCTCGTCGGGTCGCAACTGCAGGCGGTACTGCCGCTTCGCGGCGGCGAAGACGTCCATGATGCCGCGATAGAATGCGGCCTTTTCGGCACTCACGTGTCGGAACAGGTCGGCAGCGCTGTCTGCAACCGGCAAGGGTCGGCTCCTTGAAGGCGCGATGTTTGTTCTTTGTTCTCTGTCCGTCAAGTCCATTTGGAGCAAGTCGCCCCTGAAGAGGTCGCGCTTCAAGCGATCCGGCCGCTGACTGACGCGGCCCCGCTTCGCCGGGCGGCGAATGCGGTGGCAAGCACGCTGGCGGCAGCGATGGGGGAGAGAGCCCGAAAACGCCCATCCTCAAGTTCGGACGCGGCCTATGATGCTCCGATCGCATTGTCGATCTGCGCAAACTTGCGGCTGTCGACCATGGCCGGTTGTTCCCGCCGACCCGCGTCATTGTCGGGCAAGGCCAGCGATTCGAGGCTGCCGGACTGGAGCGGAAATGCTGGGCAAGTGCCGCGGCCATCCGCGAAATCTCCAAGGAGGCGTTCACGGCAGCCGGCCTGCCGTCCTCCAACCCGCATTCCTTCCGGAACACGCTGACGCGGCTTGGCGAGCCGGCGTGCTCGACCCCCGAAGAATCCAAGGCCTGAAGCCAGAATCTCGGCCACCAGAAGGTGCTGACCACCTTCTCGTCATACGGGCAGGTCGATATACGGGCAGGTCGATTGGCACCGGCAGGCGGATATTATCCGCAAGCTGTGGCAGCCGATGGAGGACGACCGGGCGCTTGCCGAGATCGTGCGGGCGGTGCTGGCCGCGCAAAAGCGCGAGACTGCATCCCAGAATCGCCGCTGACCTGCCGCGCCGTGCTGCCCCGGTGTTACCCCGGAACCTTGGCTGGCTTGATCGGCTTCTCTAACTTGTTGATCTTGCTGGCGCACCCGACAGGATTCGAACCTGTGACCTTTGCCTTCGGAGGGCAACGCTCTATCCAGCTGAGCTACGGGTGCCAACGCGCGGCGCACCATACCGGATGGATTTCGCGGCATCAACGCCGGTGCCGGCCTTTCCGCCGCTGCATGGACGCCACCGTCTCCGCAAGAGACACTCGACACCGGGATTTTCGGCGATCGGAATACCGCTCGAAGGCTTGATCCGCCGGAAACCGCCTCAGGTGCCGGTCTTGGGCTTCGGCTTTGGGGCCCGCGCCGGCGTGCCCGCGGACCGCGCGGGCTTCGACGTCTGCGCGCGCATATAGGCGCGCAGCACCGCGTTGATGCGCTTCTGATAGCCGGGCCCGGCCGCCTTGAAGAAGTCGAGCACGTCGGGGTCGAGCCGGATCGAGATCGGCACCTTGTTGGCGGGGACCACCACCTCGGCCTTCGACCAGTCGATCGACTGGGCTTCCTGCCAGTCGGGATCGTCCGCCATCAACGCCGCGATCTCGGCGTCGGTCATCTTGGAGACGCGATCCCAGTCGGTCTCCGACTTGCGCTTCTCCAGCCGGCCATCAGGCAGTTCAATGATGTACTCGCCATCGGGCAGCAGCGAGACCAGCCGGACGATCTGTTCACGGTGGTCCATATACTTTGTGTTCCTCGTTACGGGCAGCCCGCGCTGAAATGATTCGGGTCCGGTCGTTGCGCTGCGTATGGATCACGGCGACGAGCCGCCCATCCACCAATCCAACAGTTACCCAACGTACACTGTCGCTTCCGGAGTATGTCCTCACGGAAATTGCACGATCATCCTGAAAGACACGGATCGCATCAGTAAAATCGATACCATGCTTTTGGACATTTACGTTCCGCTTCAACTCGTCCCATTCAAATCCATGGAGCGAGAGACTTTCGCCAGTAATACTTACGAGCATTTCCGGAACCCTTCTCGGAATAGCGAATGGATCTAAGTTCCATTTTTCAGCTCCAAGCTCGTTTGTGCGTTTGAGGTTTGTGCGTTTGAGGTTTGTGCGATTGTCAGCTTAATTGCTTGGAAGTAACTTCATTGACTTGAGTTTGTTCGGGTATCAACGCTCCCTTCCCTGAATAGGAGCACGAACGCGGCAACCCACCGGGGTGTATATACGAACGTAGGCACTGGCACAAGGCCATTTGGCAGAGCCCCTGTGTTCAGCGGGGATAACCCCTGCCCGGCCGGCGCCCTATTTTGGCGCCATGGGGGTGCCATAAGCGAGGATGCAGGGTTGACTTGAGAGCCCCCGCAGCGCCCCCGTTCCAAAAGCCATGCGCTTCTCGCCCCAGATCCTCGATGAGATCCGATCCCGCCTTAGGGTGTCCGACGTCGTCGGCCGCAAGGTGAAGCTCGCCCGGGCGGGGCGCGAGTTCAAGGGCCTCTCCCCCTTCAACGCCGAGAAGAGCCCGTCGTTTTTCGTCAACGATCAGAAGGGCTTCTATCACGACTTCTCGTCCGGCAAGCATGGCGACATCTTCACCTTCCTGATGGACGTCGAGGGCCTGTCCTTTCCCGAGGCGGTGGAGCGGCTGGCCGCCGAGGCGGGCGTCAGCCTGCCCAAGCCCAGCGCCGACGAGGCGGCAAAGGAGGTGCGCCGCCGCACCCTGCACGAGGTGATGGAGCTCGCCTGCCGGTTCTTCGAACACGCGCTGCAGGGCCGCATCGGCGCCCGGGCGCGCGGCTACCTCGCCGACCGCGGCCTCACTCCCGCCACCCAGCAGCGGTTCCGCTTGGGCTTCGCGCCGGACGACCGCTCGGCCCTCAAGCAGCACCTGGCCGAGGCCGGCGTGCCAATCCCCGACATGGTCGAGGCCGGGCTCCTGATCGCCGGCGACGACATCCCGGTGCCGTTCGACCGCTTCCGCGACCGGGTGATGTTCCCGATTCTCGACCTCAAGGGCCGGGTGATCGCTTTCGGCGGCCGGGCGCTGTCCAAGGACGCCCCGGCCAAGTATCTGAACTCGCCGGAGACGCCGCTCTTCCACAAGGGCTCGATGCTTTATAATGGCGGGCCGGCGCGGGCCGCCGCCCATGACGGCGCGCGCGTGATCGCGGTCGAGGGCTATATCGACGTCATCGCCATGGTCACCGCCGGGTTCGAGGCCACCGTCGCCCCGCTCGGCACGGCGCTGACCGAGGACCAGCTAACGGCGCTATGGCGGATGAGTCCCGAGCCGATCCTGTGCTTCGACGGCGACAAGGCTGGCCTGCGCGCCGCCTTCCGCGCCGTCGATCTCGCCCTGCCGCGGCTGGAGCCGGGCAAGAGCCTGGCCTTCGCCGTGCTGCCCGAAGGGCAGGATCCCGACGATCTGGTGCGCTCGGGCGGGCGGGCGGCGGTGGAGGCGATCCTCGCCCAGGCCCGCCCGCTCGCCGACATGCTGTGGGAGCGCGAAAGCCAGGACGCCCAGATCGACACGCCCGAGCGGCGGGCGGCGCTGGAGGCGCGGCTGGCCTCCGTGCTCGGCACCATCGCCGACGAGCGGGTGCGCCGGCATTATCGCGACGATCTCGCCGCCCGCACCACGCTGCTGTTCCAGCGCTCGGGCGAGGCGGCAGGGCGGCCGCCGGGGGCGTGGCGGGGGCGCGGCGGCCTGCCGGGGCCGCGCCAGATCCGCCGGCCGAACGGCAGCCTCGTCAGGCTGATGCCGACCGCGACCGAGATCGCGCCGCGCGGCTCCAGCCTCAAGCTCAGCGCCCTGGTGCGGGGCGCGGCCGCCGCCATTCCAACCCGCGAGGCGCTGGTGCTGTCGATCTTCCTCGCCCACCCCTGGCTTCTCGCCAACCATGCCGAGGAATTGGCGGAGCTGGAGTTCGCCCACCGCGATTGCGACCGGCTGCGGCGGGCGCTGCTGGATGCCGCCGCCGAGGATGTGCCGGCCGATGCGGCAGCCCTGGCCGCGGCGCTTGCCGGGCTCGGCGCCACCGACGCGCTGGAGCGGGTGCGCCGGGCGGTCACCCATACCGCCGACTGGCCGGCCCGGCCGGAGGCGGCGCCAGCCGACGTGGAAGCCTGCTGGACCCACGTGGTCGGCTTGCATCACAAGAAACGTACGCTATCTAGGGAACTTCGGGAGGCGGAGGAGGCGCACGCCAAGACCCAGGACGAGGGGTCGCTGGCGTGGCTGCGGGACGTTCAGGCACGGCTTGCGGCCATCGAGGGAACCGAGGCTTTGATCGAGGGGTTCGGCGCGGCGTCCGGCCGCGCATCGCGCGGCTTCTGATACGGTTTCCGGACGATCCCTTCGGGATGGCGGAACCACGCTCGCCGAAAATCCGGGTTCGAGAACGGGATTTTCGGGGATCGGACGGCGGCTCGACGGCCAAGCCGGCCGGAAACCGCACGAACGGCTGGCGACCGGGCCCATTGATCCTGCATTGTTAGCGTGGTTGGCGGGCAGGGTTAAGGCAGATTTAATCGTGTCCACCGACAAGTGGGTTCGAAGCGATCGGACAGCCTCGCAAAGGCCGGACGGCCGTTGGGGTGCCCCTTCGGGCGGGGCGGTGCGCCGGGTACGCCGGCAAAGATCGGACGGCGGGGCCGAACCATGCCGCCGCGCCAGACTTGATACGGTTTCCGGATGATCCTTGCGTGATCTGAGGAGGCCAGCGCGCCAAGACGCCCCGTTCGGTGGCGGCATGCTTGGCGATCGGAATGCGGCTCGAAGGCCTGATCCGCCGGACGCCGTGTCAAACGTTCGCAGGATATCCGGGACCGCCGGCGGGGCGGGCGGCGGGCGTCCTGCCTGGGAGACGAGACGAGATGGCGATCAAGAGCAAGGCGAAGGCTGTTCTGGCGGCGGCGCCCAAGGTGGCGAAGCCGAAGGAGGAGGGGCAGGCTCCGGAGAAGGAGACCGATACCCCGGACGGCCCGTTGCTCGACCTTTCGGACGCCGCCGTCCGCAAGATGATCAAGCTCGCCAAGAAGCGCGGCTATGTCACCTATGACGAGCTGAACGAGGTGATGCCCTCCGAGGAGGTGACCTCCGAGCAGATCGAGGACACCCTCGCCATGCTCAACGAGATGGGCATCAATGTCGTCGAGGCCGAGGAGGCCGAGGTCGAGGAGCATGCCGAGGCCGAGCCGGCGGCCGAGGAGGAGGAGCCCGAGGGCGGCGACCTCGTCGAGGTCACCTCCACCCGCACGCCGGCGCGCGCCGAGACCAAGTCCGAACCGTCCGAGCGCACCGACGACCCCGTGCGCATGTATCTGCGCGAGATGGGCTCGGTGGAGCTGCTGTCGCGTGAGGGCGAGATCGCCATCGCCAAGCGCATCGAGGCCGGCCGCGAGGCGATGATCGCCGGCCTGTGCGAAAGCCCGCTGACCTTCCAGGCCATCATCATCTGGCGCGAAGAGCTGATGGAAGGAAAGGTGCTGCTGCGCGACATCATCGACCTGGAAGCCACCTATGCCGGCCCGGAGGGCAAGAATCCGCCGCCGGCCGAGGGCGGCCCGCTGTCCGACGTGCCGAAGATGGCGGCCGACGTCGCCCCGCCGATCGCCGAGACCGAGCCGCCGGTGCCCGAGCCGACCGAGTTCGACGACGAGGACGACCTTGAGAATTCGCTGTCGCTGGCGGCGATGGAAGCCGAGCTCAAGCCGGCGGTGCTGAAGACCTTCGACACCATCGCCGACAACTACACCAAGCTGCGCCGGCTGCAGGACGAGAACGTCAAGAACAAGCTCAAGAACCTGTCGCTGTCGCCGGCCCAGGAGCGCAAGTACAAGAAGCTCAAGGACGACATCGTCACCGAAGTGAAGAGCCTGTCACTCAACCAGGCGCGCATCGATGCGCTGGTCGAGCAGCTCTACGACATCAACAAGCGCCTCGTCTCGCTCGAAGGCCGCTTGATGCGCCTCGCCGAAAGCTATGGCGTCGACCGCGCCGACTTTCTGCGCAACTACCAGGGCTCGGAGCTCGATCCGAAGTGGCTCTTGCGCGTCTCCAAGCTCGGCGCCCGCGGCTGGAAGAACTTCATCACGCACGAGAAGGACGGCATCAAGAACATCCGCGGCGACATTCACAATCTCGCCGCCGATACGGGACTTGAGATTCAAGAGTTCCGCAAGATCGTCCAGATGGTGCAGAAGGGCGAGCGCGAAGCCCGGCAGGCCAAGAAGGAGATGGTGGAGGCCAACCTTCGCCTCGTCATCTCGATCGCCAAGAAATACACCAACCGCGGCCTGCAGTTCCTCGACCTGATCCAGGAAGGTAATATCGGCCTGATGAAGGCGGTCGACAAGTTCGAGTACCGCCGCGGCTACAAGTTCTCGACCTACGCCACCTGGTGGATCCGGCAGGCCATCACCCGCAGCATTGCGGATCAGGCCCGCACCATCCGCATCCCGGTGCATATGATCGAGACGATCAACAAGATCGTGCGCACCTCGCGCCAGATGCTGCACGAGATCGGCCGCGAGCCGACCCCGGAGGAACTGGCCGAGAAGCTCGGCATGCCGCTGGAGAAGGTGAGGAAGGTCCTCAAGATCGCCAAGGAGCCGATCTCGCTGGAGACCCCGATCGGCGACGAGGAGGATTCGCACCTCGGCGACTTCATCGAGGACAAGAACGCGATCCTGCCGATCGACGCTGCGATCCAGTCGAACCTGCGCGAGACCACGACGCGGGTGCTGGCGTCGCTGACGCCGCGCGAGGAGCGCGTGCTGCGCATGCGCTTCGGCATCGGCATGAACACCGACCACACCCTGGAAGAGGTCGGCCAGCAGTTCTCGGTGACCCGCGAGCGCATCCGCCAGATCGAGGCCAAGGCGCTCAGGAAGCTGAAGCATCCGTCAAGGAGCCGGAAGCTCAGGAGCTTTTTGGATAATTGATGGAAGGGGCACGCGTCTAGGGCGGAATAAACTCCACTATTCCGCCCTACCAGGGCATTACATGTCGCAGCTTATCCAAGCTTCTGAATTTCAATTTGAAATGCGACAAACAGCTGATCGATCGAATACTGTTGAAACATGCAGTAAAGATCACGCATTGAAATTTGAACCCTCCTACCCGTTACATGATTTTTTATTTCGTCGTATCTCTTTTGAACGTCGGGCGTGAGATTAGCATGGCCAACCGAGTGACGTAAGACCCGAATGATATCAAGGACCTCCTGCAAAGACATCAGCCTTTTTTCGAAACTATAGATCCCCCGCTTATAGACAGGCTCAACGAACGTCTTATACATCTGCATGATGTAATTCGAAAAATCATTCTCGTGATCTAAAGCCTCCAGGGTGATAATCTTATCGGCCTCAGGCAAAATTCCATTTGGCCATATGTTTTTGTTGTAATGATTTAGATAGAGCGTTTCAAGGCTTCGGTGGCTTGATAATATTCTCTCCAGCCGCCGCCGCGCCCAAGCAGATCGCTCTGATGCACTTATAAGCCTTAACGCTCCCGGCTCCTTGGTCCTTTTTCTACTTTCTGACGAAATGTATTTTTCAAGAACTGGAATTTCAAATTTTGGCTTGTCCTTTAAATCGTTCGACACAATTCCATAGGACTTGATATGACGCACCCACTCTGTTTCCGAGCTAAGCTCCCAATAATCACCGACCTGCCTAGTAGCTAACAGCTCTAGCAACTCATACTCATCAGGATAAAAATCCCTAATTTCTGAAACAACATGCCTACAATACGGAAGCATTTCAGCCTCTCTATTTTCCTCCTCTGCAATCAAAAGACTTTTACCAACTTTAATTGGCCTTTTTATATCCCTCTGGGAATGGGTATAGCTACAAGCCATCCGTATTAATAAAGGGTGCCCGCCATACCGGGTATGAAGATAGTTAATACTTTCTTCATCAAAATCTAACCCCATCCTTTTTCCAAAAAATCTGACCATTTTTCGCACATCACTTTGTTCAAAACCCTTCATATAGAATGGCTTAACTATCCCAAAAATAGGATTTTGGCCTCCGGAAAATTTATCCTGCTCAGCAACATACGGATTTACACCAGAAATCACAAAAGAGAGAGATCTCTGCTGACTTTGCGTTGACCAGAGAGTTTGCCAAAAGTCGACAAAATCCTTCTTCCAGTGCTCGTCAAATGGCGATATTGGCGATATAAACTCAATTTCGTCGAAAATTAAACATATTTGTGTTTTGCGGCCCTTATTTTTTATTGTATTCAGGAACAAATCTGAGATATGACGATCTCGTTTAATTGGCTTTCCTTCAATGTCACAAATTATTCTCCATAGTAGCTCATCCCATTTTTGGCTCCGAATGGAGGGTATCTTGCAGTCATAATACCTAACTATAGCAATACCACCATCTTCGCATATTCTTTTTATTTTTAGCAGCGTCGATGTTTTTCCAGTCTTTCTTAGGCCAAACAATCCTCTATTCTGAGATTTTCGTATTGCATCGATATAATCTTGAACAATCTGCTCTCTTCCAAAAAAATATCTATCAGCGTCGATAGGAAGTTGATAATCAAATAAATCTCTTGTAAATAGCTGTTTTGCAACATTATTGCGAATAAACCAGCCGTCCTTTGATAGGGGGGAATTAAGGTCACTCGCAAGGAAAACTACACAGGTTCTCGATTGAGGATTGCGTGACTGATAGTCACTTATCCATCTATGCCCCGCAGGATCTGGTGTAATCATAAAAAACAAGCTTTGATCCACCCTACCCAGAGCGGGCTGCTCTTGCAAAAAATAACTCGCCGCTTGTATAGTTCTATCTTGGATAGTCTGATATTCGCTAATGAATAGAGCTACTTCAGATTCAACGCCAAACGTTTCCTTAAAATATTGCTCGGGTTTTATTATGAAAGATTTAAGCTTTGCATTGTATTTTTCATAAATCCTCCCCCACGACACATCAAACCCCACGAGAAACGGGTTCAAGAGCGCTAAATCTTCTGTGGTCAGTTGAATTTGACCGCGAACCGATTCATGAATGCGCCCCATAGCACCCCTCGCTTGGTAGAAGGCTGGTATCTTCGCAATCTGAACTAAGCCCAGCCTTTCCCCTATGAGCAACATTCCGCATTCACTCCTGAACTAAGGAAACCGAGTGAATGCTGCGGCAGCCGTTCGAACTGGTGCCGGGAGCCGACAGCGAATGATCCAGCTCGTGAAGGTCGTGGCCGTGCGCGCCTTGGAGCGCCATCACTTGTGGGTCCGGTTTTCAGACGGCACCGAAGGTGTTCGGCCGTTCACGGACATCCTCGACGAAGGCGGGCTCATGGTGGAGCCGTTGCGCGACCCGGCCTTCTTTGCCCGCGTGTTCGTCGAAATGGGTGTGCCGACCTGGCCGAACGGTTTTGCCGTCGATGCCCTTGCCCTTCACCAGGAAATGGCTCTCGCCGGCCAGCTTTCACCGGCCGCGGCATAACCAGCGCGCCGGCATCCGACCCTCGTGATGCCGGTCTCCTCGGGTTCGACCCCATCGGCATGATCCGCCCTTCTCGCTGAGCCCCGCCATGCCCACCGCAAACCTCTTCGCCGCCCTTCCCGCCGCCGGGCCGGACGAGGTGATCGAGACGCTGGTTGCGCGCGGCGGCGTGCGGATCGAGCGCATCGTCTCGACCGGGCAGGCGAGCCCGCCGGGCTTCTGGTACGACCAGGACGAGGACGAGTTCGTGGTGCTGCTGGCCGGCGCGGCGACGCTCCGCTTCGAGGACGGCCGCGAACTGGCGCTGCGGCCCGGCGACTTCGTCGACATCCCGGCGCATTGCCGCCATCGCGTCGATGCCACCCAGGCCGAGCCGCCGACGATCTGGCTTGCGGTCTTCTCTCGTTGACGGGCGCGACGCGCGCGGCCGGGCATCGCCGTTCGCCCCCAATCGCGGCGCGCACTCGTGCGTTGAGCCGCCCCGAGGGTGTGGTAGCCTTGCACGCATGAACACGCACCTGCGCACGCCCGATCTCCCCCTCACCACCCAGGCCGCCGAGGGCCTGATGCGGCGGCGCTGGAGCGTGGCCGAGATCGAGGCGATGGTCGAGGCCGGGGTCCTCGCGGAGGACGAGCGCTTCGAGCTGATCGGCGGGGAGATCGTGCCAATGTCGCCCAAGGGCATCTTGCATGAGACGCTGAAGATCAGCCTCGCGCGCTTCTGGAACCGCCGGCTGCCGGACGACATCGTGCTGGCCCAGGAAACCACCTTCCGACTGAACCAGGACACCTTCGTCGAGCCGGATTTCGTGTTCTTCCGCCGGGCCGACGGGCTGGCGGCGCTGTCGCCCGCCACCGCGCTGCTGGCGGTGGAGGTCGCCGACAGCAGTCTGGCCTACGACCTCGATCGCAAGACCCGCATCTATGGCGCCGCCGGGGTGCGCGAGGTCTGGGTGATCGAGGCGAAAAGCCTGATCACCCATATCCGCCGCCACGCCGGCATCGACGGCTATCGCGAGCAGCTCACGGTCGGGCCGGACGAGACGCTGGCGATGTCATTCGCCCCGGCGCTCGATCTGCGGCTGGCGACGCTGGACCTCGTGTAAAAGCGACAGAGATCGGCCGGCCTGCCGCAGACGGCCGAGAACGGACACAGCATGGTTGCTCGCGCGCTCGCCACACTCCTTTGCGTCCTCACCCTTACCCCCGCCTTTGCCGCCCAATGCGGCGGGGATTTCAATGCCTTCCTTGCCGCCATGGGGCGGGAGGCGCAGGCCCGGGGCGTGTCGCGCGGGGTGGTCGATGCCGCCTTTGCCGGCGTTACCCAGGATGGCGCGGTGCTGGCGTTCGACCGCCGCCAGCGCGGCACCTTCCGCAAGAGCTTCGAGCAGTACGCGGCGACCCGCGTCACCAAGGGCCGCATCGCCACCGGCCGGCGCATGCTCGCCCGCCACGCCGCCTTGCTCGGTCGCATCGAGCAGCGCTTCGGCGTGCCGCGCGAGCTTCTGGTCGCCATCTGGGGGCTGGAGAGCGATTTCGGCACCGGCGACATGGGCAACAGGCCGGTGGTGCGCACGCTGGCGACGCTGGCCCACGACTGCCGGCGCACCGAGCTGTTCCAGCGCGAGCTGCTGGCGGCGCTGCAGATCGTCCAGCGCGGCGACCTGCCGCTCCGCGACATGATCGGCGCCTATGCCGGCGAGCTCGGCCAGACCCAGTTCCTGCCGTCCTCCTACATCCGCTATGGCGTCGACTATGACGGCAACGGCCATGTCGACTTGCGCCACAGCGTGCCCGACGTGCTGGCCTCCACCGCCAATCTGCTGCGCGTCAATGGCTGGCAGGCCGGCGCGCCGTTCGGCGAGGGCACCGCGAATTTCGAGGTGATGCGCGAATGGAACCGCGCGGTGATCTACCGCAAGACCATGGCGCTGTTCGCCGAGCGACTTCGGGGATCCTGACCCGCCACCTGCGCGACGGCGGGCGCCCCTGCCTTGCGGAAACCGCATGGCCCATCGGAAACTTCGCGCCCGCCGGTGATTTCGTCGCCGTGCGACATGGCTTACGCTTCGACTTGGCCTTGCATCCCTCTCCTTCGCCGGCCGCGACCCCCACGACGGCGGTGAAGCGTCATTGCCGTCCGACGTCGCGAAGGGTAAGTTACATTAGATTCATTCTAAAGAGGTTGCCGATGATCCCCGCCCTGGCCAGCCGCCGCCGGTTTTCCGATCTCACCGAAGCCGAGGTGCTGGCGCTGGCGATCTCCTCCGAGGAGGACGACGCCCGCATCTACGCCTCCTACGCCGAGCGGCTGCGCGCCGACTATCCCGCCACCGCCGAGCTGTTCGACGCCATGGCGGCGGAGGAGAACCTGCATCGCCGCATGCTGATCGACGCCTATGAGGCGCGCTTCGGCAAGGTCATCCCGCTGATCCGCCGCGAACATGTGGCCGGCTATTATTACCGCCGGCCAGTGTGGCTGGTGGAGAATCTCGGGCTCGACCGCATCCGCGACGAGGCGGCGCGGATGGAGGACGAGGCGGCCGACTTCTACACCCGCGCCGCCGCCGCCTCCACCGACCCCGGCACCCGCAAGCTGCTGGGCGACCTCGCCGCCGCCGAGCGCAAGCACGAGGCCAAGGCGGAGGCGCTGCAGACCACGCGGCTGACGCCGGACGCAAAAAGCGAGGAGGACGCCAAGGCCCACCGCCAGTTCATCCTGACCTACGTGCAGCCCGGTCTCGCCGGGCTGATGGACGGCTCGGTCTCGACCCTGGCGCCGATCTTTGCCACCGCCTTCGCCACCCAGGATACCTGGACCACCTTCCTGGTCGGGCTTGCCGCCTCGGTCGGCGCCGGCATCTCGATGGGCTTCACCGAGGCCGCGCACGACGACGGGGTGATCTCGGGCCGCGGCTCGCCGGTCAAGCGCGGGCTGGCCTCGGGCATCATGACCACGGTGGGCGGGCTCGGCCACGCGCTGCCCTACCTGATCCCGCATTTCTGGACGGCGACAGCGATCGCGGTTGCGGTAGTGTTCTGCGAACTGTGGGCGATCGCCTGGATCCAGAACCGCTATCTCGAAACGCCCTTCCTGAGGGCCGCTTTCCAGGTGGTGCTGGGCGGTGCGCTGGTGCTGGCCGCCGGCATCCTGATCGGCGGAAGCTGAACCGACGCCGGTGCGGCGGGCCTGCCGCCAGGGATTGCATCATTGTCGCGCCGGACATCAACGGTTACAGAATGGACGGCGGCCGGCGCCGACCGCCGTCAAGCCCGGTCTCTCAAGCCCGGTCTTAAGTGTGTTAGAACGCGTCGCGCGACCGGCGGCTCCTCGCCGGGGCACGAAGGAGCGAACCCATGGCGAGCAGCATGACGCTGAGTCATCGTCAGCCGGATGTCGCCAGCGTGGAGGCGCCGGAGCGGCCGGACGCCCGCCCCCGGTCCGGCGGCGCGCCGCGCCCCGCGCGCGCGCCACTGCGTCTTGGCCTCGTCCGCCATTTCGAGGTGGCGCACGGCCCGCCGGCCGGCTGGGTGTCGGTCGCCGATATCGCCCGCTGGATCGAGGACTATGACGCCGCCGGCGTGCGCCACAAGCCGGTCGATCTCGGGCCGCTGCCGTGGCCGCGCTGCATCGCGTCGACTGCGCCGCGGGCGCTGACCACCGCGCGCGCGCTTTATCAGGGCGACATCGAGACCCTGCCGCAGCTGTGCGAGCCGAAGCTCAACCCGTTCCGCACCGGCGACCTGCGCCTGCCCTTCGCCGGCTGGCGCATGCTGCTGCGGCTGGCCTGGATGACCTCCCATTCCTCGCAGCGCGACGTGA
This sequence comes from Blastochloris sulfoviridis, assembly GCF_008630065.1. Classification (GTDB taxonomy): domain Bacteria; phylum Pseudomonadota; class Alphaproteobacteria; order Rhizobiales; family Xanthobacteraceae; genus Blastochloris; species Blastochloris sulfoviridis. Next base: position 70,872 of record NZ_VWPL01000007.1, read on the forward strand.
AGCGCACCTTCCTCACCGAGATCGAGCGGGTGGCCGACCGGCTGACGGAGGCGCCCGACGACACGCTGGTGGTGAGCCACGCCGGCTCGATGATGTTCCTGCGGCGGGCGCTGATCCGGCGCGGCTTCACCGGCCCGCGATTCGGCATTGCCGAATGCGGCCGCCTCTACGTGTTCACGCGCGGGGCGTAATGCCAACGGCCGCGAACGCGGACCGTTGGTTCGGGTCGCGGATTTTCGCGAAATCTCTGATTTCGGATGAGAAAATCCGTGAGAGTCAACGGCCCCACGCGTCAGCGTTTGGGGCCGTTGGCATAAGTGCTATTGCGCGGCGGCAACGCCCGCTCCGCCCTTTCGGCTGGGGGCAGCGGTGGCTCGTGCTGACGCTTTCTCTTGAAAGGGCGGGCCGGCCATCCTAAACGAGCGATGACAGGTCGCCAGCCGATGGCGGCGCGTGACGCGGGCTCGCCCCGCGGGTCTCTTGAAAGAGAGAGCGTGCGCCTCGATCGACTGGGCCCGTGGAGAGGTGGCCGAGTGGTTTAAGGCGCACAGCGCAGGGCAAAGCCCTGCGCGTTCTTGACAGGGAACGCGTGCGCCGCGATCGACTGGGTCCGTGGAGAGGTGGCCGAGTGGTTTAAGGCGCACGCCTGGAACGCGTGTATAGGGGAAACTCTATCGAGGGTTCGAATCCCTCCCTCTCCGCCATCGGCCGCCGATTGCCGCATAGGTTGCGTCGCTTGCTCCCGAGTTGTCCGGCAGATAAGCCATGTCGCTACCGCTCATCACCGCGCGGCGTAGGGCGAAAACGCGCTGCGGGTCTCATCCACCGACAGCGCCCGTCCGATCAGCGGAAAGGCGCGCTGCGGGCAGGCAGGGCGATCGCACACCTTGCAGCCGGCGCCGATCGGCGTCGCCGCCGCGGGATCGTCGAGGTCGAGCCCTTTTGAGTAGACCAGCCGGCCGGCGTGGCGGATGTCGCAGCCGAGCCCGATGGCGAAGGTCTTGCCCGGCTCGCCATAGCCGCCGAGCGCACCGTGCACGGTGCGGGCGATCCACAGATAGGTGCGCTCGTCCGGCATGCGCGCCACCTGCGTGACGATGCGGCCCGGCTGCGCGAACGCCTCGTAGACGTTCCACAGCGGGCAGGTGCCGCCGGAGCGGGAGAAGTGGAAGTCGGTCGCCGACTGGCGCTTGGAGATGTTGCCGGCGCGGTCGACCCGGACGAAGAAGAACGGCACGCCCATCGCGCCCGGCCGCTGCAGCGAGCTCAGGCGGTGGCACACCGTCTCGAAGCCGACGCCGAACCGCCGGCCCAACAGATCGATGTCGTAGCGCAGCGCCTCGGCCGCGCCGAGAAACGCGGCGTACGGCATCAGCAGCGCCGCCGCGAAATAATTGGCAAGGCCGATGCGGGCGAGCGCGTGGGTCTCGGCCGAGCCACGCGCGGCCTCCATGGCGAGCTGCTCGATCGCCTCGTCCATTTCGAGGAAGGCGAGCTGCGTGGCGAGTTGAAATGCTCGCTGGCCATCGTCGAGACGGGCGGAGACCGTCAGCAGCCGGGCGACCGGGTCGAACCGGCGCTGCGTGGCATCGTCCGAGTGGCCGATGCTGACCCGCACGCCGTGCCGCTGGTCGAGATAGTGCACAAGGCCCACCGCCAGCGTCGGTGCCAGTGGTCGCAACGCGTCGGCCAACCGCTCCGCCGCGGTGTCCAGCGCCGCGAAATGATTGTGGTGGGCGTAGAAAAAATCGCGCACCTGCTCATAGGGCATCGGCGCGGTGAGCGTGGCAACGCCCCCTGAGCCCAGCCCGAGTTCGTTGGCCATGGCATCGGCGCGCTCCAGCGCCGTGCGGTAGCGCCGATGCAGCGCCGCCACCGCGCGGCCGAGCGCCGGCATGTCGGCGGCGAGCTGCTTCACCTCGCTCAGGCTCACCGTCTCGCCATTAGCCGGATCGGCGAACACCTCGCGGAGATCCGCGACCAGGCGCGCCTCCTCGTTCTCCGAAAACAGCTGCACGTCGACGCCGAACACGGCGTTGACCTTGAGCAGCACCGGCACGGTGAGCGGACGCTGGTTCTTCTCCAGCTGATTGACGTAGCTCGCCGACAGCCCGAGCGCCTGCGCCAGCGCGATCTGGGTGAGGCCGCGCGCTTCCCTGAGCCGCTTCAGCCGCCCGCCGACGAACGCCTTCTTCATCGCCCCACCCTTTCGCAAACCTCGCAATCCTTCGCCCGGTTCAGCGAATTTATTTGCCAATTCAGGAGTTACCCAACCAGCTCCGATTGTGAATATTGCGAGACGACCGGCCAGGGCAAGCGCCATCTGCAACGACGACGTCCGTCGGCGGCGCGCCGAAGCCCGCTTTCACTGAAGGACAATCGACCGTGAAGCTCCATTGCGTCCGCACCCACAAATCCGCCGACAAGCTGCCGCGCACCGAGCAGTTCGCCTGGAAGATCGCCGAGGTGGCGACCGACCCGGTGCCGGTCGACCCCGACGTCGCCTTGATGATCGGCAACCGCATCATCGACAATGCCGCGGTGGCCGCCGCCTCGCTGAACCGCCGGCCGGTGGTCAACGCCCGGCTCCAGGCCAAGGCTCATCCGTTCCGCCCGGGCGCGACCGTGTTCGGCCTCTCGGCGCACCGGCGCGTCTCGCCGGAATGGGCGGCGTGGGCCAATGGCGTGGCGGTGCGCGAGCTCGATTTCCACGACACCTTTCTTGCCGCCGACTATTCGCATCCCGGCGACAACATCCCGCCGGTGCTGGCGGTGGCGCAGCACTGCGGGCTCGACGGCGCGGCACTGGTGCGCGGCCTGGCGGCCGCCTACCAGATCCAGGTCGACCTGGTGAAAGGCATCTGCCTGCACGAGCACAAGATCGACCACATCGCCCATCTCGGGCCCTCGGCCGCGGCCGGCATCGGCGCGGCACTCGGGCTTGCCACCGAGACCGTCTATCAGGCGGTGCAGCAGGCGCTGCACGTCACCACTACCACCCGCCAGTCACGCAAGGGCGAGATTTCAAGCTGGAAGGCTTACGCCCCCGCCTTCGCCGGCAAGATGGCGGTGGAGGCGGTCGACCGGGTGATGCGCGGCGAAGGCGCGCCCTCCCCGGCCTGGGAGGGCGAGGACGGCTTCATCGCCTGGATGCTGGGCGGGCCGCAGGTATCCTATCTGGTGCGCCTGCCCGAACAGGACGAGCCCAAGCGCGCGATCCTGGAAACCTACACCAAGGAGCACTCGGCCGAGTACCAGAGCCAGGCGCTGATCGACCTCGCCCGCCGCATGGGGCCGCGGATCGGCGATCTCGCCCGCGTCAAGAGCATCGTCATCCACACCAGCCACCACACCCATTACGTGATCGGCACCGGCGCCGGCGACCCGCAGAAGATGGACCCCACGGCGAGCCGCGAAACGCTCGACCACTCGATCATGTACATCTTCGCGGTGGCGCTGGAGGATGGCGGCTGGCACCACGTCAAATCCTACACGCCCGAGCGCGCGGCGCGCCCCTCGACGGTGGCGCTGTGGCACAAGATCTCGACCGTCGAGGACTCCGAATGGACGCGGCGCTATCACAGCCACGACCCGAGGGAGAAGGCGTTCGGCGGCCGCGTGGTGGTGACGCTCAATGACGGGCGGGTGATCGAGGACCAGATCGCCGTCGCCGACGCCCACCCGCTCGGCGCCCGGCCGTTCGAGCGCGCCCACTACATCGCCAAGTTCCGCACCCTCGCCGAAGGCATCGTCACGCAAAGCGAGCAGGACCGCTTCCTGGCCACGGTCGAGCGGCTGCCGGCGCTGAAGCCCGATGACATGCCCGGCCTCACTGTCGCGGCCGATCCGACGCTGCTCGCCGCCGGCGAGACGACCGGCATCTTCGACTGGCGCGCCGATGACGTCGCGCCGGCCGCCGCCCCGCTCTCCGTCGTCTCCGCGTGAGGAGGACCGTCATGACGCAGTCTGTCTCAACCGACCCCGCGCCCGCCACGCAAGGGCAGGGCCGGCCGCCCAAGAAGTCGGTCGCGCTGTCCGGCATCATCGCCGGCAACACGGCGCTGTGCAGCGTCGGCCGCAGCGGCAACGACCTGCATTATCGCGGCTACGATATTCTCGACATCGCCGAGATCTGCACGTTCGAGGAGATCGCCTTCCTCCTGGTGCACGGCACCCTGCCGACCGCCGCCGAGCTCGCGCTGTACAAGGCCAAGCTGCAGCGCCTGCGCGGCCTGCCCGCCGCGGCGCGGCGCATTCTCGAAGAACTGCCCGCCAGCGCCAACCCGATGGACGTGATGCGCTCCGGTGTCTCGGCGCTCGGCTGCGTGCTGCCGGAGCCGGAGGACCACAACCTCCCCGGCGCGCGCGACATCGCCGACCGTCTCCTGGCCTCGCTCAGCTCGATGCTGCTTTACTGGTACCACTTCGCCCAGAACGGCCGGCGCATCGAGGTGGAGACCGACGACGACAGCATCGCCGCGCACTTCCTGCACCTGCTGCACGGCCGGCCGCCTTCGGCGTCGCACATCCGGGCGATGCACACCTCGCTGATCCTCTATGCCGAGCACGAGTTCAACGCCTCGACCTTCACCGCCCGCTCGATCGCCGGCACCGGCGCCGACTTCTACTCGGCCATCTCCGGCGCCATCGGCGCGCTGCGCGGCCCCAAGCACGGCGGCGCCAACGAGGCGGCGTTCGAGATCCAGAAGCGCTATGTCGATGCCGACGAGGCGGAGGCGGACATCCGTCGCCGCGTCGCGGCCAAGGAGGTGGTGATCGGCTTCGGCCACCCGGTCTATACGATCTCCGATCCGCGGAGCCGCATCATCAAGGAGGTGGCGCGCCATCTCTGCGTCGAGGCCGACTCCTTGCGCATGTTCCAAATCGCCGAGCGCATCGAGACGGTGATGCACGAGACCAAGGCCATGTTTCCCAATCTCGACTGGTTCAGCGCGGTGTCCTACCACATGCTGGGCGTGCCGACGGCGCTGTTCACGCCGCTGTTCGTGATCGGGCGCACCTCCGGCTGGAGCGCCCACATCATCGAGCAGCGCATCGACAACAAGATCATCCGCCCCTCGGCCAATTACATCGGTCCCGAGTGCCGGCCCTTCGTCCCGCTGGAAGGGCGCGGGCGTTCCGTGTCTTCCATTCGCGCCGCATGAGGTCGCCGTGCCCTATCTGATTGCATCCGATCATCCGAGCGAGCCGGCGGGGGTGCGCTTTCGCGCCCTCGTCGAGCGCGCTAGCATCCTGCGCCTGCCCGGCGCCCACAACGGCATGGCGGCGTTGCAGGCGCAGGCCGCCGGCTTTGAGGCGCTTTATCTCTCCGGCGCGGCGATGACCGCGTCCATGGGCCTGCCGGACCTCGGCATCATCACCGTCGACGAGGTGGCGGTCTTCATCCGCCAGCTTGTGCGCGCCAGCGGACTGCCGGTGCTGGTGGACGCCGATACCGGCTATGGCGAAGCGCTCAATGTGATGCACACGGTGCGGGTGTTCGAGGAGGCGGGCGCCGGCGCCCTGCACATCGAGGACCAGATCCTGCCCAAGAAGTGCGGCCACCTCAACGGCAAGAAGCTGGCCAGTGCCCACGACATGGCCGCCAAGGTCGCCGCGGCCGCAACCGCGCGCCGCCACCTCTATCTCATCGCCCGCACCGACGCCGCTGCAACCGAAGGGCTCGACGGCGCGGTGGCACGCGCCAAGCTCTATGTCGAGGCCGGCGCCGACGCCATCTTTCCGGAGGCGCTCACCGATGCGGAGATGTTCCGCACCTTCGCCGAGCGCCTGCCCGGCGTGCCGCTGCTCGCCAACATGACCGAATTCGGCCGCACGCCGACCTTCACCGCCGCCGAATTCGAGGCGATGGGATATCGCATGGTGATCTGGCCGGTGTCCTCGCTGCGGGTGGCCAACAGAGCGCAGGAGAAGCTCTATGCCGCGCTCGCCCGCGACGGCAGCACCAAGGCAATGCAAGGCGAGATGCAGACCCGCGCCGAGCTCTACGATTTGATCGGCCTTGCCGCCTTTGAGGCGCTCGACGCCTCGATCGTCGCGACCGTGCTGCCGACCGCCGCCGGCGCGGAGTGACCAGGGAGCGGCAAGAGCCGGACAGGCAGGCGCGATAATTCGGTTTCCGCTCGATCCTGTCGGGATGTCGGAAACGATCTCGCCGAAAATCCCGGTTCCGCAAGAAACACGCGACACCGGGATTTTCGGCGATCGGAATGCGGCTCTCCGGTCTCCCGGCCGGAGACAGCATCACGCCGGCTGGTGCAGGCCGAAGGCCGGGTGGTGAATCAGTTCGCCGCGCGGCCCGGTGCCGTCGAAGGGCAGGGCCTGAACCACCTCGGGGGGACAGCCGGTCACGCCCAGCCCAGGGAATGCGCGAAAGCCGAACCGGCCATAATAAGCGGGGTCGCCCACCAGAGCGTGATCCGATCTGACTGCATCAGATCGGACGCTCTAAGTTTCTGGTTTGTCGCATTTTCGCTGACGCGGCCCTTCGGGTCTTTCGCACAACCGGTATCCACTTGTGCGGAAAATGCTCCAGCGCCGCGCCGCGGCTGGTCCGCCGCAGCCGGCAAAGGGCTTCCGCCATCAGCGCCGTGCCGATGCCCCGGCGATGCCTTGACGGCAAGACGACCAGCGGGCCGATCAGACCCCAGCCCTCCTGCGTCCCGACCCGCGCCGCCGAGGCGGCGAGATAGCCGACCACACCGCCCGCGTCCTCGGCCACCAGCGACAGGGCGAGCGCGCCCTCCGCCCGCAGCCTCGCGACGATGCCCGCCTCGGTTCCGGTGGATTGCGCGAGCATCAGCAGAGCTTCGGTGACAAGCCGGCCGATCGCCGGGATGTCACCGGCCGTTTCGTTGCGGATCAGCATGTCAGGCCCCCTGATTGTCGAGTTGGGCGCGCACGAACGTGCGGCCGCGTCGCGAAATCCGGTATGGGCCGCCCGAGCGGGATTCGATCAGCCGCTTCTGCCGCAGCCGGTTGAAGACGGTCAGGTCGAAGTCGGCAAGGATCATCGCCTCGCGCGTGACGCACATGACGGACGTGATCTTGGGGCCGTCGCCACGCTCGTGAAGAATGCGGCCGCCAAGGGCCAGAACGTGCAGCGCACGTTGTTCATTGCGTGAGATGTTCATGGGATTCTTGTATGACAGACGTGAAAAAACACCCCGGGTGCGCTGCACCCGGCGGCTTTGACTTCACGCGGCTCTCTGAGATTCAGAGAGCCCTGTCACACAAGCTCTGACATCCAGTCCCCAGTCGGCGCGCCGCGAACAGTGCCGCCGCGCACGCTGGCAATATCGCGGTCGCGCACTGCTGACAATTGAAAAGCGGCTGGCCACGGGCACCGGCCGGGCGCGCGTTTGCGCTCCGGCGCGCGGCTCAATCCGTGCCTTGTCCGTCGCCCGATGATCCAGGGTCTCGACCGGCCAAACCCGGCTTCATCCGCCGGCCCGCCGCCGCCGATCGACACCGATTTGAGCCTATCGGGCTGGAGCGGGTAGAACGTCGCCCAGGGCGATCCACGCCGAATAGGTGCGCACATGACACGCTTTCTGCACACGATGATCCGGGTCAGCGATCCGGAAGCGACCATCCGCTTCTTCGAGCTCATCGGCCTGCGCGAGACGCGGCGGATGGAGAGCGAGAAGGGGCGCTTCACGCTGATCTATCTCGCGGCCGACGAGGACTTTGAAGCCGCCCTCGCCCACCGCGCGCCCGAGGTCGAGCTGACCTGGAACTGGGATCCGGAGGACTATCGGGGCGGCCGCAACTTCGGCCATCTCGCCTTCCAGGTCGCCGACATCTACGCCGTCTGCGCCCGGCTGATGGCGGCCGGCGTCCCCATCAACCGCCCACCGCGCGACGGCCACATGGCCTTCGTCCGCACGCCGGACGGCATCTCGGTCGAGTTCCTGCAGAAGGGCACGCCGCTGGCGCCGGCCGAACCCTGGGCATCGATGCCCAACACCGGGAGCTGGTGAGCCGGCGAGGGGGAGAACACGTCTCCTACGACGCCGGCCGCAGCCCCGCCGTCTCGCGCCAGCGGGCGAGGCGGCGCATCGCCTCCGCCAGCGTCGCCTCGGTCTTGGCGAAGCAGAAGCGGATGTGGCTGCGCACGTCCCGCGCCCCGTAGAAGGACGACAGCGGCACCGCCGCCACCCCGGCCTCGATGGCGAGGCGGCGGCAGAAGGCGAGATCGTCGCCATCCGCATCGAGACCCTCGATCGGCGCCACCGCGAAATAGGTGCCCGCCACCTCGGCCATCTCGAAGCCGGCCGCACTGAGCCCGGTGCCGAGCTGGTCGCGCCGCCGGGCGAGGTCGGCGCGCAGCCCGTCGAAATAGGCGTCGGGCAGATTGAGGCCGAAGGCCACCGCCGCCTGCAGCGCCGGCGGGGTGGTGAAGGTCACGTACTGGTGGGCACGGGCGATCGGCGTCAGGAGCTTGGCATCCGCGCTCACGTAGCCGACCTTCCAGCCGGTGACCGAGAACGTCTTGCCGGCTGAGCCGATGCGCACCACCCGGTCGCGCACCTCAGGCAAGGCGAACAGCGTCTGGTGCCGGCGGCCGTCGAACACCAGGTGCTCGTAGACCTCGTCGGAGATCGCCACGAGGTCGTGCGCCAGCATCAGGTCGGCCAGCAGGCGCAGCTCCTCGGCCGAAAACACCTTGCCGATCGGGTTCATCGGCGTGTTGATGACGAGGGCGCGGGTGCGCGGGGTGATGGCGGCGGCGATCTCCGCGCGCGGCAGGCGCCAGTCCGGCGGGGCGAGGCGGATCGGCACCGGCACCGCACCGGCGCGGCGGATGATCGGCATGTAGGAATCATAGGCCGGCTCGAACACGATCACCTCGTCGCCGGCATTGAGCAGCGCGAAGAACGCATCGGCCAGCGCCTCGGTGGCACCGGAGGTGACCAGCACCTCGCGCTCCCAATCGACGTCGAGGCCGAGCCAGCGCTTGGAGCTCGCCGCCACCGCCTGGCGCAGCGCCGGCAGGCCCATCATCGAGGGGTATTGGTGCGGCCCCTCGCGCAGCGCGCGGCTTGCCGCCTCCACCACCTCCGGCGGCTCCAGGCCCTCGGGAAAGCCCTGGCCGAGATTGACCGCGCCGGTCTCGGCGGCAAGGCGCGACATCGCCTCGAAGATGGTGGTGCCGGCCTCGCCGAAGATGGGGTTCACCATTGTGCTGCCTCGCGCCGCATGTGCTCGTGTCCTCGTGCCCTCGAAACCCTGCGATACGGTTTCCGGCCGATCAAGCGGGAGAACCGTATCCGGCCAGCGGAACCGACGGCCGGCTGTCGCCGCCGTTGGTGTCAATCCAGCCCGCCGGCCTGGGCGATGAAGCGCACGATGTCGTCGACGCCCTGTTTGTTCGCCAGGCTAACGAACGCAAACGGCTTGTCGGCGCGCATGCGCTTCGTGTCCTGCTCCATCACCTCGAGGCTGGCGCCGACATAAGGCGCAAGATCGGTCTTGTTGATCACCAACAGGTCGGAGCGGGTGATGCCGGGGCCGCCTTTTCGCGGGATCTTCTCGCCCTGCGCCACGTCGATGACATAGAGGGTGAGGTCGGCGAGCTCGGGCGAGAAGGTGGCGGCGAGGTTATCGCCGCCCGATTCGATCAGGATCAGGTCGAGCCTGGGAAAGCGGCGGCGCATGGTGTCGATCGCCGCGAGGTTGATCGAGCAGTCCTCGCGGATCGCGGTGTGCGGGCAGCCGCCGGTCTCCACGCCCAGGATGCGGTCGGACGACAGCGCCTGCATGCGCATCAGGATCTCGGCGTCCTCCCTGGTGTAGATGTCGTTGGTGATGACGCAGATCTCGAAGCGCGCGCGAAAGGCGACGCAGAGCGCGGCAACGAGCGTGGTTTTTCCGGAGCCGACCGGGCCGCCGATGCCGACTCGCAACGGACCGTGGGGACTGTTCATGACCGGAAGATCCTCGAATACTGGGTTTCGTGGCTGAGCGAGGCGAGGTCGGCGCGCAGCGTCGCGCTGCCGAGATCGCCAAGCGTGACGTGGGGAACGCGCTGCGCCTGATCGCGCAGGCGCGGCAAGAGCGCGGTGATGAGGCGCTGGCCGTCGGTCTGGCCGATGATGTTCAGGCGGATCGCGGCGGAGGCGAGATTGGCGACGAAGGCCACCCCATAGGCCAGCGCCGTGCCCTCCAGCGGCACGGCGTGCCGCGCCGCCACTGCGCCAACCGCCACGGGATAGGCGATGCCGCGCTCGGCCATCGCCGGCAGGGCGTCGAGCCCCGGCGCCGGCCACGCCGCGCGAATGGCGGCAACGAAGCTGCCGCCCTGCGTCACGGTTTCGAGGTGCCGCTCGGCCGAGGGCTGCAGCGCGCAGGCCCAGTCATTGGCGTGGCGCAGGTCGGCGTCATTGCCTGCGGCTGCCGCCCGCCACGCCGCGGCGAGCAGGATCAGGTCGGTCCGCAGCGAGCCCATGGCGATGAGGTCGGAGAGCCAGATTTCGAGATCGGCACGCGTGGCGAGCCAGCCGCGCGCGACCGCCTGTTCGAGCCCGTGGCTGTAGGCGAAGGCGCCGACCGGAAAGGCCGGCGACAGCCACACCATCAGCTCGATCGGCACGGCGATCGCCGGTCCGCCGGCGTCAGCCATGGTCGCGGTGCGTACCAGGGGGCACGCCACCATGTGCGTGGTGGCCATGCTCATGATGGCCGTGCGCGTGATCGTGGCCATGGTCGTGACCATGATCATGGCGATGATCCTGGTCAGTGCCGTGATGATGGCCGGACACCAGGGCGCCCTTGCTGCCATAGGCGCCGCCTTCGGGCTCGAACGGCCGCGTCACGCGCCGCACGGAATAGCCGAGGCCCGCCGCCATCTCGGCCAGCACGTGATCGGGCTGGATATAGACGGCGTCACCAGTGATCTCGGCCGGGGTGTGGCGGTTGCCGATGTGCCAGGCGATGCGCGCCAGCGTGCGCGCATCGGGGGCCGCGATTTCCATCAGTTCCTCGGCCGCGGCGCGGACCTCGATCAGCCGGCCGTCGTCGAGTTGCAGCGCGTCGCCCTGCGCCAGATAGGTCGCCGCATCGAGGTCGAGCAGGAACGCCACGCCGCCATCGCTGGTCATGGCGATCCGCCGCCGGAACCGCGCCTCGCGGTCGAGCGTGACGGTGTCGGCGCAGGCGCGCCCGGCGCGTTGGTCATGGCGGATCACGGTTGCGGCGCGCAGCATGGAAATATCCCTATCGGTTTCCGGCCGATCGCTTCGGCCTCTTCTTCCCTCGCCCCTTGCGGGAGAGGGTGGCGAGACCGAGCGTCAGCGAGGTTGAGCCGGGTGAGGGGTCGGTGCGGACGCGTGTTTGAAGATTCACCCCTCACCCGCCTCGCGATCTAAAGATCGCTCGGCACCCTCTCCCGCAAGGGGAGAGGGAAAGAGCGCGGCTCCCGGTCAGCGGCTGTTCCGAGGCGATCAATCGGATTTCGCATCAGAACAGGAAATACCGTTGCGCCATCGGCAGCTCGGCCGCCGGCTGGCAGACCAGCAGTTCGCCGTCGGCGCGCACCTCATAGGTCTCGGGGTCGATCTCGATGTTGGGCGTGGCGTCGTTCAGCACCATCGACTTTTTCGAGATGCCGCCACGCACGTTCTCGACCGCGACGAGGCGCTTGGCGAGCCCCAGCCGTTGCTTCAGCCCGCCATCGAGCGCCGCCTTGCTGACAAAGGTGAGCGACGTCGCCTCCACCGCCTTGCCGAAGGCGCCGAACATCGGCCGGTAATGCACCGGCTGCGGCGTCGGGATCGAGGCGTTGGGATCGCCCATGGGCGCGGCCGCGATCATCCCGCCCTTGATCACCAGATCGGGCTTGACGCCGAAGAAGGCCGGCGACCACAGCACGAGATCGGCGAGCTTGCCGGCCTCGACGGAGCCGATGTGCTTGGAGACGCCATGCGCGATCGCCGGATTGATGGTGTATTTGGCGATGTAGCGCCGCACGCGATAATTGTCGTTGCCGTTGTCCTGCGGCAGCGGCCCACGCTGCACTTTCATTTTGTGCGCGGTCTGCCAGGTGCGGATGATCACCTCGCCGATGCGGCCCATCGCCTGGCTGTCCGACGACATCATCGACAGCGCGCCGATGTCGTGCAGGATGTCCTCCGCCGCGATGGTCTCGCGGCGGATGCGGCTCTCGGCGAACGCCAGATCCTCCGGGATGCGCGGCGACAGATGGTGGCACACCATCAGCATGTCGAGATGCTCGTCGATGGTGTTGACGGTGAACGGCCGCGTCGGATTGGTGGAGGACGGCAGCACATTGGCCAGCCCCGCCACCTTCATGATGTCCGGCGCGTGGCCGCCGCCCGCCCCCTCGGTGTGGAAGGCGTGGATGGTGCGGCCCTTGAAGGCGGCGATGGTGTCCTCGACGAAGCCGGATTCGTTCAGCGTGTCGGAGTGCAGCATCACCTGCACGTCATAGGCGTCGGCGACCGCGAGGCAATTGTCGATGGCGGCCGGCGTGGTGCCCCAGTCCTCGTGCAGCTTGAGCGCCGCCGCACCCGCCTCCACCATCTCGGCCAGCGCCGCCGGCAGCGCGGCATTTCCTTTGCCGGCAAAGCCGAGATTCATCGGAAACGCCTCGGCGGCGCGCAGCATCATCTCGATATGCCACGGGCCGGGCGTGCAGGTGGTGGCGAAGGTGCCGTGGGCGGGGCCGGTGCCGCCGCCCAGCATCGAGGTCAGGCCGGCATTCAGCGCCTCCTCGATCTGCTGCGGGCAGATGAAATGGATGTGGGTGTCGAAGCCGCCGGCGGTGAGGATCTTGCCCTCGCCGGCAATGATCTCGGTGCCCGGCCCGATGACGATATCGACGTTGGGCTGGATGTCGGGATTGCCGGCCTTGCCGATGCGCGCGATCAAGCCGTCCCTGAGGCCGACATCGGCCTTGATGATGCCGGTGACGGCATCGACGATGACGGCATTGGTGATCACGGTATCGACGGCGCCATCGGCGCGCGAGGCCTGCGACTGGCCCATGCCGTCGCGGATCACCTTGCCGCCGCCGAACTTCACCTCCTCGCCATAGGTGGTCAGATCGCGCTCGATCTCGATGATCAGGTCGGTGTCGGCGAGCCGCACCTTGTCGCCGATGGTGGGGCCGAACATGCCGGCATAGGCGGCGCGTGAAATCCGATAAGGCATCTGTCGTCCCCCGCCTCAGTTGTCCAGCTTGCCCATCACCGCCTGACGGAAGCCGAACACGGTGCGCGCGCCCGACAGTGCGACGAGTTGCACGGTGCGCGACTGGCCCGGCTCGAAGCGCACCGCGGTGCCGGCCGGAATGTCGAGCCGGAAGCCGCGCGCCGCCGCGCGGTCGAAGGCGAGCGCCGGGTTGGTCTCGAAGAAATGATAGTGGCTGCCGACCTGGATCGGCCGGTCGCCGGTGTTGGTGACCTCGATGGTGCGGGTCTCGCGGCCGGCATTGAGCCCGATCTCGCCGCCCAGGGTGAACACTTCGCCGGGAATCATGACGGCCTCCGTCAGCGGATCGGGTTGTGGACGGTGACGAGCTTGGTGCCGTCCGGGAACGTCGCCTCGACCTGCACGTCGTGGATCATCTCGGCAATGCCGGGCATCACCTGATCGCGCGTCAGCACCTGCGCGCCCTGCTCCATCAGGTCGCGAACCGGGCGGCCGTCGCGCGCGCCCTCCACGACGAAATCGGTGATCAGCGCCACCGCCTCGGGGTGGTTGAGCTTGACGCCGCGCTCCAGCCGCCGCCGCGCCACCATCGCCGCCATGGCGACGAGCAGCTTGTCCTTCTCGCGTGGTGTGAGGTTCATGGCTTCCTCCTCCGTCTCGCGGCGGCTCCTGGAGCGTTATCCGATCTGATTGCATCGGATCGGACGCTCCAGGCTTCCTGGTTGTCGCATTTTCTGTCGCAAAACCGGTATCCGCTATTGCGGAAAATGCTCCTATCACATCATCCAGGCGCGCGGCATCGGCGTGCCGCGCAGGGCACTGAGCGCCACCTGCATCGCCGCGCGCATCCGCCCGCCGCAGCCGGCCAGGGCGCGCAGCACCAGCTTGCCCTCCCAGGCGCTGGCCGCGATCTCGATGTCGCCGAGGCCCACGATCTCACGCCGCACGCGCTCCAGACAAGCCTCGGCTTCGGGCGCGACGTGAAGCAGCGTGCCGATCACGTGCGCGCCCCCGGCGATGGCCGGCCGCGCCAGGGCGTCGGCGATCGCGCCGTCGAGGCGCAGCGCTTCGGCGTGGACGAGGCGGCCGTCGCGGCGGATCGCCCACAGATCGTCGAGCATGCCGGCCTGCATGCGCTCGCCCGAGCCGTGCCGGCCGAGCACCAGGATGTCGAGCAGGCTCAGGCTGGCGCTCTCCGCCATCTCGACCTCGATGCGGCGCGCCAGTCGCGCGCCCGAGGACAGGATGGTCTCGCGCGGCAGCCAGGCCAAAGCGCTGCCGGGGGCGAGGCTGAGCGCGGTGGCGATGCGGGCGGGGACATCGAGCGCCCGGTAGACGCGCTCGCCCGCGGCGCTGGTCGCCGTCACCCGCGCGCCGGGGCCGAGGTCGAAGTCGAGCCGCACCTCGTCGCCGCCGGCGATGCCGCCGCCGGTGTTGAGGATCACCGCCTCGCAGTCCGCGCCGGGGCCGGTATCGGGGAAGCGCACGCGCCAGCCGTCCGCCTCGTGCACGCTGGCGGCGAAGGTGCCGCGCGAGGCCGCACGGAACGCCGCCCGCACGCCGCCCTTGACGCGCAGCGTCTGCAGCGCCTGCGGCGAGGACTCAGATGGCGAGCTTGCGGCGGACATCCTCCTCCACCATCCCGGCACGGGTTCCCGACAGCACGACCTGACCGCGGTCCAGCACCGCGAAGCGGTCGGCGAGGTCGCGCGCGAACTCGAAATACTGCTCGACCAGCACGATGGCCATATCGCCCTTCGAGCGCAGATAGGCGATGGCGCGGCCGATGTCCTTGATGATCGAGGGCTGGATGCCCTCGGTCGGCTCGTCGAGCACCAGGAGCTTGGGCCGCATCACCATGGCGCGGGCGATGGCGAGCTGCTGCTGCTGGCCGCCCGAGAGGTCGCCGCCGCGCCGGCGCAGCATGCCGTCGAGCACCGGAAACAGATCGAACACCTCGCCGGGAATCTCGCGCTCGCGGCGCGGCAGCACGGCAAATCCGGTCTCCAGATTCTCCTTCACCGTGAGCAGCGGGAAGATCTCGCGGCCCTGCGGCACCAGGGCGATGCCGGCCTTGGCGCGCTGCTGGGCGGAGAGGCGCTGGATCTCCTCGCCGTTCCATTTGATGCGGCCGCGCGAGATGGGGTGCTGGCCGACGATGGCGCGCAACAGGCTGGTCTTGCCGACGCCGTTGCGGCCCAGCACGCAGGTCACTTGTCCCGGCTCGGCGATCAGCGAGACGCCGCGCAGCGCCTGGGCCGCGCCATAGTGCAGATCGATGTCCTCGACACTCAGCATGCGGCTCCCCGTTAGAGCATCCAATCTGACTGCGCCAGATCGGATGCTCTAAGTTTGTGATTTATCGCATTCTCTTTCGCAAAACCGGTTCCCACTTTTGCGGAGAATGCTCTAGCGGCCGAGATAGACTTCGATGACGCGCTCATCGGCCGAGACCACGTCGATCCGGCCTTCCGCCAGCACCGATCCCTCGTGCAGGCAGGTGACCTTGACGCCGAGCGCGCGCACGAACGACATGTCGTGCTCGACGACGACGACCGAATGCCGGGTCGCGATCTCGCGCAGCAGCTCGGCGGTGTCCTCGGTCTCGGCGTCGGTCATGCCGGCGACCGGCTCGTCGACCAGCAGCAGCTTGGGATCCTGCGCCAGCAGCATGCCGATCTCCAGCCACTGCTTCTGGCCGTGGCTGAGGTCGCCGGCCGGCCGGGCGCGGTGCTCGATCAGGCGCACGCGGCTCAGCACCTCGTCGATGGCGTCATCGGGGATGCGGTTGCGGGCGCCGAACAGCGCCGAACGGGTGGTGCGCGGCCCCTTGAGCGCGAGGCGGATGTTGTCGGCCACGGTGTGGAACTCGAACACCGTCGGTTTCTGGAACTTGCGGCCGATGCCGAGATTGGCGATCTCGGCCTCGTCGAGCATGGTCAGGTCGTGGGTGCCGTCGAACAGCACCTCGCCCTCGTCGGGGCGGGTCTTGCCGGTGATGACGTCCATCATCGTCGTCTTGCCCGCCCCGTTGGGGCCGATAATGGCGCGCATCTCGCCGGGCGCCAGCACCAGCGACAGCTCGTTGAGCGCGCGAAAGCCGTCGAACGACACGCTGACGCCGTCGAGATAGAGCACGCTGCCCTTGGCGCTGGCCTTCCTGGCCGCCGCCTCCTTCTGGGCGGCATCGTCAAGCAGGGCGTCGGTCATGATGCGCTCTCCGCCTTGCCGGCCGCGGGCGCCTCGGGCGGCGGGCTCGGCTCGCTCGTCTCCACCCGCTTGGCCTCCCCGCGTTTTGCGAACCAGCCCTGCAGCGTGCCGACGATGCCCTTGGGCAGCGCCAGCGTGACCAGCACGAACAGGCCGCCGAGCATGAACAGCCAATAGGGCGCGAGCAGACCCGAGGTGAAGGTGGTCTTCATCGCATTGACGACCACGGCGCCGAGCGCTGCCCCGGTCAGCGTGCCGCGGCCGCCGACCGCGACCCAGATCACCGCCTCGATGGAATTGGCCGGCGCGAACTCGCCGGGATTGATGATGCCGACCTGCGGCACGTAGAGCGCGCCGGCGACGCCCGCCATGCAGGCCGAGACCACGAACACCACGAGCTTGTAGCTCTCCACCCGGTAGCCGAGAAAGCGCGCCCGGCTCTCGGCGTCGCGAATGGCGACCAGCACCTTGCCAAAGGTGGAGGTGACGAGCACGCGCGCCACCGCGTAGGTGAGCGCCAGCACGGCCACGCTGATCAGGAACAGCGCGATGCGCGTCGGCTGCGCCTGGACGTTGAAGCCGACGATGTCCTTGAAGTCGGTCAGGCCGTTGTTGCCGCCGAAGCCCATGTCATTGCGGAAGAAGGCGAGCATCAAGGCGTAGGTCATCGCCTGGGTGATGATCGACAGATAGACGCCGGTGACGCGGCTGCGGAAGGCGAACCAGCCGAACACGAAGGCGAGCAGGCCCGGCACCAGCGCCACCATCAGCATGGAGAACGGGAAGCTGTCGAAGCCGTGCCAGAACCACGGCAACTCCTTCCAGTTGAGGAACACCATGAAGTCCGGCAGCACCGGATCGGCATAGACGCCGCGGGTGCCGACCTGGCGCATCAGGTACATGCCCATGGCGTAGCCGCCGAGCGCGAAGAACGCGCCGTGGCCGAGCGAGAGGATGCCGCAATAGCCCCACACCAGATCGAGCGCCACGGCGAGGGTGGCGTAGCAGACATACTTGCCGAGCAGGGCCACGATGTGGATCGGCACATGCAGCGCCGAGCCCGGCGGCAGCAGCAGGTTGGACAGCGCCACGAACAGCGCCGCCACCCCCAGCAGGCCGAGGAAGACGAGGCTGCCGCGGTCGCCGAGCGCGGAGACGATCATGCGGGTGATCATGATTCCACCGCCCGTCCCTTGAGCGCGAACAGGCCGCGCGGCCGCTTCTGGATGAACAGGATCAGCAGCACCAGGATCACGATCTTGGCCAGCACCGCGCCGGCCACCGGCTCCATCAGCTTGTTGGCGATGCCGAGCGCGAAGGCCGAGACGAAGGTGCCCCACAGGCTGCCGACGCCGCCGAACACCACCACCATGAAGCTGTCGATGATGTAGCTCTGGCCGAGATTGGGCGACACATTGTCGATCTGCGACAGCGCCACGCCGGCGATGCCGGCAATCCCCGAGCCCAGGCCGAAGGTCAGCGCATCGACGCGCGCGGTGGGAATGCCCATCGAGGCGGCCATGCGCCGGTTCTGAGTGACCGCACGCATGCGCAAGCCGAACGAGGTGGCCTTGAGCAGCAGCAGAAGCCCGGCGAACACGACCAGCGTGAACACCACGATCCACAGCCGGCCATAGGTGATCTGCAGCCCCCACAGATCGAAGGCGCCGGACATGAAGCTGGGATTGCCGACCTCGCGATTGGTGGGGCCGAAGGCGGTGCGCACCGCCTGCTGCAGGATGAGGCTGACGCCCCAGGTGGCGAGCAGCGTCTCCAGCGGCCGGCCGTAAAGGAAGCGGATGATGCCGCGCTCGATGGCGATGCCGACGAGGCCCGCGACCAGGAAGGCCAGGGGCAATGCGACGAGCAGCGAGAAGTCGAAGGCGCCGGGCGCGTAGGCTCGGAACACCTCCTGCACCACGAAGGTGGTGTAGGCGCCCAGCATCACCATCTCGCCGTGCGCCATGTTGATGACGCCCATCACCCCGAAGGTGATGGCAAGGCCGATCGCCGCCAGCAGCAGCACCGAGCCGAGCGACAGGCCGTACCAGACATTCTGCATGGCTGCCTGGACTTCCAGCCGCTTCTCGATCGCCACGATGGCGCGCCGCGCCTCCTGGGCGATGGCGAAGGGCGCGCCGGCGGTGGCGGCGCGCAGCGCGGCGATGGCGTCCTGGTCGGAGCGGGCGCGCAGGATGGAGATGGCGAGCGTCTTCTGCTCGGTCGTCGCATCCGGGCGCGACAGCACCAGCGCCGCCTCCGTCTCGCGCAGCACCTTGGCGATGACCGGATCCTGCTCGCGCGAAAGCGCCGTGCGCACCGCGGGCAGCGCGCTGACGTCGCGGGCGCGCAGCACGATTTCCGCGGCCTCGCGCCGCTTGGCGGGATCGGGCGCCTGCAGCCGCAGCGTGCCGAGCGAATTCTCGATCTGCCCGCGCAGCTTGTTGTTGGTGCGCACCAATTGGGCGCCCTTGGGCACGGCGGCGACCGGGCTGCCGGTGAGCGCATCGAAGGCGCGGCCCTGAGCGTCGGTAAAGAACACGCCGCCGTCCGGCGTCACCGCCAGCCGCCGGTTGAGCAGCGCGTCGATCAGGCTCGCCGCCTGCGGCGCGCCCGACTCGGCGATCTCGTCGATGGCTTTGGCGGTCTCGGAAAAGTCGTTGGCGGCGAAGCGCGCCAGCGTCTCCTGCAGCGAGGCGGCCGCGGCCGGCAGCGCCAGCGCCGCGAACAGCGCCAGCACGGCGAAGACGCGCACGAGCGCCCGCCTGCCGCAATCCCGCAAGGCCGGAACGCGGCCAGTCTGTCTGCCCGAAATGAAGGTCACCGTGATGGTCCGGAACGATGTGCGAGGGACGTCGCCGCGGCGGCATGGCGCCGCGGCCGGGCGGGAGGGGAGCGGCCTTGAGCCGGCAAAGCTTCCGGCCGCTCCGTTGTTCGGGTCAGGTGGCGCTCAGCCGCCGCACTTGCCGGTCTTGGTGTTGAAGTTGCCGCACTTCTTCTCCACCCAGTCGGCCTCCAGGTCCTTGGAGCCATCCAGGAAGTCCGACCACGCGTCGCCCGGCACGAGATCCTTGGTCTGCCACACCACGTCGAACTGGCCGTCCTCGCGGATTTCGCCGATCATCACCGGCTTGGTGATGTGGTGGTTGGGCAGCATCTTCGAGGTGCCGCCGGTGAGGTTGGGCACCTCGACGCCGATGATCGCGTCGATCACCTTGTCGGGGTCGGTGGTGCCGGCCTTCTCGACCGCCTTGACCCACATGTTGAAGCCGATGACGTGCGCCTCCATCGGGTCGTTGGTCACGCGCTTCGGGTTCTTGGTGAACTCATGCCACTTGGCGATGAACTCCTTGTTCTCGGGGGTGTCGACCGACTGGAAATAGTTCCAGGCGGCGAGGTGGCCGAGCAGGTTCTTGGTGTCGACGCCGGCAAGCTCCTCCTCGCCGACCGAGAACGCCACCACAGGAATGTCGGTGGCCTTCACGCCCTTGTTGGCGAGTTCCTTGTAGAAGGGCACGTTGGCGTCGCCATTGATGGTCGAGACCACCGCCGTCTTCTTGCCGGCCGAGCCGAACTTGACGATGTCGGCGACGATCGTCTGCCAGTCGGAATGGCCGAACGGCGTGTAGTTGATCATGATGTCCTCCTTGGCCACGCCCTTGGCGAGCAGATAGGCCTCGAGGATCTTGTTGGTGGTGCGCGGATAGACATAGTCCGTGCCGGCGAGCACCCAGCGCTTCACGCCGCCGCCCTCCTCCGACATCAGATAATCGACGGCGGGAATCGCCTGCTGGTTCGGCGCGGCGCCGGTGTAGAACACGTTGCGCTCGCTCTCCTCGCCCTCATATTGCACCGGATAGAACAGGATGCTGTTCAGCTCCTTGAACACCGGCAGCACGGACTTGCGGCTCACCGAGGTCCAGCAGCCGAACACGGCCGCAACCTTGTTCTGGGCGATGAGCTCGCGGGCCTTCTCGGCGAACAGCGGCCAGTTCGAGGCGGGGTCGACCACCACCGCCTCGATCTTCTTGCCGAGCAGGCCGCCCTTCTTGTTCTGCTCCTCGATCAGCATCAGCATGACGTCCTTCAGCGTCGTCTCGCTGATCGCCATGGTGCCGGACAGCGAATGCAGGATGCCGACCTTGATGGTGTCCTCGGCACGCGCGGCGCCGACCCCAAGGGACAGGGATGCGAGCAGTGAGACGGCCCCAAGCATGCTGCGCCTGGTGAATGACATGACAATGCCTCCGGCTATTGGTTGGCTGCGCCCTGCCATGGGCAACCGCCGTGCCACATGGCCAACCACATGGCCGCGCGCCCCCGCGGCGCAGCAAGGCGCTGTTCATGCTGCGATGCCAACCGTTCGCCGCGGTTGCGCGCATCGGGCACGCCCACCGCCGCCTGCCCAATCTGACGACAGAACGGGCAGCGCGATCAAAATCTGGGCAGGCATCCGCCCACGCCATTGGCTGTCATCACGAAAACGTGCATGCGGTGCCGGCGGCAGCCCCAGGCGGCGCCGGGCCTGGCGCAGCGGGCGGCATCGCTGCCCGCGGAACGGGCAATCGCCGGCTGCCGCCTCACCCGGTGTCTGGCCCGACCGGCAAGACACTCTCTTACCCCAGCACGTAGCTGCCCGGTGCCGGCGCGGTCTCGGCGAGGCCGAGGTCGGGCCTCCCCATCGGCGGGGGCGCGACCGGCGCACCCGAGCGCTGCGCCAGCCATTCGAACCAGGCCGGCCACCACGAGCCGGGGTGCGGCGGCACCTGCCGGACCCACGCCTCGGGATCGATGTAGCGGTCCTGCTCCTGGCGCGTGGCGATGCGGTAGTGGCGGTCGTGCCGCCCGGGCGGCGAGACGACGCCCTGATTGTGGCCGCCATTGGTGAGCACGAAGGTCACCTCGCTGTCGGCCAGCAGGTTGAACTTGTAGACCGAGCGCCAGGGCGCCACGTGGTCCCATTCCGTGCCGAGCGCGAACACCGGGGCGCGGATGTCCTGCACCACCACCGGCCTGCCATCGACCAGGAAATGGCCGCGGGCGAGGTCGTTGTTGAGGTACATCGAGCGCAGATATTCGGAATGCATGCGGTAGGGCATGCGGGTGGCGTCGGTCGCCCACGCCATGATGTCGAAGGACGGCTCGGGATCGCCCATCCAGTACTGCTTGACGATCTTCGACCAGATCAGGTCGTTCGAGCGCAGCAGGTTGAACGTGCCCTGCATCTGCGGCGCGGCGAGCACGCCCTGGCGCCACATCATGTCCTCCAGCAGGCTGACCTGGCTTTCGTTGACGAACAGCTTGAGCTCGCCCGCCTCCTCGAAATCGGTCTGGGCGGCGAGGAAGCTCAGGCTCGCCAGCCGGTCGTCGCCGTCGCGCGCCATCGCCGCCGCGGCGATCGCCAAGAGCGTGCCGCCGAGGCAGTAGCCGACGCCATGCGCGCGGCGGGCGCCGGTGATCGCCAGCGCCGCCTGCAGCGCCGGCAGCAGGCCGAGGCGACGATAGTCGTCGAAGCCGACGTCGCGGTCCTCCGGCGTCGGGTTCTTCCACGAGATCATGAACACGGTGAAGCCGGCCTCAAGCAGGTGGTTCACCAGCGAGTTGGCGGGCGACAGATCGAGAATGTAGTATTTCATGATCCAGGCCGGGATCATCAGCACCGGCTCCGGGCGCACGGTCGCCGTGCGCGGCCGATACTGGATCACCTCGCACAGCGGCGTCGTCAGCACCACGGACCCTTCCGCCGTCGCCACGGTCTTGCCGACGACGAAGGCATCGGTCGACCGCGGCCGCTGGCCGCTGGCCTTGCGCGTCCAATCCTCGGCGGCATTGAGTGCGCCCTCGACCAGGCACCGGCCGCCGGTGGTCATGATCCGTTCGAGAATCTCCGGGTTGGTGGCCGGGAAGTTCGACGGCGCCACGGTGTCGAGCGCCTGGCGCGCGACGAATTCGAGCAGCGCGCGGTCGGCGGCGGCAATTCCGTGGCCGCCGGTGGTCGCCTCGCGCCACCAGCGCTCGATGCCGAGGAACGCCTCGGCATAGAGGGCGTATGGCGCGATCCGCCAGCTGTCGTGGCGGAACCGGCGGTCCTGCGGCAGCGCGCGCGCCGCGGGCTCGGACGTCCCGCCCGCCATCGCCGTCTGCATCGCCAGCCCGGCGAAGCGCGTCCACTCCTGGACCATCAGCAGCGACAGCTCGGCCTGCCGCGCCGGCGAGGTCGCGAGGTGCGCCGCCCAATTGTAGAGGGCGGTCTGCAGCGGGATCGGCGAAAAGCCGCCGGTCAGCGCGGCGAGGCCGGCGTGGAAATAGCGGTCCCAGTCCGCCTCCGCCGGCAGGATGGGGGCCGGCCGCTCGCTCTCCGGCGCCGGCAGGGTCTGCCGATGGTCCGATACCGCGGTCTGCATGCTGGTCGATCTCCGCTCCGGTCTCCGTGCGCGGGAGACGTCCTGAGGCACCCTGGCGAGGCGCACCCGTCCGGGACGGGTGGCGGTTCATAACCCCAAATTATGACTCCCGTCCGTGACGCGGGGAAGAAATCCCCGGACGCGACCCTCGGCCGGCCACACCCGAGCTTCGCCGCCGCACCTCAAAAATCGTCATCCGACCAGCGTCTTAGGCGCAGCCTCGGCCCCAGCCACGATCGCTTGATCGCGCGGCCCGGAGGGGCGCCGGCCGCCCGGACGGGGCCGGACGCCGGGCCGCGCCGTGAGGCCAGCCGCAACGATCGGGCCTCGCGGCGACAGATTCGTCATGACGGGTGTTGATTTCGACGTGTCTTCGATATATCTAAATGCCATCGAAACCCAGAGAGGGACAGATGTTTCCGATGCACACGAACGGCGGCCGACAGCGCCGCCACTTTTGGGGCCGGACCGGCCCAGCGGCCGAGAAGCCCACAGGCACCGACGCGCCGGACGGCGAACAGCGGCGCATGCGCCACCAACGGCGACACCAGCGAATGATGATGGAGAAAGAGATGTTCAATTCCAGGCCGGGAGGCCCCGGCGGCTTCGGCGGACGGCGCGGCCGCGGCCAACGCGATTTCGAGACCGACGGCTTCGCCCCCTGGGGCGAGCAGCAGGGCCGCGGGCGGGGACGCGGCGGACGCCTGGGGCGCCTGTTCGCCCATGGCGACCTTCACCTCGTGGTGCTGCACCTCATCGCGGAGAAGCCGCGCCACGGCTATGAGCTGATCAAGTCGATCGAGGCCGCGGTGAACGGCGCCTACAGCCCGAGCCCCGGCACCATCTATCCGGCGCTGGCGCTGCTTGAGGAGCAGGGCTGGGTCGAGGCCGGCAGCGCCGAGGGCGGCAAGAAGCTCTATGCGATCACCGAGGCCGGCCGCGCCTATCTCGACGCCAACCGGGCGACGGTCGAGACCATGCTGGCGCGCATGGCCGAGATCGGCGCCAGCCGCGCCGACGTGCCGGCGCCGGTGATCCGCGCGATGGAAAACCTGAAGCTGGCACTGCGCATGCGCATGGAGCGCGGCCCGCTCACCGAGGACGCCGCGCGCACCATTGCCGAGGCGCTCGACCGCGCGGTCGCCGACATCGAACGGAGCTGAGGCGATGGAGCCCGGGATCCGCAAGCAGCTCCACGCCCTGTCGCGGGCGGGCAAGCTCGGGCGCCGCGTCAACGCCGATCCGGTCGTGCTGAGCGATGGCGACCGGGGTGCGCGCGACAAAGCGGCGGACCGCCGGCCGGAACAGTCGCCGCCCGCGGAGACCGCCGCCGGGGCGGAGCGGCCCGAGCCACTGCCGCGCCGTCATCCGGTTTGCGTCTGACGGTTTCCGGCTGATCGGGTCGGGGTTTGGCAAGCGCCGAAGCCCCCCACCGGCCCGAGCTTGCGCTCGGTCACCCTCCCCCGCTTCGCGGAGGAGGGACAACAGCCGGAAATGTCGGGCTTTTCTTTCCCTCCCCGATCTTCGGGGAGGGAAACTTTCTACCCCGCCGCCTGCCCGCGTTCGAGCGGCACACCGTCGTCGCGCAGCAGCACATAGATCGCCGGGATGACCAGCACCGTCAGCGCGGTGGAGGACGCAAGGCCGAACACCAGCGAGATCGCCAGACCCTGGAAGATCGGGTCGGTGAGGATGAACGCCGCGCCGATCATCGCCGCCAGTGCCGTCAGCACGATCGGCTTGAAGCGGATGGCGCCGGCCTCAATGAGCGCCGCCCGCAGCGGCACGCCGCGCGCCCGCACATGGCGGATGAAATCCACCAGCAGGATCGAGTTGCGCACGATGATGCCGGCGAGCGCAATGAAGCCGATCATCGAGGTGGCGGTGAACGGCGCGTCGAACAGCCAGTGGCCGAGCACGATGCCGATCAGCGTCAGCGGCACCGGCACCAGGATCACCAGCGGCAGCCGGAACGAGCCGAACTGCGCCACCACCAGCAGATAGATGCCGAGCAGCGCCACGCCGAACGCCGCACCCATGTCGCGGAAGGTGACATAGGTGACCTCCCACTCGCCGTCCCACAGCATCGTCGGCTGGGAGTCGTCCTCCGGCTGGCCGTGATACTTGACCACCGGCGGGCCGCCCTCGCCCCAGTCGATGGACTTGAGCGCATCCTCGACCGCGAACATGCCGTAGACCGGCGCCTCGAAGCGGCCGGCGACCTCGGCGCTGACCATCTCGGCGAAGCGACCGTTGTGGCGGAAGATCGGGAAGGAGGCGAGCTCGCGCTTGGCCGTCACCACGTCGCCAAGCTCGACATTGGCGCCCTGGCGCGCGGTGCCGCCGGCCGGCAGCGGCGTCGACAGCACCTTCTCGCCCGGCGTCATGCCGGCGCGCGGCAGCGCCACGGTGATGTCGATCGGCTTCAGGCTGCCGCCGCGCTGCGAATAGCCGATCTTCACGCCGCCGATCAGCGCCGCCAGCGTGTCGTAGACCGCCTGCTCCTCGACGCCGTGGAACTCCAGCGCGTCCTGGTCGATCGAATAGCGCAGGCGTTCGCCGCGGGTGCCGAAGCTGTCGTCGACATCGACGACGAAATCCACCGACTGGAACGCCTGGCGCACCTTGCGCGCCAGCTCGCGCCGGGTCTCGGCGTCGGGCCCATAGACCTCGGCCAGCAGGGTCGAGAGCACCGGCGGCCCCGGCGGCACCTCCACCACCTTGACCGCCGTGCCGGCAGGCGCCGGCAGGTCGGCGAGACGCTTGCGGATGTCGAGCGCGATGGCGTGGCTCGGCCGCTCGCGGTCGCCCTTGGGCACGAGATTGACCGACAGGTCGCCCAGTTCCGGCGTCTCGCGCGAATAGTAGTGCCGCACCAGACCGTTGAAGTTGAACGGCGCGGCCGTGCCGACATAGGCCTGGATCGAGGTCAGCTCGGGCAGATCCTTCAGCCGCCCGGCGGCCGCGGTCAGCACCCGGTCGGTCTCCTCCAGCGACGCGCCGCGCGGCAGATCGACCACCACCTGGATTTCCGACTTGTTGTCGAACGGCAGGAGCTTCACCCGCACCGTCTTGGTGGCGAACAGCGTGCAGGCGGCAAGGGTGGCGACGCCGACGACGGTGAGGAACACCTTCGAGCGGGTGCGGCCCTTCAATAGCGGCCGCGCCACCCAGGCATAGAAGCGGCCCATGGCGCCGGCATCGTGGCCGTCGCCGCCCGGCGTGCCGCGCTCGCGCTCGAAGCGGCGCCGCGCCACCTTGAGCAGCAGCCACGGCGTGATGGTGACGGCGACGAAGAACGAGAACAGCATCGCCATCGAGGCGTTGGCCGGGATTGGCGCCATGTATGGGCCCATCAGGCCGGACACGAACATCATCGGCAGCAGGGCCGCGACGATGGTCAGCGTCGCGACGATGGTCGGGTTGCCGACCTCGGCCACGGCTTCGATGGCGGTCTCGACCAGCCCGCGGTCGCCGCGCATCTTCCAGTGGCGCACCACGTTCTCGACCACCACGATGGCGTCGTCGACCAGGATGCCGATCGAGAAGATCAACGCGAACAGGCTGACACGGTTGATGGTGTAGCCCATCAGCCACGCCGCAAACAGCGTCAGCAGGATGGTGGTGGGGATGATCACCATCACCACCACGCCCTCGCGCCAGCCGATGGCCAGCGTGATGAGCAGCACGATCGACACGGTGGCGAGCGCGAGGTGGAACAGCAGCTCGTCGGCCTTCTCGGTCGCCGTCTCGCCATAGTTGCGGGTGACCGCGATCTCGATGTCGTTGGGCACGATGCGGCCCTTGACGATATCGAGCCGCTTGAGGATGTCCTCGGCCACCACCACCGCATTGGCGCCCTTGCGCTTGGCCAGCGCGATGCTCACCGCCGGCCGCTTGTCGAGCCCGCCCTCGGCGTTGCGCGTCAGGGTCCAGCTCAGATGCTCCGGCTGGGCCGCGCCGACCTTCACGTCGGCGACGTCCTTGACATAGACCGGGCGGCCGTCGCGCGAGGTCAGCAGCAACAGGCCGATATCGGGCATGCCCTGCAGCGTCTGGCCGGCGACCACCGGCACGGCGCGGCCCTGCTCGCGGAAGGTGCCGAGCTGGAAGGAGCGGTTGGCGTTCTCCAGCTTGGCGACGAGCTGGTTGAGCGTGATGCCGTAGAGCGACAGCCGCTCGGGATCGGGCTCGACGCGAATCTGGTTGGCGCTGCCGCCGACGATGTAGCTGCCGCCGATCGAGTCGACCTTGCTCAACTCGTGCTGCAGCTCCTCGGCCACCTGATAGAGGCCGTTGTCGGTCCAGGCCCCGGCGCGCTCCGGCTTCGGCGACAGCGTCAGCACGACGATGGCGACGTCGTCGATGCCGCGGCCGACGATCAGCGGCTCGGGAATGCCCTTGGGCAGGCCGGTGATGTTGGCGCGGATCTTGTCGTGCACCCGCAGCACCGCGGTATCCTGGTTGGTGCCGACATAGAATCGGGCGGTGACCATCACCTTGTCGTCGAGCGTCTGCGAGTAGACGTGCTCGACCTCGTTGATGCCCTTGACGATGTCTTCCAGCGGCCGGGTGATCAGCTCGACCGCATCCTCGGCCTTGTAGCCATTGGCGGCCACGAGGATGTCGACCATCGGCACCGAGATCTGCGGCTCCTCCTCGCGCGGCACCGACTGCAGCGCGAGAAGCCCGACGATCAGGCTGCCGATGAGCAAGAGCGGCGTCAGCGGCGACTGGATGAAGGTCTTGGTGAGGCGGCCGGACAGGCCGAGCCGGACGTCGGGCTGCATGTCGGCGCTCATGGCGTCACCACCACGTCGCCGTCCTTGAGGCCGGACAGGATCTCGACTTGGCCGTCGCGGGTCTCGCCGGGCTGGACGACGGCCTCGGTGCCGTCCTTCAGCCGCACGAAATGGGCGCCGGCCCGGGCATAGACGGCCGACGCCGGCACGACGATGGCGCTGCGCTGGCCGGTCGTCACATAGACCCGGGTTCGTTCGCCGACGAAATAATTGCCCAGCCCCTCGACATCGACGTCGGCGACCACCAGCCCGGTCTGGATTTCCGGGTAGACGAGCCGCACCCGGCCGGTGCGCAGTGCCTCCTCGCCCTTGCCCTTCAGGTCGTCGCTCCCCAGGCCGCGGGCGCCGATGCGCACCGCGTCGCCGGCATGCATGATCTGTGCGTGGCGCTCGGGCAGGCGCAGGCGCAGGATGTAGCGGTCCTCGGCCAGCGTGGCGATGGTCTCGCCCGGCAGCACGACGCGCCCTTCGGACACCGGCACGGTGAGCACCCGGCCGGCACCGGGCGAGTGGACCACGCCTTCCTTCATCTGCTGCTCGATGACGCTGCGCTCGGCCTGCATCGCCGCCAGCGTGCGCTCGGCGACGTCGAGCGCGGTGCGCGCCTGGTCAAGCTGGGTCTGCGAGGAGACGCCGCGGCGCTTGAGCTCCTCGATGCGCGCGAAATCGACCTTGGCCTGGTCGCGCTGCGCGGCCTGCGAGCGGATGCGCTGGTCGGAGGCCTTGGTCTGCAGCAGGAGCTTCTCGTCGACCACGGTGGCGACCTCGGCGCCGGCCGCGATCTCGTCGCCCTCCTTGACGTTGAGCGTCTCGATGGTGCCGCCGATGCGCGCGCGCGCAACGAGCTGGCGCACCGGCTCGACGGTGGCGAACACCGCCTTCCAATCCTCGACGGGGGCGGACTTGACGACGATCTCCGCCGCCGGCGCGGCGGACGCGAACAGGGTGCAGGCAAGGCCGGCGATGAGTGGTGTCGGACGCATCGGGTCTCTCCAGTGTCGTTTGACACATATATTAGAATACACTAATATAACAAGATGGAATTTGAAACGCTCGGCACCCGGGCCGCGGATGCGGAAGCCTTCCTGAAGGCGCTGGCCAACCGCCACCGCCTGATGATCCTGTGCGAGCTGCACAAGGGCGAGCGTTCGGTGAGCGAGCTGCAGGAGGCGATGGGTCTCAGCCAGTCGTCGCTGTCGCAGCATCTGGCGCGGCTGCGGCTGGATGCGCTGGTCAAGACGCGGCGCGAGTCGCAGACGATCTATTATTCGATCGCCGCAGTCGGCGTGTCGCGCATCATCGCCGTGCTGTACGACCTGTTCTGCGCCGGGGCGTGCAGCGCGGTGCCGCCGAAGGCGTTGGGGGCGCGCGGGCGCCGCACGCCGCCGCATTGACGGCATGACGTCCGTGAGGCCACACGCCCGAGCCCCGCATATCGGCGGTCTGCCGGCGAGCGTCGTGGCTTGCATCGCCCGCGCTTCCGGTGAATCGTCCCTCCCCGACCCCACGCCACACCGGAACGAACCGATGACCTCTTCCCTGCCGAACGCCGCCAGCGCCACCCCGTCGATGACCTCGGGCCTGGCCGGCATCGTCGATGCCGCAGGCGTCGCCGCCGCCATGGCGCGCGATGCGATCGTGTGGGACGTGCGCGACGGCGCAAGCTTCGCCCAGGGCCACATTCCCGGCGCCGTGCACGTGCCGGGCGGCGAGCGCCTGCTGCGGCTGCCGACCCCGGAGGAGGGCGGCGAGCTGGCATGGGTGGCGAACAGCCTCGGCGAGGCCGGGCTCGATCTCGACCGCGAGATCATCGCCTATGGCACCCGCGGCAGCCCGTTCGCCTATGCCGGGGCGTTCGCGCTGCGCTATTTCGGGGCGCGTCGCGTCGCCACCTTCCATGACGGCATCGAGGGTTGGCGCGAGGCCGGCGAGGCGATCGAGACCACCGGGAGCCGCCGGCAGCCGGTGACCGTCGAACTCCGGCTCGATCCGGCGCTCGTCATTTCGACCCGCGAGGTGCTGGCGCGGCTCGGCGCGCCCGACATGGTGCTGCTCGACGTCCGCACCCCCGGCGAGTTCGCCGGCACCGACGTGCGGGCCGCCCGCGGCGGCCGCATTCCGGGCGCGATCAACATCCCGTTCGAGGCCAACTGGCGCGATCCGGAGACCGCCGTCAAGCTCGCCCGCGGGCTGGTGGCCGACAGCACCGGCATGCGACTGAAGCCGCTGGACGAGTTGCGCGACCTCTATGCATCGCTCGATCCGGCCAAGGAGATCGTGGTCTATTGCCAGTCGGGCGTGCGCGCCACCGAGACCGCGTCCGTGCTGGCCGAGCTCGGCTTCGGCAGGGTGCGGCTCTACAAGCGCTCCTGGGTCGAGTACGCGCTGCAGCCCGAGGCGCCGGTGGCCACCGGCGAGGCTTGATACGGTTTCCGGTTGATCCCTCCGGGATACCGGAAACGGTCTCGCCGAAACCCCTTGTTCGAGGGCAGGGTTTTCGGCGATCGGAATACGGTTCTCCGGCCCTGAAGGCCGGAAACCGTATGATCCGGGTTCACACCGGGCAGGTCGCGGCCGGCGCGCCGCGATGGGCGGCGAGCAGGTCGCCCGCGTCGTCCAGCGCCGGCTGCACGCCGGCGCCGCGGTTCAGCCGCCCGTGCAGCGTCACCACCGTGCCGACGATGATGATCGCCGGGCCGCGCAGCTTGGTCTCGCGCGCCACCGCGGCGAGCGTGCGCAGCGTACCGGTGACCACCGCCTGATCGGCGCGGGTGCCGTTGTCGACCACCGCCGCCGGCAGGTCGGGATCGGCACCGCGGACCATGAATTCCGCCATCAGGTCGTCGAGATGGGCAAGCCCCATATAGATCGCCACCGTCTGGCGCGGCTGCAGCAGGGCCTGCCAATCGAGATCGACGAAGCCGTCGCGGCCATGGCCGGTGACGAACACGCAGGCCTGGGCGTGGTCGCGGTGGGTGAGCGGGATGCCGGAATAGGCGGCGCAGCCGCTCGCCGCAGTGATGCCGGGGCAGACCTGGAACGGGATGGCGTGCGCGGCGAGCACCTCGATCTCCTCGCCGCCGCGGCCGAACAGGAACGGATCGCCGCCCTTGAGGCGCAGCACCCGCTTGCCTTCGCGCGCCAGCCGCACGAGCAGGCTGCAGATCTCCGCCTGCGGCAGGGTGTGCCGGCCCGGCGCCTTGCCGACGAAGATGCGCTCGGCCTCGCGCCGCACGAGATTGAGCACGCCGTCGTCGATCAGACGATCGTAGACCACGACGTCGGCCTTCTGCATCAGGCGGAGCGCCCGGAAGGTGAGAAGATCGGGATCGCCCGGCCCGGCACCGACCAGATAGACTTCGCCGCGCGGCGCCAAAGCATGGCCTTCGCCTTGGGCTTCACCATGACTTGCGCCGTGACTTGCGGCGGCCTGTTCGAGCGCGGCCCGCAGGGTGGCGTCGGCGGCGCGGTCGTTGCCGGCCAGAGCGAGGTCGCCGACCGCGCCTTCGAGCACGTCCTCCCAGAACCGGCGCCGCGCCGCGGGCGAGGACAGCCGGTCGCGCACGTGCTCGCGGAACCGGCCGACCAGACCGGCCAGCCGGCCATAGGCAGCCGGAATCGTACTCTCTAGACGCGCCTTGAGCATTCGCCCAAGGATCGGCGAGGCGCCCGAGGTCGAGATCGCGACGATCAGCGGATCGCGATCGACGATCGCCGGCATGATGAAGTCGCACAGATCCGGCCGGTCGGCGACATTCACCGGCACGCCGGCGCGCCGGGCGAGGGCGCCGAAGGCTTCGTCCCGCGCCGGGCTCGGGGTTGCGACGAAGCACAGTGCCCGGCCATCGAGGTCGGCGGGCGTCGGGTCTCTCGGCTCGTGCCGAAGATTGGGGTGATCGAGAATGGCCCGGAAATCCGGCGCAAGCTCGGGCGCAAACGCGGTGACGCGACCGCCCGTACGCAGGAGAAGCTCGGTGCGGCGCGCAGCGACCACGCCGCCGCCGATGACCGCGATGGGCTTGCCCTCGATATCGAGACAGATCGGCAGATGTCGCATGGTCGCTCGCGCCTCCCGCGCGGGGCGGGCCGCATCGGCGCCGCCTCCGTCCGTGCCGGCTCTCGAACGGCCGGCTTCGAGGATCAGCCTACCGGCCGCCCGTCATAATATCAATACATGCGAATAATCGTATGATTTAAGACTCTGTCCACGTCTTGCGTGCCCAATGGTCATCATGCGACTTTAGCCTAAGTGTTGTCACATTTTGCTGCGATGCAGCACGCTGCGAATCGGAAGTTCAAGACCATGGCCTCATCCGTCGAGATGCCCGGCAGCATCGTCAGGCTCGGCCCTGCCGATGCCGATCGCTATTGCGAGCACATGATGCGGCTCGATCAGGCGGCACGTGAACTTCGCTTCTTCGCCGATGTCTCGGATTTCCATGTCGTGCTGCACGCCGGTGCTGCGCTGTCGGACGGTCGGATCGTCATCGGCTTCGTCGTCGAGGACGAGATCCGCGGCGCCTGCGAGCTGATGCTGAGCGACGAGATCACCCGCTCGGCGGAAGGCGCCTTCAGCGTCGAGGGCTGCTGGCGCCGCCACGGCATCGGCTCGCGCCTGATGGTGGCGATGATTGAGGAGGCGCGGCGCGCCGACATCCGCCGCATCGAGCTGTCGTGCCTGAAGTCGAACGTGCCGATGCAGTGCCTCGCCGCCGGCTTCACCGACGACCTGCGGGTCGAGGACAACACCGTCCTCGCCATCCTCCAGCGTTCGGACGATGCGCTCGAGGTCGTGGGCACGCCGGACCTGCTCCAGGGCGCAGGCCCCGCTCATCGGCTCGCCGCCAGCCAGACGTCCTGAGTTCCGCCGAGCGCTCGGCGTGTCCGCTGTTCCCGGATGAACGCCACGAAGCGTTGCGCCCAGGCGTTGCGCGACGTGTTGCGCAGGTGGCTGAAGCTCGCCAGCACATTCTTGACGACGACGCCGTCATGGCCGCCGCCGATGCCGACGCCGCGCCGCACGCGATAGGCGAACCGGCAGTCCGGCGCGACGTTCTCCAGGGCCGCGTGATGGAACTCGTGCGCCGGAATGGTGGCGCCGATCAGCCGCCCGGGCCAAGGCGAGACCGCCGTCTCCTCCAGCGCGACGAGGCCGTGGCCCTGCGGCCGCTCATGCATCACCGTATCGGCCGGGATCGCCCCCACCATCGGGTGCGTGACGCCGCGCCAAGTGATGGAACGCGTCAGATACATCAGCCCGCCGCATTCGGCATAGACCGGAAGGCCGCGTGCGATCGCCTGGCGGATGTCGGCGAGGAGCGCGGTGTTGGCGGAAAGCCGCGCCGCCTGCGTTTCGGGAAATCCGCCGCCGATGAGAAGCGCATCGGCCGCCGGCAGGCGGGCGTCGGCCAGCGTGTCGAAGAACACGCAATCGGCGCCGGCCTGGGCCAGCGCATCGAGGTCGTCGGCATAATAGAAGCCGAAGGCGGCATCGCGCGCCACGGCGATGCGGACATCCCGGCGCGGCGCCGGCTCGACGATGGCGGGCGCGACCGGGCTCTCAAGTGTCGCGCTGGCGGCAATCGCGATCAGGCGGTCGAGATCGACGCCGTCCGCCACCACCTCGCGGGCGGCGGCGATCACCGCGGCGGCACGCTCGGTCTCCAGCGGCGTGGTGAGGCCGAGATGGCGCTCGGCCACGGCCAGCGCATCGTTGCGGCGCACCGCGCCCAGCACCGGCACGTTGGTGTAGCGTTCGAGCACTTGGCGCAGCTTGGCTTCCTGGCGCGCCGAGCCGACCTTGTTGAGGATGACGCCGGCAATCGTCACCTTGGGGTCGAACGCCGCATAGCCGGCGACCAGCGGCGCCACGCCGCGGGTGATGCCGGTGGCATCGACGACCAGCACCACCGGCGCCGCGACCAGCTTCGCCAGCGCCGCGCTGCAGTCGTGCCCCTCCAGGTCGAGGCCGTCATGCAGGCCCTTGTTACCCTCGACGATGGCGATGTCCGCGCCTCGCGCGTTGCGCCGGAACGTCGCGACGATCTCGGCCTCGCTCTGGGTGTTGAAATCGAGATTGTAGCAGGGCCTGCCGCTGGCGCAGGCATGCCACAGCGGATCGATATAGTCCGGCCCCTTCTTGAAGGTCTGGACGGGGAGCCCGCGCGCCGAGAGTGCTGCGGCAAGGCCCAGCGTCAGCGTGGTCTTGCCGGACGACTTATGGGTGGCGGAGATGAGGAGCCGGCTCACCATCACTCATCACGCCTCAGAGCGTCCGACCTGACGGCATCGGATCGGACGCTCCAAGCCCCTGAGCGGTCGCCGCATTTGCGGAGACTTCTCCAGCCGGCGCCTTGGGCAAGAAGGGCATCAGCCGCAGCGCCAGGGCAACGATCAGCATCGCCATCGACACACCGCTCGCGCCCAATAGCAGCTCGGGCAGCGCGGGCACGTAGCGGCCGACCTCGCCGTCGAGGGCCGGGCTCGACACCTCCATGCCCGGGAACAGCGCGAGCGGAAACGCCTGCCCGCCGATGATGATGACGTAGAGCTGGGCGAGGCCGCCGATGAGGAACAAGGCCGAAGCCAGCTCGATCGCCAGCCGGCCCTTGGTGCCGCGCGGCGCAAATGCCAGCAGCGCCAGCGGCAGCACGGTGCCGATGCCGATCTGGCCCAGCCAGAAGACCAGCGGGAAGACGCCGCCGTCGCGCAGCAGGAACAGCTCGACGCCCTGATGCGCGGCGGAATAGAGCTTGGTCACGTGCTGCACGGCGGTGAAATAGAGCACAGCGAGCGCGAAGATCGCCAAGAGGCCGCGGAACTTGCCCAGCATCTCCTCGGGCATCAGCTCGTCGCGGGTCTCGCGCGACATGGTGAGCAGCACCAGCACGGTGAAGGCCAGCCCGTAGAGGAACGAGGCGGCGATGAACAGCGGCGCCAGGATCGCCGCGTCATAGGCCTCGCGCGCGATGAGAAAGCCGAAGATCGAGCCGGTGCCGGTGGTCAGCGCCAGCCGCCAGCCGAAGGCGAGCCAGCCCATCGCCTTGCCGAACGCCGCCGACTTCGCCGCCTGCCGGTCCATCATCGAGAACAGATAGGCGGCGACGATGACGACGAAGCCGGAATAGAGATAGATGTTCCAGGCGAAGATCGATTTGAAATTATAGGTGGTCATCGCCACCAGCAGCCGGTCCGGCCGGCCGAGATCGAGCACCAGCACGGCAAGCCCGCCGATCAGGAGCGCGATGGCGAGAAGACCGGACAGGCGCGCATAGGGCTTGTAGGCGAGGCGGTTGAACACCGAGGACACCGAGGCGACATTGAGCGCGCCCGACGCCGCGACGATCAGGAACACCGCAAACACGTGCGGCAGGCCCCAGACGACCTGGTTGTTCATGCCGGTGACGATGTGGCCGTTCTCCTCCATGTACAGCGCCGCGCCGAGCCCCGCCGCGACCAGCGCGACATGGAACGCGATGAGCGCCCAGAACGGCGTGCTGTGGTCGTCGAGTGTCTGAAACGCCAGTTTCGCCATCGCTTGAGTCCACACGCTTGAAGGAGAGCGTCACAGCCCCCGGTAGCCGACGCCGGGATCGAGCCGGAGGTCGGCGCGGATGCGCGCCGGCGCCCGTGCCGCGACCGCCTTGGCGATCGCGCTATTCGGATCGTTGAGGTCGCCGAACAGCATCGCCGCGCCCTTGGCGGCGCAGGCCTCGACGCAGGCCGGCAGGCGGCCGGCATCGATGCGCGGCGCGCACAGCGTGCAGCCCTCCACCGTGCCCTTGCCGCGCGGCGCATCCGCCGTCTGGTCGTGCACCGGCTCGTGCACCAGCGTGCGCGCCTTGTAGGGGCAGGCCATGATGCAGTAGCGGCAGCCGATGCAGATGTGGCGGTCGACCAGCACGATGCCGTCGGCCCGCCGGAACGAAGCGCCGGTGGGGCAGACATCGACGCAGGGCGCGCTGGCGCAATGCTGGCACATCACCGGCACTTCGCGCGCCGCACCCGACGCGGGATCGCGCACGCTGACCTTGCGGATCCAGTGCGGATCGGTCGCGCTGTGGCCGGTGTCGGCCCAGCCATTCTCGGTGCGACAGGCGGCGACGCAGGCGTCGCACTCGGCCGGGCAGGCATTGACGTCGATCAGCAGGCCCCAGCGCACCTTGGGCGAGACGGCCTCGCCCGGCGCGCGCGCCGCGGCCTCCGTCCCGCCCAGCGCATAGAGCGTGACGCCGGGGGCGAGCAGCACCGCCAGCAGGCCGCCAGCGCCGCGCAGCAGCGCGCGGCGGTCGGCCGCGAGATCGGAGCGGGAGTCGCGCGCATCGCTCATCGCCCGTCCTCCCGCGTCTGGTCACGCCCCTGGTCGAGATAGGCCGACAGATCCTTTGCCATGTCCCTTGCGAGATCCGGCATCGTGCCGTCGCTGCCCGATGCCGTCTTGGCCGGGGCGGGGCGCGAGGCGTGGCATTCGAAGCAGTCGATCGACACCGCCGCATAGCTGTGGCACGCACGGCAGAAATGGCCGGGGTCGGCATAGCTCACCGGCCGGCCGTCGGCGCCCGGCGCGGCGTGACAGCCTATGCAGCCGGAAAGGCTGAGATCCTTGGTGCCCGGATTCTTTGTGCGTACCCCGCGATGCACCGTGTCGTCGCGCTGGTGCATCAGCAGGGTCATGTGGTTGCGGCGCATGACATCGGTGTCGCGCACGCACGCCTCGCCCTGCGCCTTCGGCGGGTTGGGACGCGGCGTGCGGCCGGCGCCGCTGCCGTCACCCGCGATGGCGCTGCCCGCCCCGATGAGCGAGACCAGCAGCGCAACCGCCATCGCTCTTGCGCGGATCATCGCTCAGTCTCCGAGGCCCATCTGGATGTAGCCGGTCGGGCAGACATCGGCGCAGATCTGGCAGCCGACGCACTTCGCATAATCGGTGGTGACGTAGCGGCCGACCGCGCGTTGCGATTTCGGCACGCGCGACACCGCCTGCTGCGGGCAGAAGATCACGCAGTTGTCGCACTCCAGGCACAGGCCGCAGCTCATGCAGCGCTCGCCCTCCTTGCGCGCCTGCTCCTCGGTGAGCCCGATGATGCGTTCGGCGAAATCGCCGAGCACCGCGTCGGCCTCGACATGGCGTTCCGCCCGCCGCGCCCGCGGCACATGGGCGAAGTGGCCCTTGAACAGATCCTCGTGCGAGACGACCTGGGTGGCGCTGCGGTCCTCGTAATTGTGGATGGCGAAATTGCCGGCCGAGGTGCCACGCGCCTGCCGGTGATCGTAGGGTGCCGGGGCGAGGCCGCGCGTCTGCAGCTCCGCCATCATGTCGAAGTGGCGGACATCGATCTTGGGCCGGCGCTCGCCGAGCTTGCCGTCGAGAAAGTCGCCGATGGTCTCTGCCGCGATGCGGCCGTGGCCGATGGCGGTGGTGAGAAGATGCGGCCGCACGGCATCGCCGCCGGCGAAGTGCTTCGGCATCGTCTTGACCTGGAACACCGGGTCGATGGCGATGGCGCCGCGGCCGCTGTCGAGGCGCTCCAACCCGTCGGCGAGGTCGGCCATCTGGCCGATCGCCGAGATGATCATGTCGCAGGGAATCTCGAACTCGCTGCCGTCCACCGGCAGCGGCGTCATGCCCTTCATGGTGCATTCGCACACGCGCAGCGCCGTGACGCGGCCGGCCTCGTCCTTGATCACTTCGAGCGGCATGATGCCGCCCTTGATCTCGATGCCCTCGCGCAGCGCATCCTCGCGCTCGCGCTCGGCCGCCGTCATCTCGGCGATCGGGAACAGCGAGGTCAGCACCGCGCGCACGCCCTCGCGCCGCAGCGTGCCGGCGACATCGTGGGCGGTGTGGCCGAACTCGGTGCTGGGGCGCACATCGTGCTCGTTGGCGCGGGTGATGTGGCCGAGGCGGCGCGCCACCGAGGCGACGTCGATCGAAGTGTCGCCGCCGCCGACCACGACGATGCGCATGGCGGTGGAGAACACCCAGCCGCGGTTGAACGCCTCAAGGAATTCGATGCCGGTGAGGCAGTTCTCGGCATCGGCGCCGGGCGCCGGCAGCGGCCGGCCGCGCTGCGCGCCGATCGCCCAGAAGATGGCGTCGAAATCGCGCTCCAGATCTGCGATCGCCACGTCCTGGCCGACGCGGGTGTTGAGCCGCGTCTCGATGCCGCCGAGCGCGAGGATGCGGCCGATCTCGGCGTCGAGCTTGTCGCGCGGCGTGCGATAGCCGGGAATGCCGAAGCGCATCATGCCGCCGAGCTGGTCGTGCGCCTCGAAGATGACGACGGCGTGCCCGGCGCGGCGCAGGAAATAGGCCGCCGACAGGCCGGCCGGCCCGCCGCCGATCACCGCGACCGTCTTGCCGCCGAGCGGTGCCGCCGCCGGCAGGGACAGGCCGTGCTCGATCGCCCAGTCGCCGACATAATGCTCCACCGCATTGATGCCGACGAAATCGTCGACCTCGTTGCGGTTGCAGCCGTCCTCGCACGGCGCCGGGCACACCCGGCCCATCACCGCCGGAAACGGATTGGCCTCCGCCATGCGCTGGAAGGCATATTCCTGCCAGGGCATGCCGGCCACCGGCGGCTTGTCCATGCCGCGGGCGATCGCCAGCCAGCCGCGAATGTCGTGGCCGGACGGGCAGCTCGCCTGACAGGGCGGCGTGCGGTGGACATAAGTGGGGCACCTGTGGGAGCGGCCGGCCTGGAACACCTTCTCCGTCAGGTCGTCCCATTCCCACATGGTCTTGCCGGTCTCGAACCGGCGGAAGGTGAGCTTCTCGCCGCTGGTCACGTCACTCATCGCCGCTCCCCTCCTTTTGTGCCGCAGGCCCGCCATCGTGTTCGCCGTCCGGCGCGTCGTCCTCATCAGACGCGTCGCCCGTCCGCGATCCGCTCAGCACGATGGCATTCGACACCATCTGATGCACGCTGACGATCGCCTCCATGTCGAAGCCGTATTTGGGCAGGATCTTCGAGAACTGCGCCTTGCAGATCGCGCAGATCGCCGCCATGTGCGTCACGCCGTGCTCGTCGGCGACGGCGCGCAGCGCCCGCATGCGCGGCTGGGCGCCCTTGATGCGGACGTCCATCAATTCGTCGGTCAGAAGCCCGCCGCCACCGCCGCAGCACAGCGTGCTCTCGCGGATGGTCTCCGGCGCCATGTCGTAGAAGTGGTTGCAGGTGGCGCGCAGGATGGCGCGCGGGATCTCGAACTGACCGCCGGGCTCGTCGCCCATGCGCGAGGCGCGCGCGACGTTGCAGGAGTCGTGGAAGGTCAGACGGATTTGGTCGTTCTTCGACTTGTCGAAGGTGAGCCGGCCGGCCTTGATCAGGTCCCAGGTGAATTCGCAGATGTGCTGCGGCCGTGGATATTTCGGATCGAGGAAATCGAACGGGCCGGCCAGCGTGTCGAGGAAATTGTAGGCGACGCGCCAGGCGTGGCCGCATTCGCCGAACACCAGCCGCTTGACGCCGAGATCCTCTGCCGCCTTGCGGATGCGCAGCGCGACATTGCGCATGTTGTCGGTGGAGCCGATGAACATGCCGAAATTGGCGGCTTCGGAGGCATGGGAGCTGAAGGTCCAGCTGATGCCGGATTCGTGCAGCACCTTGGCGTAGCCGATCAGGCCCTCCATGTGCGGCGAGGCGAAGAAGTCGGCGCTCGGCGTCACCAGCAGAATCTCGGCGCCCGGCTCGTCGAGCGGCAGGCGGACGGCGACCCCCGTCTCCTCCTCGATCTCCTCTTCCAGCCCTTGGAGCGTCGCCTTCAACGCCTTGGGCGGCAGGCCGAGATTGTTGCCGATCTTGAACACCTTGCCGATGATCTCGTTGGAGTATTTCTGCCCCTTGCCGATGGTGTCCATGATGTCGCGCGCCGCCATCGAGATCTCGGCGGTGTCGATGCCATAGGGGCAGAACAGCGAGCAGCGCCGGCACTGCGAGCATTGGTGGAAGTAGCTGAACCACTCCTCCAGCACCTGCTCGGTGAGATCCTCGGCGCCCACCAGCGACGGCGTGAGCTTCCCGGCCAGCGTGAAATAGCGGCGATAGACCTTTCGCAGCAGATCCTGGCGCGCCACCGGCATGTTGTTGGGATCGCCGCTACCCAGGAAGAACTGGCACTTGTCGGTGCAGGCGCCGCACTTGACGCAGGAGTCGAGATAGACGCGCAGCGCCCGCGAGCTTTCCAGCAGCTCGCCGAGCCGGGCGATCGCCTTCTCCTGCCAGCCCTCGACGAGCTGGCCGGGGAAGCCCAGCGCCTCCTGATGCGCGGGCGCCGCCACATAGGGCTTGGAGGAGGCCATCACGCCGGGCGCAAGCGCCGGACACTCCAGCGGATCGCCGTTGGCGCGGTCGATGATGTTGTCGTCGCCGGCCATGACGTCAGCCCTCCCGCACAGCCGGGGCCAGACCGGCCGGCGAGGTGTGGCGCCGCTCGCGCGCATCGTCGGCCTGATTGCGCGACGGGCTGAACCACACGCCGACGCCGTGCAGCAGCTTCGAGAACGGGAAGATAAGCGCCAGCACCGCGACGAGGCCGAGATGGACGAGTAGCGCCGGATCGGTCGGCAGCGGCTGCCAGTCGACATGCACGAGCCCGAGCCAGAACGCCTTGACCGCGACGATGTCGGTGCGCGCGACGTAGGTCATCGCCAAGCCGCTCGCGCCGATGGCGACGAGCAAAGCGAGCATCAGATGATCGGATGGCCCGGAGATGACGCGCACGCGCGGCACCAACAGGCGGCGTGCCCACAGCGCCAGCAGCGCGCCGACCATGGTGAAGCCTGCCAGCACGCCGAGCGGCTGGATGAGCTGCACCAGAAGCGGCACCGGCTCCAGGACATAGCGCAGGTGACGCAGCACGACGAGCGCGAGCGAGACGTGGAACACCCAGCCGAACAGCCAAGTCCATTTGTTGGAGCGGAACAGGCTCTCGAACAGCGCCACCTCGCGCAGCATCCGCGCCGCGGCACCAGCGCGGGTGACCGGCGCCGGCGTCGTCGGGATCTTCAGCGGAACCGGCGTCGTCGCGTACTGCCAGACGCGATAGGCCAGCCCGCCGGCGAAGATCAGCGCCACGGCATATGCCAGGACGACGAAAGCTTCATTCGCCACCGTTTCCTCCCCGGGCCGCGGCTTCTTTTTGAGCCGTCAAGCCGAACGTCGTGCCTCACACGCAGCCGGTCGGCTTCGGCAGGCCGGCGATCTTGCATGCCTGCTTGGCCGGGCCGTAGGGGAACAGCGAATAGAGATACTTCTGGTCGCCCTTCTCCTTGCCGTACTTCTTGGTCATCTCCTTGACCAGCACGCGCACGGCCGGCGCCACCTGGTACTCCTCGTAGTAGGAGCGCAGGAAGTTCACGACTTCCCAATGCTCCGGCGCCATTTCGATGTTCTCGGACTTGGCGATCAGCAGCGCGAGGTCGGGCGACCACTCGGCAATGTCGACGAGATAGCCCTCTTCGTCATGGGCGACGGCGGAGCCGTTGAACTGATAGGCAGACATGGTGCTGTTCCCTCGGTTATCGGTTCGAAAGTGCTGCTCCGATCGGAGCCAATGCTTAAGCCAGGACTAGAGCCAGGCGCAGACGCGCATATTGCGCGCGGCGAGATCGACGAAGCCTGCGTAGTCGACCACCGTGATGCCCTCGATCAGGTCGTCCGGCTTCAGGCCGCGCGCCACCAGATCCGGCCCCAGCACATAGAGCGCGCAGGTGCGCTGCCGGTCGCGCAGATCGTCGGCAAGCGCGGTGCCCTTGCGGGCGCCGACCACCGCGTCCTCGATCATCAGGACGCTGTCGCCGTCGGTGACGTGGTTGAGGCAGCTCGCCATCGCGCTGCGCTCGAACGGTGACTTGTTGACGGTGTGAAGCGTCGGCATGACGGCCCCCTCAGAAGCTCAAGACCACGTCGGCGTCGCGGATGAGGCGCGCCATCTCGGCGCGGTCGACGAGATGGATCGACGGCTTCTCGGCATAGTCGTCATCCTCGTCCTCATAGGTGATCGGCATCAGGTCGCCCTCGCTGAGGCCCCGCTCGGCCAGCGATTCGCGCTCGACATAGAGCTTGCGCACCTCGTAGTCGCCGAGCGCGCGATAGGTCTTGGAAAAGTTCTTCGAGCCGATGCCCGAGGTGTCCTGGCCGGCTGCGAGCTGGAACACGCCGTCGTCGAGGAAGGCCAGGCTGACATCCTGCTCGAACGCCGCGCCGATCAGCACCACCTCCAGCGATTCGAGCGCATAGATCGAGCCGTGCGGCGCCTTGCGGTTGATGTAGAGAAATTTCTTCGTGCTGCCTTCGGCCATCGCCCCGCCCTCAATCCCCGAACACCACGAGGCGGTCGGCTTCGATGCCGGCCTCGATCAACTGGCCAAGACCGGAGATCCGGAACCCCGGCGCGATATTGTCGCCGCTCTTGCCGTGGCGCCTGGCCTCGCTCTCGTCGAGGATGCCGCGCCGCTGCGCCGCCGCGATGCACACCACGAGGTCGATGCCGTGCTGCTCGGCGAGCTCGCTCCACAGCTTCTGCAGATTGCGGTCGTCCTGCGGCGGCACGGTGTAGCGCGTGCCGTTGTTGACGCCGTCATGATAGAAGAAGACGCGGAACACCTCGTGGCCGCCGGCGAGGACGGCCTTGGTGAAGTGGTAGGCCGTGTCCGACGCCTGGTGCGTATAGGGGCCTTCATTGACGACAATGCCGAAGCGCAAGGGTTCGTCTCCCTGATGGGGCGGCGCGGTCCCGCCGCGCCGTTCCGCCGAATGCCGAGATCGATGTGATGCGGGTCGCTCAGAACCGCACGTGCGCCGACATGTTCATGGTCTTGCGCGCGCCGGTCCAGGTGTCGAGGTGGTGCCGGGTGAAGGCGAAGCCGGTCAGCTCGAAGAAGCGCGGCCAGCCGATGCGCTCAATCCATTCGCCGATACGCTCATAGTCCTTGGCATTGGCCTTGTAGGTGGCGAGGATCGTGCGCACCACCTCGGCGACCTCGGGCCAGCGCGGCGGATTGTTCGGCAGATTGGCGACCACCAGCTTGTGGAACGCCGGCTTGGAGCGCGCGTTCGAGTGCTTGCCGCCGACCCACACCGCGATCTTGGTCGAATCGGCGCCGTTGATCTGCATCGGCGGGCAGGGCGGATAGCAGGCGCCGCAGCACACGCACTTCTGCTCGTCCACCTCCAGCGACGGCTTGCCGTCGACCATCGCCGGGCGGATGGCCGCGACCGGGCAGCGCGCCACCACGGCAGGACGCTCGCACACCTTGGCGACGAGATCGTGGTTGATCTTCGGCGGCTTGGTGTATTGCACGTTGATCGAGATGTCGCCCTGGCCGCCGCAATTGATCTGGCAGCAGGAGGTGGTGATGTGCACGCGGTTGGGCATCTCCTCGGCGACGAACTCGGCGTGCAGCATGTCCATCATGCTCTTCACCACGCCCGAGGCGTCGGTGCCGGGGATGTCGCAGTGCAACCAGCCCTGGGTGTGGGAGATCATGGTCACCGAGTTGCCGGTGCCGCCGACCGGAAATCCCGCCGCGGTGAGCGCCTCGACCAGCGGCGCCACCTTGTCGGCGGCGCTGACCATGAACTCGATGCTGCTGCGCGTGGTGAAGCGCACATAGCCTTCGGCGAAGCGGTCGGCAATGTCGCACAGCGTGCGAATCGTGAACACGTCCATCTGGCGCTGGGTGCCGGCGCGCACCGTCCACACCTCGTCGCCATTCTTGGCGACGTGGCGCAGCACGCCGGGCCGCGGGCGGTCGTGCCACACCCAAGCGCCGTAGTTCTTCTTCAGCACCGGATGCATGAACGGGAACGGA
This sequence comes from Blastochloris sulfoviridis, assembly GCF_008630065.1. GTDB lineage: Bacteria > Pseudomonadota > Alphaproteobacteria > Rhizobiales > Xanthobacteraceae > Blastochloris > Blastochloris sulfoviridis. The sequence goes on from NZ_VWPL01000007.1 coordinate 114,299, forward strand.
TCCGGGACGCCGGATTCGATCGGATGGCGCAGTTGCTCCGCCGTGCTCATGAGCGAGGTCCCCCAGATGTCTGATCGTGCCGGCTGTGGCCGCCGGCTTGGAGCCAAGGATGCGGACGGGTGGCGTCAGTCGGCCGCGACGTCGAGGCCGGCCTCGCGCGCCTTGCGCTCGAAGAACTTCGCCGCCTCGTCCGTGAAGTCGTCGGTGCGCACGTAGCAGGAGGTGCGCGGATGATTGACCATGTTGGGGTCCGGATCGATGCCGATGGCCTCAAGAAAGGCCGGCAGGCCGATGCGGTCCATGGTCTCGCCGATCCGCTCGTGCTCGAGCGCGTTCTCGGCGAAGAAGTCGATCACGCGGCGGGCGAACTCGACCAGCCGCTCGAAATCCTCGTCCGTCTCGAGCTTGAAGAACGGCACGATCATCGTGCCCATCAGGTCGCCGATCTTGAGGGCGCGCTTGCCGCCCATCAGGATCGAGGCGCCGCGCACGTCGCCCGGCGACAGCGCCTTGGGCATCACATTGAGGCAGTGCATGCAGCGCACGCACGAGCGGTTGTCGACGTCGAGCGTGTCGTCGTCATTGAGCGACAGCGCGCGCGTCGGGCACATGGCGATGACGTGGTCGATGGCGTACTTGCGTCCGACCTTGGCGACATAGGCCTTCACTTCGGCCTGGTCGACCTTCATGTCGTCGCGCCAAGTGCCGATCACCGCGAAGTCGGAGCGATGGATGGCGTTGACGCAGTCATTGGCGCAGCCGGAGAACTTGAACTTGAACTTGTAGGGCAGCGCCGGACGGTGCATCTCGTCCAGGAACTCGTTGATCACCCGGCGGTGCGCCTTGACCTCGTCGTAGCACGACATCTCGCAGCGGGCGTGGCCGACGCAGCTCATCGAGGTGCGCAGCGCAGGCCCCGCGCCGCCGAGATCGAAGCCGATGGCGTTGAACTCGTCGAACGCCTTCTGCACGTTCTCGGTGGAACAGCCCTGGAACATGATGTCGCCGCTCTGGCCATGCAGCGCCACGAGGCCCGAGCCGTACCGTTCCCAGATGTCGCAGAGCTGGCGCAGGAGATCGGTGGTGTAGTGATAGCCGGCCGGCGGCTGGATGCGCAGGGTGTGGAATTCCTTCGAGGCCGGGAACCGGTCGGCGACCTCGGAGAAGCGGGGGATGACGCCGCCGCCATAGCCGAACACCGAGACCGTGCCGCCCTTCCAGAAGCCGAGCCGCTCCGTATAGGAGTGCTCGAGCTGGCCGAGCAGGTCGTTCATCATCGGCGCGTAGGGCTTGTCGGGGGCATCGCGCAGGCGCTTCAGCCCGGTCACGAAGCTCGGCCACGGCCCGCTTTCGAGCTGATCGAGCAGCGGCGTCGGATGTTGACCCGCCGCTGCACTGCCCTTGCCGTGCGCGCGATCCGAACCCGTCTTGTCCTGCGACATGCGACTCCATCCCCTCCGTGGTGTCCGCCGGGCATCTGCGTCCCGCCGGAATTTCCGTCCCTTTTCGCGAGGCCCAGGCTCCGTCTTTGCGGTGCACCACGCATGGGCCTGCGTCACAATGCCCTTTTCAAGCATTCTTGTTGTGCGCATAATAACAAAAAATTCGAATGTGCGAATAGAAAAATGAATGGCCGTGGGTGCGACGGGTTCGCCCGGCGGGAGAGCGCTTCAGCCGCCGTCGGGGCCGGCTAGACGAAAGCATAATGTGACGGCGGATCGCATGGGACCGCCGCGGGAGGACAGGATGCGGATGCGACACCTGGTGTCGGAGCGAGAGCGCAGGCCGGGGCAGGCCGCGGACGGCGGGTGGCACGGCGGCGCGCCGGGCACGGGCGAGTGCGGCATCCGGTGCGCAGGACAGGCCGCATGATCCAGATCAGCGACCTGATGATCGCCCACCCCGAGCTTGTGAGCTTCCGCCAGCTTGAGGCGCTGGTGGAGGAGGTCGCCACGTCGGGCGAGATCCACCTCTATTTCGACATCAAGCCGGAATTCGCCGACACGCCGCGCGACTGGGACATGCGGCTCGAGGTGATCTTTCTGTCGGCACAGGCGCCGCACGACGCGGGCGCGGCGCGATGACGGACAAGACGCGGCTTCACACGATCGTCGCCCCCTATGGGCGGGAGGTGTGGCTGGACGAAGTGCCGTTCGAGAGCGGCATGCGCCTGCTGCGCATCACGATTCGGGAGGGCCGGCGCTTCACCGTCCTCGATCTCGACGCCCAAAGCGCGGCGCAGTGGGGTGAGGCTATGACCGAATGGTCGAATAGCCAGACAGGTTGTGACTCGAGCCGCTGCGCCTCATAATCGCAAGGCTGAACGAATACGGAAGCTTCGCGCCGAGACCACAATACACGACGCCAACGTCAAGCTCGGTGCCGAAAGGGAATATTGGGGAGAAACGCGGTGGCACACATCGTCATCCTGGGCGCCGGCCTCGGCGGCGTCATCATGGCTTACGAAATGAAGGATCAGATGGGGAGGGGAGACACCCTCACCGTCATCACCAAGGATCCGGTCTATCATTTCGTTCCGTCGAATCCGTGGGTGGCCGTCAGTTGGCGGACGCGCGAGTCGGTCGAGGTCGATCTCGCACCGGTGTTCGCCCGGCGCGGCATCGATTTCCGACCGGTGCCCGCGACCCGGGTGCATCCGGACGAGAACCGGGTCGATCTCGCCGACGGCTCCTCGGTCTCCTACGACTTCCTGGTCATCGCCACCGGTCCGGAGCTGGCGTTCGACGAGATCGAGGGGCTGGGGCCGGAGGGCTACACCACCTCGATCTGCCACGTCGACCACGCCACCGAGGCGGCCGCCAAATTCGAGGAGTTCTGCAAGAACCCGGGGCCGATCATCACCGGGGCGGTGCAGGGCGCGTCCTGCTTCGGCCCGGCCTATGAGTACACCTTCATCCTCGACACCGAGCTGCGCCGGCGCAAGATCCGCGACAAGGTGCCGATGACGTTCGTCACCGCCGAGCCCTATATCGGCCACCTCGGGCTCGATGGCGTCGGCGACACCAAGGGCCTGCTCGAAGGCGAGATGCGCCAGCACCACATCAAGTTCGTCACCAGCGCGCGGGTGACGAAGATCGAGCCCGGCAAGATGACCGTCGAGGAGATCGCCGACGACGGATCGGTCAAGAAGACCTCCGAGCTGCCGTTCGCCTTCTCGATGATGCTGCCGTCGTTCCGCGGCATCGGCGCGCTGCGCGGGATCGACGGCTTGGTCAATCCGCGCGGCTTCGTGCTGATCGACCAGCACCAGCAGAACCCGACATACCGGAACGTGTTCGCCGTCGGCGTCTGCGTCGCCATTCCGCCGATCGGGCCGACGCCGGTTCCCTGCGGCATCCCCAAGACCGGCTTCATGATCGAGTCGATGGTGACGGCGACGGCCAACAACATCGCGCAGATCCTGCGCGGCCAGCAGCCGACGCACCAGGGCACATGGAACGCCGTCTGCCTCGCCGACTTCGGCGATTCGGGGGTCGCCTTCGTCGCCCAGCCGCAGATTCCGCCGCGCAACGTGAACTGGTCGTCGTCCGGCGCCTGGGTCCACAATGCCAAGATCGCCTTCGAGAAGTACTTCATCCGCAAGATGCGCCGCGGCGAGAGCGAGCCGTTCTACGAGAAGGCCATGCTCGACATCCTTGGCATCGGCAAGCTGAAGAAGGTCACCACCGACTGACGCCAACGGTGGGGCGCCGGCCGCATCGGGGTGGCGCCCGACCTGGGATCGACGCCGGCGCCCGCACGCCGGCCGCCCTCCCGCTTCGGGGCGCGATGCCGCGCGTCCTGAAATTTATGGCCGGCGCCGCGGCGCGGGCCGGACGCTTGCGCGTTCCCTGCCCCGCCCGCCCCGCCACCCTGCTTTCGAAGGATGCCTGCATGTCGCTCGACAAGCCTGCCGCCGGCGAGGAGGCGGCGACCGGCCCTCTCGGGTCGGCGGTCGCCCTCGCGCCGGGTCTCGTTGTCTGCGCCGGTCTCGCCTACGCCTCGGTCCAGATCGAGCCGTATGGCACGAAGGCGATGCTGGCGCTGGTCGGTGCGCCCATCACCATCACCGCGCCGGTGATCGCGCTCCTGATCGGCATGGCGCTGCACCCGCTGGTCGCCCGGCCGGCCTTCATGCCGGGTATGAATTTCGCCATCAAGAAGCTCCTGCGCTGGGCGATCGCGCTGTTCGGGCTGAAGATCGCGCTGTCCGACATCATCGGTCTCGGCGCGGGAACGGCGGCGATGGTTATCGTATCGATGGCGGCCACGCTGGTGGCCGGCGTGGTGCTGGCGCGCCTGCTCGGCCGCAGCGATTCATATGGTGCGATCGCCGGCGGCGCCACGGCGGTGTGCGGCGCCTCGGCGGCGCTGGCGACGGCCTCGGTGCTGCCGCACTACAAGGGCCGCGAGTCCGACATGGCGTTCGTCGCCGTCACGGTGAACATCCTGGCGACGCTGGCCATGGTGTTCTATCCGCCGATCTGCGCCGGCCTTGGCTTCGACGAGCGCACCACCGGCATCCTCCTTGGCGCCACCATCCACGACGTCGCCCAGGTGGTGGGCGCCGGCTATGCGGTGTCGGACACCGCCGGCAATGTCGCGACCGTCGTCAAGCTGTTCCGCGTGTTCATGCTGCTGCCGGTGGTGCTCCTGGTCGGCTGGTGGTTCGCGTCCGAGGGCGGCGACGTGCACAAGGCGAAGGTGCCGGTGCCGATGTTCGCCATCATGTTCCTGGTGTTCGTCGCCATCAACAGCGTGGGCATCCTGCCGGTGGAGATCAAGTCGGCGCTGGTCGAGGCGTCGCGCTGGGGCCTCCTGATCGCCATCGCCGCGCTCGGCTTCAACACCTCGCTCGCCACCATCTTGCGCATCGGCCCGCAGCACCTGCTCGTGGTGCTGGGCGCGACCCTGGTGGTCTTCACCCTGCCCCTGGGGTGGCTGATGATCCTCGGCTAGAGCGTCCGCTTGATCCGATTGGATCAAGCGGACGCTCTAAGTTCTTGGTTTGTCGCATTCTCTTCCGCAATACCGGCCCCCGCTTTTGCGGAGAATGCTCCAAGCTCTTGAGTTGTCGCATTCTCTTTCGCAAAACCGGTACCCACTTTTGCGGAGAATGCTCCAGCGGCGTTTGCAATTTTCCTGCGCACGAAGCCGGACTTGTTGACAAACCTGGATTTGTGAATTCGTATATTACGATGTGTGAAACTTAATAGGATGCGGTGAATCATGCCGCGAGGGGGAGACAAATGGCTGAGGCGGCAAACGGCGACGGCAATGCGAAGACGATGACGATCATCGTCACCAAGGGCACGCTCGACTGGGCGTATCCGCCCTTCATCCTGGCCACCACGGCGGCGGCGATGGGCGTCGAGGTGACGATGTTCTTCACCTTCTACGGCCTGTCGCTGCTGCAGAAGAAGCTCGACCTCCAGGTGTCGCCGCTCGGCAACCCGGCGATGAAGATGCCGATGATGGGCATGCACATGGGCATGCCCAACATCGTCGCCATGCTGCCGGGCGTCGAGGCCGGCGCTACGGCGATGATGAAGAACATGATCAAGAGCAAGGGCGTGGCCTCGATCGAGGAGTTGCGCGAGGCCGCCATCGAGGCCGAGGTGAAAATCATCGCCTGCCAGATGACGATGGATCTGTTCGAGCTCAAGACGGAGGACATGATCGACGGCGTGGCGCTGGGGGGCGCCGCCACCTACATGGAAAAGGCGCTCGCCTCCGACATCAACCTCTACATCTGACCGGCCGCGACCGGCACTGCATAACAAGCCGACTGCACAAGAAGCCGACCGACATTGGAGGAAAATTCATGGCCGACAAGCTGCTCGACGCCAAGGGACTCAACTGCCCGCTGCCGATCCTGCGCGCCAAGAAGACGCTGAAGGAGGTGCCTTCGGGCGGCACGCTCGAAGTGCTGGCCACCGATCCCGGCTCGGTGGCGGACTTCGCCGCCTTCTGCCGCACGACCGGCAACGAGCTGGTCGAATCGTCGTCCGCCGACGGCGTCTACCGCTTCCTCATCAAGCACACCGGCTGAGCGCCGCGCCGGCTGCCGCGTTCGGGTGGGCTTGGCAGCCGGCACCCTTTCGGGCGGGTGAACCGAACAGCCCATATAATTCGCCGGCAAACTATCTCGTGGCGCCGCCGTCCTGAGGACCGTAGAAGCAAAGACGCGGATGGCCGGGACAAGCCCGGCCAAGACGGCGGCGGATCCGCAGCAAGGGCCCAGCTATCGGACCATGGCCGGCGAACGACGGTGCGGGGCGCGGTGCCGATTTGCGGGTGCTCCGAATGGCATTGCCGCCGCACCCTCCTCTCGCAGCCACGCCTTGCCGCCCCGCCCGATCCTCCACCGCATCAACGACCCGCACCCCGGCCGCACAGTGCCGGACAGCGCCCCGCCGGACGCGGCGCCGGTGGCCGGCACCGCCGGCCGCGATGCGGCTTGACGCAGTGCAGCATATTTAATAATTTTGATATTCATTCCTATGAAGCCCTCGACCGGAGGGCTCGGCGCGCCCGGCAGACGAGCGCGCTTCCGACAACCGACGTTGGACGCCAGCATTGCCACCCGCTTTCTTTGACACCGAAATGAAGGTGATCTAGTTTTGCTGGCGGTCTGAGGACAAGATGCCGTCTCCCAAGTTGAAACAAATCAAGACGCCGCTTGATTCCGACATGATGCTCGCCAACGCCCAGGAGGCGAGCGACTTCCTCAAGGCGTTGGCCCACCAGTCCCGGCTGGTCATCCTGTGCATGCTGGCCGAGGGCGAGAAGTCCGTCGGCGAGCTCGAGGAACTGCTGTCGCAGCGCCAGGCCACCGTGTCCCAGCAGCTCGCGCGGCTGCGGCTCGATGGGCTGGTGACCACCCGGCGCGACGGCCAGACCATCTATTACAGCCTCGCCTCGGACGATGTGCGCGTCATCCTGGGCGCGCTCTACGAGGTGTTCTGCCAGCCCAAGCGGCCCCGCCGCCGCTGAACACGTGGCCCCGCCGACGCTGACCGCGTGGCCGGCGGGCCATTTGCCCGCCCCGGCCGGGCCTTGAGGGGCAAGCGCCGTGGTTCCGACAGGCGGCCGCCGCGCCCTCACCCCTAAGGAGGGCTTGCGATCGCGACCGGCGCGGCTAGGGTCCACCGACCCATAAGACCGACCGGAACCATTCGCCATGGCCACGTCTCTCCGTCCGCGCCGCAGCGTGCTCTACATGCCGGGCTCCAACGCCCGCGCTTTGGAAAAGGCCCGCACTTTGCCGGCCGACTGCCTGATCCTCGACCTCGAAGACGCGGTGGCGCCCGACGCCAAGGATGTCGCCCGCACCCAGGTTGCGGCCGCGGTCGAGGCCGGCGGCTTCGGCCTGCGCGAAGTGTTCGTCCGCATCAACGGCCTCGACACGCCGTGGGGTGCGGCCGACCTCGCTGCCGCAGCGGCTGCGGCCCCCGACGTCATCCTGATCCCGAAGGTGTCCGACCCGGAGGACCTCGTCCGCATCGGCCGGGTGCTTCAGGACGCCGGCACGCCGGAGGCGACGCGGGTGTGGGCGATGATGGAGACGCCGCGCGCCATGCTGGCGGCGCTGGAGATCGCCGACGCGGCGCGCGATCCCCTCACCCGGCTTGCCGGCTTCGTGATGGGCACCAACGATCTGGCCAAGGACACCCGCGCCCGCTGGCTGCCGGGCCGGGCACCGATGCTGCCGTGGCTGATGACCTGCCTCGCCGCCGCCCGCGCCAATGGGCTCGACATCGCCGACGGCGTCTACAATGCGCTCGCCGACGAGGAGGGCTTCAAGCGCGAATGCGCTGAGGCCCGCGACCTCGGCTTCGACGGCAAGACGCTGATCCACCCCAACCAGGTCGCCCCCTGCAACGCCGCCTTCTCGCCGACCGCGGAGGAGGTCGCATGGTCGCGCACGGTGATCGCCGCGTTCGATGCGCCCGAAGCGCAAGGCAAGGGCGCGCTGCAGGTCGAGGGCAGGATGGTCGAGCGCCTGCACGCCGAGATGGCGCGCCGGGTGGTGGCCATCGCCGCGTCCATCGCCGCCCGCGAGGGAGCCTGAGCCATGCACCCCAAGACCTCTGCCGGCAATTTCTTCGAGGACTTCCGCCTCGGCCAGATGATCCGCCACGCCGTGCCGCGCACGGTGACGGTGGGCGACGTCAGCCTCTATACCGCGCTCTACGGCATGCGCTTCGCGGTGCAGTCGTCGGACGCCTTTGCCGCGGCGGCCGGCTATCCCAGAAGCCCGGTCGACGACCTCCTGGTGTTCCACATCGTGTTCGGCAAGACGGTGCCGGACGTGTCGCTGAACGCCATCGCCAATCTCGGCTATGCCGGCGGCCGCTTCCTCAAGCCGGTCTATCCCGGCGACACGCTGCATGCGGTGTCCGAGGTGATCGGGCTGAAGGAGAACTCCAACCGCAAGACCGGCGTGGTCTATGTCCGCTCCACCGGCTTCAACCAGCACGGCGAGGAAGTGCTCGACTATGTGCGCTGGGTGATGGTGCGAAAGCGCGACGAGAGCGCGCCGGTGGTCGAGCAGCACGTCCCCACCCTGCCCAAGGCGCTGGCGCCCGGCGCGCTCGGCACCGCCTGCCCGCGCATCGACACCGCCGAGTGGAACGAGGCGCTGGCCGGCAGCCCCTACCGCTACGACGACTATGAGGTCGGCGAGCGGATCGACCATGTCGACGGCATGACGGTGGAGGAGGCCGAGCACCAGATCGCTACCCGTCTCTATCAGAACACCGCCAAGGTGCATTTCAACCAGTATTCCGAAGGCAAGGGCCGGTTCGGCCGGCGGCTGATCTATGGCGGGCACGTCATCTCGCTCGCCCGCGCGCTATCGTTCAACGGGCTCGCCAACGCCTTCCACGTCGCCGCCATCAATGGCGGCCGGCACGTGGCGCCGCTGTTCGCCGGCGAGACGGTTTTCGCGTGGTCGGAAGTTCTCGACAAGCAGCCGCTGCCGGTGCGCAGCGATGTCGGCGCGCTGCGCATCCGCACGCTAGCCACCAAGGACAAGCCGACGACGCTGTTCCCCGACAAGACCGGCGAGGACTACGACCCGGCGGTGATCCTCGACTTCGACTACTGGGTGCTGCTGCCGCGGTGAGTGCGGCCGGAAACCGTATCCCCCTCACCCGCCTCGCGATCTTCAGGATCGCTCGGCACCCTCTCCCGCAAGGGGAGAGGAAAGGGGCGGCAGGTCCAGCCCAGGCTGGTCCCGCAGATGCTCGACCAGCCGGCGGCTGTAGGGCGCGAGCTCGGCGATCCTGCGCACGCAGATGGTCAGCTCGCGCTGGGCCCAGGGGTCGTCGAGAGCGACGGTGCGGATGGCCATGGCGCGCATGGCGCGCATCGCCGTGCTCTGCGGCACGATGCCGAGCCCGACCTTGCACTCCACCATGCGGCAGACCGCGTCGAATGAGCGCAGCTGGACCCGCAGGCGCAGTTGCCGGCCGATGCGCGCCGCCTTGTCGGCCAGGAAGCGCTGCAGCGCCGAGGCGCGGTCGAGCCCGACGAAATCATGATCGAGCACGTCGGAGAAGGTGACGCGGCCCTCCTCCGCCAGGGGATCGCCCGCCGCCACCACCAGCACGAAGCGGTCGGAGCGGAACGGGAAGGTTTCGAGCGAGCCGGTATCGACCGTGCCGGCGACGATGCCGATATCGGCGACGCCCTCGGCGATCAGCCCCACGATCTCATCGGACAGCCGCTCCTCGATCTCGACGCTGATCTTGGGGTTGGCGGCGAGAAAGGCGCCCAGCGCCTCGGGCAGGAACTCGGTCAGGGCGTTGGTGTTGGACAACACCCGCACCTGGCCGGCAAGCCCGCCGGAATAGGCGGCAAGCTCGGCGTTCATCTGATCGGCGTGGGCCAGCATCACGCGGGCGTGCTGCAGCAGCGTGCGGCCGGCATTGGTGGGGGTCACCCCCTGGCGGCCGCGCACCAGGAGCGCCGCGCCGAGCGAGGCCTCCATCTTGCGCAGGCGGGTGGAGGCGGCCGCCAGCGCCAGATTGGCCCGCGCCGCCCCGCCGGTGATGCTCCCGGCCTCGGCGACATGGCGGAACAGGTCGAGATCGATCAGGTCGAACCGCATAGGGGCCCTTCGTCAGAGGCGAAGGCATCTTAGACAAAAAACAGATTGCGTGACCACATGGCATCCGTCACCTTCGTGTTCGGCGAAGTGATGCACGGCGCATGCCGGGATCCCGCCGGCGGCGGGGAGCGTTTCAAGCGTCGAGACCGCAGCCGGCCGCCGGGCCGTCAACTGTGAACAATGTCAACGGCCTGACACGTCACTGTCGTCAGGACGCCTTGGCTGACGGGGCAGTTGCTGGTCCGGTCGTCAGGTTCGTCCGTCGCCGCCGACAGCCGAGCAGAGCCAGGAGTTGAAGGAATGGCAGAGGTGCGAAGCCCCGTCGAACGGCCGTTGTCGCCGCATCTGATGATCTATCGGCCGATGCTGACGATGATGAGCTCCATCCTGCACCGCATCACCGGTGCGGCGCTCTATGTCGGCACGCTGCTGTTGGTGGCTTGGCTGGTCGCCGCCGCCACCTCGCCGGCTTGGTTCGATCTCGTCAACTGGGCGTTCGGCACCTGGCCCGGCCGGATCGTGCTGATCGGCTACACCTGGGCGCTGTTCCAGCACATGGCCGGCGGCATCCGCCACTTCATCTGGGATTTCGGCCGGGGCTTCGGCCCGGTGGCGCGCGAAGTGCTCACCCAGGCCTCGTTCGTCTTCTCCGGTGCCCTGACCGCCGCCGTCTGGGCGGCCGCCTATTTCCTGCGCTGAGGCCACCATGTCCGGATCCAACTCCTCGATTCGCACGCCGATGGCGCGGGCCCGCGGCTTCGGCTCGGCCAAGCGCGGCACCGAACATTTCTGGGCCGAGCGCGTCACCGGCGTTGCGCTGATCCCGCTCACCTTTGTCCTGGTCGGCGTGCTGGTGTTCCTGGCCGGCAAGGACCACGCGAGCGTGCTGCAGTGGCTCGCCAACCCGCTCCTCGCCATTCCGCTGGTGCTGGCGATCGCCACCGGCACCCATCACATGAAGATCGGCATGCAGGTCATCATCGAGGACTACGTCCACTCTGAGCCGATCAAGTTCGGCGCGCTGATGGCGAACACGTTCTTCAGCTACGCCCTGGGCGCCACGGGGGCGTTCGCGGTTCTCAAGATCGCTTTCGGGGGTTGAGCTTCATGGCCACGAACGGCTCCAATGGCGCCACCGCGCCTTCGATCAACGGCACGGCCTATCCGGTCGTCGAGCATTCCTACGACGTGGTGGTGGTCGGCGCCGGCGGCGCGGGCCTGCGCGCGGTGGTCGGCTGCTCGCAGGCCGGCCTGCGCACGGCCTGCGTCACCAAGGTGTTCCCAACCCGCTCGCACACCGTGGCGGCGCAAGGGGGCGTGGCCGCCTCGCTCGGCAATATGGGCGAGGACGACTGGCGCTGGCACATGTACGACACCGTCAAGGGCTCCGACTGGCTCGGCGACCAGGACGCCATCGAGTACATGGTGAGGAACGCGCCGGCCGCCGTCTACGAGCTGGAGCACTGGGGCGTGCCGTTCTCGCGCACCGAAGAGGGCAAGATCTACCAGCGCCCGTTCGGCGGCATGACCACGCATTTCGGCAAGGGCATCGCCCAGCGCACGTGCGCCGCCGCCGACCGCACCGGCCACGCCATGCTGCACACCATGTACGGCGCGGCGCTGAAGCACCGGGCCGAGTTCTTCGTCGAGTATTTCGCGCTCGATTTGATCATGGACGGCGGCGCCTGCCGCGGCGTGATCGCGCTCAAGCTCGACGACGGCACGCTGCACGCCTTCCGCGCCCACAAGACGGTGCTGGCCACCGGCGGCTATGGCCGCGCCTATTTCTCGGCCACCAGCGCCCACACCTGCACCGGCGACGGCAACGCCATGGTGCTGCGCGCCGGCCTGCCGCTGCAGGACATGGAGTTCGTGCAGTTCCACCCGACCGGCATCTACGGCTCGGGCTGCCTGATCACCGAGGGCTCGCGCGGCGAGGGCGGCTATCTCGTCAACGCATCCGGCGAGCGCTTCATGGAGCGCTACGCGCCCTCCGCCAAGGATCTCGCCTCGCGCGACGTGGTGTCGCGCTCGATGACCATCGAGATCCGCGAGGGCCGCGGCGTCGGCAAGAACAAGGACCACATCTACCTGCACCTCGATCATCTCGATCCGGCAGTGCTGGCCGAGCGCCTGCCCGGCATCTCGGAAAGCGCCAAGATCTTCGCCGGCGTCGACGTGACGCGCGAGCCGATCCCGGTGATCCCGACCGTCCACTACAACATGGGCGGCATCCCGACCAACTATCACGGCGAGGTGCTGACCAAGATCGACGGCAACCCCGACCACGTGGTGCCGGGCCTGTTCGCCATCGGCGAGGCCGCCTGCGTGTCGGTGCACGGCGCCAACCGGCTGGGCTCCAACTCGCTGATCGACCTCGTGGTGTTCGGCCGCGCCGCGGGGGCGCGCTGCGCCGAGACCACCGAGCGCGGCGCGCGCCATGCGGCGCTGCCCAAGGACGCCTATGAGCCGGCGCTGGCCCGGCTCGACCGGCTGCGCCACGCTTCCGGTTCGACGCCGACCGCGCAGCTGCGCCTCGAAATGCAGAAGGTGATGCAGTCGAACTGCGCGGTGTTCCGCACCGGCGAGGTGCTGGCCGAAGGCAAGACGCTGATCCATCAGGTCTGGCAGGCCGCCGACGACATCCGGGTCTCCGACCGCTCGCTGATCTGGAACTCCGACCTGATCGAGACGCTGGAGTTCGACAACCTCATCGCCCAGGCGACGGTGACGATGGAGGCGGCGGCAAACCGCACCGAATCGCGCGGCGCCCACGCCCGCGAGGATCATCCCGACCGCGACGACGCCAACTGGATGAAGCACACGCTGCTGTGGGCCGACCCGGTCAAACGGACGGTGACCATCGATTACCGGCCGGTGCACACCTACACGCTGTCCACCGACGTCGAGTACATTGAGCCGAAAAAGCGCGTCTACTGACGCGCTGGCAGGAGCGCCCGCCGATACGCTTGAACACGGCGGACGCTCCAAGGACTTGAGTTGTCGCATTCTCTTTCGCAAAGCCGGTACCCGCTTTTGCGGAGAATGCTCCAGGAGCCGAATGAGCGCGTCACCTGACGCGCGGCCACCGCCCGCAACGACTTCAAGACGAGGGACCGATGGTCCAGTTCACGCTGCCGAAGAACTCCAAGGTCACGAATGGCAAGGTGTGGCCGCACCCGCACGGCGCGGTCAACCTCACCGAGCTGCACGTCTATCGCTGGAACCCCGAGGACGGCCAGAACCCGCGCATCGACACCTATTTCGTCGATCGCGACGACTGCGGGCCGATGGTTCTCGACGCGCTGATCTGGATCAAGAACAAGATCGATCCGACGCTGACCTTCCGCCGCTCCTGCCGCGAGGGCATCTGCGGCAGTTGCGCGATGAACATCGACGGCACCAACACGCTCGCCTGCACCAAGGGCATGGACGAGGTGAAGGGCGTCATCAAGATCTACCCGCTGCCGCACATGCCGGTGGTCAAGGATCTGGTGCCCGATCTCACCGGCATCTACGCCCAGCACGCGGCGATCGAGCCGTGGCTGAAGACGGTGACGCCGCCGCCCGAGAAGGAGTGGATCCAGACGCACGAGGACCGCGCCAAGCTCGACGGCCTCTACGAGTGCATCCTGTGCTTCTGCTGCACCACCTCGTGCCCGAGCTATTGGTGGAACGCCGACCGCTATCTCGGCCCGGCCGTGCTGCTGCAGGCCTATCGCTGGCTGATCGACAGCCGCGACGAGTACACCGGCGAGCGCCTCGACCATGTCGAGGATCCGTTCCGGCTCTACCGCTGCCACACCATCCTGAACTGCTCGAAGGCGTGCCCCAAGGGCCTCAACCCGGCCAAGGCCATCGCCGAGATCAAGCGGCTGCTGGTCGAGCGCCAGACCTGATACCAGCCCCAGCGAACGCCGGCCGCTGGTTTCGGCCGCGCCGGCCGCGGGCGGCGAAACGCCCGAAGGCATGCTTTGCCCGCAGCGGTCTCATTGCCGGGCAAGCAGCCTCGCATCCGGCACCACCTTGTCGAGAATCTTGGCCGAGGCGAGCACCGCCGGAAGCCCGGCACCCGGATGCGTGCCCGCGCCGACGAGATAGAGGCCGTCAATATCGTCGCTGCAGGACTGCGGCCGGAAATACACGCTTTGCGTCAGCACCGGCTCCAGCCCGAACCCGGCGCCGTGCGGCGACAGCAGGGTGTCGCGGAAATGCAGCGGCGTCACGGTGCGTGACGTCACCACCGACGTCTTCAGCCCCGGCAGCAGCGTCTGGTCGAGCCGCTCCTCAATGGCGCGTCGGTAGGGCTCGGCGACCTTCGTCCAATCGGCGTCGCCCTGCAGATTGGGCACCGGCGACAGGACGTAGAAGCTGTCGCACCCCGGCGGCGCCATCGACGGATCGGTGGCGGTGGGCCGATGGAGATAGAGGCTGAAATCGGTCGCCAGCACCTTCCTGACGAAGATGTCCTCGATCAGCTCCCGGTAGCGCGGCCCCATCAGGATGGTGTGGTGCTGCACCTCGGGCCACTGGCGGCTCGTTCCGAAGTACCACAGGAACAGGCTCATCGAGTAGCGCGCGCGGTCGAGCTTCCTGTCGCTCCAGCGCCGGCGCGCGTGGGACGGCAGCAGGCGCCCGTAGGTGAAGGCGGAATCGGCGTTCGACACGACGATGTCGGCGTCGATGGCCTCGCCCGAGGCCAGCCTGACGCCGGTGGCGCGGCGGCCCTTGAGCGTGATCTCCTGGACGTCCTCGCCGAAGCGCAGCACCCCGCCCTGGTCGCGGATCAGGTCGGCGATGCCATCGGCGAGCCTGCTGGTGCCGCCCATGGCGAAATGGACGCCCCACTTCTTCTCCAGGTGGGTGATGAGGCTGTAGAACGCGCTGGCCGCGAACGGGTTGCCGCCGATGAACAGCTGATGAAACGACAGCACCTGGCGCAGGCGCTCGTCCTTCACGAAGCGCGACACCAGACCGTAGACCGTGTGGTAGGCTTCGAGCCGGACGAGCCCGCCCAAGACGACGGACATGTCCCAGATCGTGCGAAACGGCGTGTCGTGGACGCGCAGATAGACCTCGCGAAGACTGGCCTCGCCACGCGCCATGTAGCGGTCCCAGCCGGCAAGGTCGGCGGGCGAGAGCCGGGCGACTTCGGCGCGCACCTTGTCGGTGTCCTGGCTGGCCTCGAAGGTCGAGCCATCGGCAAAGATGACGCGATAGAATGGGTCCATCGCCACCAGCGGCACGTGGTCGGACATCCGCTTGCCGCACAGCTCCCACAGCTCCTCGAACATGTGAGGGGCGGTGACGAGGGTGGGGCCGGCGTCGAAGGTGTAGCCATCCTGCTGGAAGCCGCGGCCCCGCCCCCCCGGTCCGCTGAGCCGGTCGACCACCGTGACGCGATAGCCGCGGGCGCCGAGCCGCACGGCGGCGCCAAGGCCGCCGAACCCGGCGCCGATGATCACCGCATGGGGGCGGTCATCGGCCTCAACGGTGAAGTGCTGAGGATTGGGGGCGATGGTCAGAGGGTCTCTCCTTGCGGTGATCAGATGCGGCGGCGGGGCCGGTCAGGGTGGCGTCGGTATCGCGGCAGGGCAGGCAGGCTTCCAAGAAAATACGTAATCCGCAACCCGCGAAAGGCAATCGGCCCAGTCCGTTTTCTTTAGTCGTTCCGATGACCAAGGCGTCGTCGAAACTATGTCAGTCATAATGCGCGCAGCAGATCGCTTGAACTGGCAAGGGCCAGCGTCTTCGTCGTGCGGTCGCTTCGCAATTTGAGCAACCGTCACCGATTCAGTTTGCCCACCCGAGCGGCCACCTTGCGGAGGTCGCCCAACGTCAATTCAAGACCTGCACGCCGCGCAATTCTAGGTGTTTCCGGGGACTATTTCGGCGGTTGTTTGTGCTTCTCGTTAGATTGCCGGTAATTTTGCGGTCACGCCAGCACCGGTGCCTGGCGCAGCAAGCTGCGGTCCTCGATCTGCTTCACCAGGAAGTCGGCGACGTCCGCGCGCGAGATCACGCCGTAGCGCCACGTCGCGGGATCGACCAGCACGCGGTAGCGGCCGGTGCGCGGGCCATTGGTGAGCGCCCCCGGCCGGACGATGGTCCAGTCGAGCGGACTGGCGCGGATCAGGCGTTCCTGGACGTCCTTGTCGTCATAGGCGCGGCCGAGCAGCACCTGGAACGGCACGCGCTGGAGGAGGCTCATGCTGCTGCGGCTTTCGCCGGCGCCGTAGCCCGTGACCGCGATGAGCCGCCTGACGCCCACCGCCGCCATCGCGGCCACCAGGATCCGCGTCGCGTCCGAGAACAGGCGCACCGGGCGGAACAGTTGTCCGGCCCCGACGCCGAGCACCTGGATGATGGCGTCGACGCCCTTCGCCGCCGCCGCGACGTCCGCGCTCGCGAGCGCGTCGCCGTTCACCTTTTCGAGCGCGGGATGCGACAGGTCTATGCGCCCGGCCGAGCGGGCGAAGGCGCGCACCTTGTGCCCGGCATCGAGCGCCTGGCGCACCGCCTCAAGCCCGATTCCCCGGCTGGCTCCGATGATCAGCACCCGCGCCATGGTTTCGCTCCGTCGTGGAGCCGCGCAGCCAAGTGGCCGTCTCGTCGAAGCACCGGCATCCGCGGCGGAAATCCGTTTCGACTTACGCTCGAACGGCGCGGTCGGATCTCAGCGGCGTCTCGCCGGCCGCGCTTGGATTGCGCGGGGCGATCGTCAATTCAGCGATGTCTGGCGAGACCTGCATTGCCAGGGATGGCCGGCCGCCGGGATGCGCCGGCTCATCCCGGCTTGGCGACCATCACCCAAACGGCCGCGACGAGGGGCACGCAGGCGATGATGCCCCAGGTCAGCCAGAGGCGGCTGTCGCGCCAATAGGAGTCCGGGATGGAGCCGCCGGCGGCGAAGCGGCGGGCGGCCCGGCCAAGCCGGATCTGAGCCGGGATCAGGATGACGATCCATATCGCGCCCGAGACCGCGAACAGGATCTGTCCCCACAGCAGCCAGCCCGGCGCGAACGGGTCGAGGCCGCCCAC
Organism: Blastochloris sulfoviridis; assembly: GCF_008630065.1. Taxonomy (GTDB): domain Bacteria; phylum Pseudomonadota; class Alphaproteobacteria; order Rhizobiales; family Xanthobacteraceae; genus Blastochloris; species Blastochloris sulfoviridis. Next base: position 131,457 of record NZ_VWPL01000007.1, read on the forward strand.
CCACGCCGCGCCGAAACCGCCGATATAGATCAGCACGATGCCGGTGGCCGTGAAGACGAAATCGGTGATCGTGACCAGGCGCTGGCCGAAGGCGATCACCACCGGATCGCGGGTTCGGTCGGCAAATGCCTTCCAGAATGCGGTGATGGTGACATTGCCGAGCAGGATCACCACACCGAGAATGTGCAGAGCTTTCAGAGCGTCATAGAGCATGCGTCGAACGACCCTTCCGACCGGCCACGCAAACTAGAGCGCCCGCCGATCTGATTGGATCAAGCTGACGCTCCAAGTTCTTGAGTTGGTGCATTCTCTTTCGCAAAACCGGTTCCCACTTTTGCGGAGAATGCTTTAGCCGATCATCAGCCCAGGTCCATCAGCTCGACGGACGCCCTGGAGGCTCTCCGGCGGCGGGCGGTGATGCGATAGCCAATGACGCGGCGGCCGGTGACCCGACGGCGCGAGCCACCCGCTCCCCCGGCGCGGGAAAGAGCGCGGCTCCCGGCCCGGAACGCCGGCTTCGGATCAGTTGAAGAGCTGGTACTGCCGGCCGAACGAGCCGCCGACGCGCTGGAAGCCGTCGCGCGCCGCCGAATTGTTCTGGTTCAGGTTCAGCGCCTTGGCGTAGGAGCCGGCGGCCTTCTCCTTGTCGCCGATCCGCTCATAGGCCTGGCCGCGGGCCACCCAGGCGTCGATGCTGCCGGCGTCGGCGGTCACCGCCTCGTCGAAATCGTCGGCCGCCATCTTGGGGTCGTTCAGCGCCATGTAGGACATGCCGCGCGCCACGAACGGCTCGGACACGTTCGGCGCCAGCCCGATGGCGGTGGTGAAGTCGTCGATGGCGAACTTGTGCTGGCCCTGGGCCTGATAGACGAGCCCGCGATTGTGGTAGGCCTGGGCGTTGTCCGGCTTCAGCTCGATCGCCTTGTTGAAATCGTCCAGCGCCTGGTTGGCCTGCCCCTGCAGCCGATAGACCGTGCCGCGCCCGACGAAGGCCGCCGAATAGGACGGGTCGATGCGGATGGCGGCGTTGTAGTCGGCGAGTGCCTGATCGGGCCGGCGCATCTTCTGGTACACCAGCGCCCGGTTGGCGTAGGCCTGGGCGTAGTTGGGATCGATCTGGATGGCGCGGTTGAAGTCGGCCTGCGCCTCCTGGTACTGGCCGGCCCGGCCGTACACCGATCCGCGCATGTTGAAGGCCTGCGGATCGTTGGGATTGCGCTGCACCACCTCCGTCAGCGACTGGAGGTTGGTCGAGGCGGCGTATCTGAGGTCTTCGTCATCGCTGCCGGCGCCGACGCCGACGCCGACCGTCTGGCAGCCGGCGACCAATAGCCCGGCCGCCGCCGCCACGGCCAGACGCCGGACGGCGCTGCGCAGGCGAATATCCATCGCTGTGTTCATCACGGGGTGTTCGATCGACAATGCGGCGTTCTCGGGGCGCCGGCCCGCCTGTCAGGCAAAATATGCTTGCGGCGCGACATGTCCGCGCCGGCGGAGCCGATCGTCACGCCAAGGCATCCGCCGATCCGGCTGAACCGGGCGGATGCTCCCTTCGGGTTTCCGGTCGACCCCTTCGGGAGACCGGAAACGGTCCTTGAGCTGGCGCATTCCCGTCCGCGAAACCGGTATTCCCGCGTCTGCGGAGACTGCGCTGGCGGCCGGCCCGGCCGCGACTCGTTCGCTCAGGGCCGCGGTGCGCGGCTTGTCCGCTCAGGGCCGCGGGCCGCGGCTCATGCCACCGGCGCCGGGGCCGCCCATGCCCGGACGCAGCACCTTCGGCTTGCTCGGGAGCAGGCCTTCGCGCTGGGCGCGCTTGCGGGCCAGCTTGCGGGCGCGGCGCACGGCCTCCGCCTTCTCCCGCGCCTTCTTCTCGGAAGGCTTCTCATAGTGGCCGCGAAGCTTCATCTCGCGGAAAATGCCCTCGCGCTGCATCTTCTTCTTCAGCGCCTTGAGAGCCTGATCGACATTATTGTCGCGAACGATGACCTGCACGCGTGTGCCTTTCGGGTCCTGGTCAAAACGGGATCAAGCGGGAACGGCGGGCCCGCTGCGCGAGAGGCATCACGCAGGGATGGCGCCGAGGCCGCGCCCTTAGCAAAACTGGCGTCGTTTGTCCATGGCGTCCACGGCCGGCAATGCCGGAATCGTGCAGCTACGCGGTTTTCCGCCTTGCCGGGGTGCATCCTGCCGCGCCGACAAGCGCGTCAGATGTGCAGCGCGCGCTTGTCGACCGCCAGCGCCGCCTCCTTGACCGCCTCGGGCAGCGTCGGGTGGGCGTGGCAGGTGCGGGCGATGTCCTCGGCGCTCGCGCCGAACTCCATGGCGATGGCGGCTTCCGCGATCATGTTGCCGGCGTCCGAGCCGATGATGTGGACGCCGAGCACGCGGTCGGTGGCGGCATCGGCCAGGATCTTCACGAAGCCCTCGGTCTGCTGGTTGGCCTTGGCGCGGCCATTGGCGGTGAAGGGGAACTTGCCGACCTTGTAGGCGATGCCGTCCCGCTTCAGGCCGTCCTCGGTGCGGCCGACGGAGGCGACCTCGGGAGCGGTGTAGAGCACGCCGGGGATCACCGCATAATTGACGTGGCCGGCGCGGCCGGCGATCAGCTCGGCCACCGCCACGCCCTCGTCCTCGGCCTTGTGGGCCAGCATCGGCCCGTCGATGACGTCGCCGATGGCGTAGATGCCGGGCACGCTGGTGGCGTAATGCCCATCGACCACGACGCGGCCCTTGGCGTCCTGCGCCACGCCCACCGCCTCAAGCCCCAGCCCGGCGGTGAACGGCACCCGGCCGATCGCCACCAGCACCACGTCGGCCTCCAGCCCCTCGGGTGCGCCGCCGGCCGCCGGCTCGATGGTCACCGCGAGCCGCTTGCCCGAGGTCTCCACCGCCGTGACCTTCGAGCCCAGCTTGAAGGTGACGCCCTGGCGCTCCAGGATGCGCTGGAACTGGCGGCAGACCTCCGAATCCATGCCCGGCAGGATGCGGTCGAGGAACTCGACCACCGTCACCTCGGCGCCGAGCCGCCGCCACACCGAGCCGAGCTCGAGCCCGATCACGCCGGCGCCGACCACCACCAGCCGGCCCGGCACGTGGCCGAGCGCCAGCGCGCCGGTGGAGGAGACGATGCGCTTCTCATCGATGGCGATGCCGGGGAGCTGCGCCACGTCCGAGCCGGTGGCGATGACGATCGAGGCGGCCTCGATCACCTGCGCCGAACCGTCCTCGGCGGCGACCTGGACGCGGCCGGGGCCGAGGATGGTGCCGAGGCCGTGGAAGGACTCGATCTTGTTCTTCTTGAGCAGGAAGTCGATGCCCTTGACGTTGCCGTCGATCGCCTCCTGCTTGAAGGCCATCATGGTCTTGAGGTCGAGCGCCGGCTTGCCGACCTTGATGCCCATCTTGTCGAAGGCGTGCCCGGCCTCCTCGAACAGCTCGGAGGCGTGCAGCAGCGCCTTGGACGGGATGCAGCCGACGTTCAGGCAGGTGCCGCCGAAGGTCTTGCGCTTCTCGACCACCGCCACCTTCAGGCCGAGCTGGGCGGCACGAATGGCGCAGACATAGCCGCCGGGGCCGGTGCCGATGACGATCAGATCGTAGGTTGCCATGCTTCGCTCGTTGATGCCGTTCGCTCGCTGATGCCGACAGTCCGGCGGGCGCGTCACGGAAAGGGAGGGATCGTGGGGTGAGCGGCGCTACTCCGCAGCCGGGAGCTTGGCGCGGTGCTGCGCGGCCAGTCGTTCGACGAACTGGGTCTCAAGCCGGATCCGCGTCGCGTCCGGGCAGAAATCGAGCTCGTGTCCCTCGCGATCGAGAAACCAGCCGAAGGTGTGTCCGTCCGGCGCCACCGCGACCTCGCCGAACACCTTGGGATCCTTCAGCGGCGCGAAAACCGGACCACGTTCGATGTGATCGCCGAGGTCGTACTCGCCGGAAAAACCGTCGTCGAACGTCACCCGCAACACGGGATAGCGGACGACTTCGACGCTGCGGACCGAATAGTTCATTCGATCATTCCTCCTGCATAGCGCCCAGCCCGAACTTCCGTCCAAACGAACGCCACTTCCTCGCGGTGGCGGGCCAGCCAATCCTGCACCCGCTTTCGCTTGGCCGGAGGCAACGATCCATTGAGAACGTCGCCCGTGGCAATCGAAATCTGCGCCTCGAAGCCGCCGATCCTGGCGTGAAGGTGCGGCGGCAAATGATCCTTCAAGTGGATCATGAGGACCACACCATCAACGATCGCGATCGTCGGCATGGACGTCCCTAAACGTCCAGCACCAGCCGGGTCGGATCCTCCAGCGCTTCCTTCACCCGCACCAGGAAGGTCACCGCGTCCTTGCCGTCGATGATGCGGTGGTCGTAGGACAGCGCCAGATACATCATCGGCCGCGCCACGATCTGGCCGCCCCGCACCACCGGCCGCTCCTCGATGCGGTGCATGCCGAGGATCGCCGACTGCGGCGCGTTCAGGATCGGCGTCGACATCAGCGAGCCATAGACGCCGCCATTGGTGATGGTGAAGGTGCCGCCCTGCATCTCCTCGATGGTGAGCTGGCCGTCGCGGGCGCGCTTGCCGTAGGAGGTGATCACCTTCTCGATCTCGGCGATGGTCAGCCGGTCGGCGTCGCGCACCACCGGCACGACGAGGCCCTTGTCGGTGCCGACGGCGACGCCGACGTGGTAGTAGTTCTTGTAGACGATGTCCTCGCCGTCGATCTCGGCATTGACCGCCGGCATCTCGCGCAGCGCCTGCACGCACGCCTTCACGAAGAAGCCCATGAAGCCGAGCTTGGCGCCGTGCTTCTTCTCGAACTGCGTCTTGTATTCGTTGCGCAGGTTCATCACCGCGCTCATGTCGACGTCGTTGAACGTCGTCAGCATCGCCGCGGTGTTCTGCGCCTCCTTCAGCCGCCGGGCGATGGTCTGGCGCAGCTTCGACATGCGCACGCGTTCTTCCCGCGCGCTGTCGTCGGGGGCGGAGGGGGCGCGCACCTTGATCGGGGCCGCGGGCGCAGGCGCCCGAGCCGGCGCGGGAACCGGCGCCTGGACGGGCGCGGCGGCCGGCGCGGCGGCGGCCGCCAGCATGTCGCCCTTGGTGACGCGGCCATCCCGGCCGGTGCCGGTGACGGTTGCCGGATCGATGCCGCTTTCGGCGGCGATGCGGCGCACCGCCGGACCGTGCTCGACGGCGGGCGCGGTCGCGGGCTTGGCCGCCACGGCGGGGGCTGCGGCAGCGGGCGCGGCCTTGGCCGCCGGCTTGGCGCCGCCGGCGCCTTCCTGCAGCAGGCCCAGCACCGCGCCGACGCCGACCGCGTCGCCCGGATTGGCCAGCACCTGCGCCAGCACGCCGGCGGCCGGGGCCGGCACCTCGACGGTGACCTTGTCGGTCTCGAGCTCGACCAGCGGCTCGTCGGCGGCGACAGCATCGCCGGGCTTCTTGAACCAGCGGCCGATGGTGGCCTCGGTGACCGACTCGCCGAGCGTGGGAACGCGGATTTCCATCGTCATCGTCTCTTCTTCGCCCGCCGGGGGCGCCTCCCAATATGTGCCGCGGCTTTGCCGCCGGTCTCAGGCCGCCAGCGCCTCGTCGAGGAATGCCTGGAGCTGCGCGAGATGCTTGGACATCAGGCCGGTGGCGGTGGCCGCCGCCGCCGGGCGGCCGACATAGCGCGGCCGCCTGGTCTTCGCCCCGATCTGGCCGAGGATCCATTCGATGTAGGGCTCGACGAAGAACCACGCGCCCATGTTGCGCGGCTCCTCCTGGCACCACACCATCTCGGCGTGCTTGAAGCGCTGCAGCTCGTGCAGCAGCGCCTTGGCCGGGAACGGATAGAGCTGCTCCAGCCGCAGGAAGTAGACGTCGTCGACGCCGCGCCGCTCGCGCTCCTCGAACAGGTCGTAATAGACCTTGCCCGAGCACATCACGACGCGGCGGATCTTGTCGTCGGACACCAGCTTGACGCGGTCGGTCGGCATGCTCTGGGCGGAGTCGAGCAGGACGCGGTGGAACGACGTGCCCGACGCCATGTCGTCGAGATGCGACACCACGCGCTTGTGGCGCAGCAGCGATTTCGGCGTCATCAGGATCAGCGGCTTCCTGAAGTCGCGCTTCAACTGGCGGCGCAGGATGTGGAAGTAGTTGGCCGGCGTCGAGCAGTTGGCGACCTGCATGTTGTCCTCGGCGCAGAGCTGCAGATAGCGCTCCAGCCGCGCCGAGGAATGCTCGGGCCCCTGCCCCTCATAGCCGTGCGGAAGCAGGCAGACGAGGCCGGACATGCGCAGCCACTTGCGCTCGCCCGCCGACAGGAACTGGTCGAACACCACCTGCGCGCCATTGGCGAAGTCGCCGAACTGCGCTTCCCAGGCGACCAGCGTGTTGGGCTCGGCCAGCGAGTAGCCGTACTCGAAGCCGAGCACCGCTTCCTCCGAGAGCATCGAGTTGATGACCTCGTAGCGGGCCTGGCCGTCGCGGATGTGGTTGAGGGGGGTGTAGCGCTCCTCGGTCTCCTGGTCGGTCAGCACCGAATGGCGTTGGGAGAAGGTGCCGCGCTCCGAATCCTGGCCCGACAGGCGCACATTGTAGCCCTGGACGCACAGCGAGCCGAACGCCAGCGCCTCGGCGGTGCCCCAGTCGATGCCCTCGCCGGTCTCGACCATCTTGCGGCGGCCCTCCAGCACGCGCTGGATGGTGCGGTGGACGTGGAAGCCGGCCGGCACCTCGGAAATGCGATGGCCGACCTCCTTGAGCGTCTCCATCGGCACGCCGGTGTCGCCGCGGCGCGGGTCCTCGGCATCCTTGGCCGCCTTGATGCCGGCCCAGCGGCCGTCGAGCCAGTCGGCCTTGTTGGGGCGGAACGCCTGGCCGGCCTCGTACTCGGCGTCGAGCCGGGCGCGCCAGTCGGCCTTCATCTTCTCGATCTCGCCGTCGGTGACGACGCCTTCCTCGACCAGCTTCTTGCCGTACATCTGCAGCACCGTGGGGTGCGAGCGGATGCGCTTGTACATCAAGGGCTGGGTGAAGGCCGGCTCGTCGCCCTCGTTGTGGCCGAAGCGCCGGTAGCAGAACATGTCGATGACCACCGGCTTCTGGAAGCGCTGGCGGAACTCGGTCGCCACCTTGGCGGCGTAGACCGCCGCTTCCGGATCGTCGCCATTGCAGTGGAACACCGGCGCCTCGACCATCTTCGCCACGTCGGACGGATAGGGCGAGGAGCGCGAGTAGCGCGGGTCGGTGGTGAAGCCGATCTGGTTGTTGACGATGAAGTGGATCGAGCCGCCGGTGCGGTGGCCGCGCAGGCCCGACAGGCCCAGGCACTCGGCGACCACGCCCTGGCCGGCGAACGCGGCGTCGCCGTGGATCAGCAGCGGCAGCACGGCGCGGCGGTCGTCCGGCGTGCAATGGAGCTGGTCCTGCTTGGCGCGCACCTTGCCCAGCACCACCGGATCGACGATCTCCAGGTGCGAGGGGTTCGGCGTCAGCGACAGGTGCACCTTGTTGCCGTCGAACTCGCGATCCGAGGAGGCGCCGAGGTGGTACTTGACGTCGCCCGAGCCCTCGACGTCGTCGGGGTGGAACGAGCCGCCCTTGAACTCGTGGAACAGCGCGCGGTGCGGCTTGCCCATCACCTGCGCCAGCACGTTGAGGCGGCCGCGGTGGGCCATGCCGAGCACGATCTCGCGCACGCCGAGATGGCCGCCGCGCTTGATGATCTGCTCCAGCGCCGGAATGGTGGCCTCGCCGCCGTCCAGGCCGAAGCGCTTGGTGCCGGTGTATTTGACGTCGAGGAACTTCTCGAAGCCCTCGGCCTCCACCAGCTTGTTGAGGATGGCGCGCTTGCCCTCGCGGGTGAAGTGGATCTCCTTGTCCGGACCCTCGATGCGCTCCTGGATCCACGCCTTCTCCATCGGGTCGGAGATGTGCATGAACTCGACGCCGAGCGTACGGCAGTAGGTGCGGCGGAGAATGACCAGCATCTCGCGCACGGTCGCGAATTCGAGGCCGAGCACGTGGTCGATGAAGATCTTGCGGTCGTAGTCGGCTTCGGTGAAGCCGTAGGAGACGGGGTCGAGCTCGCCATGGTCGTGGCGGGTGGCGATGCCCAGCGGATCGAGGTCGGCGTGCAGGTGGCCGCGCATGCGGAAGGCGCGGATCATCATGATCGCGCGCACCGAGTCGCGCGAGGCGCGCTGGATCTGCTCCTCGGAGATGACGGCGCCGCGGCTGGCTTCGGCGGACTTGGCGCGGATGCGCTCGCCGACCGTCTTCTCCAGCGCCGTCCAGTTGCCGTCGAGCGCGGACACCAGCTCGCCATTGGCGGGAACCGGCCAGTCGGCGCGCTTCCACGAGGCGCCGCGGGCGCTGCGCGCCGCTTCGCCGCGGTTCTCCTCCAGATCGGCGAAGAAGTCGCGCCACTGCGCCTCCACCGCCGCCGGATCGGTCTGGAAGCGGGCGTACAGATCCTCGATATAGGCGGCGCTGCCGCCGGAGAGGAACGCGGTCTGGGCGAGCAGCTTGTTCAGATCCTGGCGTGCCATGCGACACCTCCGGAGCGCCACGGCGCTCCCGGTTTGCGGTCATACGGTTTGCCGACGATCCCTGCGGGATCCCGGAAACGGCCCCGTGGCGGGCCGCGTTCGCTGCCGCGGCCTCGTTGTCGGTGCGGCCCGTCCGGGGCCGCGCCGTCTTGGGGCCGCGCCGTCTTGGGGCAAGGCGCCAGCGGATGCCGCCGGCGCCTTGCCGCGTTCGTGTCAGCCCTTCAGCACTTCGACCAGGGTCTTGCCGAGACGGGCCGGCGAGGGCGACACCGTGATGCCGGCGGCCTGCATCGCCGCGATCTTGCTGCCGGCATCGCCCTTGCCGCCGGAGATGATGGCGCCGGCGTGGCCCATGCGGCGGCCGGGCGGGGCGGTGACGCCGGCGATGAAGCCGACCATCGGCTTCCTGCGGCCCTTCTTCGCCTCGTCGATCAGGAACTGCGCCGCCTCTTCCTCGGCCGAGCCGCCGATCTCGCCGATCATGATGATCGACTCGGTCTTGGGGTCGGCGAGGAACAGCTCCAGCATGTCGATGAACTCGGTGCCCTTGACCGGGTCGCCGCCGATGCCGACCGCGGTCGACTGGCCGAGACCGACCTGCGAGGTCTGAAACACCGCCTCGTAGGTCAGCGTGCCGGAGCGCGACAGCACGCCCACCGAGCCCTGCTTGAAGATGTTGCCGGGCATGATGCCGATCTTGCACTCGCCGGCCGTCAGCACGCCCGGGCAGTTCGGGCCGATCAGGCGCGACTTCGAGCCTTCGAGCGCGCGGCGCACCCGCACCATGTCGAGCACCGGAATGCCCTCGGTGATGCACACGATCAGCGGGATCTCGGCGTCGATCGCCTCGCAGATGGCGTCGGCCGCGCCCGGCGGCGGCACATAGACCACCGAGGCATCGGCGCCGGTGACCTCGCGCGCCTCGGCCACGGTGTCGAACACCGGCAGGCCGAGATGGGTCGAGCCGCCCTTTCCGGGCGAGGTGCCGCCGACCATCTTGGTGCCGTAGGCGATGGCCTGCTCGGAGTGGAAGGTGCCATTCTTGCCGGTGAAGCCCTGGCAGATGACCTTGGTGTTGCTGTCGATCAGGATGGACATCCCTAACCCCTAAGCGTTGCTCGATTTGCAGACCATTTGGACAGGCGCAAAACTGACAGAAAAACAACCGGCATTACGATCAACCCCAAAGTGCCGGCAGATAGGAAAGCGACGACGGCAAACCATTCTCCGCCGTCGATACAAGTGCGCGTCGCAGCCCCACATTTCTCCTCAGACTGGTAGAGGACAAATACGATGAGGCTTAGAATCGCAATCATCTGCACATAGCCGCAATAGACACCTACGCGGTGATGAAACACGCCCTCTATTGCCCACTGAATGACAACGAGAGCTCCAGCGATCAACAGACCGACAAGAGCTGCGGCAGCGATAAGGAGAATAAGCCCAGCTGCCCCCGCCACTGCTAGGCGACCTTCTTCACCGCGTTGACGATCTTCTGGGCGGCGTCGTCGAGGTCGTCGGCCGAGATCACGTCGAGACCGGAATTGTTGATGATGGCCTTGCCCTTCTCCACATTGGTGCCTTCGAGGCGCACCACCAGCGGCACGTTGAGGCCGACCTCCTTGACCGCGGCGATGACGCCCTCGGCCAGCACGTCGCACTTCATGATGCCGCCGAAGATGTTGATCAGGATGCCCTTCACGTTGGGATCGGCGGTGATGATCTTGAACGCCGCGGTGACCTTTTCCTTGGACGCGCCGCCGCCGACGTCGAGGAAGTTGGCCGGCTCCTCGCCATAGAGCTTGATGATGTCCATGGTGGCCATGGCAAGCCCGGCGCCGTTGACCATGCAGCCGATGGTGCCGTCGAGCGCGACGTAGGAGAGGTCGTACTTCGATGCCTCGATCTCCTTCTCGTCCTCCTCGGTGAGGTCGCGCAGCGCCACCACGTCGGGGTGGCGGTAGAGCGAGTTGCCCTCGAAGGCGATCTTGGCGTCGAGGCAGCGCAGCTTGGCGTCCTTGGTGACGATGAGCGGATTGATCTCCAGCATCGTCATGTCCTTGGCGACGAAGGCGTCGTAGAGCTGCGCCGCCAGCTCGCCGGCCTGCTTGGCGAGGTCGCCCTTCAGCCCCAGCGCGCGCGCCAGCGTTCGGCCGTGGTGCGGCATGAGGCCGGTGGCCGGGTCGATCGAGAAGCTGACGATCTTTTCCGGCGTGTCGTGGGCCACGGCCTCGATGTCCATGCCGCCCTCGGTGGAGACCACGAAGGCGATGCGCGAGGTCGAGCGGTCGACCAGCATCGACAGATAGAGCTCCTTCTCGATGTCGGAGCCCTCCTCGATATAGAGGCGGTGGACCACCTTGCCAGCCGGGCCGGTCTGCACGGTCACCAGCGTGTTGCCGAGCATCTGCGCGGCATAGGCCTCGACCTCCTCGACCGAGCGGGCGAGGCGCACGCCGCCCTTGTCGCCGGCCGCCGGCTCCTTGAACTTGCCCTTGCCGCGGCCACCGGCGTGGATCTGCGACTTCACCACCCACAGCGGGCCGCCGAGCTCCTTGGCCGCGGCGGCGGCCTCCTCGGGCTTGAAGATGGCGACGCCGCGCGACACCGGCACCCCGAATGTCTTCAGCACGGCCTTGGCTTGGTATTCATGAATATTCATGTGGTCCCTGCCCCTCCTCCCGCGGCCGTCACGGCCACGGCGAGGCGTTCATCCCTGACTTGACGATCGGTCCGCTGGTTCAAGGCCAGCGCCGGTGCGGGCTGCACCGGCGCGCCTTGCCGGCGGCGTTTCTCACCGGCCAATATCTCTCACTGGCCGAGTTCTCTCACTGGCCAAGATCGGGGGCGATCTTGATGCACGCCTCGATCAGGCCCTGGACGGACGCGACCGACTTGTCGAACATCACGCGCTCGTCGCGATCGAGATGGATCTCGACCACGCGCTCGACGCCCTTGGCGCCGATCACCACCGGCACGCCGACATAGATGTCCTTCAGCCCGTACTGGCCGTTGAGATAGGCGGCGCAGGGCATGACCCGCTTCTTGTCCTTGAGATAGGCGTCGGCCATAGCGATGGCGGAGGCCGCCGGCGCATAGAAGGCCGAGCCGGTCTTGAGCAGGTTGACGATCTCGGCGCCGCCGTCGCGGGTGCGCTGGATGATCTTGTCGAGCCGCTCCTGGCTGGTCCAGCCCATCTTGATGAGGTCGGGCAGCGGAATGCCGGCGACGGTGGAGTAGCGCGGCAGCGGCACCATAGTGTCGCCATGGCCGCCGAGCACGAAGGCGGTGACGTCCTCGACCGAGACGTCGAACTCCTCGGCCAGGAAGTGGCGGAAGCGGGCGGAATCCAGCACGCCGGCCATGCCGACCACCATGGTCTTGGGCAGGCCCGAGGCCTTCTGCAGCGCCCACACCATGGCGTCGAGCGGATTGGTGATGCAGATGACGAAGGCGTTCGGCGCGTACTTGCGGATGCCGGCGCCGACCTGCTCCATGACCTTGAGGTTGATGCCGAGCAGGTCGTCGCGGCTCATGCCGGGCTTCCTCGGCACGCCGGCGGTGACGATCACCACGTCGGCGCCTTCGATCGCCTCATAGCCCTGGGTGCCGGTGAGCTTGGCGTCGAAGCCGTCGACCGGCGCGGACTCGGCGATGTCGAGCGCCTTGCCCTGGGGGATCCCCTCCATGATGTCGAACAGGACGATGTCGCCGAGTTCCTTGAGGCCGGCGAGATGGGCGAGGGTGCCGCCGATCTGGCCAGCGCCGATCAGGGCAATCTTGTTGCGCGCCATGAGCTGCTGGTTCCTGGTGGACGAATGTTCCTGGTGGACGAAGGTCCGTGCCCAAAACGAGGCGGCCGGACCCGCCGGCCCAGTTCGTATCTATCGAAGTCGGATTTCGTCGATCGGACCATGGGCCGGTCCACGGAATCCGACATGGGGTTGTCTGCCCGCCGGTCCTTCGCGCCTGCCGGTCAACGGCAGAGGTCGAAAATTCCGCGCGGCCGCTTTTCAATATCGCCCCGCCCGGTCCGCATCAAGCCACGCTGGATCAAGGGAAAATGCCGCTCGGGCGGCAGATGGACGCAGGCCGCCGCCCGCCGCAGGGCCCCGAAAAGCGCCGCGACATCAGATATTTGAGATTTTAGCCCAGGGCGCCGGTCAGGCCGCGGGCCGGGCCGAAGCGGCGAAATTACAGATTTCATTATTTGTCATTTGTAACTGCCGCGGCATGCAACCTTCGGCTAGGGCCGTTCCCGCCACGTGCAGCCGGCCGCCCCCGCTCACAGCAGCCCGCCATAGAGCGCCCGCAGCACCAGGCGGACGGCGGCTGCGACCCGCGCGCCGATCTCGTCGCGCGGCACGTCGCAGTCCGCCGCCACCGCCACCGGGTCGATGAACCGGTGCAGCACGTCGAGGATCACCGCCGTCGCCTTGTCGCGGCTGCGCACCCGGAACAGCTGGGCGCCGACGCCATCCTCAATGATGCGCTCGATCAGCGTGCGCACGCGCTGGCGGTGGCGGCGCGACACGATGCGCCCGCCGGCGAAGGCGGCCAGATGCAGCGCGTTGAGGTTGGGCTCGGCCTCGGCGCGCTCGCGCAAGCCCCTGGCATAGGCCAGGATCAGCCGTTCCAGCTTGTCGTCGGCCGGGTCGGGGGCGTCGGCCACCGTCTGCAGCAGCGCCTCCAGCTCCTTCAGCCAGTCGGCGGTGATGGCGTCGACCAGCGCCTCCTTGGACGGGAAGTAGCGGTAGACATTGGCGTGGGTCATGCCGGCTTCGCGGGCGATCGCCACCACCGTGGTGCGCTCGATGCCGAAGCGGCGGACATGGTCGGTGGCGATGCCGAGCAGCGCCTCGCCGCGCCGCCCCGCCTGACGCGCCGCCGTCTGCCGTGGAGCGGTCTGGCGCGGAGCGGTGGCGCGCGCGTCCGCCATGGCTCAGGTCTCGACCAGACCGGTGGCGTCGCCGCTGGCCTCCGAGTCGGGCCGCCCGTGCGGCAGAGCGAGGTAGTCGGCCGAGCGCATCTCGGTCAGGCGCGAGGCGGTGCGGGCGAAGGCGAAGCTCTCATAGCCCGCGCTGCCGGTCCACAGCGCCGAAGGCTCGGCGGCGGCCGAGGCCAGGAGCTTGACCCGGCTGTCGTAGAGCGTGTCGACGAGCGTGATGAAGCGGCGCGCCTCGTTGCGGCTGGTCTCGTCCATCTGCGGCACGCCCGCGACGATGAGGGTGTGGAAGTTCTCGGCGATGGCGAGAAAATCGGCCGGGCCCAGCGGCTGCTCGCACAGGTCGGGAAACCCGAACCAAGCGGCGCCGCGCGCGGCGCGCGGCACGTCGAGGCTGCGGCCGAGCAGCCGGATGCGCGCCGGCCCGCCGCCGTCGCAGCCGGCGATGCGCCGCCAGGCGCTGTCCAGCGCGAAGCGGGCGCCGTCGTCGGCCGGCACGTGCCAGACCGGAATGCCGTCCAGCTTCTCCATCCGGAAATCGGTGCGCGCGTCGAGGCGCGCGACCTCGACCTGCTCGGCCAAGAGGCCGAGAAAGGGCACGAACAGCGCCCGGTTCAGGCCGTTCTCGTAGAGCCGTTCGGGGGGGACGTTGGAGGTCGCCACCACCACGACGCCAAGCGCGAACAGCCGGCCGAACAGCCGGCCGAGGATCATGGCGTCGGCGATGTCGGTGACGTGGAACTCGTCGAAGCACAGAAGCGTCGCCTCAAGGGCCAGCGCCTCGGCCACCGGCGCCACCGGGTCGTCGCCCTTGACCTCGCCGTGCCTCTTCTTCTGCCGCCAGTCGTGGATGCGGGCGTGGACGTCCTGCATGAAGGCGTGGAAGTGCACCCGGCGCTTCCTGGCCAGCGGCGCGGCCTGGAAGAACAGGTCCATCAGCATGGTCTTGCCGCGGCCGACCTCGCCCCAGATGTAGAGCCCGCGCGGCACGGCCACCGACTTGCGGCCGAACAGCCAGCCCAGCGCCGAGGATTTCTGGGCCAGATGATAGACCGCCAGCTCCCGCGCCAAGGCGTCGAGCCGGCAGGCGACCTCCTCCTGCGCGGCGTCGTGTTCGATCTCGCCGTGGTCGGCGAGAGCCCGGTAGCGTTCAAGACAGGAGGCGAGCATCGGCGGTGTCGGGTCGGTGTCGGGTCGGTGTCCCAGCCCAGCAGTTAGGCGGTGCGCGTGCGCCGCACAAGGGCAGGGGCGCCGGCCGGGCCGGGACGATGCCGCGGCAATTGGCGCGGCGGCGCGGCGGTCAGTTCGGCGGCGCGCGCGGCGCGCCCTGCCGCGCGTCTCCGGATCGTGCCACCCGATGCGGATCAAGACTTCGGGCTGCCGTGCCGCATCTTGACTGGCATATGTTTTCGCTACGAAACCGCAACCTACTTTGCTGATATTTCCCGCTTTGAGTCCCACGGCCCGCGGGTTAACGGCGAAACCATGGCTTGCACCCGGACGAATAGTCGGGAATTTATGATTTTGCTCCTATATTTAGCTCTCATCGGCTTATTTTCTTCATTGACGGTCGCATTACTGCAATGCAACGATTTGCCTTGCCTCCTATTGTGCAATGCAGCATAAGCGTATGTCGGATCTGCACGGACATATCGAACGATCGGTACCCCCCGGCAGCTCGATCGATCCGAGCGTGTGGAGCGCCATGGCTATGATGCACGAGCCTTTGAGTGTGGGAGGCGTCATCCGGAAACTCTGGTCCGGCGAAGCCTCCCTCTATCGCGACCATCTGTCGAGGCTGGCCCCCGACGACCGCCGGCTGCGGTTCGGCATGGACGCCGCCGACGACGCCATTGCCGCGCACGCCGCCAAGGCGTTCGGCGGCGGCGCGGTGATCCACGGCTTCTTCATAGATGGCGTGCTGCGCGGCGCCGCCGAGCTGCACATTCTCGGCTCCAAGCCGCCGGTCGAGGCCGAGATCGCCTTCAGCGTCGAGGCCGAGTACCGCAATTCCGGCGTCGGCTCGGCGCTGTTCGGCCGCACCTTGCTGGTGGCGCGCAATCGCGGCGTCGCCACGGTGACCATGAGCTGCCTGCCCTCGAACCGGCCGATGCAGTCGCTGGCCAAGAAGTTCGAGGCCAAGATCAAGTACAATCTCGCCGACGTCATCGGCGAGCTGAAGACCCCAGGCCCGACGCCGATCTCGCTGTGGCGGGAAATGGTGACCGACGGCACCGACCTCGCCGCCAGCCTGATGGACGTCCAGGTCCGCGCCCTGCGGGTGGATTGATGCCCCTCCGCGCGGAGCTTGACTTCGGGGTGACCCGTCGCCAGCGACCGGGCCGACAGCCTCCGATCCACGCAGCCTGACATGATACCAACGGCCGCGAACGCGGACCGTTGGTTCCGGTCGCGGATTTTCGCGAAATATCTGATTTCGGATGAGAAAATTCGCGAGAGTCAACGGCCCCACGCGTCAGCGTTTGGGGCCGTTGGTATGAGATGCGGGCGCGCTCTCACCGTGGTCCTCGCCGGGCTTGGCCCGGCGATCTCGATGGGAACGCGGCGGTGTCGGACAAGAGGACGGCAGGCGGGATGACCAGGGTGTCGGGATCGCCGGGACAAGCCCGGCGATGATGGGGGCGGTGCGTAAATACCGCAATGACCCGCAGACTCACGGCCACGCCTGCCGGCACGAGATCGGCCACCTCGCGCCTTTCGGCGTTCACTCCCAGCACATGCTTCGCCGGAGCGGGACAGCGCCCTGACGCAGGCCGGGCGGCGGCCCGGCACGCCATCGCCGATCGCACCCCGCCGATCCGATCTGTCCTGCCGGCCGTATCTCCCGCAGTGCGATCGGCGGCATCGCGGTGCGATGCGTCATACGGGTTCCGGCTGATCAGGCCTTCCTTTCGAGCCGTATTCCGATCCAAGCTGGGGCAAGCGGGGGAAATCAAGATGGAATTGGCGTTCTGGTGCGTCCTGGTCATGGGCGTGTTGCCGGTGGTGACCGTGGGAATCGCAAAGGCGCGCGGCGTGGACAACCACGCGCCGCGCGACTGGGCGCAGACCATCGACGGCTACCGCAAGCGCGCCTATGCCGCCCACCTCAATCATTACGAAGCGTTCCCGCTGTTCGCGGCCGCCGTGCTGGTGGCGGCGACGCAGGGCGCGCCGATGGCGACGGTCAATGCGCTTGCTGGCGCGGTGGTGACCGCCCGCCTCCTCTATACGGCGTGCTACATCGCCGATCTGGCGACGCTGCGCTCGCTGGTGTGGCTGGCGGGCTGGGGCCTGACCATCGCCATCTTCGTGCTGCCGGCGGTGTGACCCCCACGCCTCTGCCGGCTTGACCGCGCGGCGCGCGCCCGTCCGCGGGAGCCGTTCAGCCGGCTTGGCGCTCCGGCTTGTCCCCGCCGGACAGCGCCGTGGTCAGGCCAAGCTCGTTCAGCTTGGCCATGATGGACTCGACCGGCCGCTTCAGACGCATGCTGATCATGTGGACCGGAACACGCTCGTTCGCGAGTTCCCGCAAGGCGTGGACCGCCTCGGCATTCCAGCCGATCCGATCGGTTTCGTCCATGAGAGCCTCCCGTGCGTGAGGTTTCCGTGCGTGCGGTGTCTCCCACCCGGCCGGAGCCGGCCGGATGCTTTGGAACAACCGTGGGCGCGCGCAGAGGTTCCTCCGGACACGGAATCGCCCCGTTTCGCCGGCGACGGCGGGCGCGAATGAAAGCGCCTCCCGCCGGGCGCCGAGTCGTTTCTGTTCAACCGGGAAGATGGTCGACACTTTGGACCGGGATGATGGTCGACAGGTCTGGGTTGGGGTTTGCGGTTTGTTCCGCCGGTTCGCGGAGCCCCGTCCGGGGCGGAGCGAAGCGGCGGAACAAACCGCGGCGATCGATCAGGCCGATGTCGTGCGCGCAGAAGCGCACGACATGGTCGCCCGTCTCGAGTTCCTCGAGGCCGAGCAGCTCGCCCGCGAAGGCTTCGCCGATGAAGACGTGCTCGCCCTTCCATTTGATGTCGCCGGCCGGCCGCACCCGGCGCACCTGATGATCGGCGTCGTACCAGGGGTCCTCGACGGTCTCCGGCATCGCCCGCGAGGATGCGACGTAGACATCGGCCGGGGGATGCTGCGCCAGCGCCTCGTGCGGCCGCTCCTCGTTGTAGTGCCGGCGGAACGCATCGAAGCGCGCCTGCTGCTCGGTCGCCGTCGCCGCCGCGGGATGCGTCGTCTGCTCCTTCAGGGTCCGGTGCATGCGCTCGTGCCGGCCGTTCTCCTGCGGCGAAGCCGGCCGAATGAAATGCGGCGCGATGCCGAGCTTGAGCCACCACACCGACAGCCGCGTCAGTCCGCCCACACCGGTCGAGCCGAATGGCGGCCCGTTGTCGCAGCGGATCGCCTTCGGCAGGCCGTGCTCGCGGAACGCCTGCGCGAACACCGGGCGAACCCCCGCCGCGGTCGGCGGCACAACCCGCACCTCGATCAGGAACCGCGTGACCCCGTCGGTCAGCGTCAAAGGATCGATCCGGCGCCCGTTCCGCGTCCGGAACCAGCCCTTGAAATCCGCGCTCCACTCGTCGTTCGGCGCCACCGCCGCCACGAACGAGCGAGCCTGGTCGATCGGACGCCGCCGCCGCTTCACCGGCGCGACCAGCCCGGCCGCCTTCACGATGTCGCCGATCGTCGAGGCCGCCGGCCACCTCACCTCGGGCGCCTCCCGCTGCAACCGCGCCAGAAGCTTGCGCGGCCCGAAATGCGGAAACCGCCGCCGAAGCCGCACGATCTCCTCCGCCAGCGCCGCCGGGGTGCGGTGCGGACACCGCAGCGGCGCGTGCGACCGCTCCACGAACCAGTCCGCAGCCCCACTCGCCCGCCGCGCACGCCACGCATGGAACGTATCCCGGCTCACCTCGTAGCGCCGGCAGAGCTCCGATACGCTCCACGCCCCTGTGTCGTAATCCGACAGCATCCGGATCCGCTGCTCCATCCGACAGGTCTCCAAAAATGGCATCGAAGGTCCTCCCTCCAATGCACTGTGACCTGTCGACCATCTGCCCGGTCTGAACTGTCAGGACTCTACCCGGTCCGTACCGCGAGGCCCCCCACCCCCGACCCCAGGGTTATCGCATATAAGCAAAGAGTTCGAAGAAGAACTCTTTGCTCCAAAGCGCGAGGTTCATTTTTCTCGATAC
>NZ_VWPL01000080.1 GCF_008630065.1 Blastochloris sulfoviridis
GCGTACCACAGCTACGACCCGCCATGGGTGGGCAACTATGCCCGCTGCAACGTCCTGTTCGACATGGGCATTGCGTATGGCGAAGTTGTCATCGCCTGCTGTCCGAAGCTGCATTGGGATGTCGACCCGATCTCGGCGGTGTTTCCCCGGAGGGCGAGGTTGCTCAAGAGTGAATCCGGAATGGGCTTTCAGCGCCCCACGCTGACCGGCTTCGCGGATCCAGGCAGCGCCTGGGATGCACTTGATGCCGTCTACAGCTTCGCACGGCAGATGAACGCGATGGCGATTACATTCGGGGGACTTCAGCAGCTTTGGGAATGTCATTCCGAAGAGCGGCAACACATCCTGGAAGAACTCTTGAACGATTTCACGTCGGTACTCGAACGCTATCCCGTACGAACAGATCCCAACGACCCGCTGAACCAAATGTCGTGGGACGAGTATGTCAAACTGGTCGAATCCGAGATCGAAGACGAGGACATCGAAGATGACTGAGAGCCTGACTCAAAAGCCTACTATCGGGCGAGGCGCCTGACGGCGAGCTGGATGGCGGCGAGGGTGACGAAGGCCT
>NZ_VWPL01000081.1 GCF_008630065.1 Blastochloris sulfoviridis
ATGGGCGGCATGGTGGCGAGCTTCAACGTGCCGCCCACCACCGTGGCCACCGGCATCGTGACGTATTCCATGCTGGTGGCCGGCTTCGTGATGCTGGGCGCCAAGCTCAACCAGCGTTTCGGAGCGGTCCGCGTGTTCCGCGCGGTGGTGGCGGTGTTCGGCGCCGCGCAGGTGCTGATGACGTTCAGCCCCAACGCCACGGCGATGATCGCCGCGCAGGCGTTGTCCGGCGCGGCCGGCGCGGCTTTGGTGCCCTCGCTCGTGGCGCTCATCGCCGAGAACTATCGGGGCCGGCAGCAGGCCACCGCGCTCGGCGCGCTGGGGTCGGCGCGCGCCGGCGCCGGGGTTGCCGCCTTCCTCATCGGCGGCGTGCTCGGCACCTTCATCGGCTGGCGCCCGGTGTTTGGCATTCTCATCGCGCTGGCGGCGATCGTGTTCGTGCTGAGCTTCAGGCTCAAGCGCGACGAGTGCCGCCCCGAGGTGCAGATCGATCTCATCGGCGTCGTGCTTGCGGCGACCGCGATCATCTTCATCAGCTTCGGCTTCAACAACCTCAATCGCTGGGGCCT
>NZ_VWPL01000082.1 GCF_008630065.1 Blastochloris sulfoviridis
CCCGGACTGTCCTCGATCGCCGCCAGCGAATTGAACGGCCGTCCGGTGCTGTTGGCGCCAAGCTTTGCGCGCGCCTCACCCGGGCCGATCTGCTGGCACACCAGCGCGAACACGAACGGCTTGGAGACGCTCATGATGGAGAATTCGTACTCGATATCGCCCACCGAATGGACGGCGCCGTTGGTTCCCACCACGCAGATGCCGAACAGATCGCGCGAGACGCGGGCGAGCGCCGGATAGACCTGCGAATTCTCGCCTTCGGTATTGGACTTGAAAGTGTCATATGCCCCGTTCAGCCACCTTCGCACATCCTCGGGCGGCGGCAGATGGCCGGTCGAGACATATTCGGTCCGGTCGTTGTCGGCGGCGGTCGGCATCCGGCATTTCCTTCCCTGGGCGTTGTATTATTGCGACGGCATTTGCTTGGAGCGTATTGCCGCGAGCGTGTTATGTGTTGGGCAGGTATTTCACTGAGACGGGCTGCAGGCGCGCAGCTAACGCGTCAGTTGTGCTAAAGTTCCTGGCGGCGGAACGGCTCGGGCCGTTGATACCTCCGGCCTC
>NZ_VWPL01000083.1 GCF_008630065.1 Blastochloris sulfoviridis
GGCGCCGAATGCATGCTGGTGGTGATCGGCGCGACGCCGGAGGGTCGGAAGGAGCTGGTGGGGTTCCAGGTCGGCACGCGCGAGAGCGCGCAGAGCTGGCGGGAGCTTCTGGTCGACCTGAAGGCGCGCGGGCTGGTCAACGCGCCGGAACTGGCGGTCGGCGACGGCGCGCTCGGATTTTGGAAGGCGCTCGAGGAGATCTTCCCGACGACGCGGCATCAGCGCTGCTGGCTGCACAAGACCGCGAACGTACTGAACAAGGCGGCCAAGTCGGTGCAGCCCTCGGTGAAAGCCGATCTTGCCGAGGTCTGGCGCTCGCCGAGCCGGGCGGCGGCCGAGACGGCGATCGCAGTGTTCGCCGACAAATACGGCGCCAAGTACTCGAAAGCGGTGGAGTGCGTGGTCAAGGATCGCGAACAGCTTCTGGCGTTCTACGTCTTTCCCGCCGAGCACTGGGACCATCTTCGTACGACCAACCCGATCGAGAGCGTGTTCGCGACGGTGCGTCATCGCACGGTTCGCACCAAGGGCACGCTGTCG
>NZ_VWPL01000084.1 GCF_008630065.1 Blastochloris sulfoviridis
GCTCAGGCCGCGCGCACCGTGGCGAGGAACTTGGCGACTTCGGCCTGCAGCACGCCCGACTGGGTGGCGAGGTCGCCGGCCGAGGCCAGCACCTGCGACGACGCCGCCGACGAGTCGGACGCCGCCCGCGTCACCCCGGTGATGTTGCTCGACACCTCCGCCGTGCCGGCCGAGGCCTGCTGCACGTTGCGGGCGATCTCGTTGGTCGCCGCCCCCTGCTCTTCCACCGCCGAGGCGATGGTGGTGGCGATCTCGTTCATCCGCCGGATGATCTCGGTGATCTGGCCGATGGCGTGCGCCGAATCCGCGGTCGAGGCCTGGATCTCCTCGATCTGGCCTGAGATCTCGGCGGTCGCCTTCGCCGTCTGGTCGGCGAGGCTTTTCACCTCGCTCGCCACCACCGCGAAGCCGCGCCCCGCCTCGCCCGCCCGCGCCGCCTCGATGGTGGCGTTGAGCGCGAGCAGGTTGGTCTGGCCGGCGATGGTCGAGATCAGCCCGACGATGTCGCCGATCTTCTGCGCCGCC
>NZ_VWPL01000085.1 GCF_008630065.1 Blastochloris sulfoviridis
ACGTGATCTGCGGCATGGTCACGTCGCCCTGCAGGACGTTTCCGCGAGGCGTGCGTGCTGGCGCACGAAAACGCAGCGCGGTCGTACATGGAACATTGCGTCTGTCGAGGCGACGCCAGACGGAAGGCCCGTGCGCATCAAGCTGCGCCGCGTCCAAGTGGTCCGCCGTAAGGGCCGCTGTCAGGACGCCCAATGCCATACCGCCTCCTGAAATTGGCAGAGCAAGATGCGTAACCGGGATCCTTCTGTGGGCTCACAGCCTAATTCGCTTCATCCGGGTAGGATGCGGTTTGATCGAACAATGCTCTCGAAGAAGTCTCGTTTCCGCGGATCGTTCTGAAACCCGATGCCGATTTTTTGCACTGTATGGGGGGCTTAGGCGGGCCGGCTGACGGTATCGCCGGCCCGCGCAGCCTTCGGCCTATTCCCCCTTGCGGCGGGGCGGCGAGGGATCGGGGATCTCGCCGGGAATGTAGTTCGGCAGCCGGCTCGCAGGGATGATCGCG
>NZ_VWPL01000086.1 GCF_008630065.1 Blastochloris sulfoviridis
GGCGAGGGATCGGGGATCTCGCCGGGAATGTAGTTCGGCAGCCGGCTCGCAGGGATGATCGCGAGCATCGCGACCAGCGCCATGATGATGAGGCCGATCTTCAGCGCCCGCAGCCTTGCGTCCGTGTTGACGCGCACCGCTTCGGCCACCTGCTCGGGTGAGGCGGTCGTGCGCTCCATCACGCTCTGCAGCCGGTCATTGCTGATGAAGTTGATGTTGTCGAGATCGACCTGGGCCTGAATCTCCGGCGGCAGTTTCGGGTTTTCAGCGACGCTGACAAGGACGATCGAACTCAGCAGGCCCACCAGCAGGGCGCCGGCGACCGCCGTTCCCACCGCGGCGGCGAGATTGTTGGTGGTGCCGCGCAAGGATCCGACGTCGCCCGCCAGTTCTTTCGGCGACGCGGTGACCAGCACGTTGAACAGCAGCGTCACCAGCGATCCCTGGCCGATGCCGAACAGCACGAGGCC
>NZ_VWPL01000087.1 GCF_008630065.1 Blastochloris sulfoviridis
AAATCACCGTCCCAGAACTCTGAGACCGGTGAATCATGCAACCATGCCGGGCGCAACACCCTTTTGGGTCAGGCTCTAAGGGGTACGGCTCGATCGAAATCCACGGGAACGTGGATACTGAAGACCGAAGCATCCTCGTGCTCGGCCCTGGCATCACCCGACAGGCCGTCACGATGGAAAAGGGTGCCAATGGCGAACTGATATTGCGCGACGGGATCGCGGGCGATCGGGTTACGCTCGTCGACTATTTCAACGGTTCGACCTGGGGACCGCAAGTTATTCAATTCGACGACGGAACCTATTTAACAAGAGCTGAGGTCATCAACAGCATCAACTCCGCACCCATCGCGCACAACGACCTTGCGGCGACCGACGAGGAGACGCCGCTGGTGCTGTCGGCTGCGAGCCTGCTCGCCAACGAC
>NZ_VWPL01000088.1 GCF_008630065.1 Blastochloris sulfoviridis
GCGGTTTCGACGACGGAGCGGATGTTGGCGTAGAGGGCGGCGCCCCATTCGGAGCGGAAGCCGTTGGTGATCTTGCGATAGACGGCGCAGGGCCGCAGCGCACGCTCCGAGCCGTTGTTGGTGGCGGAGAGCTCGCGGTTCCGCACGAAGACGAACAGGTGGCGGCGGACCTTCTTGATGATCCGCATCAGCTTGAGGCCGGCGGGATGGGTGGGAACCTGGGCCATGATGCGGTCGAGGCGGCGGTTGAGGTCGGCCTCGTAGGTCTTGAGCGTGCCGTCGGTCAGGTCGGGTCGTCGTCGGCCGATGGCGCAGGCGCGCTTGAGCAGGCCCTTGAAGCCGGGGGCAACGACGCTGTCGCCAGCGTCGATGGCATA
>NZ_VWPL01000089.1 GCF_008630065.1 Blastochloris sulfoviridis
CGCTCGATGCCGCCGGCAACAGCGTCAAGGGCCAGCTCGTGGCCAAGTACCTGTCGCAGCGCCTGGGCATGGACCTGCTCGTCTCCAGGCCGGAGGCGTGAACCGCGCCGCAGGACACGCAACAGTCCAACCGCAAGATCCTGATCAGACATCAACTCCGAGGACACAAGCCATGACGGCCGCAGCAGCAACCGCAGCCGACTCCGGGACGGAGGAGAGAAATTCCTGGGTGCCGATGATCGCCATCGCGCTCGGCCAGGTCCTGATGTCGTACAATGTGGCTTCGCTGCCGGTCGCCATGGGCGGCATGGTGGCGAGCTTCAACGTGCCGCCCACCACCGTGGCCACCGGCATCGTGACGTATTCCATGCTGGT
>NZ_VWPL01000008.1 GCF_008630065.1 Blastochloris sulfoviridis
GCAAAGTCCGGTTCCGCTGGCTCCATCGCCCATCCTCCGCATCCGAATCGAAGGAACCGACAGATTCAGCACTTCAGGACCTTGTCACGCCTTTCTTCACCCGATCGCCCTGTATGCCGGCGCCCCCGGGCTTAAGCGCCCCCGCCGGCTGTGATAGGAGTTCCGGCTGATCGGCTCGGCTTCTTTCTTCCCTCTCCCCTTGTGGGAGAGGGTGCCGAGCGATCGAAGATCGCGAGGCGGGTGAGGGGTGAACCTTCCAGCATGCGCCGAGTGTACCCCTCACCCGGCTCGACCTCGCTCTGCTCGGTCTCGCCACCCTCTCCCGCAAGGGGAGAGGGAAAGTAAGAGGCTCGCCACCCGCCATGCGTCCGAGTCGAGCGCCCCCGCCCCCTGTGATATGCGGCATGCCATGACCCAGCTCTCCATCGCCATCCTGTCCGAATCGCCCGAGGACGCCCCGGCCGTCGAACGGCTGAACGACCACGCCTTCGGCCCCGGCCGCTATGTGCGCGCCGCCTTCCGTCTGCGCGAGGGCGTGCCCCACGTCGCCGCGGCGTCGTTCATCGCCCGCGTCGGCACGCTGCTGGTGGGCTCGGTGCGGCTGTCGCCGATCACCATCGGCGCGACGCCAGCGCTGGTGCTGGGGCCGCTCACCGTCGATCCCGACTTCCGCTCGCGCGGCATCGGCGGCGCGCTGGTGGCCCGCGCGCTCGACGCCTCGCGCACCCTCGGCCACCGGCTGGTGCTGCTGGTCGGCGACGAGCCCTATTATGCCAAGCTCGGCTTCAAGCGCGTGCCGCGCGGCCGGGTGATCATGCCCGGCCCGGTCGACAAGGACCGCATCCTGATCGCCGAGCTTGAGGACGGCGCCTTCGAGGGCGTGTCGGGCCCGGCGCGGCCGGCGTACGGGGCCGCGGCAGCGTAATTCGCGCCGTCCCGGACGGCGTGAAGCCGAACACGGTAGGATGGAATAGCAAAGCGTATTCCGCCATGCTCCCTGCCCGCTGATCGCCGAGCTCACGGAGGGTGCGTTCGAGGGGGTGTCCAGGGCGGCAAGGCGGCCGGTCGGGACATAGAACCGTAGGTCCCGGTCGCGGCGTCGATGGTCACAAAGGTCTCCGGCCGCGTCACGCACGCCTGGAAGTGCTGCCCGTGCGAGTTCAGGCCATGGTCAAAATGGATGAAGCGGGCATTCCCCGCTTCGTCCACGATCGAGACAAGCACTTCGTGTTCCTCGACCGGCGTGAGGCGGAGGCCGCCCGGCTCGGCCAGGCTCTGCCGGTCGGCGTCGCGGATCGAGGCGCCGCGCCGCTCCATCTCCTCGATCGGCCAAGTATAGCCACCGAACAGGCAGGCGGTCCGCCATGCGCCGCCGGTCGCCGGCGCGAGGTTGACGCTCGCGGCCCGTCCGTCGTCGAGCGCTCGCGCCGCCTGCGCGAAGCGCTCGGCAAACGCGCCGTAGTCGGGATCGGCGCGGTCGAAGGTCGGCCGAGACGTGTGGATCTCCCACACGACGGCCATGCCTGCTCCCAGTATCAGGAGGAAGGCGCCGAAGAAGATGTACAAAGCCATGCGCCGGATTTGCATGCCCAGCCTGTAGTCTCGAGCCGTGGCGCAATCGTGAACGGCCAGCGCGAGGTCATCACCGCCCCTCCCGCACCCACGCCGCGGTGAAGGCGGCGAGCAGCAGCAGCAGGCCGGCGAGGCCCGCCAGCACCGGGAACAGCGTGAGCCCCGTCACCGTATGGGCGTCGCGGGTTCTGAGGCCGATCCAGTCATTGCCGGCGAAGCGGTCCGTGCCGCGGATCGCCAGCACGCGCGGCAGCTCGACGCGATCCTTGGCGGCGATGCGGATCACCCCGCCGCCGGTGGCCTTGGCGATCGGCGCCAGCACCTCGGTGGTGCTGGTGACCTCGGACACCTCGCGCGGATTGATCGGCCCGACATTGACCAGCGCCGACAGCGTGCCGTCGTTCGCCCGCCACAGGCCAAGCTCGCGCGCCTCCACCTCGGCGCGCCAGATGCCGGGCTCGGCGCTCGCCAGCGTCACCGTGCGGGCCTGGCCGGACGGCGAGGTCAGCGTCACCGGCGGCACGGCGTCGGTCATGCTCTGGCGCTCGACCAGGAGGCCGCGGCCGCGCACCAGGAGGCGCAGCCGCTCCTCCTCCAGCTCGGGCTCCTTCATCAGCCAGTGCGACAGCCGGCGCAGCAGATCGAGGTGCGGCCCGCCGCCCTCATAGCCGCGCGCCCACAGCCAGATGTGGTCGGACAGGATCAGCGCCACCCGGCCCTCGCCCTCGCGCGCCAGCACCAGCACCGGCCGCTCCTCCGGCGCGCCGAGCAGGGTCGCCGACCCCGGCGTGGCGTGGGTGTCGACCACCCGGAAGAACCGGCTCCAGCGCGGCGGGTCGAACGACGCGCCGTCGAGCGAGCGCGTCACCGGGTGGCGGCGGCCGGCCTCGGTCAGGCGGGCGTGGAACGGCTTCTCGGTGACGTTGCCGGTGGGCTCGGCCGGCAGCACGCCCTCCAGCGGCGTGCGGAAGATCGAGTCGGAGCTGGCGTAGTCCGGTCCCGCCGCCACCAGCACCGCGCCGCCGCCCCGCACATAGCGGGCGATGTTTTCGAAATACAGCAGCGGCAGCACGCCCTGCTGGGTGTAGCGGTCGAAGATGATGAGATCGAAATCGCCGATCTTCTGCTGGAACAGCTCGCGGGTGGGAAAGGCGATCAGCGACAGCTCGTTGATCGGCGTGCCGTCCTGCTTCTCGGGCGGGCGCAGGATGGTGAAGTGGATGAGATCGACCGCGGCGTCGGACTTCAGCAGGTTGCGCCAGGTGCGCTCGCCGGCATGCGGCTCGCCGGAGACCAGCAGCACCCGCAGCTTTTCGCGCACGCCGTCGATGGCGATGGCGGCGCGGTTGTTGAGCGGCGTCAGTTCGCCCTCGATCGGCGTCGCCTCGATCTCGACGATGTTGGGCCCGGCATGGGTGATCTCGACCGGGATGCGCACCACCTCGCCGGTGGTCGCCACCAGCATGCCGATCAGGTCGCCGTCGCGGCGGATGGTGACGGTGGCCCGCCCGCCCGGCGGCGTGCCCTCGTCCTCGACGCGGAAGGCGACGGTCTGCGACTGGCCGACGATGCCGAAGCGCGGCGTCTGCACCAGGGCGATGCGGCGGTCGCGCTCGCCGGCCCGGCCGGTGACCAGCGCGTGCAGCGGCGCCTTGAAGCCCAGCGCCGAGGCCTGCGCCGGCACGTCGTGCACGCGGCCGTCGGTGATCAGGATGGCGCCGGCGATGCGCTCGGGCGGCACGTCGGCGAGCCCGCTTTCGAGCGCCTCGAACAGCCGCGTGCCGTCGCTCTCGCCGTCGCCCTCGCCGCCGTCGATCCAGCGCACCTCGGTGTTGGGCAGCCGCGCGAGGCGCTCGGCGAGCTCGGCGCGCGCGGCCTCGGTCTCGGCGCGGCGTTCGCCGAAATTCTGGCTCGGGCTTTTGTCGACCACCACCGCCACCACCGCCGGCAGCGGCTCGCGCTCCTCGTGGGTCAGCGCCGGATTGGCGAGCGCCAGCACCGCGAGGCCGAGCGCCAGCGCCCGGAACGCCGCGCCGCGCGTGCGGCTGACGACAAGCAGCAGCGCGACGATGCCGGCCGCCGCGATGGCGACATAGAGCCAGGGCAGCGGCACCAGCGGCGAGAAGGCGATGCCCAGATTCATTCAGCGCGCCTCATTGCGGTTTCCCGGCGATTGGCCGTCTTCCCTCTCCCCTTGCGGGAGAGGGTGCCCGAGCGAAGCGAGGGCGGATGAGGGGTGAATTCAAGGCGCAACCCCTCACCCGGCTCGGACTTCGCGTCGCTCAGTCCTCGCCACCCTCTCCCGCAAGGGGAGAGGGCAAGAGCGCGCGGCGCCCGGCCGGCGCGGCTTCCGAGCCGATCGCCGCGAAACATCGTCATTGCCCCAGCCGCTCCAGCAGCGCCGGGATGTGCACCTGATCGGCCTTGTAGCTGCCGGTCAGCACGTACATCACGATGTTGACGCCGACGCGGTAGGCGAACTCGCGCTGGCGCAGGTCGCCCGGCACCAGCGGCAGCATCGGCTCGCCGCTGCGCTCGATCGCCCAGGCACCGGCGAGATCGTTCGAGGTGATGAGGATCGGCGACACGCCGTCGCCCGAGCGCGCCGGCCGCGCATCCTCGTCGCCGCTCGCCGCCGGCAGCGCCTCCACCCACAGCTGGCCGGAGGCGTAGCGGCCGGGAAAGTCGCGCAGGATGTAGAACGACTTGGTCAGCACGTGATCGCGCGGCACCGGCTCCAGCGCCGGAATGTCGAGCGCCGACAGGATGGTGCGCAGCCCGGCCATGCCCGGCGTCGCCGCGCCGCGCTCCAGCGGCGCCGCCTCCAGCGCATCGCGGGTGTCGAACAGGATGGTGCCGCCATTCTTCATGAAGGCATCGATGCGCGCCAAAGTCTCCGGCGACGGCGTCTTCGCCCCCGGCGCCACCGGCCAGTAGAGCAGCGGAAAGAACGCCAATTCGTCGCGCGCCGGATCGACGCCGATCGGCTCGGCCGATTCCAGCGCCGTGCGCTGGGCGAGGAAGCGCGACAGCCCCTCCAGCCCGGCGCGCGAGATGCGGTCGACCTCGGCATCGCCGGTGACGACATAGGCGAGCCGCGTCTTGGCCGCGGCGTGCAGCGCGAACTCATCGACCGATGGCGGCGGCGGCGCGGCCTTCGCCCCTTGCGCCTTCACGTCGCCGGCACCGAGCGCGAGCGCCGCCGCGATCAGCACCGCGATGCCCGAGGCCCGCCGCGCCGCACCCAGCCGCGCCAGTCCGCCGGCCATCGCCAGCACGATCAGCGCATCGAGCAGGAACAGGCCGAAGGCCAGAGCCAGCACGTGCCGGCGCAGGTCGATCGGATCGCCGGCCCGATAGGCCTCGACCGTTGCATCGAGCGGCGCGAGATCGAGCGGCGCGAGGCGGTCCTGCGGCGCCAGCGTGTTGACCGCCACCAGCGCCTCGGCGACGCCGTAGAAGCCCGGCGGATTGTCCGGCGTGCCGCGGCCGCGGAAGCCGGCCGGCAAGGGCTTGGCCGCAGCGCCCGGCGGCTGGAAGGCGCCGAAGCCGTCGAGCAGGCGGGCCGGCGGCACGGTCCCGGCCGCCGTCGCGCCCGCGCCGGCCTCGCCGGTGGCGGCCGCCGTGCCCGCGCCCTTGGCTGGGCCGGCGCCGGAGCCGGCGAGCGCCACGATCCGCCGCAGCATCTCGACGAAGGTGCCCGACAGCGGCAGGTCCGACCATGAGGTGTCGGCCGCGACGTGGAACAGCACGACGACGCCCTTGCCGTGCCTGCTGCCGGTAACCAGCGGCGTGCCGTCGGTCAGCGCCGCCCAGGTGCGCTCGAACAGCAGGCCATCGGGCTCGGCCAGCACCTGCCGGGTGATGGTGACGTCGGTGGGCACCGGAAGGCCGGCGAACGGCCCCTCCGCGGCAAAGCCGCCGATCTTCTGCGGCTGCTCCCAGGAGAGCTTGCCGCCCAGCACCCGCCCGCCGGGCCGCAGCCGCACCGGCAGCAGCTCGTCGGCGCCGGCCGCGAGCCGCGGGCCGGCGAAGCGCACCAGGATGCCGCCGGTCTCGACCCAGCGGAGCAGCGCATCGCGCGCATCGCCGGAGAGCGTGCCGACGTCGGCCAGCACGATCAGCGGCAGGCCCATGTCGACGAAGCGGTCCACCGCCTCGCTCGGCGAGGTGCGCTCGGCGAGCCGCACGTCGGCGAACGGCTCGATGGCGCGGCCGAGATAGAAGCCGCCGGCCAAGAGCGGCTGGGCGGTGTCGGCGGTCGAGCCGGTGACGATGCCGACCGTGCGCCGCCGCCAGCGCTCGTCGAGAAGCTGCACTGCGCCGGAGGAGCGCTCGCCCGCGATCTCCAGCCGGGCGATGTCGTTTCGGATCTCGATCGGCAGGTCGAAGGTCGCGGCGGTCTCCAGCGCCCCGCCCGGAAACACGAACACCGCCTGGCCGAGCGGCAGGCCCTTGAGATCCACGGCCCGCACGATGCCCGACGTCTCGCCCGCCGCATTGGCGCGCAGCACGGTGACGCTGAGGCCGGCGCCGGAATTGGCGGCAGCCGCCAGCGCCCGGGCCGGCGGCAGCCCGCCGGCCAGCACGGTGACCGGCCGGCCCTCGGCGATGCGGCCGAGCGCGGTGACGAACGCCGCGCCGTCGCCCGTGTCGGCGGCATCCGACAGCCACACCAGCCCGGCCTCGCCGGCGGTGCCGAGCAGCTTCTCAAGCCCCGGCAGGACGGCGCGGCGGTCGGGCGTAAAGGGCTGCGGCCTGACGGCGCGCAGGCGCACCCGCGCCTCGCTCGGCGTGCGGATGGAGGCCTCGCGCAGCGGCTCGGCGGTGGGCACCACGGCGATGCCGCGCCCGCCCGCCTCGGCCTCGGCGATGGCGGCCTCGGCCGCGGCCATCCGCCGCTCCCAGCTTGCGGCCGCGGTCCAGCCATTGTCGATCAGCAGCACCAGCGGCCCGGCCGCCTGCCGGGTTGCCGGCGGCGGGTTCCACACCGGGCCGGCGGCGGCGAGGATCACCAGCGCGGCGAGCAGCAGGCGCAGCAGCAAGAGCCACCAGGGCGAGCGCGCCGGGGTCTCCTCCTTCGGCTCGACGTCGAGCAGCAGGCGGGCCGGCGGAAAGGCGACGCGGCGCGGCCGCGGCGGCACGAAGCGCAGCAGCCACCACAACAGCGGCAGCGCGGCGAGCGCAAGAAGCAGGGCAGGCGAGGCGAAGGCGAGCGGCAGCATCAGGCGGGCTCCGCCGTCTCAAGCGTCGCGACGCGGCGGCCAGCCACCGGGCGGCCCTCGCCCATGCGGGCGTGCAGCGCCAGCAGCAGCTCGCTCGCCGGCCGGTCGGTGCGGTGGACGGCGAAGGTCCAGCCGTGCGCCAGCGCCGTGGCCTTCAGCCCCTCGCGGTGGGCGGCGAGGCGGATTTGATAGTCGCCCCGCCAGCTCTCGGCGCGTCCGGCAGTGATCGTCAGGCCCGCCTCCTCCTCGTGGAACTCGACGCGGCCGGCATAGGGGAAGGTCTCCTCGGCCGGATCGACGATCTGCACCAGATGGCCATGCAGGCCCTGGGCGGCAAGGCGGTCGACGGCGGCGGCGATGGTGTCGCGCGGCTCCCACAGGTCGGACAGGATCACGGCCTCGGACAGCCGCTGCGCGGCAAACGGCGGCGGCAGGCTCTCGGCGCCGTCGCCGGCATGCAGCAGGGCGCCGGCCATGCGCTCGATGACGTTGCGGCTGGCGGTGGGGCGCATCACGCCGGGCATGCCGACCCGCTCGCCGCCGCGCACCAGGAGGTCGGCCAGCGCGAACGCCACCACCAGCGCCCGCTCGCCCTTGGTCTGGGCCACCCCCTTGGAGGCGAAGGCCATCGAGCGCGAGCGGTCGGGCCAGATCCACACGGTGTGGGCGGCCTCCCATTCCTGCTCGCGCACATAGAGATGGTCGTCGCGGGCCGAGCGCCGCCAGTCGATCCGCATCGCCGGCTCGCCATCGGCGAAGCGGCGGTACTGCCAGAAATTCTCGCCCGAGCCGGCCCGGCGGCGGCCGTGCAGGCCGTGCACCACGGTCTGGGCGATGCGGCGGGCCTCCAGCACGAGGCGCGGCAGGCTCGCAGCCAGCCCCACCGCCTCCTGGACGGCCGGGCGCAGCGCGGCCTCAAGGCGTGTCGCGCCGGTCATCCGATCCTTGCTTTCAGCTTGGCGATGACCCCGGCCAGCGTCTCGCCCTCGGCGCGGGCCTGGAAGGTCAGCGCCATGCGGTGCTTGAGGATCGGCTCAGCCAGCGCCAGCACGTCGTCGACCGAGGGCGCGAAGCGGCCGTCGAGCAGCGCCCGGGCGCGCACCGCCAGCATCAAGGCCTGCGAGGCGCGCGGCCCCGGCCCCCAGGCGATGGCGGAGGCGAGCGGCGAGCCGCCCTCGACGCCCGGCCGGGCCGAGCGCACGAGGTCGAGCACCGCGTTCACCACCGACTCGCCGGCCGGCAGGCGGCGGACGAGGCGCTGCGCCGCCATCAGGTCCTCGGCGGTCATCGCCGCGTGCGCCCGCGTCTCCTCGGCGCCGGTGGTCTCGAACAGGATGCGCCGCTCCGCCTCGCGGTCGGGATAGTCGACGTCGATCTGCATCAGGAAGCGGTCGAGCTGGGCCTCGGGCAGCGGGTAGGTGCCCTCCTGCTCCAGCGGGTTCTGGGTGGCCAGCACGTGGAAGGGCTTGGGCAAATCGTGGCGCTGGCCGGCGATGGTGACGTGATACTCCTGCATCGCCTGCAGCAGCGCCGACTGGGTGCGCGGGCTGGCGCGGTTGATCTCGTCGGCCATCAGCAACTGGGCGAACACCGGCCCCGAAATGAAGCGGAACGACCGCTTGCCGGTGGCGCTCTCCTCCAGCACCTCCGAGCCCAGAATGTCGGAGGGCATCAAATCGGGGGTGAACTGGACGCGCCGGGCGTCGAGCCCGAGCACGAGGCCCAGCGTGTCGACCAGCTTGGTCTTGGCGAGGCCCGGCACGCCGACCAGCAGCGCGTGGCCGCCCGACAGGATGGTGATCAGCGCCTGCTCGACCACCGTCTCCTGGCCGAAGATCACCTGGCCGATGGCGGCGCGGGCGGAGCGTACATGGTTGGCCGTGCTTTCGGCGGCACGCACCACCAGGGCATCCAGGCTTTCGGTCGTGTCGGCCGGCATCGGCATCATCTCCGCTTGTCGCAACCTGGGCGAAACGCGCCCCGCCTTCGGTCCGTCGGGTTCGAGACTACGTTATCCGTGAATGCGGTCGAAGCTGACATGCGGGGATCACGTTGTCGCGAGAAAGGTGAAGCAGGTACAGGCGAAGCAGGTACATAGGTTGACCATGACACGGATGATGGAACCAGGGAAACCGCCGCCGCCCCCCTCGGACGCCCCCGCCCCCGGCGGGCTGGAGGCGCTGATGCGTTCGGCCGGCGCCGCCAGGGGCCTGCCGCCGCTCGAGGCGTGGTCGCCGCCCGACTGCGGCGACATCGACATGCGCATCGGCCGCGACGGCACTTGGTACTACCAGGGCTCGCCGATCGGCCGGCCGGCGCTGGTGAAGCTGTTCGCCGCCATCCTCAAGCGCGAGGGCGAGCGCTATGTTCTGGTGACGCCCGCCGAGAAATGCGGGATCGCGGTCGAGGACTCTCCCTTCCTGGCGGTCGAGATGGCGGTGGACGACGCCAACGGCCCGCGCACTTTGGTGTTCCGCACCAATGTCGACGACGTGGTGCGCTGCGGGCCGGACCATCCCCTGCGCTTCGAGACCGGGGCGGGCGGCGGGCTGAAGCCCTATCTTCACGTGCGCCGCGGCCTGTGGGCGCGCCTGACCCGGCCGCTGTTCTACGACCTCGTGGCCCTGGGCGAGGAGCAGCCGGTCGAAGGCCAGGCGATGTTCGGCATCGCCTCGGGCGGCGGCTTCTTCGCCATGGCACGGGCCTCCGAGATCGCCGAGCCAACGTGATAGGGTCTCGCGCCGATCGGCCGGAGAACCCCATGCCGACCGCCGAAAAATCCTCTCCAGATCAGGGATTCTTCGGCGAGATCGTTTCCGGAATCCCGAAGGGATCATCCGGAAACCGTATGATCGCGGAGTTGATGTGAGCGATATTTACCTGAGAGAAGCCGACCTGCTGACCGATTTCCTGAGGCGGGTCGAGACCCGCCTTCATCCGCTGCCGGCGGGCGCCGGCCATGCCGGGCCGGCGGCGATCCGCGGCGACCACGACCTCGACCCGTCGATGGCCATGCCCCCCGGCAGCCCGCCGCCACGCCCGGCCGCCGTGCTGGTGCCGGTGATCGCCCGCCCCGAGCCGACCGTGCTGCTCACCCAGCGCTCCTTGGCGCTGCCCGAACACCCCGGCCAGATCGCCTTCCCCGGCGGCAAGATCGACCCGACCGACGAAACCGCGATCGCCACCGCGCTGCGCGAGGCCGAAGAGGAGATCGGGCTCGACCCCGCCCGCGTCGCCCCCCTGGGGCTGCTCGACACCTATCTGTCGCGCACCGGCTTTCGCATCCTGCCGGTGGTGGCGGTGGTGCGGCCGCCCTTCGAGCTCATGATCAACCCGCGCGAGGTGGACGAGGCGTTCGAGGTGCCGCTCGCCTTCCTGATGGAGCCGGCCCACCACCTGCAGCATTCGCGCCTGTGGAAAGGCCGGGAGCGTACCTACTACGCCATGCCGTTCGGCGACCGCTATATCTGGGGCGTCACCGCCGGAATTCTCCGAAACCTCTGGGAACGGGTCTACCGCTGATGCTCCGAACCTTTCTCATCCAGGCCGGCCTGTTCCTCGCCCCGTTCGCGGCGTACGCGATCTATCTCGCCATTCGCCGCCGGCCGCTGCGCTCCGCCGAGAGTTGGACCGTGCCGGTGCTGGTGTGGTGCGGCGGGCTGGCGGTGATCCTGACCGTGACCGGCCTGTTGCTGCTCACCCAGTTCGAGCGGGCGCCCGCCGGCTCGACCTACATTCCGCCCCACCTGGAAGACGGCCGGGTGGTGCCGGGCCGGTTCAAATGACCCCCTCCTCCGCCCTCGTGCCCTCGCTGGCCGGCGCCGCCTGGCTGTTCGACGGGCCGGCGGCGCGGGTGCTGGCAATGCTCGACCGCGACGGCGAGGAGGCGCGGGTGGTGGGCGGCGCGGTGCGCAACGCCCTGATGGGCCAGCCGCCCGGCGACATCGACATCGCCACCACCGCGACGCCGGACGAGGTGACGCGGCGCGCCCACGCCGCCGGGCTGAAGCCGGTGCCGACCGGCCTCGACCACGGCACGGTGACGGTGGTGGCCGATGGCGTCGGCATCGAGGTGACGACTCTGCGCCAGGATGTCGAGACCGACGGACGGCGCGCCATGGTCGCCTTCGGCCGCGACTGGGAGGCCGACGCCCGCCGGCGCGACTTCACCATCAACGCCTTCTCGGCCGACCGTACCGGCCACGTCTATGACCCGATCGGCGGCTTCGACGATCTGGCGCGGCGCCGGGTGCGGTTCATCGGCGATCCGGTCACCCGCATCCGCGAGGACTATCTGCGCATCCTGCGCTTCTTCCGCTTCCACGCCGGCTATGGAGTCGGCGCGCCGGACGCCGCGGGCCTCACCGCCTGCCTCGCCGAGCGGGCGGGGCTTGCCAAGCTGTCGCGCGAGCGCATCCGGCTGGAACTGTTGAAGCTGTTCAAGGCCGCGGGCGCCGGCGCCACGCTAGAAGTGATGGCCGACACCGGGCTGATCCACGCCGTGCTCGGCGGCATCGCCGACGCAGCAGCCTTTTCCCGCCTCGCCGCCATCGAGTCGGCGCGCGGCCTCGCGCCCGATCCGGTGCGGCGGCTGGCGGTGCTGGCGGTGCGCATCGAGGAGGACGCGGCGCGTCTGCACGACCGGCTGCGCCTCGCCAATGACGAGACGAGGCGGCTGACGCGGATTGCCGCGCACTGGCGCCATGCCGCGGCCATGACCGTGGTCGAGGCCCGCACGCTTCTCTACCGGCTGGGCGCGCCGGACTATCGCGACGTCGTGCTCGCCGCCCTCGCGCTGTCGGGCGAGGCCGCCGCCGCGCCCGGCTGGGCGGACCGGCTCGACCTGCCGCAGCGCTGGACGCCGCCGCCCTGCCCGATCAAGGCCGCCGACCTGATGGCCCGCGGCCTGAAGCCCGGCCCGGCGCTGGGGCGGGCGCTGGCGCAGGCCGAGGCGGCCTGGATCGCCGCGGGCTTTCCGCTGGCGCCGGACGCGATCGGCCGCATCGTCGGCGCGGCGGCGGGGCTGGGTTCCCCGGAGTGACGGGGCGGCGGAGCGGCTCGATCCTTCCTTCCCTCTCCCCTTGCGGGAGAGGGTGGCGAGACCGAGCGTCAGCGAGGTTGAGCCGGGTGAGGGGTACATACGGCATTTGCTGGAAGATTCACCCCTCACCCGCCTCGCGATCTGACGATCGCTCTGCACCCTCTCCCACAAGGGGAGAGGGAAGAAGAGGTCAGGTTGCTCACCCGAAAGCCGTATGAAACAACCGGGGCGCTCAGCTCTGCGGCGCGTTCAGTCTTCCTCTTCTACTTCCTCGGCGTCCTCGATCTCGACGTGGACGAGCAGCGCCGGCGAAAAATCATAGGTGCGGAACTCGCCGATCTCATCCGCGAAATACACGCACTGGATGGCGTTCTTCTCCACGCCACTGACGGTCAGCAGCGGGCCACCCGATTTGAGCTGGGCGATATCACCGATTTCGAACTTCATGACGATCTCTCCTGGTAGTCTAGAGCATCTGCCGGCCACAATGAACGGGCAGATACTCTAAGCTCTTGCTTTTTTTACATTCTCTTTCGCAAGACCGGTAAAAGCTCTTGCGGAGAATGCTCGATCCGAACAGTCTCTTCCGGCAGTCAACGGCGCCGCCACCTTGTCACCTCTCGATGGCCGGTTCGCGACCATCGGCTCGCGCAGACCGGCTCGCGAGGATCGTCTCCGACCTGCCGCGAACGGGCCTGCCGCGAACGGGCCTGCCGCGAATGGGCCTGCCGGCGGCGAATCGCCGTCGACAGCCTTCGGCCCTGATGCTGTTCGCCATCGCGCCGGCAGGCAAGGGTCAACCTTGAGCTTGCCGCCCTTGAGCGTGGCGTCCCCGTGCGCGCAGCCCTTGGCCGGCCCGGCCGCCTCGCGGGCTCACGGCCACGCCACCATCGGCGGCATCGACGACAGGATGGCGTCGACATTGCCGCCGGTCTTGAGCCCGAACAGCGTGCCGCGGTCGTAGAGCAGGTTGAACTCGACATAGCGGCCGCGCCGCTGAAGCTGTTCGGTCCGCTCGGCCGCGCTCCAGCGCGTCGCCCAGTTGGTGCGCACGATCGGCGGATAGGCGGCGAGAAACGCCTCGCCGACCCGGCGCACGAAGGCGAAATCGGCGTCCCAGCCGCCGCTGTCGAGCCAGTCGAAGAAGATGCCGCCGACGCCGCGCGGCTCGTTGCGGTGCTTGAGGAAGAAATAGTCGTCGCACCACATCTTGAACTTGTCGTAGTTTGCCACCCCCGCGTGGATGTCGCACGCCTGCCGCATGGCGGCGTGGAAGGCGCGGGTGTCGGGATCGTCCTGGCTGCGCCGGCGGGCCAGCATCGGCGTCAGATCCGAGCCGCCGCCGAACCACGCCTTCGAGGTGACAACGAAACGCGTGTTCATGTGCGCGGTCGGCACATGCGGATTCAGGGGATGGGCGATCAGCGACAGGCCCGAGGCCCAGAAGCGCGGATCGGCCTCCGCCCCGGGGATCTCGGAGCGGAACTCCGGCGCGAATTCGCCGAACACCGTCGAGACATGGACGCCGACCTTCTCGAACACGCGCCCGCGCAGCATCGACATCGCGCCGCCGCCGCCCGGCGCGCCCGAATGGTCGGTGCGCGCCCACGGCGTGCGCTCGAACCGGCCCGGCCGCGCGCCCTCGGGCGCGAACGGCCCCGGCGCCTCCTGTTCGAGGTCTTCGATCGCGAGGCAGATGCGCTCGCGCAATTCCTCGAACCACGCCTTGGCGCGGTCCTTTCGCGTCTCCAGTTCCGCGGCATCCACAGCCATCCGGGCCTCCTGGTTCTCAGCCATGCTCAAGCGTCGGCGGCCCGCCGTCAACGGCCGGCGGAAAGCCGCCGGTCTGGCGCAGCGCCAGGGCGAGCGCCATCGCCGCCGCCACCGCCACATTGAGCGAGCGCACGCCGCCCACCATCGGGATGATCAGCCGCGCATCGGCGGCGGCGTGCACGTGATCGGGCACGCCGGCGGACTCGCGCCCGAACAGCAGCACGTCCCCCGCCGCGAATGTGAAGTCGACGAACGAACGATCTGCCGTCGTGGTAAACAGCACAAGGCGATGACCCGCCGACCGGCGCCAGCTCTCGAATGCCGAAAACGAGGCGTGGCGGGCGATCGCGGCGAGATCGAGATAGTCCATGCCGGCGCGCAGGAAGGCGCGGTCGCCGGTGGGGAAGCCGGCCGGCTCGATGATGGCGAGCGGCACGCCGAGGCAGGCGCAAAGGCGCGCCAGCGTGCCGGCGTTCTGCGGAATGTCGGGCTGAAACAGGGCAATGTGCAAGAATTTTGAGCGCTGTTGGCGTTGTCCGGATGCGGATGGACCGCCGCGGAGGTAAGTGTCAAACAATGTTGACGATGGTCCGACCACGCCCTCTAGACAAGGCCGGCAGGCGATGCCATGAGAAATTTGCCGGAGCGGGCCATGTCGGACTTTGACGTCCGGCAGGGCTGAACGTGCTTTCGGCAACAGAGCTCGTGGGGGCGCGAGTCTCGGAGTGAGCGGATCGCGCAACGCGTCCGCGGAGCGATCAGACCGACCAGCTCGGACAGACCGAAAGGACATACCGTGGCCAGTTCCGATACGGCCGAATCCACTCGCCGGGATTTCCTCTACGTCGCGACCGCCGCCATGGGGGCGGTCGGCGTAGCGGCAGTGGCTTGGCCCTTCATTCACCAGATGAATCCGGACGCTGCGACGATCGCGGCCGGGGCGCCGATCGACCTTGATCTTTCGCCGGTGGCGGAAGGCCAGATCATTCGCGTGTTCTGGCGCGGCAAGCCGATCTTCGTGCGGCACCGCACGCCCAAGGAGATCGCGGACGAGCAGAACACCGACCTCGCCTCGCTGATCGATCCGGCGCCCGACAGCGCCCGCGTCAAGCCCGGCAAGGAGCAGTGGCTGGTGGTCTATGCCAGCTGCACCCATCTCGGCTGCATTCCGCTCGGCCACCAGGGCGATTGGGGCGGCTGGTTCTGCCCGTGTCACGGCTCGGCCTACGACACGGCCGGACGCGTCCGCCGGGGACCGGCGCCGCTGAACCTGCCGCTGCCGCCGTATGAATTCGTCGAGAACACCAAGATCCGCATCGGCGCGGGTGCCAGCGCCTGAGACAAGCGCGAGACGAGGTGAGAGTCCAAGCCATGAGCGGACATTCGAGTTATCAGCCCCGCACGGGGATCGAGCGCTGGCTCGATACGCGCCTGCCGATCGTACGCATGATTTACGATCAGTTCGTCGCGTTCCCGGTGCCGAAGAACATCAACTACGCCTACGCCTTCGGCGCCATTCTCGCGGTCTTCCTGATCGTGCAGATCGTGAGCGGCGTTGTGCTGGCGATGCACTACATTCCGCATGAGACGATGGCGTTCGCGTCGATCGAGCACATCATGCGCGACGTCAACTACGGTTGGCTGATCCGCTACATCCACATGAACGGCGCGTCGTTCTTCTTCTTCGCCGTCTATGTGCACACCTTCCGCGGCATGTATTACGGCTCCTACAAGGAGCCGCGCGAGATCCTGTGGATCCTCGGCGTCATCATCCTGATCCTGATGATGGCCACCGCCTTCATGGGCTACGTGCTGCCGTGGGGCCAGATGAGCTTCTGGGGCGCCACCGTCATCACCAACCTGTTCTCGGCCATTCCCTTTATCGGCGATCCGATCGTCACGTGGCTGTGGGGCGGCTACGCGGTCGGCAACCCGACGCTGACCCGCTTCTATTCGCTGCACTACCTCCTGCCGTTCGTCATCGTCGGCGTGGTCATCCTCCACGTCTGGGCGCTGCACGTCACCGGCCAGACCAATCCGGACAATGTCGATCCCAAGACGCCGGATGACACCGTCCACTTCACGCCGTTTGCGCTGACCAAGGACGCCTTCGCGATCGGCCTGTGCTTCATCGCCTTCGCGTGGTTCGTGTTCTACGTGCCGAACTATCTCGGCCACGCCGACAACTACGTCCCGGCCAATCCGGGCGTGACGCCGGCGCACATCGTGCCGGAATGGTACCTGCTGCCGTTCTACGCCATCCTGCGCGCCGTGCCCGACAAGCTCGGCGGCGTGATCGCGATGTTCGGCGCGCTGATCGTGCTGATCTTCCTGCCGTGGCTCGACGGCTCGAAGGTCAAGTCGGCGGCCTACCGTCCGTGGTACCGGGTGTTCTTCTGGATCTTCGTGGCGGACTGCATCTTCCTCGGCTGGCTCGGCGCCATGCCGGCCGAAGGCATCTATCCCACGCTCTCCCAGGTCGGCACGGCCTGGTACTTCGCCCACTTCTTCATCATCATTCCGGCGCTCGGCTATTTCGAAAAGCCGAAGCCCCTGCCGGAGTCGATCAGCGAAGCGGTGAGGCTCCGCCACGAGCGGCCGAGCCTCTACGCCCGACTGATGAACCGTTGAGCGGGGCGGGAGATCTCGACATGACCATCAAGTTCCGCTTCGCCGCCCCGCTGGCCCTGGCGCTCGGCCTGGCCGTCTCCTCCCTGGCGGTCTCGACCCCGCCCGCCAAGGCGTCGGGAGGCGACACGCCGCACCTGCAGGAGTGGTCGTTCGCCGGCTTCCTCGGCCAATACGACAAGGACCAGCTCCGGCGCGGCTTCAAGGTGTTCCAGACCGTCTGCGTCTCCTGCCACACCCTCGACAAGGTGGCCTTCCGCAACCTCGCCGAGCCGGGCGGGCCGGAACTGCCGCTGGACGAGGTGCAGCAGATCGCCGCGGGCTGGCCGATCCAGGTCAAGGACATCAACGACAAGGGCGACCCGATCGAGCGTGCCCCGCGCCTCGCCGACCGTTTCCCCTCGCAGTACCCCAACGAAGAAGCGGCCCGCGTCATGCACAATGGTGCGTTGCCGCCGGACCAGTCGGTGATCGCCAAGGCCCGCACCTTCCAGCGCGGCTTCCCGTGGTGGGTCACCGACATCTTCACCCAGTACAACGAGAACGGCGTCGACTATATCGTCGCCCTGCTCAACGGCTACGAGGACGCGCCGGAAGGCTTCAAGGTGCCGGACGGCTCGTTCTACAATAAGTACTTCCCCGGCCACATCATCGGCATGGCGCCGCCGCTCGCCGACGGCCTCATCACCTATGGCGACGGCACGCCGGAAACCCAGTTCCAGTATTCCAAGGACGTCGCGGCGTTCCTGATGTGGGCGGCCGAGCCGACGCTCGACGTGCGCAAGCGCATCGGCTGGTACGTGCTGGGCTTCCTGGTGATCTTCGCCGGCCTGCTCTATGCCACCAAATGGACGGTGTGGCGGCAGGTGAAGGGCCACGCCTGATGCGCGGCCCTTCGGCGCCGCGTTCGTGATCGAACCGAGACGAAGGGGCCCGGCGACGGGCCCCTTTTTCATGTTGTTGCGGAGTAGTTCTCATGACCAAAGCCGTGCTGGGGATCATCGGCGGTTCGGGCATCTACGACCTGCCTGGGCTTGAAGGCGTCGCGGAGATCGACGTCCACAGCCCGTGGGGCACGCCGTCCTCAAGGCTCAAGCGCGGGCGCATCGGCACGACCGAGATCGTGTTCCTGTCGCGCCACGACGTCGGCCACCGCCTGTCGCCGACCGACATCGACTACCGGGCCAATATCGACTGCCTGAAGCGCGCCGGCGTCACCGACCTCGTGTCGCTGTCGGCCTGCGGCTCCTTCAAGGAGGAACTGGCGCCGGGCACCTTCGTGCTGGTCGACCAGTTCGTCGACCGCACCACGCGCCGCGCCTCCTCCTTCTTCGGCCGCGGCTGCGTCGCCCACGTCTCGATGGCCCACCCGGTGGCGCCGAGGCTGGTGGACCGCGTCGCCGCCGCCGCCGCGGCCGAAGGCATCAAAGCGGTGAAGGGCGGCACCTATGTGTGCATGGAGGGGCCGCAATTCTCGACGCTGGCCGAAAGCCTCAGTTACAAGGCCGCCGGCTACGACGTGATCGGCATGACCAACATGCCCGAGGCCAAGCTCGCCCGCGAGGCCGAGATTTCCTACGCCAGCGTGTGCATGGTCACCGACTACGACTGCTGGCACCCCGACCATGACGCCGTCACCGTCACCGACATCATCCGCGTGCTGACCGAGAACGCCGAGAAGGCGAAGCGGCTGGCCGGGCGGCTGGCGCGCGACTTCCCGGCCGAGCACGAGCGCTGCCCGATCGGCTCCGACCGGGCGCTCGACCATGCCATCATCACCGCGCCCGACGCCCGCGATCCGCTGCTGCTCGGCAAGCTCGACGCGGTGGCCGGGCGCGTGCTGACGGCGGCGTGAGCCGGAAACGCATGTCGGGGGCGCGCCGCGCACGCCGGCGCCGACAAGACGAGGGGGAACCAGCATGAATCTCAAGGATGCGATCCGCACGATTCCCGATTATCCCAAGCCGGGCATCCTGTTTCGCGACATCACCACGCTGCTCGGCAGCGCCAAGGCGTTCCGCCGGGCGATCGACGAGCTGGTGCAGCCCTGGGCCGGCGACAAGATCGACAAGGTGGCGGGCATCGAGGCGCGCGGCTTCATCGTCGGCGGCGCGGTCGCCCACCAGCTTTCGGCCGGCTTCGTGCCGATCCGCAAGAAGGGCAAGCTGCCGCACCAGACCGTGCGCATGGCCTACGCCCTCGAATACGGCACCGACGAGATGGAGATGCACGTCGATGCGGTGATCGCCGGCGAGCGGCTGATCCTGGTCGACGACCTGATCGCCACCGGCGGCACGGCGATCGGCGCTGTCAACCTGTTGCGCAACATGGGCGCCAATGTCGTGGCGGCGTGCTTCATCGTCGACCTGCCCGACCTCGGCGGCCGCCAGAAGCTCGAGGCGCTCGACGTGCCGGTGCGCACGCTCACGGCCTTCGA
Source organism: Blastochloris sulfoviridis (assembly GCF_008630065.1). GTDB lineage: Bacteria > Pseudomonadota > Alphaproteobacteria > Rhizobiales > Xanthobacteraceae > Blastochloris > Blastochloris sulfoviridis. The sequence goes on from NZ_VWPL01000008.1 coordinate 18,677, forward strand.
GGGGCATTGACCGCGCGTCATCCCGGGCAAGCGGAAGCCTGTCGTCCCGGGCAAGGGCCGCAGGCCCGCGACCCGGGACCGCGCGCCGGAAAGGCACCCTCTCCGGAAAACGATCCCGGCTCTCGCTGCGCTCGGCCGGGATGACAAAGCCCCCGCTGTCGTCCCGGGCAAGGGCCGCAGGCCCGCGACCCGAGACCGTGTTCCGGAAGGGGTGCCTTTTTCGGATGACGATCCCGGCTCTCGCTGCGCTCGGCCGGGATGACAAAGCCCCCGCTGTCGTCCCGGGCAAGCGGCGCAGCCGCGCGAGCCCGGGACCGTGTTCCGGAAGTTGTCCCTCCTCCGGAAAACGATCCCGGCTCTCGGCTCACGCTCGGCCGGGATGACAAAGCCCAAGCGACAACGCGCCCCCGCCCGCGCGCCGGCGGTTCAAATTGCCGCAGCGACAGGCGGCGCGGCGCCGGGAACCCGCCCTTCCACGACACGTTGACCGACCAGATGACCCAGGCAGAGCCTGTGTTGCCCCCTGGTCGGCGCACCCGTGCGCAGGCCGCCAACTCGATGTCGCCATCGAGCTGACCAACACGAGGTGCCCATGCGAATTGCCCAGATCGCGCCTTTGATGGAAAGCGTTCCGCCGCGTCTCTATGGCGGCACCGAGCGCGTCGTCCACGACCTCACCGAAGCCCTCGTCGACCTCGGCCACGAGGTGACGCTGTTCGCCAGCGGCGACTCGATCACCCGCGCCGAGCTGGTGGCGTGCACGCGCGAGGGCTTGCGGCATGCCGCCAGGGTCAAGGATCCGCTGCCGCACTACATGCTGATGCTCGACCGCGTGCGCACCCGCGCGTCCGCCTTCGACATCCTGCATTTCCATACCGACGTGCTGCACTTCCCGCTGTTCAACGACCAGCCGCACCGCACGGTGACGACGCTGCACGGCCGCCAGGATCTGCCGGACCTCGCCGCGCTCTATCGCGGCTTCCCCGGCATGCCGCTGGTCGCCGTCTCCGAGCACCAGCGCGCGCCGATCCCGGACGCCAACGTCGTCGCCACCGTCCATCACGGCCTGCCGAAGGATCTGTTCGCGCCGACCTACGAGCCGCGCGGCGGCTATCTCGCCTTCGTCGGCCGCATGTCGCCGGAGAAGGGGCCGCTCGCCGCCATCCAGCTCGCGCGCGAGCTGGGCCTGCCGCTGCGCATGGCCGCCAGGATCGACAAGTCCGACGAGAGCTACTTCCGCGAGGTGGTGCGGCCCGAGATCACCTATGACGGCGGCATCGAGTTCGTCGGCGAGATCAGCGACCGCGACAAGGCCCGCTTCATCGGCGAGGCGCAGGCGCTGCTGTTCCCGGTCGACCGCTCCGAGCCGTTCGGCCTGGTGATGATCGAGGCCATGGCCTGCGCCACGCCGCTCCTGGCCTTCCACGTCGGCTCGGTGCCGGAGGTGATCGAGGACGGCATCACCGGCCGCCTGGTGGACGCGTTCGAGGAGGCGCTGCTGGCGCTGCCCGAGGTGATCGCGCTCGACCGCCGGCGCATCCGCGCCCGCTTCGAGGCCCGCTTCACCGCCGAGCGCATGGCCAGCGACTATCTCGAAATCTACCGCGCCCTCGGCCGCGCGGCGCGCCTGCCCGCCCCTGCCCACCTCGAAGCCTTGTGGCCGCCGCCCGCAGTGCCGGTGCGGCCGGGCGAGGTCCACGCGCGCTGACCTACCCTTTCTCCGCGGAGCCTCCCTCGGGCTCTGCGGAGAAGAGGCCATCGCGCCATCATCCTTGCTTTCTCCGCCCGCTTGGGCGAGGTGAGCGTCATGCTCACCATCGACTCCATCACCCTGCGCGTCGCGGGCCGGGTGCTCCTGGAAAACGCCTCGGCCCAGATCCCGACCGGCGGCCATGTCGGGCTGGTCGGCCGCAACGGCGCCGGCAAGACCACGCTGTTCCGCGCCATCTGCGGCGAGCACCCCACCGATTCGGGGCGCATCGCCCTGCCGCCGCGTGCCCGCATCGGCCGGGTGGCGCAGGAGGCGCCCTCTGGCCCCGAGGCGCTGATCGACGTGGTGCTGGCGGCTGATGTCGAGCGCGCCGCGCTGATCACCGAGAGCGCCACCGCCACCGACCCCCACCGCATCGCCGAGATCGAGACCAGGCTCGCCGACATCGGCGCCCATTCGGCGCCGGCCCGCGCCGCGCGCATCCTCGCCGGCCTGGGGTTCGACGAGGCGGCGCAGCAGCGCCCCTGCTCGGACTTCTCCGGCGGCTGGCGCATGCGCGTGGCCCTCGCCGCCGTGCTGTTCGCCGAGCCCGACCTGCTGCTGCTCGACGAGCCGACCAACTATCTCGACCTCGAAGGCACGCTGTGGCTGCAGGACTATCTCGCCCGCTATCCCCACACCGTCGTCATCATCAGCCATGACCGCGACCTGCTCGATCAGGCGGTCGACTGGACGCTGCATTTGGGCGAAGGGCGCCTGACGCTGTGGCGCGGCGGCTATTCGGCGTTCGAACGCCAGCGCGCCGAGAAGCAGATGCAGGATGCCAAGCTGAGAAAGCGCCAGGAGGACCAGAGGAAACACCTGCAGGCCTTCGTCGACCGCTTCCGCTACAAGGCGACCAAGGCGCGGCAGGCCCAGTCGCGCGTGAAGATGCTGGAAAAGCTGGTGCCGCTGGCGGCGATGGTGGACGAGCAATCGCTGCCGATCACCATCCCGGCGCCGGCGCGGCTGCCCTCCCCGCCGATCTTCGCGCTCGATGCGGTCTCGGTCGGCTACGCGCCTGAGAAGCCGGTGCTGCGCAGCCTCGACCTGCGCATCGACACCGACGACCGCATCGCGCTGCTCGGCTCCAACGGCAACGGCAAGTCGACGCTGGCCAAGCTGCTCACCGGCCGTCTCGCGCCGCTGTCGGGCCGCATGACGGTCGCCGACAAGCTGGAGATCGCCTACTTCGCCCAGCACCAGCTCGACGAGCTGCGGCCCAAAGAGAGCCCCTACCAGCACGTGCGCACCCTGATGCCGGCAGCGGCCGAATCCGACGTGCGCGCCCGCACCGCCCAGATCGGCTTCTCCGGGGAGCGCGCCGACACGCCGGTCGAGAAGCTGTCGGGCGGCGAGAAGGCGCGGCTCCTGCTCGGGCTCGCCACCTTCCGCAAGCCGCATCTGCTGGTGCTCGACGAGCCGACCAACCACCTCGACGTCGATGCCCGCGACGCGCTGGCCAACGCCATCAACGACTTTCCCGGCGCGGTGATCCTGATTTCGCACGACCGCCATTTGATCGCCGCCACCGTCGACCGGCTGTGGCTGGTCGCCGACGGCACGGTGACCAATTTCGACGGCGACCTCGACGACTATCGCAGGCTGGTGCTGTCGCGCGCCGCGGGCGACGCCGCGCCGAAGCAGGCCGCCGACAAGGGCCCGTCGCGGGCGGAGGAGCGGCGTTCGGCGGCCGAGCGCCGCTCGGCGGCGGCCCCCATCAAGAAGCGGGTGACGGCGGCCGAGAAGGAGATCGCCGCGCGCGAGACCGAGATCGCCGAGATCGACGCGACGCTCGCCAATGGCGACATCTACGCCCGCGATCCGGCCAAGGCGGCGAAGCTGTCGAAGCGCCGGGCGGATGCCGCAACCGCCCTCGCCGCCGCCGAGGAGGCGTGGCTGGAGGCCACCGCGGAGTACGAGGCGGCGACCGCCGGGTGACGCGCGCAGCGCGGCCGGGGGATATCGCCGCAGCGCGGCCGGGGGGGGATATCGCCGTAGGGTGGAATAGCGAAGCGTATTCCACCGTTCATCGCGGTCGTCTTCGGCGCAATACGCTGCGCTATTGCGCCCTACGACTCCGCCCGCTCAATGCCGCGGCGCCGGCTTGCCCTTCTTCTTCTCGGGCTCGGGGGCGCCTTCCACCGATTTCAGGCGGCCGGCCTCGAAGCGGTAGATGCCCGGCCGGGCGCCGGCGGTCGAGACCATCGTCACCACCCGCACGCCCTGGGCGTCGCCGATCTCGACCCGGTCGAACGGCCCGGCGAGCCGCACCACCTCGCACTCGGTGAGGCCGAAATCGAGCTTGCCTGGCGCACTGCCCTCGGCCGCCGCGTCGCCGCACGCTCCCTCGGCGCTGACCAGCTCGCTGGGCGGCACCGGCCCGCTGCCGCCAGCAGCCCCCGCGCCGCGCGCCGTCACGGTGCCCTCCCCGGCGCAGCCGGCGAGCAGCACGGCCGCCAAAACACCCAACCCAGCAACAGAAACCGACCCGAAACGAACCGTCATTGCCGTCCGACCCGTATTGAGAATTGCCGCCCAGTCGGGCGGCCGGCAGATTTGCGCCAATCGGCGCCGCGCTGCAACCTCGGACGGTTTCCGGGAGATCATCCCGGCTCTTTCCTTCCCTCTCCCCTTGCGGGAGAGGGTGGCGAGACCGAGCAAGGCGAGGTCGAGCCGGGTGAGGGGTTCATCCGGACGCGTTCTGGAAATTTCACCCCTCACCCGCCTCGCGATCTTCGATCGCTCGGCACCCTCTCCCACAAGGGGAGAGGGTAAGGGCGGCTCACGACCTGCGGCCGTTCTGAACTGATCATCCGCAAGACGTATCAGCCCTTCCGCTCCCAGCGGCCGGCTTCGTCCTGGCGCCAGTAGGTCACCTCGTGGCCGGCGGCCTTCAGCGCCGTCCAGCGCCCGCGGGCGCTCGCGACCGCATCCTCGTCGTGGCCGTCGAACAGGAACACCGCCCGCTGATAGGCCGAGGGGTCGTCGAGATCGGCGCCATCGACCAGGAAGCGCACGCTCGCGCCGTTGGGGTTGGTGGCCGCCGTGGTGAGCACGATCGGCTGGTCGGCGGCGTCGCGCTCGCCGGCCGGGCCGTGCGGCAGGAAGCTCTCGTCGTCATAGGTCCACAGATGGGCGTCGAGCGCCGCCACCCGCTCGTCCGAGGCCGCCTGCACCACCACTCGCCAGCCGCGCTCCAGGCACTTGGCGAGCAGCGGCGGCAGCACCTGCTCCAGGGTGCGCCGCTGCAGATGGTAGAACAGAACCTCGGTCATGGTACGGTTTCCGGTTGACCGGCTCGAAACAGCCGCCGGCCAGGAGCCGCGCGTCTTCCCTCTCCCCTTGTGGGAGAGGGTGGCGAGGACGGAGCAACGCGACGTCCGAGCCGGGTGAGGGGTTTCTTCGGCCCGCTCGATCTCACCCCTCACCCGCCCTCACTTCGTTCGGGCACCCTCTCCCGCAAGGGGAGAGGGAAGAACCGGCGCCTCTCCCGCAAGAGCCTGCGCCCGGACGCGCGCAAGCGCGGTCCGGGTGGGAGAGGGAAGAAGGAACGCAGCCCCCGCCGACGATCACTTCTCCTCGTAGACGTCGGCGATCAGCCGGTCGAGCAGGCGCACGCCCCAGCCCGGGCCCCAGCTCTTGTTGATGTCGCTGGCCGGCGCGCCCATGCCGGTGCCGGCGATGTCGAGATGCGCCCACGGCGTGCCGTCGACGAAGCGCTGCAGGAACTGCGCGGCGGTGATCGAGCCGGCATTGCGGCCGCCGGTGTTCTTCATGTCGGCGAACTTGGAGTCGATCAGCTTGTCGTAGTCGCTGCCGAGCGGCATGCGCCACAGCCGCTCGCCGGTGGCGAGGCCGGCGGCGAGGAGCCTGTCGGCCAGCGTGTCGTCATTGGCGAACAGGCCGGCGTGTTCGTGGCCCAGCGCCACCAGGATGGCGCCGGTCAGCGTGGCGAGGTCGATGATCGCGGCCGGCTTGAAGCGGTCCTTGACGTACCACAGCGCGTCGGCCAGCACGAGCCGGCCCTCGGCGTCGGTATTGATGATCTCGATGGTCTGGCCCGACATCGACTTGACGATGTCGCCGGGCCGCTGCGCCTCGGCGTCGGGCATGTTCTCGACGAGGCCGATCACGCCCACCGCGTCGACCTTGGCCTTGCGCGCGGCCAGCGCGTGCATCAGGCCGACGACGCAGGCGGCGCCCGCCATGTCGCCCTTCATCTCCTCCATGCTCGCCGCCGGCTTGATCGAGATGCCGCCGGAATCGAACGTCACGCCCTTGCCGACGAAGGCGACCGGCTTGCTTTCGTTTTGCTTGCCCTCGCCCTGCGTGCCCTTCCAGCGCATCACCACCAGGCGCGCCTCGTGCTGCGAACCCTGGGCGACGCCGAGCAGCGCGTTCATGCCGAGCTTCCTCATCGCCTTGGGGTCGAGCACCTCGACCTCGACGCCGAGCTTGGTGAGCGCCTCGGCGCGGTGGGCGAACTCCGGCGGATGCAGCACGTTCGGCGGCTCGTTGACGAGGTCGCGGGCGAGGATGACGCCGTTGGCCACCGGCTCCCTGGCCCGCCACGCCTTCTTGGCGGCGCCATCATCGGCGCAGGCCAGCGTGACGCGGGCGCGGCTCGGCCCCTCCTCCTCGTCCTCGTCCTTCTTCTTGGTCTTGTAGCGGTCGAAGGCGTAGGCGCGCAGCGTCAGGCCGAGGGCGAACTCGGCGATGTCGGCCGGCGTGAACTCGCCGCCCGGCCGCTCCAGCACCACCGTCACCTCCTTGGCGGCGGCCGGCAGCCTGGCCATCACCTTGCCGCCGAGCTTGAGCAGGTCGGCCGGCTTCAGCTCCGCCGCACCCAGCCCCACCACGATCAGCCGCTCGGCGGCGAGGCCCGCCGGGGCCAGCACGTCGAGGGTCGCGGCGAGCTTGCCCTTGAACCGGGCGGCGGCGGCGGCCCGCGCGATCAGTCCGGCCGCCGGCTCCAGCACGGCGCGGGCCGCGGGCCCCGCCTCCAGACGGTCGTCGACGAACACGACGAGAATGCCGTCCTCGACGGCGGCCGGCGGCTTGGCGAACGTGATCTTGGGCATGTGCGACATGGAACGCTCCAGCGGGGAATCCCAAAGCAATACGGCGCGGTGTGCCGAAATGGCAACAGGTGCGGAAAAGCAGCATGGCGGGCGGAACCGCCGCCCCGTTCGCGCCTCAAACGCGCTCTAATCGGCGCGCAATCGGGACCGAAAGGCGACTGCGTTGAGGCTGGGACTGCACCGCATCGAACTCTACGTGCTGCGGATGACCAGTTCGGCGTTCGTGATGGTTCTCCTCACGCTCACCGGCGTCATCTGGGTCACCCAGGCGTTGCGCGAGTTCGATCTGCTGACCTCCAAGGGGCAGACGGTGATCGTGTTCTTCGTCGTCACCGGCCTGTCGCTGCCGCTGCTGTTCCTGGTCATCGCGCCGATCGCGCTGTTTCTGGCGGTCATCTTCATCTACAACCGGCTGGGCTCGGACTCCGAGCTGATCGTGATGAGCTCGGCCGGCATGTCGCCGACGCATGTGGTGCGGCCGATCGTCCTGCTCGCCTGCGCGGTGGCCGTGGTGGTGGGGGCGATGAGCATCCACATCGCCCCGGCGTCGATGCGCCTGCTGCGCCATGAGATCACCAAGATCCGCGCCGACGTGGTGGCCAATATCGTCCAGCCGGGCCGCTTCACCTCGGTGGAAAAAAACCTGACGTTCCACATCCGCGCCCGCCAGCCGAACGGCGAGCTGCGGGGCCTTCTGGTCACCGACCGGCGCGATCCGAACCAGGAGATGATCTATCTGGCCGAACGCGGCCAGATCATCGATTCCGACAACGGCATGTTCCTGGTCCTGAAGGATGGCAGCCTGCAGCGCCGCACCAAGAGGGACCAGGATACCTCGATCGTGTTCTTCGAGCGCTACGCCTTCGACCTGTCCCAGTTCTCCGGCGAACCGGCGGCAATTCATTATAAACCACGTGAGCGCACACTCTCGGACCTCATGTCCCCCGACCCGGCCGATCCGTATTTCCAGATGCAGCCGGGGCGCTTCCGGGCCGAGATTCACGAGCGGCTGACGGCCCCGCTCTATCCGTTGGCGTTTGTGATGTGTGCGTTCGCGTTTCTCGGACAGGCCCGCTCGACCCGCGAGGGGCGCAGTGCTGCGGCGGTGGCCGCGGTCGCCGCCACCGGCGTGCTGCGGCTGCTGGGCTTTGCCGCCACCGGCCTGACGGTGCGCTCGGCGACCTTCGTGCCGCTGATGTACCTGCTGCCGCTGGCCGCCATCGCGCTGGGCTATCTTGCCGGGTCCGGGCGTCTCGAACTCGCCGGCACGGCCTCCCTCGACAAGATCGGCAGCGCCGTGTCCGGCCACCTCGGGCGGCTCGTCCGCCCCTTGAGAGCCTGAGGGGGTGCGCGTGATCGGCCGCACCCTGGGCACCTATTTCGCGCGGCGCTTCATGGAAGCGCTGATCCTGGTGTTCCTGGGATCGGCGCTGCTGATCGCGGTGGTCGATTTCGTCGAGATGCTGCGGCGCACCGGCGACACGCCCAAGGCCACCGTGCTGCTGCTGGCCCAGCTCACCCTGTCGCGCGTGCCCTCGCTGGTCGAGCAGATGCTGCCCTTCGCCATCCTGTTCGCGGCGATGGGCAGCTATCTCAACCTGTCGCGCCGGCTGGAGCTGGTGGTCACCCGCGCCGCCGGCGTGTCGGTGTGGCAGTTCATGTTTCCCGCCGTGGCCTGCAGCCTGGCGGTGGGGGTGTTCTCGACCATCCTCTACAATCCGGTGGCGGCGGCCCTGAAGGAGCACGCCAACACCCTGGAGGCCGACATTTTCGGCAGCCGCTCGCTGTTCTTCCAGGGCGGCGGCGAGGGCGACATCTGGCTGCGCCAGTCGAGCGAATCGGGCCCGGCGATCCTCAATGCCAAGGCGGCCACCGAGAACGGGCGCCGCCTCGCCAGCGTCGTCGTGCTGACGCTGGATGCCAACGGCCAGCTCCTGGAGCGCATCGAGGCCGCCTCCGCCCGCCTCGAAGACCGGGCCTGGATTCTCGAAACCGTGCGAATCTTCTCCGCCACGACCCAGCCGCGCAGCTTCGACACCTACCGCCTCGCCACCACCTTGACCGCCGACCAGGTGCGCGATTCCCTCTCCAAGGCCGATTCGGTGTCGTTCTGGGATCTGCCGGACGCCATCGTCGCAGCCCGCGAGGCCGGTCTGTCGCCGGCACGCTTTCAGCTTCAATATCAGAGCCTTATAGCGCGGCCTCTGCTGTTCCTGGCGATGGTGATGATCGCCGCCGCGGTGAGCCTGCGGTTCTTCCGGATCGGCGGAATTGCGCCGATGATTCTGAGTGGCGTGGTCGCCGGCTTTCTGCTTTATGTCGGCTCCGAACTCGCTGAAGATCTCGCTTCGGCGGGAATGATTGGTGTTGTGCCTGCGGCCTGGGGTCCGGCTGCAGCGACAGTGTTGCTGGGCTTCATGGTGCTGCTTCAGCAGGAGGACGGGTGATGACGGATCGGGCTCGACCGCCGCATCGCCCTCAAGGAACCGGCACCGAAGCCGGTCTGGCGCTGGTGCGCACGCTCCTGCTCGGCACGGCGGCGGGTGCGCTTGCGCTCGCCGCAAGCGGCGCGCTCGCGCCGGTGCACGCCCAGTCGCGAGGGCCTGCGATCGGCACCGGGCTGGAGGCGCCGCGCCTGCAGGCCGGCAAGGAGATGCTGGTCACCGCCGACGAGCTGCAATACGACTACCAGAACGACCGCGTCTCGGCCGTCGGCCACGTCCAGATCTACAATGACGGCTCGGTGCTCGAGGCCGACCGCGTCACCTATGACCGCCGCGCCAACAAGATGTATGGCGAGGGCAACGTCCGCCTGAAGAGCAAGTCCGGCGACGTCGTCTATGCCGAGCGGCTGGAACTGACCCAGGACTTCAAGGAGGGCTTCGTCCAGTCGCTGCGGCTGGAAGGCGCCGACCGCACCCATTTCGCCGCCGCCAGCGCCGACCGCCGCGACGGCGACGTGACGGTGTTGCGCTCGGGCGTCTACACCGCCTGCGAGCCCTGCAAGGAAGACCCCAAGAAGCCCGTCGCCTGGCAGGTCAAGGCCGCCCGCATCATCCACAAGGAGGGTGAGCGGATGGTCTATTACGAGAACGCCACCATCGAGATGTTCGGCCTGCCGATCGCGTGGTTCCCGTACTTCTCGCATCCCGACCCGACGGTGAAGCGCAAGTCCGGCTTCCTCATCCCGGAGTTCGCCCAAAGCACGAAGTTCGGCTTCTCCGCCGGCATCCCCTACTATTGGGCGCTGGCCCCGGACTACGACGTCACCCTGACGCCGACCATCACGACCAAGCAGGGCGTGCTGATGCAGGGCGAGTGGCGCCAGCGCCTGATCAATGGCGCCTACACCATCCGCGCCGCCGGCATCCACCAGGAGGATCTCAGCGTCTTCGTCCGCACCGACGGCTCCACCACACCCGGCTACCGCGAAGACCGCGGCATGATCGAGTCCCACGGCGAATTCTGGCTCAACGAGCGCTGGCGCTGGGGCTGGGACGCCGCCATGCTGTCGGACAAGACGTTCCTGCAGGACTACGACCTCAACAAGCACACGGTGTTCGCCTTCGGCCAGAAGGAAATCCGCTCGCAGGTCTTCATCACCGGCATCGGCGACCGCAGCTTCTTCGACGCCCGCTCGGTCTACTACATGGGCCTGTCGGAGTACGACTCGCAGAAGCAGCTGCCGATCACCCACCCGATCATCGACTACAACTACGTCTTCCTGCCGCCGGTGTGGGGCGGCGAGGCCGGGTTCAACGTCAACGTCGCCAGCATGTCGCGCACCCAGGCCGACCTCGACGGCATCAACGGCTATGACTGCTCGGCGCTGTCGACCGACGTCAGCCGCAACAACTGCGTGATGCGCGGCGCGCCCGGCACCTATTCGCGCCTGTCGGCGGACATGTACTGGAAGAAGCGGCTGATCGAGCCGACCACCGGGCAGGTGGTGACGCCGTTCCTCACGATCCGCGGCGACACCGCCTGGCGCGATGCGCCCACCTACGACTACTCCAGCGAGTTCGTCAGCAGCGACAACCAGATGCTCTCGCGCGGCATGGCCGCGGCCGGCCTCGAATACCGCTGGCCGTTCATCGCCGTGCAGTCCTGGGGCACGCACACGCTGGAGCCGATCGCCCAGCTCGTCGTCCGCCCGAACGAGAACCAGATCGGCAAGCTGCCCAACGAGGACGCCCAGAGCTTGGTGTTCGACGACACCAATCTGTTCGAGATCAACAAGTATTCCGGCTATGACCGGGTCGAGGGCGGCGGCCGCGTCAATGCCGGCCTCCAGTACACCGCCCAGCTCAACGGCGCCGGCACCGTCAACGCCCTGTTCGGCCAGTCCTATCACATCTTCGGCCTGAACTCGTTCGCCCAGGCCGACATGGCCAATACCGGCCTCGACTCCGGCCTCGACACCACGCGCTCGGACTATGTGGCGCGCCTCGCCTACCAGCCGGACGGCGTCTACACCCTGTCGTCGCACTACCGCTTCGCCGAATCGGATTTCGAGGTGCGCCGGTTCGAGATGCAAGGCGGCGCCAAGTACGAGCGGATCAATCTGGCGGCGCTCTACGGGCGCTACGCCCCCCAGCCGCTGCTCGGCTACACCGATTGGCGCGAGGCGGTGGTCGGTTCGACCGGGCTGAAGATCAGCAGCAACTGGTCGGTCAGCGCCGCGGTGCGCTACGATCTGATCAACGAGAAGATCGACACCACCAATTTCGGCATCAAATACCTGGATGATTGCTTCGGCCTCAGCGTCAACTACGTGACCGACTATACCGAGAGCGGCAACGCCGAGAACGTGCACAAGGTTCTGTTCAAGATCGACCTGCGCACGCTCGGCGAAGGCGGCTTCTCGACCAATGTGGGGTCGCTGACCCCGTAACTGCCGCAATCTGGTGGAACAGAGGGGCGATGGTGTCCTTGATTCGCATTCGCATGCGGACCGTCCTGGCCGGCCTTGCGCTCGTGGCGGCGGCGGTCCTCCTTCCGGTGGCGCCGGCAAAGGCGCAAGTGGTGGCCCTGGTCAATGGCGAGCCGATCACCGCGCTCGATGTCGCCCACCGCACCCGCCTGCTGACCCTGACGAGCCAGGGCCGCAGCCCGGACCGCAAGACGGTGCTCGAGGAACTCATCGACGAACGGCTGAAGCTGCGCGAGGCCAAGAAGTTCGGCGCCGTGCCCTCCGACAGCGAGGTCGACACCGCCTTCGGCAACATCGCCAGCCGGGCGCGGATGTCGACGGCCCAGTTCGCCCAGATGCTGAGCGCTCAGGGCTCGAACGAGCGCAGCTTCAAGGACCGCCTGCGCGCCGAGATCGCCTGGGGCGGGCTGGTGCGCGCCCGCTACAAGGTGGTGGCGCAGGTCGGCGACAATGACGTCGCCGCAGCCCTCAGCGCCCGCAAGCAGGAGGCGCCCCAGCGCATCACCGAGTACACGCTGCGCACGGTGGTGTTCGTGGTGCCGCGCGGCGCCAGCGACGCCACCTATGAGGCGCGCCGCCGCGACGCCGAGGCGTTGCGCGCCCGCTTCCAGGGCTGCGACGAGGGGCTGGCCATCGCCCGCAGCGCCAAGGAGGTGGTGGTGCGCAACGCGGTCCGCAAAGCCTCGGCCGACCTGACGCCGGCCTTGCGGGAACTGCTCAACGCCACCCCCGACGGCAAGCTCACCCCGCCCGAACGCACCGAGGCGGGCGTCGAGGTGGTCGCCGTGTGCAGCCGCCGCGAGGTCGCCGGCCAGACCGCGGTGATGAAAGAGGTGCGCCAGGAACTGGTCAGCGAGCGCCTGCAGACCCAATCCAAGCGCTATATGGCGGAGCTGCGCCGCGCCGCGCTGATCGAATACCGCTGACGTTTCATGGCCGCGCCGCTCGCGCTCACGCTCGGCGAGCCGGCCGGCATCGGCCCCGACATCGCGCTGGCCGCCTGGGCGGCCCGGCAGGCGCTTGATCTTCCCCCCTTTCTGCTGATCGGCGACCCCGACCTGCTCGCCGCCCGCGCCCGCACGCTCGGCCTCGACGTGCCGGTCGAGCCGGCAACGCCCGAGACCGCCGCCGCAACCTGTCCGCGCGCGCTGCCGGTGCTGGCCACCGGCCACCCCGCCACCGCCCAGCCCGGCCGCCCCGATGCGTCCAGCGCCCCGGCGGCGATCGCCGCCATCGAGACCGCGGTGGCGCTGGTCCGGGCCGGCCGCGCCGCCGCGGTGGTGACCAACCCGATCGCCAAAGCGGTGATGTATCAGGCCGGCTTCGCCTTCCCCGGCCACACCGAGTTCCTGGCCGAGCTGGCGGCAGGCGATGGAAGTTCCAGCACCGGCGGCGGCGACAGCCGGCCGCCGGTTCCGATCGCGGATTTTCGGGAAATCTCTGATTTCGAAAACGAAAATCCGCGAGTATCGCCGGCCCGATGCGCCAGCATCCCGGGCCGGCGGAAACGGCTTCGCCCGGTGATGATGATCTGGTCCGAGCTGGTCGCGGTGGTGCCGGTGACCATCCACATCCCGCTCGCCGAGGTGCCGCGCCGCCTCAGCCGCGAGCTGATCGTCGAGACCGCGACGATCACCGCCCGCGACCTCGCCGCCCGCTTCGGCATCGCCCGGCCGCGCCTCGCGGTGTGCGGCCTCAACCCGCACGCCGGCGAAGGCGGCACACTCGGACGCGAGGACGAGGACATCGTCCGACCGGCGGTCGCGGCGCTGCGCGGCCTTGGCCTCGACGTGCGCGGGCCGCTGCCGGCCGACACGCTGTTCCATGCCGCGGCGCGCGCCACCTATGATGCCGCGCTGGGCATGTATCACGATCAGGTGCTGGCGCCGGCCAAGGCCCTGGCGTTCGACACCGCCGTCAATGTCACGCTGGGGCTGCCGTTCGTGCGCACCTCGCCCGACCACGGCACCGCCTTCGAGCTGGCCGGCACCGGGCGCGCCAGCCCGTCGAGCCTCATCGCCGCGCTCAGGCTGGCGCACCGGCTGTCGTCGCCCACATGAGCCAGATCGACGACTTGCCGCCATTACGCGAGGTGGTGCGCACCCATGGTCTCAGCGCCACCAAGGCGCTGGGCCAGAACTTCCTGTTCGACCTCAACCTCACCGCCCGGATCGCCCGCGCCGCCGGCCCGCTTGAGGACGCGACGGTGGTCGAGGTCGGCCCCGGCCCCGGCGGACTGACCCGGGCGCTGCTCGCCTGTGGCGCCAGGCGCGTGGTGGCGGTCGAGCGCGACGCGCGCTGCCTGCCGGCGCTGGCCGAGATCGCAGCCCACTATCCCGGCCGGCTGGAGGTGATCCACGGCGACGCGCTCGCCACCGACCTCGCCGCCGCCGCCGGCCCGGGCGAGGCGAAGATCGTCGCCAACCTGCCCTACAACGTCGCCAGCGCGCTGCTGGTCGGCTGGCTCACCGGCGAGCGCTGGCCGCCCTGGTGGACCTCGCTCACGCTGATGTTCCAGAAGGAGGTCGCCCAGCGCATCGTCGCCGCGCCCGGCGACGATGCCTATGGCCGGCTCGCCGTGCTGGCCGGCTGGCGCACCGAGGCGAGGATCCTGTTCGACGTGCCGGCCCAGGCCTTCGTGCCGCCGCCCAAGGTCACCTCCTCGGTGGTGCACCTCGTCCCGCGCGCGGCCCCCCTGCCCTGCGCCTGCGCGGCGCTGGAGCGAGTGACGGCGGCGGCCTTCGGCCAGCGCCGCAAGATGCTGCGCCAGTCGTTGAAGTCGCTCGGAGGCGATGCCGCCGCGCTGATCGCGGCGGCCGGCCTCGACCCCACCCAGCGCGCCGAGACCGTGCCGGTTCCGGGCTTCGTCGCCTTGGCCCGGGCGCTGACGCCCAGGGGTGGTGTCGGTTAGAGCATTCTCCGCAAAAGTGGGAACCGGTTTTGCGAAAGAGAATGCGACAATTCAAAAACCTGGAGCATCCGCCTGGTTCGATCGGCGGATGCTCCAGGATGCGGCATCAGTTAAGGTAACGCCTTCTGCGGCCGCCGTGGCTTCCCAGGCCGGTCCTGGAACGGTAGTTTTGCCTGCGCCGCAGCAGGCCCGAGGCGCGATCCCGGTTGGATCGCCCTGAGGGGACCGAGGCGCGGCGACGGCGCCCGCCGGTGCGCCGATTCGCGTTGCACCTGAAAGAGTTGCCTGGATAACCCGCATGTCCCGCCGCATCCGCCTCTATCTCGTCGCGCTGGCCGTCTGGCTCGGCATGTTCGCCCTCGCCTTTGCCAATGGGGCGCTGCGGGTGCTGGTGCTGGAGCCGTGGCTCGGCGACGTGGCCCTGCCGATGTCGGGCATTCTGGGCATCATCCTCATCGGCACGGTAGCGGCGCTGTTCGCCCTGCGCGCCCGGCCGAACCTTGGCGATGCGTTCGTCATCGGCACCGGCTGGTTCGTACTGACGCTGGGCATCGAGATGGTGCTGATGCTGTTCGCCGGCCGGTCGACGAGCGAGGTGGCCGACGCCTTCACCTTCGCCGCCATCGCCAAGGGCGACCTGTTCGCGCCGATGCTGGTGTGGATGGCGGCGGTGCCGGCGGCCATGGTGCTCACCCGGACCAAATCGGACGGCTGAGCGAAGCGTGTCGGGCGCAATCGCCAAGCGTATTGCGCCTTGCCCACTCCATGAGAGGTCGTCATTCCGGACGGCGCGAAGCGCCGAGCCGGGTTCGTCGTCTTCCGTGCCGCGTCATCCCGGGCGAGCGAAGCGAGACCCGGGATCGTCCGCAGAAAAAGACACCCCTTCCTGAAAACGGCCCCGGCTCCTCGCTGCGCTCGGTCCGGGACGACGGGGTGGCGGCAAACGGTCCCGGCTCGCGCGCCTTCGGCGCTTGGCCGGGACGACGACCCTCTCACCCCGCCGAAACCGCCGGCTCCGCCAGGCCGTCGGCGGTCTCCAGGTCGAATGCCTCGTCCACCTCGACGAAGGTATCCGGATAGAAGCCGTTGAAATGGGTGCGCAGGCCCAGCGAATAGGCGCCGATGTGGCCGATCTCGATCCAGTCGCCGGTATCGACGCTCTCGGGCAAATAGAACGGCCGCGACAGGATATCGACCGAGTCGCAGGTGGCGCCGCACACCCGGAACGGCTCGATCTTGGCCGGGTTGCCGGTGCGCCGCCGGCGGGCGGGGTCGGGCATCAGCCGGACGGGCAGCGGGATCTTGCCGGTCCATGAATCGGACAGCGAGCCCCACACCCCGTCATTGATGTAGACGCGCTGGCCCTTCTTCAGCAGCACCCGCACGATCACCGAGAACGCGCGGGCGACGATCACCCGGCCCGGCTCGGCGATCAGCGGCACGTCGCCGAAGCCGAATTCCACCACCTCGCGCTGGATCTCGTCGAGCAGCGCCTCGGTCGGCGGCGGCAGCGGCGCCTTGCGGCCGGGCTCGCGGCCGTAGCGGGCGGGAAAGCCGCCGCCGATGTCGAGCCCGGCGATCGGCACGCCGGCCCGCCGGCGTACGGCGGCGGCGATCGCCAGCGCCTGATCATAGGCGTCCGGATCCTCGACCTGGCTGCCGACATGGAAGGCGAGCCCGACCCGGAAGCCGATGCCGTCGATGCGCTGGGCGAGCTCGGCGGCGTGACCGGGGGCGGCGCCGAACTTCTTCGACAGCTCGTAGGCCGCCTCGCTCTTGGTGGCGAGCCGCACATAGAGCGTGATCTCACCGGGGTCGATGTCCATGGCCCGCACCACGCGCAGGATCTTGGCCACCTCGTCCTCATGGTCGAGCGCCAGCGTGCGGATGCCGTAGCTTTCCAGCGCCAGCCTGATGTCGGACTGCGCCTTCACCGGGTGCATGTAGAGCAGCTCCGCCCCCGGCGCCGCCGCCCGCACCGCGTCGAACTCGGCGGGGCTCGCCACGTCGAAGCTGTCCACCCCCTCGGCGGCCAGCACCGCGAGCACCATCGGCTCGCCATTGGTCTTCACCGCATAGGCGGTCTTGCCGCGGAAGGCCGCGCGGAAGGCGCGGATGTCGGCGGCGAGCACCCCGGGCCGGAAGCAATAGACCGGCTGGTCGGGCCGCAGCCGCATCGCCGCGTCAAGGGCGGTGGGGAAGCGTGGCATCGCCGGCTGGGCGGTGATTCGCGAAGGCGCGGGCATCGGCACTCTCCGGCGCAAACAGAACGCCTCCCCGCCCCCCGGTTCGGCCACGGCGGCGGGGCGGGACTGTTGCGTCCATACCGCGTTTCCAAGAAAAACGCATGGCGGACCCCGCCAGGAGCGCTGGGCGCCCCGGATGGCGCCTTGCGGGGCCTTGCGGCCCCTTGACCGTTGACGGAGGGACTTGCATCGTCATTTCAGGCAGAGCGAGCGGGAATGCACCCATGCACAACGTATGGCGGATGAAGGTTGTGGCGCTGGCCGCGGCGATGGCGTGCTGGGGCCAGGTGTCGGGGGCGGCCGCGCAGGACCGCGTCAATCCCGCGCCGTATTCGCTCGACCGGTCGGTGATCATGGAGAGCACGCCGGTCGACCCCACGCCGATCGAGCGGCACTATTACGGCTGGGTTCCCCCGTGCGAGGATTCGTGGGCCCTCACGCGCATCAACGCCTTCTTCGCGGAGACGGAGCGCTCGTTCTGGGCCTCGCCGCTGCGCATCCAGGGCTATGAGAAGATCCGCGAGGTCGCCTACCGGCCGTGGGGCTACGGCAAGATTCCCCGCCGCTATTGCGAGGCCATGGCCCTGATGTCCGACGGCAAGCCGCGCCCGATCTACTATTCGCTGATCGAGGACGGCGGGTTCGCCGGCATCGGCTCCGGCGTCGAGTGGTGCGTGCAGGGCCTCGACCGGAGCTGGGCCTACGCCCCGGACTGCCAGATGGCGCGACCGTGAGGTTGAAGGCGACCGCGGCCGCCCTGTCGCTTGCCGCCTGCCTCGTCACCGCCCCCGCCCCGGCCCGCGCCGATACGCCCGGCACGTTCGACTTCTACGTGCTGGCGCTGTCCTGGTCGCCGACTTGGTGCCGCCAGGAGGGGGCGCGGCGCGAGGCCGAGCAGTGCCGGTCGAACCGCCCCTACAGCTTCATCGTCCACGGCCTGTGGCCGCAGTTTGAGCGCGGCTATCCCGCCAACTGCGTCGCCCGCCCGCCCCGGCTCGACGACCGGCTGGTGCGCTCGATGCTGGACCTGACCCCGAGCTTCGGGCTGATCCTGCACCAATGGCGCAAGCACGGCACCTGCGCCGGCCTGGAGCCGGCCGCCTTCTTCGACACCGTCCGCCGCGCCCATGAGCGCGTCAAGATCCCGTCCGAGTTCCGCGATCCCGACCGGCCGCGCCAGATGGCCCCGGTCGAGGTCGAGAACGCCTTCGTCCGCGACAATGCCGGCCTTGCGCGCGACATGATCGCCGTCGATTGCCGCGAGGGGCTGCTGCGCGAGGTGCGCATCTGCTTCTCGCGCGACCTCGCCTTCCGCCCCTGCCCGGAGGTCGACCGCCGCGCCTGCCGCACCGGCCGCATCGAGGTGCCGCCCCCGCGCGGGGGGTGATATGGTTTCCGGCCCGGGATCGTCCTGTTTCGAGCCTCGTCATCCCGGCCGAGCGCCAGCGAGAGCCGGGATCGTCATCAAGAAAAGGCCCCCTTTCTGACAACGGTCCCGGGTCGCGCGCGCCACGCGCGCTTGCCCGGGACGACGATCTCTCCCCGCGTCGTCCCGGCCGAGCGCCAGCAACTCACAGACCGCATGAACTACCGCCACGCCTTCCACGCCGGCAATTTCGCCGACATCCTCAAGCACGCGGTGCTGGCGCGGGTGCTCGCCCATCTCGGCCGCAAGCCCGCGCCGTTCTGCGCCATCGACACCCACGCCGGGCGCGGCCTCTACGACCTCGACGCCAGCGAAGCCACCCGCACCGGCGAGTGGCGGGGCGGCATCGGCCGGCTGCGCGACGCGCCGCTCGATGCCGCGGCCGAAGAGGTGCTGGCGCCGCTGCGCGCCGCGCTGGCTGCGGTCGAGGCCACGCACTATCCCGGCTCGCCATCCATCATCGCCGCGCTGGCCCGGCCGGGCGACCGGCTGCATTTCGTCGAGCGTCACCCGGACGATGCCGCGGCCCTCGCGGCGCTGTTCCGGCGCGACCGGCGGGTGAAGGTGACCGAGCTCGACGGCTGGCTGGCGCTGCCGGCCTTCGTGCCGCCGCCGGAGCGGCGCGGCCTGGTGCTGGTCGATCCGCCCTTCGAGGAACAAGGCGAGTTCGAGCGGCTGCGCCACGGCCTCGCCAAAGCGCATGCCCGCTGGCCGACCGGCACCTATCTGCTGTGGTATCCGCTGAAGGACGTCGCCGCGGCGGAGGCGTTCGGCGGCCAGCTCGCCCGTGCCGGCATCCCCGACATCCTCCGCGCCGAACTGCGTGTCGGGCCGATCCGCGCCGACGGGCCGCTGAACGGCTGCGGCATGGTGGTGGTCAACCCGCCCTGGACGCTGGAACGCGACCTCCAGGTGCTGCTTCCGGCGCTGGCCGAACGCCTGGGGCAGGATGAACTGGGCCGCAGCACGCCGGGGCACGGCGGCGGCCGCTTCCGGCTCGACCGGCTGGCGGCGGAGGCCGCGGGGTCCGTTGGGCCGGGGACAGCGCCGGCCCGCGGCCGGGATCAGAAGGGTGCCGGGTGACGGCAAGCACCGCCGCGTCTCGCCCGCCACGGGGGCACGCCCTCGCCGCCGTCATCGCCGGGCTTGTCCCGGCGATCTCGATCGCACCATCGCAACGGTAACGGAAACGAGGGCGGCAGGCGGGTGCCCGGAACCATCGGGATCGCCGGGACAAGCCCGGCGATGACGGGGATTGTCGCGACCAAGGCCTCTTGGCCCGAGGCCGCCGATCCGCGCCGGCTTGAGCCCGGCCTTCTCGGCCACCACCCGCCGCCGGTCTTGCGGCAGGAGCTGCGCCGGGCCGAAAAAATTCGGGCGCCCGGCCGGATCGGCGGACGCCCGCGAAGTCGTCTGGAGCAATCGGTTTCTTTCTATGATTGTCCCAGTAAACGTGGCGTAAATATGGATCAGAAATGGTAGTTCACGCCGGCGCGCAGCAGGCTGGCGTCGAACTCGTTCTTCCACGGCAGCTCGCCATAGTGCTTGTCGCCGAGGTCGACATAGAGATATTCGATCTTGGCCGAGACGCTCTGGGTGATCGCGCCCTCGACACCGGCGCCCAGCGTCCAGCCGATGTGGCTGGCGTCGTCCTTGCCGCCCCAATATTTGTAGGTGCCGCTGCCATAGGCGAAGCCGCCGGTCAGGTAGGGCAGGAAGCGGTCCCAGGCGTAGCCGACGCGCATGCGCGTCGTGCCGAGCCAGTCGAGCTCCCATTTGTCGCCATAGAGGCCGTCGTCGACGCCCGAATAATTGATGTCGGTCTCCACGCCGAACACCACATTGCCCCACTGCCAATTGGCGCCGCCGGTGAGGCCGCCGATGAAGCCCGAGGGCTCCAGGCCGCCGGAATTCGACAGGTCGCCCGAGGCGAAACCGGCATTGAGGCCGAGATAGAAACCGTTCCAGCTATAGGCCGCCGGCGCCGAATAATAGGGCGAGGGCTGACGCTGGATCATGTCCGCCGCCATCGCCGGCATGGCCGTGAGCATCACAGCCGCAAACGCTCCTGCGATTTTGGTCATCGGTCTTACTCCTTGTCTCGTCGCGGTCACGAACACCGCCGCTCCTGTCGTGAATTATAGAGTGAACGATTCACCCTGTGCCGCGGGCGCCGGAATGCGCCCAGCGAAACCGGGCAGCGTGATAAATGAAACGTAAATATTCACGAGAATGCCTTTTATTCGGCAGCGAACATGGCAGAATGTGGCCAGGATCGCAGCGGTAACGTGACGACACCTTGGATGCCCGACCTGATCGACATGATTAATTCTTCGTTACTGCCGATTCTGCGCAACGCCCCCGAGCCGCTTGCCGGCCGGCGGGCGCCATGGCATCGAGACGAGACGTTTCGTGAGTGAGGCGATGCCGGCAGCGATCCCCGTCTCGATCTTCCTGATCGCGTGCAATGAGGCCGACCGGCTCGGGCGCACGCTCCAGGCCGTCCAGGGCCTCACCGACGATATCGTGCTGGTCGATTCCGGCTCGACCGACGACACGATCGAGATCGCCGCGAGCTTCGGCGCCCGGGTGGTGCACAATCCCTGGCCCGGCTACGGCCCGCAGAAGCGCTTCGCCGAGAGCCTGTGCCGGCACCGCTGGGTGCTGAACATCGACGCCGACGAGGTGATGCCGCCCGACCTCGTCGCCGAGCTGCGGGCGCTGTTCGCCGACGGCGAGCCGCCGTGCGACGCCTTTGAGATCGCCATCGCCGAGGTGTTCCCGGTCGAGACCGCGCCGCACCCCTGGGCCTATTCGCTGGCGCCGGTGCGGCTCTACCGCACCGACCGCGGGCGCTATTCCGACAGCCCGGTTCACGACCGCGTGGTGCTGGCCGAGGGCGCCCGCGTCGGCCGGCTCAAGGGCCGCATCCACCATTTCTCGGTGCGCTCGCTCGGCGAGCAGATCGCCAAGCTCAACGCCTATACCGACCAGCAGGCCGACGATCTCGACCGGCGCGGCGTCAAGCTCCCGGTCTGGCGGCTGTTCACCGAGTTTCCCGCCGCCTTCCTCAAGGCCTATGTCGGGCGCCGCCACTTCGTGCGCGGCCTCTATGGCGTGATGACCGCCGCCAACTACGCCTTCTTCCGCTATCTGCGGCTCGCCAAGCACCTCGAACGCCGGATGATTCTGGAACGCCGGACGGTCCGGCAGGCGCGGGACGGGCAATGAGCGCCCCCGGCGCGGCGCTGATCACCGGCGGCGCCAAGCGCATCGGCCGCGCCATCGCCGAGGCCCTGGGCGAGCGGGGCTATGCGCTCGCCATCCATTACGGCCGCTCGACGGCGGAAGCGCAGGCGCTGGTCGAGGCGCTCAGCCGGCGCGGCCTGCGGGCTGCGGCCGTGTGCGCCGATCTCGCCGACCCCGACGCGGTGGCCGCCCTGGTGCCGGCGGCGGCGGCCAGCGTCGGGCCGCTGACGCTCCTGGTCAATTCGGCCTCCGAGTTCGAGCCCGACGAGATGGGCACGCTTGAGCGCGCCCGCTTCGAGCGCCAGCTTGCGGTCAATCTCACCGCGCCGGTGTTCCTCACCGAAGCCTTCGCCCGCCAGCTTCCCGAAGGCCGCGACGGCTGCGTGATCAATGTCCTCGACCAGCGGGTGTGGCGGCCGACGCCGCGCTTCGTCTCCTACACGCTGGCCAAGTCGGCGCTGTGGATGGCGACCCGCACCATGGCCCAGGCCCTGGCGCCGCGCATCCGCGTCAATGCCGTGGGGCCGGGGCCAACGCTCGCCAATCCCCGCCAGAGCGAGGACGATTTCGCCCGCCAGGCCGCCGCCGTGCCGCTCGGCCGCGCCGCCACGCCGGCCGAGATCGCCAATGCCGTGCTCTATCTCACCGCGGCGCAAAGCGTCACCGGCCAGATGATCGCCGTCGATGGCGGCCAGCACCTCGCCTGGCGCACGCCCGACGTCGAGGGCATCGCGGAGTGACGAAGGTCATCCCGGACGAAGCGAAGCGAAGACCCGGGATCGTGTGCGATTATCCTGTCGTCCCGGACAAGGGCCGAAGGCCCGCGATCCGGGACCGTTGTCCGGAAAGGGTCTCTTCCTGCGGACGATCCCGGGTCTCGGCCGGATGCTCCGCATCCCGCCTCGCCCGGGATGACGTGGTGCGGAGAACGGTCCCGGCTCGGTGCTGCGCCGTCCGGGACGACAGCCCGGGCCGCGTCATTTGCCCCCCCTCACACCGGCACGCGCACGGTGGCGCGCAGGCCGCCGAGCGGCGACTCCGACAGCGTGATGTCGCCGCCATGGCTGCGCGCCACGTCGCGGGCGATGGCGAGCCCGAGCCCCGAGCCGCCCTGGTCCTGGTTGCGGGCATCGTCGAGCCTGAGGAACGGCCGGAACACCTCGTCGCGCATGTCGGGCGGAATGCCCGGCCCGTCGTCGTCGACCGTGACGGTGAACCAGCGATTGTCGCGGGTGGCGGTGATCTCCACCGTGTCGGCGAAGCGCGAGGCGTTGGCGACGAGATTGTGCAGCAGGCGCTTGAAGGCATCCGGCCGCACCGTCACCATCGGCTGGCCGATATAGGTGACGTTCGCCTTGTCGCCGGTGCGCTCGACCTCGTCGCAGAGTTCGGCCAGCAGCAGCTCCATGTCGGTGGGCGCCGCCTGCTCGCCGGAATCGCCGCGCGCGAAGGCCAGATAGTCCTCCAGCATGCGGGTCATCTCGTCGACGTCCTTCTTCATGGCGTCGGCCTCGGTGGTGTCGTCGAGCAGCGCCAGCTCCAGCTTGAAGCGGGTGAGGATGGTGCGCAGGTCGTGCGACACGCCGGCCAGCATGGTGGTGCGCTGCTCGATCTGGCGCTCGATGCGCCGCTTCATCTCCAAAAAGGCGTGCGAGGCGCGCCGCACCTCGCGCGCGCCGCGCGGCCGGAAGCCCTCGACGTCGCGCCCCTTGCCGAAGCTCTCGGCGGCGTCCGCCAGGGTCTGGATCGGCCGGATCTGGTTGCGCAGGAAGGCCACCGCCACCCCCACCAGCACCAGCGAGGTGCCGACCATCCACACCAGGAAGATGTGCGAGTTGGAAGCGTAGGCTTGGCTGCGCCGGGCGAACACCTGCACGATCACGCCGGGCTCGAGCTGGATGCGGATCTCGACCAGCGAGGAATTGCCCACCGTGTCGATCCAGAACGGCTTGCCGATCTGGCGCCTGATCTCGCGCGACAGCGCCGAATCGAGCAGCGAGAAGAAGGGCTTGGGGCCGGCGGGCGGCAGCGTCTCGCCGGTGCGGAAATTGAGCGTGAGGCCCTGGCGCTCCATGGCGATGCGGCGCAGCGTCGTCGCATCCTTGTCCTGCGGATAGAGCCGATAGACGTCGATCAGCGCCGCGATGTCCTGGGTGACGGAGGCCGACAGCCGGTAGGTCACCGTCTGCCAGTGGCGCTCCATGAACACGAACGCCACCACCGCCTGCAGCAGCACCATCGGCGTGACGATGATCAAGAGCGAGCGGGCATAGAGGCCCTGCGGCATCCGCCCCTTCAGCCCGACGGTGACGCGGTTCCAGGCGCGCTTGGCCAGCATCGCCGCCACCCGCCCGATTTCCGCCCCGGCTTCCGAAACGCTCATCGCCGCCCGCTCACGGCGACACGACGAGGCGATAGCCGACGCCGCGCACCGTCTGGATGAACAGCGGGTTGGCCGGATCGTCCTCGATCTTGCGGCGCAGCCGGTTGACCTGCACGTCGACCGCGCGCTCGCTGGCTTCGGCGCCCGGCGCGGCGAGGTCGATGCGCGGCACCGTCTCGCCGGGGATGCGCGCCAGCGCCCGCAGCATGTCGCGCTCGCGGTCGGTGATGCGCACCAGCTCGGCGCCGCGCCGGAGCTCGCCGCGCTCGAGCTGGAACACGAACTCGCCGAAGCACACCACGTCGGGCGACTTGGAGGGCTGGGGCGCGGTGCTGCGCTTGAGGATGGCGCCGATGCGCAGCAGCAGCTCGCGCGGCTCGAACGGCTTGCCGAGATAGTCGTCGGCGCCCGATTCCAGGCCGGCGATGCGCTCGGACGCCTCGGTGCGCGCCGTCAGCATCAGGATCGGCACGTCGGAGCGGCCGCGCAAGGACCGGGCGAGGTCGAGGCCCGATTCGCCGGGCATCATCACGTCGAGCACCAGCAGGTCGAACGACAGGCTCTCCAGCCGGGCGCGCGCGTCGGCGGCCGAGGCCACCGTGGTGACGCGGTAGCCGTTCTCGGTGAGGTAACGCGACAGCAGCGCCAGGATGCGGGCGTCGTCGTCGACCACCAGCAGATGGGGCGCGTCGTCGGGAGGAACCACGATCGGGCGGGGCACCGCAGCCTCCTTCTGCCTGTTGCTATTTGTGGCGGTCGCGCCGGTTGCCGTCGCCGCGCGCGATCAGCGTCTCCACCTCGCGGCGCTGGTCGGGGTCGAGAATGCCGTTGAACAGCCGGCAGGCGCTCTCGCGGGTTTCGCCGGAATCGGCGAGCGCGCGCATCAGCCGCCCGGTCTGCACCTGCGCCACCTCGGCGGCGAGCTTGGCGCCCTTGTCGGTGAGGTAGAGCAGGCGCTGGCGACGGTCGGCGTGGCCCTCGCGCTGGACGACGTAGCCGGTCTCGACCAGCTCGCGCAGCACCCGCCCCAGGCTCTGCTTGGTGATCTTCAGGATGTCGAGCAGCTCGGCCACGGTGATGCCGGGATGGCGGGCGACGAAATGCAGCGCCCGGTGATGGGCGCGGCCGAAACCGTAACGTGCGAGCATGCCGTCGGCATCGCCGGTGAACGCCCGGTAGGCGAAGAACATGAGCTCGATCAGGTCGTAGGCCGGCTCGGCCGGATCCGCGGGCGCGGCTGCGGCTCCGACAGGGCTGGTCTGCTCGGCTGCGAAATTTATGTCAGCCATATTGACTTATTCCGGTCCGATTGTTACCCAAACCGCCGTGTTGGCGAAACGATCGTGCCAACCCCGCCGGGTCGGGTCAGCGATGCTTACCAAATATGCGCCGCGAAGGCGAGCCGAACCCGGCATCTGCCAGACGATCGAAGGTTTATCGCAAAGGTTTATCGGCGGCCGCGCCGCCGACCCATTGGAGGATGTAACCATGGCCCTGATGCCGTACGACGACCGTGACGGATTCATCTGGTTCGACGGCAAGCTGGTGCCGTGGCGCGACGCCAAGATTCACGTCTTGACCCACGCCCTGCATTACGGATCCGGCGTGTTCGAGGGCGAGCGCGCCTATGGCGGCGTGGTGTTCCGCTCGCGCGAACATTCGCAGCGGCTGAAGGACTCCGCCAAGATCCTCGACTTCGAGGTGCCCTGGACGGTCGAGGACATCGACGCGGCCAAGCTCGCGGTGATGGCGGCGAACGGCCACACCAACTGCTATGTGCGGCCGGTGGCGTGGCGCGGCTCGGAGGAGATGGGGGTCGGCGCCCATGCCAACACCATCCACCTGGCGATCGCCACCTGGGAGTGGCCGAGCTATTTCGACCCCGAGATGCGCAAGAAGGGCATCCGGCTCGACATCGCCGACTATCGCCGCCCCGATCCGGCGACCGCGCCGTCCACCGCCAAGGCGGCCGGCCTCTACATGATCTGCACCATCTCCAAGCATCGCGCCATGGCCAAGGGCTACACCGACGCCATGATGCTGGACTGGCAGGGCCGCGTCGCCGAATGCACCGGCGCCAACATCTTCTTCGTCAAGGACGGGGTGATCCACACGCCGACCGCCGACTGCTTCCTCAACGGCCTGACCCGCCAGACCGTGATCGACCTGGCCAAGCGCCGCGGCATCGAGGTGGCCGAGCGCCGCATCCTGCCGGAGGAACTGGCGGGCTTCAGCGAGTGCTTCGTCACCGGCACCGCCGCCGAGGTGACGCCGGTGGGCGAGATCGGCCCCTACCGCTTCACGCCGGCCAAGCTCACCGAGACGCTGATCGAGGACTACACCGCCGAGGTGCAGCCGAAACAGCAGGCGGCGTAACGGACGGCGTAACGGATATTATCGCCTCGTCGTCCCGGGCAAGCGGCGTCAGCCGCGCGACCCGGGACCGTTCTCCGGAAGGGGGTGTGCTTTTTCGGATGACGATCCCGGCTCTCGCTCACGCTCGGCCGGGATGACGAGGCCCGAACCGTCGTCCCGGGCGGCGCCAAGCGCCGGGCCGGGACCGCGGGCAGCGATCCCGTAGGGCGCAATAGCGAAAGCGTATTGCGCCGGCACGAGCCGACGCGGGCGGCGCAAGTGGCGGAATACGCTGCGCTATTCCGCCCTACGCTTCGCTCGGCCGGGACGAGGACCACCCCGTCACGCCGGCGCGCTTCCAGCCGGCCCGCGCCCAAGCGGCCGCGTCATGAGCCAGAAACGCCGCGTAACGGCCGAGCATGGCGCAGGTCAGCACGATGGTGGCGATCCAGTAGGCGGGCATGGCGTAGATGCCGGCCCGCGGCGCCACCCCTTGCGTCTCGAGGTCGCGCGCCAGCGCCACCAGCGGATCGGCCGTCAGCACCACCAGCAGCAGCACGCACAGGAACAGCAGGGTCTCGCGCACCGGCAGCAGCCGCCGGCCGGCGTCCGCGGTCAGCCCCAGACCGGCGCCAAGACTGGCCAGCGCGCCGAGCAGGACGAGCGAGGCGCCCAGCACCGCCGTATAGAGCAGGCCCTCCGCGCTGCGGCCCGCCGCGGCGAGGGCGCTGAGGCGGTCGGCCGAAGTCTCCGGGATCACCCAGAAGTCCGCAGCCCGGTACCACGGGACCGGCTCGAACAGCTGCACCGGATCGGCCAGCACGCCGGCCAGCGTCGCCACCACCGCCACATAGATCGCCACAGCCAGCACGATCAGCCGCGTCATCGCCTGCCTCGCCGTTCACTCGGGGCAGAACGAGGTTAAGGCGGCCCCCAGCCGCGCGCGACAACATCGTTAAGAAAGGGTTAACGGCGCGCGCCGGAATGACGCGGGGGGAGAGGCCGTCGTCCCGGACGGCGCGGAATGCGCAGCATCCGGCGCCGAGCCGGGACCGTTCGCAGGAAGAAGTGCCATGTTCGGATGACGATCCCGGGTCTTCGCTTTGCGAAGCCCGGGATGACGAGGCCCAGGCTGTCGTCCCGGGCAAGCGGCGTCAGCCGCGCGACCCGGGACCGTTTTCCGGAACGGGGCCCATTTTCGGATGACGATCCCGGCTCTCGCTCACGCTCGGCCGGGATGACGCCGGGGGGGAGAGGCCGTCGTCCCGGACGGCGCGGGATGCGCAGCATCCGGCGCCGAGCCGGGACCGTTCGCAGGAAGAAGTGCCATGTTCGGATGACGATCCCGGGTCTTCGCTTTGCGAAGCCCGGGATGACGAGGCCCAGGCTGTCGTCCCGGGCAAGCGGCGTCAGCCGCGCGACCCGGGACCGTTTTCCGGAACGGGGCCCATTTTCGGATGACGATCCCGGCTCTCGCTCACGCTCGGCCGGGATGACGCCGGGGGGGAGAGGCCGTCGTCCCGGACGGCGCGGGATGCGCAGCATCCGGCGCCGAGCCGGGACCGTTCGCAGGAAGAGGTGCCATGTTCGGATGACGATCCCGGGTCTTCGCTTTGCGAAGCCCGGGATGACGAGGCCCAGGCTGTCGTCGCAGGCGAGCGCGAGCCGCGAGCTGGGACCGTCCGCCGGAAAAGGCGTCCTCGCCCCGGCGTTCCGCTCCTCCCCATCCTCACCGTTCTGTGATCGGCCGCCGGTGATCGGGTTTCAGAGAAGGAGCGTATTAACCAGCAGAAGCGAGCAAGAAATGCTGCTTCTCAAATCGTTCTGCAGATTGAACTGCAGATTATGCAGCACTTCACCATAGATGAGCTCGGTCAGAGACTCGTCACCACCTCGTAACAGGAGATGTCCGATGTCCAATATTTCCGATCTCACCCTCGTGGAAAAGGTCACCGTCGCTGCCGCCGGCGCCATCTGCATCGTGCCGCTGTTCCTTTCGTAACAATTTCGCCGGCAGGCCGACCACGCCGCCGCGGGGATGGTGCCAACGCGCCATCCACCGCGGCGGCGGTCGTTTGTGCCGTCTCGTCATCCCGGCCGAGCGTCAGCGAGAGCCGGGATCGTCATCCGAACATGGCACCCCTTCCTGAGCACGGTCCCGGCTCGGCGCCGGATGCTGCGCATCCCGCGCCGTCCGGGACGACGCGGCCCGAAGAAAGCGATCCCCGGATGACGCGGCTCGAAGAAAGCGATCCCCGGATGACGCGCCCGCAGAAAGCGATCGCGGTCTGCGCGGCCCGAAACGATCGACGGCCCGAGGCTCCGATCATCACCGGGGCTTCGGGCCGTCGATTCGGGCAGGCAGGGTGTCAGGAAACTCCGGCCGGGCGGCCGGAGTTTGCCAAGTGTCGGTCAGACCCAGAAGAACGGGACGATATTGATGGCGAAGGCGCTGGCGACCAGGAGCTTTTCCTTGGTGGAGATGGTGGGGAACAACATTGTGCGTCTCCTTGGCTGATGGTGCGTGCGGGCTCGTCATCGGAGCCCAAGATGGGGGAACATCAGACCGCAGCGGGGGCTGCGGCGGGGGTGGAGGCAACCGGGGCTGCGGCGGTTTCGACGCCGGCCTGGTTGCCTCGGTGTTCGTTACGTCCAGAAGAACGGCACGAACAGGACGGCGAATCCGAGGCCAACGGCGGCCTTTTCCTTGAGGCTGGTCTGGGGCAGTTTCAACATCGTACATCTCCCGTTTGATGTTTTGGCGAAATCGTCGAACGATTTCACGCGAGAACAAGAGCTGAACTTCCTGCGGCCGGGGCCGCAGCTTGAGAAGCCGCCCTTCGATGCGCGCTTCTGCTGGTTAATACGGTGTGATGCCGGAGGCCGATCACCCTGGCCGATCACAGAGTGGTGAGCGCCGCCGCCAGCCGCCGCGCGGCGTTTGCGGGCCGGCGCCGGCCGTGCTGCAAGCAGGCGGGCCGCCGCCCCCGAGATTCGCCATGACCAGCCTCGCCGCCGCCGTCACCTCCCCCTATGTCGCGCCGATCCTGCTCCTGATCGGCTCCAACGTGTTCATGACCATCGCCTGGTACGGCCATCTGCAGTTCAAGTCGTATTCGCTGCTGACGGTGATCGTGACGAGCTGGCTGATCGCCTTCGTCGAATACTGCATGGCGGTACCGGCCAACCGGCTGGGGCACGCCGTCTATTCGGCGGCCGAGCTGAAGACGATCCAGGAGGTGATCACGCTGTCGATCTTCGGCGTGTTCTCGGTGGTGGTGCTGAAGGAGTCGATCGGCTGGAACCACCTCGTCGGCTACGGCCTGATCGCCGCCGGCGCCGGCATCCTCTTCAGGGGCAGTTGATCGGGCCGCGGATTCCGGGCAGGACGTCTCCGGAAGACGGCGTCTCCGGAAGACGGCGTCATCGGAGACGACGACCCTCGGGGGAGCCTTCGGGCATCGCAGCATGACGCAAACCGCCGGCTTCGTCTTCGTCGCCGTCATCATCGGCGTGTTCGTGGCGATCGGCCTCTACCGCGGCCACCGGGTGGGCTCGTTCCGGCGGGCGGTGCGGGCGCTGGGCGGTGCGCCGACCCGTCCCGGGCCGCTGCCGGAGGCGGTCGACTGGGCCGGCACCGAGATCATGGCCGCGCGTGCCTTCGAGATCGTTCCGGGCGTGCCGGCGACCTTCATCGCGCTGATGCGCGCCGCCGCCCCCGCGGCCTCCGACGATTTCGGCACCGCCCCGGCCGATCCGTTCCTGCTGCTGCGGCTGCCGGCCGAGGCGATCGCCGACGAGGCGGCGTTCCGCGACGCGCTGTCGCGGGCGGTGTCGCTCGATGCGGTGATCCGCGACGACACCGGCCATGTGGTGGTGATGGCGCGGGCGCTGCACAGCGGCGCGGCGGTGACGGCGCTGGTGACGGCGGCCCGGACGGGGCTCAAACGGTTTCCGGTTGATCCCTTGGGGACACCGGAAACGATCTCGCCGAAAAATCCTCGATCCGAATAGGATTTTTCGGCGATCGGCATACGGGTTCCGGCCTGATCGGCCGGAACCCGTATGCCGATCCGCGTCAGCCGTTGACGAGCTGCAGGGGCGGCGGCGCCCGGCGCGGCTCGGCAAGCGACAGGCGGGGGCGCAGCAGATAGGGCGCGACCTCGACCTCCGGCAGCGGCCGGCTGAAATGGAAGCCCTGCAGGAAATCGCAGCCGAGGTCGCGCAGCAGCGCGGCTTGGCCGGCGTTCTCGATGCCCTCGGCGGTGACCAGCATGTTCAACGTGCGGCCGAGCGAGACGATGGTGCGCAGGATGTGGGCGACGTGGCGGTCGTTGGCTTCCCAGCCGACGATGAACGAGCGGTCGATCTTGATCTTGTCGAACGGGAAGCGCCACAGATAGCCGAGGCTGGAATAGCCGGTGCCGAAATCGTCCATGGCGATCGACACGCCGATCTCCCGCAGCCCCTGGAGCTGATGCAGCACGCTCTCGGTGTGCTTCAAGAGCAGGCCCTCGGTGATTTCGAGTTCGAGCCGGCGCGGCGCGAGGCCCGAGGCGGCCAGCGCCGACGCCACCGCCTGGTTGAGGTCGGTGCCGCCGAACTGCACGGGCGACAGATTGACGGCGACGCCAAGCGCCTCGGGCCAGCCGGCCGCAGCCTGGCAGGCGCGGTTCAGCGCCCAGGCGCCGATCTTGGTGATGAGGCCGAGATCCTCGGCGATCGGCACGAAGATCGCCGGCGGCACGTAGCCGCCGCCCGGCCGGCGCAGCCGCAGCAGCGCCTCGAAATAGACCGGGGCGCCGTCGCGCGCCGACACCACCGGCTGGTAGTGCAACTCGAAGGCATCGTTGGCGGCGGCATCGCGCACCAGGGCCTCCAGCTCGCGGCGGTGGCGGATCTCGTCCTCCATGCCGAGCTCGAACCGGCAGACATGGTTGCGCACGCCCGGCGACTGGGCGGCGTCGAGCGCGAGCTCCGAGCTGTGCAGCAGGCCTTCGGCGGTGGTGCCGTGGCCGGGGGCGATGGCCACGCCGATGGCGGCGCCGCTGGCGAGGTCGAGGCCCTTGACGACGAAGGGACGGTCCAGCGAGTCCTTCAGGCGAGCGGCGAAGCGGACGGCGTCCGCCGGGCTTTCGACCTCGTCCTGGACGATGAGAAAGCCGTTGCCGCTGATGCGGCCGATCAGGTCGACCTCGCCGATGGCCTCGCTCAGCGTCTCGGCCACGGCGCGGATCAGGCCGTCGCCGATGTCGTAGCCATGGGTGTCGTTGACGATCTTGAGCGCGCCGAGGTCGATATTGTGGACCGCGAGGCCGAGGCCGGTCTCGGGCAGCCGGCCGAGCCGCTTGGAAAGCCGCTCCAGCAAGGTGGCCCGGTTCAGAAGGCCGGTCAGCTCGTCGCGCTGGGCCAGGAACTCGGCGCGCACCTGCGCCACCTTGCGCTCGATCGCCAGGAATTCCGCCGTCTCGTCGGCGGCCTGCTTCTGCTTGGAGCGCAGCCTGAGCGCGATCGCCGAGCCGCCGACGGCGAGGAAGATCAGCCCGGTGAACACGATTCCGATGGTGGACAGCAAATGGTCGAAGCGG
Organism: Blastochloris sulfoviridis; assembly: GCF_008630065.1. Taxonomy (GTDB): domain Bacteria; phylum Pseudomonadota; class Alphaproteobacteria; order Rhizobiales; family Xanthobacteraceae; genus Blastochloris; species Blastochloris sulfoviridis. The sequence goes on from NZ_VWPL01000008.1 coordinate 50,602, forward strand.
GCGCGCTTCTGCGTCTGGTCGATGAATGCCTTGACCACCGCGGCGACGTGCGCGCCGACCACCACCGGGTGATAGGATTCGGCATAGACCGCCGGCAGCAGCGCATGGTCGCTGTGGCGCAGCGTGGTGATCGGGCGGCCGCTGGCCACCACCTCGATGACCCGGCCGTCGATCGAATCCGCAGCCGGACGCCAGCGGGTCTCGATCTGGTCGGACACCAGCGCCAGATGGCCGTTTCGTCCGTAGACCTCGAAGCGGAACACCCGCGTGCCGCTGCGCTGCTTGGCCAGGAAGGTGGCGCTCGAAGGCGAGGGCGACGCGCCGGCGGCGATCTGGCCGAGGTCGTCGATCTGGACGGCGAAATGATTCACCCAGCCCGCCGCGGCGATCTCGGCATCGTCGCGGATCAGCCGTTCGAGGGTGACGTCGACCAGCGTCAGCGTGGCGCCGGCAAGCAGCAGCAGCACGGTGAACAGGCCGAGGATGAAATGCACGCCGAACTGTTTGAAGGTCATGACCGCGTTGTTCCTGCAGAAGCGGTAAGATGCGGCCGGATGACAAACATCCGGTTACAGAAAAGGTATCTAGATATGGGCGGAGGTGTGAACGTGCCGGCGCGGTAAACAAATGCTCAGCGCGCGTTCAGCGACGATACCGCGAGAACCCTTGCGTCAAAAACCGGAAATTGCATTCGTGCGAGCCGCTATTATTCGAACAGCTTCACTTTTCAGTAAATCCGCACGTCTATTGATACTGCTAAATCCTGTTGTGGAGGTTTGCGCATGGCTGTCGACGAGTCGCTCAAGAGCCGCGTTCAGTTCATGCGCATCGATGCCGAGACGCGGCGTCACCTGACGGAGATGAAGCCGCTGCTGCAAGCGGCGATGCCGCGGGCGCTCGACGGCTTCTACGGCCACGTCTCGGCGACGCCGGACATGGCGCGCATGTTCCGCAATCCCGAGCACATGCGCCACGCCCGCACCAAGCAGCTCCAGCACTGGGCGCTGATCTGCGAGGCGACGTTCGACGACGCCTATGTCGACTCCGTCACCCGCGTCGGGCGCGCCCACAACCGGCTGGGACTGGAGCCCGGCTGGTACATCGGCGGCTACGCCTTCCTGATCAATGAGGTGATCGCGGCGCTGCTCGAGGGCGGCTCGGGCTTCTTCCGCCGCGGCGTGTCGGAGGACGTGCGCGCCAAGATCGCCGCCTTCACGCGGGCGGCGATGCTCGACATGGATTTCGCCATCAGCGTCTACCTGGACGAAAGCCGGCGCGAGAAGCGCGAGGCGCTGACGAAGCTCGCCGACGTCTTCCAGTCGTCGGTCGGCACCATCACCGAGGCGGTCGAGACCGCGACGCAGGACATGCACCACAGCGCCGACGAGATGGCGGCCACCGCGCAGCGCACCAAGCAGCGCGCCACCAGCGTGGCGGCGGTGGCCGAGGAATCGACCGCCAATGTCGGCTCGGTGGCGGCGGCGGTGGAGGAATTGTCGTCGTCGATCCACGAGATCTCGGCGCGGGTGCAGTCGGCGGCGGCCACCGCCGGCGGCGCCGCCGAGCGGGCGCGCGAGACCAGCCTGGTGGTGGCCAACCTGGTGAAGGTGGCCGACGAGATCGGCGGCATCATCACCTTGATCAAGACCATCGCGGCGCAGACCAACCTGTTGGCGCTCAACGCCACCATCGAGGCGGCGCGCGCCGGCGAGGCCGGGCGCGGCTTCGCGGTGGTCGCCTCCGAGGTGAAGACGCTGGCCAGCCAGACCACCAAGGCGACCGAGGACATCGAGCGGCAGATCGGCACCATCCAGGCGGTGACGACCCAGACCGCCTCGGCCATCGAGGAGATCAACCACGCCAATGTGCAGGTGAACGAGGCGTTCACCTCGATCGCCGCGGCGGTGGAGGAGCAGTCGGCGGCCACCCAGGAGATCGCCCGCTCGACCGGCGACGCCGAGGCCGGCTCGCGCAATGTCACGCAGGAGATGAGCGGCGTGCGTGCCGACGCCGAGGTGTCGGGCGATGTCGCCGCCCACCTGCTGGCGGCCAGCGCCACGCTCAGCGAGCAGATCGCGCGGCTGCGGATGGAGGCCGGAGGCTTCCTCGACCGCATCCGCGCGGCGTGAGGCCGGGCTGCGTCAGGCCGGGGCGAGCGAAGCGAGAGCCGGGATCGTCATCCTGGGCCTCGTCATCCCGGCCGAGCGGAGCGAGAGCCGGGGCCGCGTTCTTCGGGCGGTGTCATCCCGGGCTTCGCAACGCGAAGACCCGGGATCGTCCTCCTGGGCCTCGTCATCCCGGCCGAGCGGAGCGAGAGCCGGGATCGTCCTCCGGAAAAGGCCCCCCGTCCTGCAAACGGTCCCGGCTCGGCGCGATGCGCCGTCCGGGACGACGATCTCTCCCCCGCGTCATCCCGGGCGTAGCGAAGCGAAGACCCGGGATCGTCCTCCGGGAAAGGCACCTCTTCCTGCAAACGGTCCCGGCTTGCGCGCTGCGCGCCGTCCGGGACGACGATCTCTCCCCCGCGTCAGGCCGGGCGGCGCTCCAGGAACACCGTGCCGTCGAAGGCGAACACCAGTTCGCCCGCTTGGTTGGTGGCGCTGACGGCGATCGACAGCAATCCCCAGCCCGGCCGCGAGGCGGACGGCCGCTTGGCGGTGACCTCGGTGCGGTAGGACAGCACATCGCCGGCGCGCACCGGCTTCAGCCAGCGCATGTTGCGGAAACCGGGCGAGGGGCCGAACCGCGCCACCGGTTCGCCGCGGGCCGCCATCTCTTCGTCGCGGCGGCGGCAAGAGGCGATCCAGAGCTGCATGAAGACCGCGCCGGTATGCCAGCCCGACGCGACGAGCCCGCCGAAATGGCTTTCCTCCGCCGCCGCCTCGTCGAGGTGGAACGGCTGGGGGTCGAAGGCCTGCGCGAAGCGCTTGATGTCCTCGACGGTGAAGACGTGGCTGCCGAGCTCGTCGATCTCGCCTGTCGCGATGTCCTCCAGAAACTTCATGCCGCCTCCGCGCCGCGCCGGCCGATCATCTTGGTGTGGATCTGGCGCATCAGGGTCACGCCGTCGGCGTCCACCAGCTCGAAGCGGAAGCGCACCAGCCCGACGCCGGGCCGGCTGTTCGAGGGGCGGGCCTCGATCACCGCGCCGCGCATGGTGATGCGCGCGCCGGGCCGCAGCGGCTTCAGCCACGCCACCTCCTCGATGCCGGGGGCGCCGTGGCTCGCGGCCTCGTTGAGGAAGGCGTCGCACATCATCCGCATCAGGATGGCGCACATGTGCCAGCCCGAGGCGGCGAGCCCGCCTAGCAGCGACGCCTTGCCCGCCTCCTCGTCGAGGTGGAAGGGCTGGGGGTCGAACTCGGCGGCGAACGCCACGATCTCCTCGCGGGTGACGAGGCGCGGGCCGAAGCTGATCGTCCAGTCCGGCGTGAAGTCTTCAAAGAACAAACGCGGCATCGGGGTTCCGAGCGGGACCGGGCGGCTCGCCCGTGAAATTGCCTATATCACGGGAAGCTGCGATCAATTCGCAAAGCGGAAGTGCATCACGTCGCCGTCGGCGACGACATAGTCCTTGCCTTCCAGCCTGAGCTTGCCGGCCTCGCGCGCGCCGGCCTCGCCGCCATGGGCGACGAAATCGGCATAGGCGATGGTCTCGGCGCGGATGAAGCCCTTCTCGAAGTCGGTGTGGATGACGCCGGCCGCCGCGGGCGCCTTGGTGCCGGCGGTGATGGTCCAGGCGCGCGTCTCCTTCGGCCCGACGGTGAAATAGGTGATGAGGCCCAAGAGCGCGTAGCCCTCGCGGATCAGCCGGTCGAGGCCGGGCTCGGTCAGGCCCACCGCGTCGAGATAGTCCTTCCGCTCGTCCAGCGGCAGCACGGCGATCTCGCTCTCGATCTTGGCCGAGATCACCACCGAGCGCTCGCCTTCCTCCTTCGCCCGCTGGGCGACCTTGGCGGAGGCGGAATTGCCGGTGGCGGCCGAGCCCTCCTCGACATTGCAGACGTAGAGCACGGGCTTCGACGACAGCAGGCCGAGGCCGGCGAACGCCTTCTCCTCCTCGGGCCGGCGTTCGACGAGGCGGGCGGGCTTGCCCTCGCGCAGCAGCACCAGCGCGCGCATCATCAGGTCGAGCAGCTCTTTCGAGTCCTTGTCGCCGCCCTTGGCCTTCTTCTCCAGCGCGACGACGCGCTTCTCCAGGCTGTCGAGGTCGGCCAGCATCAGCTCGGTCTCGATGGTCTCGATGTCGGCGACGGGGTCGATCTTGCCCTCGACGTGGGTGACGTCGTCGTCCTCGAAGCAGCGCACGACGTGGGCGATGGCGTCGACCTCGCGGATGTTGGCGAGGAACTGGTTGCCGAGCCCCTCGCCCTTGGAGGCGCCGCGCACCAGGCCGGCGATGTCGACGAAGGTCAGCCGGGTGGGGATGATCTGCGCCGACTTGCCGTGCCGCGCCAGCTCGTCGAGCCTGGGGTCGGGCACCGCCACCTCGCCGACATTCGGCTCGATGGTGCAGAACGGATAGTTCGCCGCCTGCGCCGCCGCGGTCTGGGTCAGCGCGTTGAAGAGCGTCGACTTGCCGACGTTCGGCAGGCCGACGATACCGCATTTGAAGCCCATGAGGCCGCTCCGTTGATCAGGTTGGGGCAGATCAGCTTTTTGGGCGGATCAGCGTTCGGGGTCAGGTTTCCGGCCGACCCGGCCGCTTGGGGTTGGCGAAGCCCTTCGAATCGAGCGCGAGGTGCACCCGGTTCTGGAAGGTGGCGTCGTCGCCGGCTGCGATCAGCTCGGCGAAGTCGGCCACCGCGTCGGCCACCGCCTCCACCCAGGGGCGCTCGGACTTGGCGAAGTCGCCCAGCACGTAGTCGTGCACCAGCGCCTTGTCGCCGGGGTGGCCGATGCCGAGCCGCACCCGCCAATACTCGTTGCCGCAATGGGCGGTGATCGAGCGCAGGCCGTTGTGGCCGGCGATGCCGCCGCCCAGCTTCACCCGCACCTTGGCCGGCGGCAGGTCGAGCTCGTCGTGGAGCACCACGAGATCGGCGAGCGGAAGCTTGTAGAAGCGCTGCGCCTCGGCCACCGCGCGGCCGGATTCGTTCATGTAGGTTGTGGGCTTGAGCAGGATGACGCGCTCGCGGCCGATCGCGCCCTCGCTCGCCTCGCCCTGGAAGCGGCGCCGCCACGGGGCGAGCCCGTGGCGGCGATGGATGGCGTCAAGCGCCATCGCGCCGATATTGTGCCGGTTCCCCGCATAGCGGGCCCCGGGATTGCCGAGGCCGACAAGAAGCTTCATCGCGGGGGACCGTCAGATCACTTCTTCTTGTCGCCGCCGGCCGGGGCCTTGGCGGCCGCCGCGGGCGCCTTGGCGGCCGCCGCAGGCGCCTTGGCCGCAGCCGCGGGTGCGGCCGCCGCGGCCGGGGCCGCCGTCTCGTCCTTGAAGCCGGACGGCGCGACGATGGTCACCAGCGTCGGGTTCTCGTCCTTGGCCGCGGCCAGCACGCCCTCAGGCAGGGTGATGTCGCCGAGATGGACCGACTGGTTGATCTCGAGGCCGGTCAGGTCGATCTCGATGGCGGTCGGGATGGCGTCGGGCGGGCACAGCAGCGCGAGCTTGTGCTCGACGATGTTGACGGCGGCGCCGCGCTTCACGCCCGGGGAGGCTTCGGCCTTGGTGACGTGGATCGGCACCTCGACGCGGATCTTGTGGCCGGCGACCAGGCGCTGGAAATCGACATGGATCGGCAGGTCGCTCACCGGATGGAGCTGGTAGTCGCGCGGGATGACGCGGTGCTTCTCGCCGTCGAGCTCGATGTCGAACACGGTGGTGAGGAACCGGCCGGCATAGATGCGGGTGCGGATCTCGTCGCTTTCGAGCGAAATGGTGATGGGGGGCTGCTTGGCGCCGTAGATCACGGCCGGGGTACGGTCGGCGCGGCGTTCGGCACGCGCGGCCCCCTTGCCGCTGCGCGGACGCGCCGTCGCCTTGAGTTCGCGAATGGTGGTCATGGGTGTCCTCAAGATGGAAAACGCCGCCCGGTGGGCGGCCTTTGGCCCGCGCGTCGCCTCCAGGGGTGCGAAGGCGCGCAGGGACGCGCGTACATAGCGGCGATGCGGGTCAAGTTCAACTCGGCGCGCCGGGCGGGCTGGGATGACGCCGCGCCGGTTGGGTTGCTTACAGAGTCTGCGGCTCCGAACGGACGACGACGGACAGGCGGCCGCTACCCTGCTCGGTGTTCCCGTGCGCGGCGGGCTTCACCGTCACCTCGACGTCCTGCCCGAGGATGGTGAGAAACTCCATGAGGCGGCCGACCGAAACCGAAACCGGCTTGCACCGCATCAGGGCCGAGACCTGCGGCTGCGTCGTGCCGAGACGCTTGGCAGCCTCCGTCTGCGTGAGGCCGCTTTCCGAAAGCAGCTTGTAGATTTGCACGATGAGCTGGGCCTTCAGAAGCTCCTGCTCGGACTCCTCCTTGAAGCCAAGATCGGCGAACACATTGCCGCTGCTGTCGTGAAAATCCCGCGTCATGGCTCGGTCTCCCGGTACGTCTCTTTGTGAATAGCCTCCGCTATCTTCAGGCGGTCCTTGATGAGGTCGATATCCTGCTGCGGCGTCGCAATGCCCTGTTTCGATTTCTTCTGAAACACGTGCAGCACATAGAGCGCCGTGGCGTAACGCACGGTGTAGACCGCGCGATAGGTGCCGCCCTTGTCGTCCTCGATCAGTTCCAGCACGCCAGCGCCGCCAAAGCCTTTCAACGGCTTGGCAATCGGCGGTGTCACGCCGGTCTGCGCGGCATAGAGCGCAACGCCGAACGTCCGCCGGACACCCTTGGGCAAGGCCCGCATGTCGCGCTGGCTGGACGCGATCCAGACCAGCCTCTTTCCGGAAGGCTTGCACATACGGTTTCCGGTTGATCCCTTCGGGGTATCGGAAACCGTATCGTGCAGGCAGTATATAAATTATTATATAGAGATGGCAAGGCGCCTCCGGTTCGGTTTCCGGTCGATCCCTTCGGGGTGACGGAAACGGTCTCGCCGAAAACCCTGGCTCTGCCAGGGGCGCTCGATGGCGGGATTTTCCGCGGCCGGACGACGGCTTCCCGTACCGATCAGCGCGCCGGGGCCGCCTCCACCCTACGCGCCGGCCGGGATGACACCGTCCGCTCAGCCCGCGAGTTCGCGCCCGCGCAGGGTTGCGGCCGCGACCGCCTGCTCCAGCAGCGCATCGAACCCGGCCTCGGCCATCAGCACCGCCAGCGCCGCCGCCGTGGTGCCGCCCGGCGAGGTGACGTTGCGGCGGAGCTGGTCGGCCGGCAGGTCGGACAACCGCAGAAGCTCGGCGGAGCCGATCACCGTCGCCCGCGCCAGCCGCGCGGCGAGCTCGGCCGGCAGCCCGGCCGCGGCCCCCGCCCGCGCCAGACTTTCCACCAGCAGGAACACATAGGCCGGCCCGGAGCCCGACACCGCGGTGGCGGCGTCCATCAGCGCCTCGTCGTCGATCCACTCGCAGGCGCCGGTGGCGGCGAGCAGCGCATGGGCGAGTTCCCGCTGGGCCGGCGTCAGCCGGCCGTTGGGCACCGCCACGGTGATGCCGCGGCCGACCGCGGCCGGGGTGTTGGGAATCGAGCGGACGATGGCGGTGCCGGCCGGAAAGGCGGCCTCCAGATTGGCCAGCGTCTTGCCGGCCATGATCGACACCACCAGCGTGCCGGGGCCGGCGCGGCCGGCCACCACAGGCAAGGCGCTCGCCGCCATCTGCGGCTTGACCGCGAGCAGGATCACCGCCGGCGCCGGCAGCTTCGCAAAATCGCCCGCAAGGTCGGGATTGAGCGCGATGCCGCGCTCTCCGATCAGCGCCGCGGTCTCGGGCGGCGGCGCGGGGTCGACCACCACCACCTGGCCGGGATCGAGCCCGTCGGCGAGCCAACCTTCCAGCAGCGCGCCACCCATCTTGCCCGCGCCGAGCAGCACGAGCGGACCTGAAAACGAAGGAAGTGCCATGATGTCACACAGGATTCGGCGATCGCATCGCTCTCCTCTCCCCGCGCGGGAGAGGAGGCGCGCCGTTCCCGTCGAGGGCTATCAGGCCTCGCCGACCGTGTCGAGCAGCGAGGCGTCGAGCGCCTCGCGGGCGCTCTTGCCCGCCCACACCACGAACTGAAAGGCCGGGTAGAAGCGCTCCACCGCATCGACTGCCGCCTGCAACAGCGCCTCGCACTGCAGGTGGCCCATCGATGCGCCGCCGGCCAGCAGTTGCGCGTGGCGGAACATCACCACGCCTTCGCTCGACCACAGGTCGAAATGGCCGAGCCAGAGCTGCTCATTGACCATGGCCAGGAGCTTGAGCACTTCGGGCCGCCGTCCCTCCGGCACCTTGAGGTCGAAGGCGCAGGCCATGTGCAGCGCCTCGACCTGGTCCATCCAGGAGAACGAGACGTGATAGTCGCTCCAGCGGCCGTCCAGCGACAGGGTGATCTCGTCGTCGCCCGAGCGCTCGAACGTCCAGTCGTTCGCGCTGGCGAGTCGTTCGACCAGATCCACCGGATTGGCGCGATGCTCGACGTCGATTTCGATTAAGCTCATCCGGCCAACCTCGCGATCATGAGTCGTGGGGCGCGGTCGCAACTTCGAAACGGCGATGATCCACTCCCGCGAGAAGTTGAACGCGAATCATCGCCTGCGGAAATCATATCGTGGCCCGTGAACGGTCGGCTACCGCCCTCTGTATCCGAGGCGCTTGGATTCGCGCAACAGATTCAAGCGAATAGCCGGCTATATGCACATCTTCCTGCCGGGCTTCCGTCGTTCCTCTCCCGCAAGGGGAGAGGGACGAACGCAGCGGTCTCAACCGGCCATCTCTCGACCGGTCGTGTCTCGGCCGGCCATCTCTCGGCCGTTCATGTCTCAGCCGTTCATCTTGGCTTCGAGCGCGGCGAGGCGGGCGGCCAGCGCCTCGTTCTCCTCGCGCGCCTTGATCACCATGTCGCGCAGCACCTCGAACTCCTCGCGCGAGGGCACGTCGAGATCGCGCAGGATGCGCTCGGCCTGGGCGCGCACCACCGTCTCGGCCTCGCGGCGTACGCCATCGGCCATGCCGGCGGCATCGTTCACCAGGCGCGAAACATCGTCGAAGAACCGGCTCGTGGTTTGGGTCATGACCTCATCTCCTGATACGCGGTCCGCCCGAGCCGCTGGCGTTCGGGCGAATTCCAATCCGGTCATAGCCTGGATCCGGCCGGCGGGCTTCGCCAAAAATCGCAACCGGTATCTATAGGCTTAGAATGGCGACACAATGGTGGCGGTCCGTCGGGTGCGCAAGGCCTCCCGCGCGCCTGTGTCGCGCGGCGCACAGGCGCGGGCTTGACGCGCCGCGCCCCCACAGGCACAGCCTGCCGCCATGCTGCCGCTCTTTGCCCCGCCGCTCCTCGCCATTCCCTTCCCGGCCTTCGACCCGGTGCTGGTGTCGGTCGGCCCGTTCGCCATCCGCTGGTACGCGCTGGCCTATATCGTCGGGCTCTTGGGCGGCTGGTGGCTGACGCGGCGGCTGGTGTCGAGCCCGTCGCTGTGGGGCGGCACCCCGCCGATGCAGCCCGCCGACCTCGACGACGCGCTCTTGTGGATCGCGCTCGGCGTCATCCTCGGCGGCCGGCTCGGCTTCGTGCTGGTCTACAATCTCGACTATTACGCCGCCCACCCGCTCGATGCGCTGATGGTCTGGCGCGGCGGCATGTCGTTCCACGGCGGCTTCCTCGGCGCGGTGGTGGCGATGGTGCTGTTCGCCAGAAGCCGCGGCATCTCGGCGCTGTCGCTGTTCGACCTGGTGGCCGCGGTGGTGCCGATCGGCCTGTTCCTCGGCCGCATCGCCAATTTCATCAATGGCGAGCTGTGGGGCCGCGTCGCCGACGTGCCGTGGGCGGTGATCTTCCCCAATGGCGGGCCGGAGCCGCGCCATCCGAGCCAGCTCTATCAGGCGGGGCTCGAAGGCCTGCTGCTGTTCGCGATCGGCATGATCGCGGTGCGCATGGGCGCGCTCAGGCGGCCCGGGCTGGTGGCGGCGCTGTTTGCCACCGGCTACGGCATCGTGCGCATCGTCGGCGAGGTGTTCCGCCAGCCCGACCCACAGCTCGGCTTCTTCGCCTTCGGCCTGACCATGGGCATGATCCTGTCGGTGCCGATGATCCTGGCCGGCCTGTGGTTCATCCGCCGCGCCCTCGTCAATCCGCCGCGGGGATGACCCCGCTCGGGCGCGAGCTGGCCGACCTCATCCGCGCCGACGGCCCGCTGTCGGTTGCGCGCTTCATGGCGCTCTGCCTCGGCCACCCGCGCCACGGCTATTACCTCACGCGCGATCCGCTGGGCCGCGCCGGCGACTTCGTCACCGCGCCGGAAATCTCGCAGATGTTCGGCGAGCTGATCGGCCTGTGGTGCGCCGACGCCTGGAACCGCATGGGCGCGCCGGAGCGGGTGGCGCTGGTCGAACTCGGCCCCGGCCGCGGCACGCTGATGGCCGACGCGCTGCGGGCGCTGAAGGTGGTGCCGGCGCTGCGGGCCACCCTTGCCGTGCATCTGGTGGAGACCAGCCCTGCGCTCATGGCACGCCAGCGCGCGGCGCTCGAAGCGGCCGGCGTTCCGGCCGGCGTTCCGGTCTTCTGGCACGCCCGGCTGGCGGACGCCCCGGACGGCCCGAGCCTGATCGTCGCCAACGAGTTCCTCGACGCCCTGCCGGTGACCCAGCTCGTGCGCGGCCGCGACGGCTGGCACGAGCGGCAGGTGGGGCTCGATTCGGACGGCCGGCTCGCCTTCGGCCTGTCGCCGGCCCGCCTGCCCGACTCGCTGGTGCCGGCGGCGCTGCGAACCGCCCCGCCGGGCAGCCTCGTCGAGGTGTCGCCCGAGCGGGCGGCGGCCGTGCGCGAGATCGCCCGGCGGCTGGTGGCGCACGGCGGCGCGGCGCTGATCGTCGACTACGGCCACACGCAAAGCGGGCTCGGCGACACGCTGCAGGCGGTGAAGGGCCACGCCTTCGCCGATCCGCTGGCCGAGCCCGGCGAGGCCGACCTGACCAGCCATGTCGATTTCGCGGCCCTTGCGGCGGCCGCCCGCGCCGAGGGCGCCGCCGTCCACGGCCCGGTGACGCAGGGCGCGTTCCTCGCCGCGCTGGGCATCGACGTGCGGGCAGCGCGGCTGAAGGCGGCTGCCCCCGATCAGGCCGCGGACATCGACGCCGCTTTGCACCGCCTCACCGCCCCGGATGCCATGGGCAATCTGTTCAAGGTGCTGGCGATCGCCGATCCCAAGCTCGGCCCGCTCGCCGGGTTCGCGGGCTGAGGCGGGGTATCCCGCCAGCCCTCCCGCGTCATCCCGGGCGTAGCGAAGCGAAGACCCGGGATCGTCCCCCTTGTGGTGTCATCCCGGGCGAACGAAGTGAGACCCGGGATCGTCCTCCGAAGACGACACCCCTTTCCTGCGCACGGTCCCGGGTCGCGGGCCTTCGGCCCTTGCCCGGGACGACAGGACTACGGCGACCGGTCCCGGGTCGCGCGGCTGACGCCGCTTTCCCGGGATGACGGGATGACGGCCGGTGCCGTATCAGATCGCCGCGGCGGGGGCGGTCTCGTCGCCGGAGCGGGCGGGCTCCGTCCAGCTCTGCTCGCGGCGGTCGCGCCGGCAGCGCGGCGTGGGGATCATCCGGCAGACCTCGCCGATCCGGGTCGACCAGTCCCAGGCGCGGGCGAGCTCGCGGTCGAGCGCCGCCATGGTGCGCGACAGGTCGGGATCGTCGTCGACCAGCCAAGTCTCCGAGACGCGCGCGAACAGCATCGCCAGCCCCTGGGCGCGGGCCATGCCGCGCAGGCCCTTGGCCTCGATGCCGGCGCCGGCCAGCATCCACTGCATCGAGCGCAGCGACAGCCGACCCAGCGCCATGCCGAGCGGCGGGAAGCGCAGGCCCGAGGCGCGCAGATTCTCCACCGCCCGCCGGTGCGGCGCCAGAATCTCGAAGCGCTGCATCATCACGTCGAACAGCCGCTCGCGCGGGGTGGCGTCGGCGTCGTCATCGGCGGTTGCGGCCAGCACCTTGCGGTCGAGATCCTTGGAGAACGCCGCCACGATGTCGAAGGTGGAGCCGAACTCGCGGCGGAACTCGGCCAGCGGCACGCCGGCCCGCTCGCCCACCGTCTTGAGGTCGATCTCCTCGAACCGCCGCTCGGCGAGCAGGCCGAGGAACGCCTCGATCAGCCGCTCGCGCGGGGACGCCTCGGCCAAGCCGGGGACCGCCGGCTCGATATTGTCGCCGTTCGACATGTCGGTCATAGCCGCCTCCTCGAAAATGGGGGATCCGCAGGCCCGCTCGGCGGGCTGCGGACGTATTCGCGTCGCCTCAACATAGGACGTGCGCCGGCTGGCGCAACGGCAGCGCGACGCGCGTCGAAACGTCGAGCGTGAACCATTATATATCGCGCCGGCAGTTCCGCCGGCAGCAACCGAAAAGACCGATCGTGGCTCCCCCCGCCCCGCGCGCCAATCTCGATCCCGACCTCGACCTCGACCGCCGCGAGGCCGAAGCCGAGGCCGCGGCCGACCGCGCGCTCGCGGCGCAGGAGCTGGCCTCGGATCTGGCCGAGACGCTGGCGGAGGATTTCGGCGACGGCCCGGCGGGCGGCGAGGAGCCGGTGGTTGGCCAGCTTGTGCGCGGCGCGGCGCTGATCCGCGAGCTTGCCCGCCACGCCCCGAACGGCCCCGGCGTCTACCGCATGACCGGCGCCGCGGGCGACGTGCTCTATGTCGGCAAGGCCAAGAGCATCAAGCGGCGCGTGCTGTCCTATGCCCGTACCGCCGGCCACACCAACCGCATCGCCCGCATGGTGTCGCTGACCATGGCGATGGAGTTCGTCTCGACCCGCACCGAGACCGAGGCGCTGCTGCTCGAAGCCAACCTGATCAAGCGGCTGCGCCCGCGCTTCAACGTGGTGCTGCGCGACGACAAGTCGTTCCCCTACATCCTGATCACCGGGGATCATCCGGCGCCGCAGATCTGCAAGCATCGCGGCGCGCGCAACCTGCCCGGCAAGTATTACGGGCCGTTCGCCAGCGTGTGGGCGGTCAACCGCACGCTCAACGCGCTGCAGCGGGCGTTCCTCATCCGCTCGTGCTCGGACGCGGTGTTCGAAAGCCGCTCCCGCCCCTGCCTGCTCCACCAGATCAAGCGCTGCGCCGGCCCCTGCACCGGCGAGGTTTCGGCCGAGGCCTACCAGCGGCTGGTGAGCGAGGCCAACGCCTTCCTGTCCGGGCGCTCGCGGGCGGTGAAGGAGGAGCTTGCCGCCGACATGGAGGCCGCCGCCGCGGTGCTCGATTTCGAGCGCGCGGCGGTGCTGCGCGACCGCTTGGCGGCGCTGTCGGCGGTGCAGGCGCACCAGGGCGTCAATCCCAGCGGGGTGGAGGAGGCCGACGTCTTCGCCATCGCCCAGGCGGCCGGGCAGACCTGCGTCGAGGTGTTCTTCTTCCGCACCGGCCAGAACTGGGGCAACCGGGCGTTCTTCCCGCGCGCCGACCGCTCGCTGGAGCCGGGCGAGGTGCTGGCGAGCTTCATCAGCCAGTTCTACGACGACAAGCCGGTGCCGCGGCTGGTGCTGGCCTCGCACGCGCTGCCCGAGGCGGCGCTGCTTGCCGAGGCGCTCTCGGCCAAGGCCGAGCGCCGCGTCGAGCTGATCTCGCCCCAGCGCGGCGAGAAGAAGATGCTGATCGACAATGCCCGCCAGAACGCCGCCGAGGCGCTGGGGCGGCGGCTCGCCGAAAGCGCCTCGCAGATGAAGCTGCTGGCGGCGCTGGCCGAGACCTTCGCCCTGCCGCAGCCGCCGACGCGGGTGGAGGTGTTCGACAATTCCCACATCATGGGCACCAACGCGGTGGGCGCCATGGTGGTGGCCGGGCCCGAGGGCTTCCGCAAGAAGGAATACCGCACCTTCAACATCCGCTCGGCCGACATCACCCCGGGCGACGATTTCGGCATGATGCGCGAGGTGCTGCGCCGCCGCTTCGCCCGGCTGATGAAGGAGGCGCCGCGGCTGGCGGAGCCGCAAGCGGCATCGCAAGCCGCGCCCGCGGACGAGGCCGCCTGCGCCGGCGACGTCGCCGATGCTGCCGATGCTGCCGATTCGATGTCCGCCGCCGAGGCCAAGTGGCCCGATCTGGTGCTGATCGACGGCGGCGCCGGCCAGCTTTCGGCGGCGCGCGCGGTGCTGGCCGAGCTTGGGGTGGAGGGCGTGGCGCTGGTCGGCATCGCCAAGGGGCCGGACCGCAACGCCGGCCGCGAGCATTTCTTCATGGCCGGGCGCGAGCCGTTCATGCTGCCGCCGCGCGATCCGGTGCTCTATTTCGTCCAGAGGCTGCGCGACGAGGCCCACCGGTTTGCCATCGGCACCCACCGCAAGAAGCGCGGGCGCGACATCCGCGAGGGCGGCTTGCAGGAGATCCCGGGCGTCGGGCCGGCGCGCAAGCGGGCGCTCTTGCGCCACTTCGGCACGCTGAAGGCGGTGGAGCAGGCGTCGATGCGCGATCTCGAAGGCGTGGCCGGCATCAATGCGGAGACCGCAAAGCGGATCTACGATTTCTTCCATGAACGCGGCGGCTGATGCGAACTCCGGCCCAAGGGCCGGCGTTTCATACTCGGATCGCCGAAATCCCGTCTCCGAACGGTGATGTTCAGCGCGTATGTTTCGGGGGGCGCGACGCGCGCGCCCGGAAGCCGCACGAGGCAAGGAATATCCCTCCGATGCCCCAGGATGCGTTGACGGCTCGCCCGCTTGATGGCTTTTGTTGACCGCATGACTGATGCCGCCGGTTCCATCGCCCCGCCCCGTCCGGCCTCCACGCGCCAAGCGCACGTGCTGAGCCTGCCCAATGTGCTGACCTATGGCCGCATCCTGGCGGTGCCGGTGGTGGCCGCGCTGCTGTTCCTGTCGGACATCCTGGCGTTCGGGGAGTGGCTGCGCTGGCCGGCGTTGGCGATCTTCACGCTCGCCGCCGTCACCGACTATTTCGACGGCTATCTCGCCCGTTCCTGGAACCAGATCTCCAAGCTCGGCCGGATGCTCGACCCCATCGCCGACAAGCTTTTGGTCTCGGTGTGCCTATTGATGCTGGCGGCCGACGGCACCATCCGCGGCTGGTCGATCTGGGCGGCGATCGTCATCCTGATGCGCGAGATCCTGGTGTCGGGCCTGCGCGAATACCTCGCCGGCGTGCAGGTGTCGGTGCCGGTGTCGCGGCTGGCCAAGTGGAAGACCGTGCTGCAGCTCGTCGCCATCGGCTTCCTGGTGGCCGGGGCGGCGGGGGACGCGGTGCTGCCCGGCAACACCCTGATCGGCCTCACCTTGCTGTGGCTGTCGGCTATCCTGACGCTCTACACCGGCTGGGACTATTTTCGCGCCGGCATGCGCCACGTGCTGAACGAGTGACCGCCGGAGGAGCGTTCTTCCCTCTCCCCTTGCGGGAGAGGGTGGCGAGACCGAGCGTCAGCGAGGTCGAACCGGGTGAGGGGTGAGGTCGAGCCGACCTGCGGGTTTGGAATGAACGCCGGAGGGGCGATGCGGCTGGTCTATTTCGCCTGGGTGCGCGAGCGCATCGGCGTCGCGGACGAGACGGTCGAGCTGCCCGCGGGCATCGCCACGGTCGGCGACTTGGTGGCGTGGCTGAAGACCCGCGGCGAGGGCTATGACCACGCCTTCGAGAACCCGGCGGTGGTGCGCGCCGCGATCGACCGCCAGCACGTCAAGCCCGACGCCTCGCTCATCGGTGCCCGCGAGGTGGCGTTCTTCCCGCCGATGACCGGCGGCTGATCCTTCACATCCATGACCGTCCGCGTCCAGACCGCGCCGTTCGATGCCGACGCCGAAACCGCGGCGCTCACCGCCGGCCGCACCGACATCGGCGCGGTGGTGAGCTTCACCGGGCTCTGCCGCGGCGACGACGGGCTCGTGGCGATGACGCTCGACTGCTATGTCGAGATGGCCGAGGCCGAGATCGGCCGCCTGGTCGAGACGGCGCGCGCACGCTGGCCGCTGGAGGGCGTCACCGTCATCCACCGCCACGGCCGGCTCCTGCCGGGCGATCCCATCGTGCTGGTGGCGGTGGCCTCGAGGCATCGCCGGGCGGCGTTCGCGGCGGCCGAGTTCCTGATGGACTATCTCAAGACCCGCGCGCCGTTCTGGAAGCAGGAGGAGCGGGCAGGGGGCACCGCCTGGGTCGAGGCGACGGCGGCCGACGACGCAGCCGCGGCGCGCTGGGCGCCGGAGCGCTGATCGCCGGAGCGCCAGCCCGGGCCTCGTCATCCCGGGCTTCGCAACGCGAAGACCCGGGATCGTCATCCGAAGATGGGCCCCGTTCCGGAAAACGGTCCCGGGTCGCGGGCCTGCGGCCCTTGCCCGGGACAACAGACTGCGCCTCGTCACCCCGCCGGTTCGAGGTCGCGGATCAGGCCGCGCACGAAATCGGTGAGGCCGGTCTGGCGCTCGCGCTTCAGCCGCTCGGCGGCGAGGATCGCCCGCAACGACGCGAACGCCGCCTCGAACGCGTCATTGACGATGACGTAGTCGTATTCCGCCCAGTGGCTGAGCTCGCCCGCCGCCTTGGACATGCGCTTTCGGATCACCTCGTCGGAATCCTGGGCGCGGGTGTGCAGCCGCCGCTCCAGCTCGGCGGCCGAGGGCGGCAGCACGAACACCGTGACGAGGTCGTCGCCCACGCTTTCGCGCAATTGCTGGGTGCCCTGCCAATCGATGTCGAACAGCACGTCGCGCCCGCCCGCCAGCGCCGCCTCCACCGGCCCGCGCGGCGTGCCGTAGTGATGGTCGAACACCGGCGCCCATTCCAGCAGCTCGCCGTTTGCCGCCATCGCCTCGAAGCGGGCGCGGTCGATGAAATGGTAGTGGACGCCGTCGACCTCGCCCGGCCGCGGCGTGCGGGTGGTCACCGACACCGACATGGCGAGGGCCGGCTCGACCTCCAACAGCCGGCGCGACAGCGCGCTCTTGCCGGCGCCCGAGGGCGAGGACAAGACGAACATCAGCCCGCGGCGGGCCGGTGCGCGCGCGGGATCGGGATGTGGGCTCAACGTCTCACTCCAAGTTCTGGATTCACTCCAGGTTCTGGACCTGCTCGCGGAACTGGTCGATGACGTGCTTGAGGTCGAGGCCGATCTGGGTCAGCGACACGTCATTGGCCTTGGCGCACAGCGTGTTGGCCTCGCGGCCGAACTCCTGGGCCAGGAAATCGAGCTTGCGGCCGACCGGCCCGCCCTCGGTGAGCAGGCGGCGCGCCTGGGCGACATGGGCCATCAGCCGGTCGAGCTCCTCGCGCACGTCGGCCTTGGCGGCGAGCATCACCGCCTCCTGGTGCAGCCGGTCGGGGTCGAGGCCGTTTGCGCCCTCCAGCAGCACGCGCACCTGCTCGGTCAGGCGGGCGCGGATGGCGTCGGGCGTGCGCGCCGGACAGGCTTCGGCCAGCCCCGTCAGCCGGGCGATCTCGTCGACGCGGCCGCCCAGCACCGCGCCGATCGCCGCGCCCTCTGACAGCCGCGCCGCGGCCAGGGCGTCGAGCGCGGTCTCGAAGCTCGCCAGGATCGCCGCGTCGAGCGCCGTGCGCTGCTCGGCGCTCGGCTCGGCCTCGACGATCTCGATCACGCCCTTGAGCGCCAAGAGGCCGTCGACGCTGGGCGCGCCGGCCTCGATGCGGGTGGCGATCAGGCGCGCCGCCTCGATCACCGCCGCCAGCACCGGCTCGTTGATGCGCGCCTCGGTGACGCGGGTGGAGGCCTGCAGCGTCAGCGTGGCATTGATGGTGCCGCGGGCGAAGCGCCCCTGCACCAGCGGGCGCACCTTGGCCTCCACCGCCTCGAAGCCCGGCGGGGTGCGCAGGCGCACATCCAGCGACTTGCCGTTGACCGAGCGCAGCTCCCACGCCCAGCTCGTGCCGAAGAGCGCACCCTCGGCGCGGGCGAAGCCGGTCATGCTGGCGACCGACGCGGGGGCAGAGGCCGGGCTGGGAGACGGGCTGGCAAGGGTGGGGCTGGCAAGGGGCGAGTTGGCAAGGGACGAGTTGGCAAGCGACATGGCGCACTCCCCCCGCTGCAGGGCCGAGTCAGGGTCGGCGGGGCGGCCGGACCCTAAAGCATTCTCCGCAAAAGTGGGAACCGGTTTTGCGAACAGAGAATGCATCGCGAGAGAGCCATTCTCCGCAAAAGTGGGAACCGGTTTTGCGGGCGCTCCGAACCGATCCGGCCATGGCCCCTGGCCCCCCTTCCCTCGCGTGGCTGCGCCACGCGCGCCCGGGGGAGGCTGTCGCCCCGGGCGAGCAACGCGAGACCCGGGGCCGTCATCCGAAAGCGGCACCCCTTCCGGAACACGGTCCCGGCTCGGCGCCGGATGCTGCGCATCCCGCGCCGTCCGGGACGACAGGTTGGGCGGCACGGTTCGATCGGTTCGACCGCGGGCGCAGGTCGGCAGATGAACCGGCAGCCGGGTCGGACCGTATCTCGTCAGGTCGAACCCCGAAGGCAGTCTGCGGCTCCCCGGCCGTTTGAGGAGCCTTCCGGAAACATGGGAGACCAATGATGGAGCGCGCGAAGCGAATCGGACGGCAGGAAAACCCCGCCATTGTGGCGATCTACCCGCCGGGAGGCGTGTTTGCGCCGCCTGCCGGGCGGTGACGGTCACGGCGAGAGACCGGCAATCCGGGTGAGAACGGGCTCGGTCAGCACGCTCGTCTTCGAATAGCCATTGCGGCTATGGCGAAGGCCATATGCCGCCTCGCCGTCAAGATGCTCGTCGAGCTCGGCCTTCAAAGCCCGCTCGGCGAGCATCTTGTTCCGCTTGTCGACCAGCCCGTCCTTCGAAAACACCTCCTTGGGGTCGCGCCCTTCCAGACGCTGATCCAGCGTGTCCGTGCTGATCACCACGGCCTGCCCCCTCCACCGGGCTCGTTATGGCCGCTCACACAAAATTTCGGACAGTCCCATTTTGATGCGGCGATATCCGATCACCGTCTCGGTACGCGCCTCACGGCGCCTGCTCGAATGGCAGCGGCGGTCTCGGCAGCAATCCGTGACATGAACTTGCGCGAGAACTGGCCGAGCGGCTCGGCATCCTCGACCGCCCAGGATGTCTTGAGGTCGTCGGTGTTGAATTCGTCCACGATCACCCAAGCGGGCGTATAGAGCTTGGCGCGCCGCGCCTCGGTTTCCGGGATCTCGACGAAGCGCGTGGATGGCCCCGGAGGCCGGCTGGTGATCGGGAAGAGCAAGGGCTTCTGGCGACCGTCCTTGCCGGCGACAATCAGCATGACGCAAGTCGGCCGCACCTTGCGTCCGCTTTCCTCGCCGCGGTCGTGCTCCCGAGCCCACAGGTACGAATAGAGGATGACCTGACCGTGCTCGGGATCACTCATTGCGTCCATCATCCCGCACGACGGCATCGAGGCCCGCCAGGATTTCATCACGCTCCGCACCGGTCAGATCCTCGACGCGATACGCGCGTTGGGCGCTTCCTTGAACCAGCCGATCGAATTGCTCGGCGGTCAGCAGGACGAACTTGCGCTTGCCTCGTTTCGTGATCTCGACCGGCCCGCGGAACGCCGCTTCGACAACCTCACCGGATCGGTTGCCGAGGTCTGTCAGGGTGAAGCTTGCCATTGTCATCACCACACCTCTTAATCCATAAAATAGCTCAATTAGCTATTTTGCAGAATATAGGCATTTCCGATCAAGCTGGCCACAGCTTTCCGCGGAGCCGGCTTCTCGCACCGCGCGCCTTGGCGGCGTCCACTTCTGTCTTGCGCCCAGGAGCAATCGGTGCGCCCGTCGCCTGCCCTCCAGGTACGGATTTTTCCCCCACGGCCGCAATGACTTGCCGTCAAGTCGGGGGGAGGGCAAAGTTCGGTGCCGATTCACGCCCTGTCGGAAGCCTGGAAGAGACGCCTTGCGTCTATGTACATAATGATGTACAAAATAATAAATCATGTGCATGAGTTTGAATGGGATGAGGCCAAGCGCCTATCCAACATTGAAAAGCACGGCGTTGATTTTGAGGATATCGCTCCCGCGTTCGATGATGAGGGTGCGCTGCACATTCAAGATAATCGGTTTAGCTACGGTGAGGAGCGGTTTATTATGATTGCTCGTTATGAAAAAATCATCTTGAGCATCGTTTATACGCCACGTGGAGAGAAAACACGCATCATCTCCGCCAGAGCAGCCAACCTGAAGGAAAGGGCCCTCTATGAGCGATCCTGAAATGACAGAGGCGGTGCTGATAGACGGCAACCTCTACGTCAAGCAGCCTGATGGTAGCTTGCGACCGAGCGCCGGGAAAACGGATTTCGCCAAGCTTGCCGCGATGAGCGAGGAAGAGATCGAAGCCGCCGCCTTGAACGACCCCGACGCCCTGCCGATGACCGATGAGCAATGGGCGGAAGCGATGAAGGTGCCGCGCAAGCGCTACATTCACCTTGGCGTCGACGATGATGTGCTTAGCTGGTTCAAATCCCACGGGCGGGGCTACCAAACCCGGATAAATGCGGTTCTCCGGCGCTATGTCGAAACACACCGGAAGGCGGGCTAGACCATCCGTCGATCTCGTTGAACCGGGCGGACGCTCTAGCTCTGAGACTTCATTCTCGCCCCCCCTGTCGGCGCTGCTGGACTCCTTCTTTGTCGGCATCAGGAGGATCAACCGCGGTGGTGCGTTCTTGCGGAATTCGACCGCGCCTGCGCCCGTCGCCTGCCCTCCAGGCACGGATATTTCCCCCACGGCCGCAATGACTTGCCGTCAAGTCGGGGGGAGGGCAAAGTTCGCCGCCGATTCACAGTTTGGCCTTGAAGACGGCGTCAAGCCGGGCCAAATCTTCGCGGCGAACCCGGAGTGCATCATGGCCCCTGCCCGTCTGACCCTCGCCCGCGCGACCCGCGCCCGCGCGACCATCGCCCCCGCAACCGCCGCCCGCCTGATCCTGGCGCTCGCCGGATCGCTGCTGCTCGCCGGCCCGCTCGCCGCCCAGCCCGCCCCGCGCCTGCTCACCGTCCTCGGCGAGGCCCGGCTCGAGGTGGCGCCCGACCGCGCCTTCGTCACCGCTGGCGTGACCACCCAGGGCAAGAGCGCCCGCGACGCGCTGGCGGCCAATTCGCGCACCATGACCGACGTGCTGCGCATGCTGCGCGACGCCGGCCTGGAGGATGCCGACATCCGCACCGGCAACGTGTCGGTGCAGCCGGTGGTGGCCTATCCCGCCCCCAAGAACAGCGAACGCACCCCGCGCATCACCGGCTACACCGTCTCCAACCAGGTGAGCGTGCGCCTCGCCGACCCCGCCAAGCTCGGCGAGATGCTCGACAAGCTGGTCTCGGCCGGCGCCAACCAGGTTTCCGACATCCGCTTCGGCCTCGCCGACGAGGGCAAGCTGCGCGATTCCGTGCGCGCCGACGCCGTGAAGGACGCCCGCCGCAAGGCCGAGCTTTACGCCACCGCCGCCGGCACCCGCCTCGGCCGGGTGATGGCGCTCTCCGAAGTTGATGCGCCGCCGCTGCCGCGGCCGCTGGCCATGCGCGCCGCCGCCGCCGATGCCATGGCGGTGCCGATCGCCCCCGGCGAGCAGACGGTGAAGGTGCAGATCTCGATGACCTGGGAGCTGGATAACTGACAGCGGCGACAAGCGCCGCCGCAACGCCTCCCTGCGCCGGCATAACGCGCAGATGCGGCGGCGCAGCGTGCCCTCCTGCCAGTGTAACGCGACGATGCGGCGGCACAGCGGCGCGTTGCAGAACCATTATTCCGCACCCGCTCGAACAATAATCCGCCCACCGAGTTCTACCGGCATAGGGTTGTGTGGGAGGAGCGTGCAATGACCTGTGCCAAACGAGCCTTCAGGCAAGCGCAAATGGCGGCGATGGCGGGCGTTGCCGCGCTGACGCTGACCGCCTCGCCGATGAACATCGCCACGATGACCGTCACCACCCTGGCCACCGCGGCGATTTCCACCGCCTGGACGTCGCCCGCCGAGGCCCAGCGGGGCCACTATCGCGGCGGCGCGCGCGGCAGGGCCTTGCGCGGCGGCGGCTATCGCGGCGCCATCTACCGCGGCGGCTATCGCGGTACCGCTTGGCGCGGCGGTGCCTATCGTGGCGCCGTCTATCGCGGCGGTGCATATCGTGGCGCCGCTTGGCGCGGGAACGCTTGGCGCGGCGCCGCTTGGCGTGGAAATGCTTGGCGTGGAAATGCCTGGCGTGGAAATGCCTGGCGTGGAAATGCTTGGCGTGGAAATGCTTGGGGCGGCGGCTGGCGCGGCGCCGGCTGGAACGGCGGCGCCTACCGTTGGGGTTACCGCAACGATTGGCGCTACCGGAGCTGGAATCCGTGGGGCGCGGCGGCCGCAGGCTTTGCGCTCGGCGCGGTCACCGCCCCGGCGTGGGGATATAATTCCCCATATTATGCCGCCAACTATTATGACGACCCCTTCTACTCCTCGTATGGCGGACAGGTTTATTACATCAATGGTCGCCGCTGCTGGTGCCGCTAGAGCATTCTCCGCAAAAGTGGGAACCGGTTTTGCGACAAGAGAATGCGATAACTCAAGAATTGGAGCGTCCGACCGGGTCATTCCCATCGGCGGACGCTCCATCAACAGATAACCGCAGCGGTCGCCGCCATTGCGTGCTTGCGGTGAATATAACGGGTGATTGCATAAATTCTTGAAATCGCGCAAGGTGGCCCGAGCGCATACGAATGGCTGCGGGAAAAATGCCTCGGCAGATTTGGTCGAATGTATTGCGGCCACGGTCTTGCTGCCCCCTCGCCATAGGACGTTGAATTCGGAATATGAAATTCCATTCATCTTCCGGACCGTCTTATTTTGAACGTTTTTTCTCGCCATCTATTTGATAGACACAAGATATGCGAAGGACCATACATCATGTCCCTCTGGCCCCGCACGAAGACGTTTCTGGCCGTCGGCTTGGCAGGTCTGGTGCTGGCAGGTGGGGCCAGCGTGGCCACCAGCGTGCCGGCTGAGGCCCAGTATTACGGATCCCGGCATTACGGACCTCGGCACTATGGTCCGCGGCCCGGCCCCTATTACGGCCCCCGCCCCTATTACGGCCGCGGCTACTATCGC
Source organism: Blastochloris sulfoviridis (assembly GCF_008630065.1). Classification (GTDB taxonomy): domain Bacteria; phylum Pseudomonadota; class Alphaproteobacteria; order Rhizobiales; family Xanthobacteraceae; genus Blastochloris; species Blastochloris sulfoviridis. The sequence goes on from NZ_VWPL01000008.1 coordinate 73,756, forward strand.
GGCTGGGACAATGGCGGTGCCGTCGCCGCCGGCGTGCTCGGCGGCCTGGCGCTCGGCGCCCTCGCCGCCCAACCGCGTGGGGTCTATGTCGCCGAATGCTGGATCGAGCAACGCCGAGTCGTGACCCGATCGGGTCGCGTCGTGTGGCGGGACGTCGAGGTGTGCCCCTGAACCGACCGTCCCGTCTGCGTCCGAAGCCGCCGCCGAGCCCCCCGCCCGGCGGCGGCTTCATTTCGTGCGAGCCCGAAGGGTCGGGACCCGCCGCGGCATCTGTCGAAAATCACGTTATATAACAATATTTTGCAGGGCCCGCGCTTGATCCCTTCGGGGGTTCCGGTAACCGTATCGGGAGGCCGCGAAGTCGCCGCCAGAGAGGCCGCCAGCAGGCCGTCATGAGATCGGCTCGCGCGACTCTGCGCCATTGGCTATGGTCGCGCATGCCCGTCTTCACCCCCGAACAGGACGCAGCGCTGACCGCGGTGGCGCGCTGGCTTAAAGATCGACCCAACGGCGCCACGCAGGTGTTCCGGCTGTTCGGCTATGCCGGCACCGGCAAGACCACGCTGGCCCGCCACATCGCCGAAGGCGTTGAGGGAACCGTGAAATTCGCCGCCTTCACCGGCAAGGCGGCGAGCGTGATGCGCCAGCGCGGCTGCGAGGGCGCCTCCACCATCCATTCGCTGATCTACCGGGCGCAGGAGAGCGAGGAGGAGGTGCCGAGCTTCCAGCTCTGGGACGACGCGCCGGCCTCCAAGGCCAGGCTGATCATCATCGACGAGTGCTCGATGGTCGACGAGGAGCTGGGGCGCGACCTGCTCTCCTTCGGCGTGCCGCTCCTGGTGCTGGGCGACCCGGCGCAGCTGCCGCCGATCCAGGGCGGCGGCTTCTTCACCAATGCCCCGCCCGACGCCATGCTGGAGGAGGTCCACCGCCAGGCGGCGGGCGACCCGATCATCCGCCTGTCGATGACCGTGCGCACCGGTGGCCAGCTTGCCCCCGGCGCCTGGGGCGAAACGGTGGTGGTGCGGCGCGATTCGCTCGATCCCAAGCGGGTGATCGGCGCCGAGCAGGTGCTGGTCGGCCGCAACAACACAAGGCGCGCCTACAATCAGCGCCTGCGCGAGCACCGCGGCTTCACCGACCCGATGCCGGTCGCCTCAGACCGGCTGGTGTGCCTGCGCAACAACCGCAAGAAGGGCCTGTTCAACGGCGCGCTGTGGTCGGTGGTCGAGGCCACGCCCGGCCGCACGCGGGCGCTGGTCAAGATGGTGCTGAAGCCGGAGGACGACGGCCGACGCAAGCCGCTGAAGGTCTCGGTGCGCTCAGAGTGCTTCCTCGGCGGGCTGGAGCAGCTCGACTGGCAGATGCGCCGGAACTTCGACGAATTCGATTACGGCTACGTGCTCACCGTCCACAAGGCGCAGGGCTCGCAGTGGGACGACGTGGTGCTGTTCGACGAAAGCTTCGCCTTCCCCGACAGCCGCGCCCGCTGGCTCTACACCGGCATCACCCGCGCCGCGAAACGGCTGTGCGTGGTGGTGTAGCGCCCATTACTGGCAGCTGGGCCGGCCCTACCCGTTCGCCGCCTCGAGGTTGCGGCGAAGCGCGTCGATCTCGCCCTGCAGGCGGCGCAGCTCGTCCATCGACATGCCGGTGGCCTCCAATATGCAGCCGGGAACCACCCGCGCCTTCAGGCGCAGATTGCGGCCGGCCGGGGTGAGGCGCACCCGCACGACGCGCTCATCGTGCGAATCGCGCGCGCGCGTCAAATGTCCCATGCCTTCCAGGCGCTTGAGCAGCGGCGTCAGCGTGCTGGAGTCGAGCGACAGCACCTCGCCGATGCCGCCCACGGTGCGGTCGTCGCCCTCCCACAGCACCACCATCACCAGATATTGCGGATAGGTCAGCCCCATCTCGGCGAGCAGCGGCTTGTAGACGCGGTTGAACGCCAGCGAGGCCGAATAGATGGAAAAGCAGACGAAATCGCCGAGAAAGGGGCCGTCATGCGGCTCGCCACGCGGCTGGCGTGCGGTCTCGGGCATCGTCATCCTCGTCGGTCACCGCCGCATCAAGGCGGCGGCGCAGCGTTGCATACGAATAAATCGCGCGCAATCCAATCGCAAGCACTTGACAGTCATTCGCGGATCTGCGATGAATACATCACGCGATTAGATCGTTCGCGATTTTTTCGCCGTGAGCACAAAACGTGCGGCGAGTCCTCCGGTCGCCGTCGTGGGGAAGACCAAGAGACCGTAACGTTACGCGCCCCTCGGGTATCGTTACGGAAACGGGCCGCGCCAGCCCCCGCCGGCGCGGCCCGTCCTGTTTCATAGGGTTTCCGGTCGAGCCCTTCGGGATCCCGGAAACAGTCTCGTCGAAAATCCCGTTATCGAACAAGCGGATGGTCGCCGAGGCGGCCTCCGGGGATCGTGACGCGATCACCCGGACACCGCATCACGCCCAGCGCACCTCGAACACGCAGGCCGGGTCGCCCAGCGCCTCGCAGGCGATCTCGACCACCGTGGCCGCCGGGCTGACCAGCGCCCGGAACAGCCGCTCGAACGTCGCCGCATAATAGTCGCACACCGGCACGTCGCTGGTCGCGCCGCGGCTGATCGGCCCGCCGGCGATGGTGAAGCGCAGCGGCGTGCCGGCGAGCACGTGGAACGCCCCGCCACCGGCAAACGTCCAGGCATTGCGGCTGATGGCGGCAAACAGCAGCCGCGCCGCGGCCGAGGGCGGCAGCATCTTCAGCACGATCTGGACGCCGCGCGGGATGCGGTGGGCCAGAAGATAGTCGCCGGTGGTGCGCCCGGCCTCGCGCGCGATCGCGCGCGCATGCTCCACGCCCAGCTTGGCGCGCATGGCCTGATGCAATCGCGTCACCTCGCGCTCATCGACCATCTGGCTCGGCGGATTGCCTATATAGGATTCCAGCCCCGCATCCTTGAGCAGCTTCTCCGCGCCATCCCGGCCGACATCCCGTTCCAGCGCCTCAGCAATCCGGATGATGGCGTTCGGGCCGATGCGCGCTGCCTCTTCGCCCGAATCTCCCTTGCCGTTCGCTCGATCCAACAAATGCCCCTCCGTCCCTCGTCCGGAACACCGGACTGCATCCCGCCGGATGTCTTATTCGATTTCCGGCCGATCCCTTCGGGATGCCGGAAACGGTCTCACCGAAAACCCCAGTTCTCCGAATAACTCTCGATGACGGGATTTTCGGCGATCGGAATACGGCTCGAAGGCCTGACCGGCCGGACTCGACATTGCCTGCCGGCCTCACCCTCGTCCCCGCGAGGCAAGGTCCGGCCGGCAATAGTGTCAAGCGCGCTTAACGTACACTTTTCCTGACAATTGTGGAGTCGTGGCCGGGCCACCGGTCAGCCGAGCGGAATCACCGGCTGATCGGCGTCGGCGATCGCCACCCGCGCCCGGCCACCGGCGAACCGTGCGATCAGCCCGCAAAGATCGTCGGCAGCCGCCGCAACGTCGCCAAAGCCGTTGGACTGCAGGGTGACCAGCGCCCGCCGGGTGGCCGGCGTGATCACCGAGCGGCCATCCTGCCGCCAGTTCCAGCGCCGGCACAGCACCTTGGCGGCATCGGCATAGACCACCTCGCCCGGCTTCGGCGGCCCGCCGAGTTCGCCCTCGCCGCTCATGTCCTCGAAGCTGTCGCCCTCACGCGCGTAGCGGAAGGCGACATCGCCCACCAATTGGGCGAGATCGTCGGCGCCGGCCGGCAGCACGTGCGCCAGCGACACCGCATTGTAGGCGTCGACGAAGCCGTTGATCGCCGGCAGGCTGCGGCCGGCCAGCACGTTCTTGACCAGCCGCTCGACCGAGGAGCGGTAGGAGGTCGACTTGATGCCGAATCCCTTATAGGCGGCGCGCCACGCCGCGATGCCGGGAATGGCGGAGAGTTCCAGGCCCGCCCACTGCGCGCGGCAGACCGCCTCGCGATCAGCGATCAGCGCATCGAGATCCGGCGGCCGTTCGGCCGGAATGGTGAGATCCTCGGCCACCACCGCGGCGATGCGGATGGCGGGAAAGCGCGGCAGAAGCTCTTCGATCGACAGCAGCATGGCGGCGTTGTGGCCGCCGCCGCGGCCACGTGCAAGCTCGGCAAAGTGCAAGCAGGACCTTTCGGCGGGTTCGCGATTCGAATTTCAACGGTCTTCTGATGACGGCCCCGGGTCCGCGCTTCGCGCTGCCCGGGGCGACAGCATCCTCTCACATCATCCCCAGCGCCCGCGGCAGCCACAGCGAGATTGCTGGCACGTAGGTCACCGCCACCAGGAAGCCGAGCATGGTGAGCAGCCACGGCCACACCGCGATCGTCAGCTCGGTGATGCCCATCCTGGTGATGCTGGAGGCGACATAGAGGTTGAGCCCCACAGGGGGGTGGCACATGCCGACCTCCATATTGACCACGATCAGAATGCCGAAATGGATCGGGTCGATGCCGAGCTTCACCGCCACCGGGAACAGGATCGGCGCCATGATCAGCACGATCGAGGACGGCTCCATCACATTGCCGGCCAGCAGCAGCAGGATGTTGACGAACAGCAGGAAGCCGATCCAGCCGACGCCGGTGTCGACGATCCACGCCGCCATGGCCTGGGGAATGTTCTCGTGCGTCATCAGGAACGAGAACAGCACCGCATTGGTGATGATGTAGAGCAGCATCGCCGAGGTGTTGGCGGACGCCAGCAGCACGCGCGGCACGTCGCGCAGCCGCATGTCCTTGTAGACGAACACGGCGATGACGAAGGCGTAGACCGCGCTCATCGCCGCGGCCTCCGTCGGCGTGAAGGCGCCGGAATAGATGCCGCCAATGACGATGGCGATGAGCAGCAGGCCCCAGATCGCCTCGCGGAACGAGGTCCAGCGCTCGGCCCAGCTCACCTTCGGCATGCGCGGATAGTCGAACTTCCAGGCGCGGTAGAAGGTGGTGAGCCCGAGCAGCGTGGCCAGCATCAGGCCGGGGATGACGCCGGCCATGAACAACTGCCCGACCGACGCGGACGTGACCCGCTCGCCCTCCGGGCCGGTGACCACCTGGCCGGCGGTGGCCACGGCATACATCACCATCACGATCGAGGGCGGAATCAGGATGCCGAGCGCGCCGGAGGTGGCGACGACGCCGGCGCCGAAGCGCGGCGGAAAGCCCTGCTTCTGCATCGCCGGCAGGATGATCGAGCCGATCGCCACCACGGTGGCGGGCGAGGAGCCCGACACGGCTGCGAACAGCGCGCAGGCCATGACGCCGGCGAGCCCGAGGCCGCCATACCAATGGCCGACCATCGAAGAGGCGAAGGCGATCATGCGGCGGGCAACGCCGCCATGGGTCAGAAAGTTGCCGGCCAGGATGAAGAACGGGATCGCCATGATCTCGAACTTCTCGATGCCGGTGAACAGCTTCAGCGCCACCGACTCGATCGGCACGCTGGTCAGGGTGAACAGGAAGGTGAGAACGGTGAGGCCCAGCGCGATCGAGATGGGCATCCCCGTCAGCATCAAGGCGACAAGGAGGCCGAAGATGATGGCGACGTTCACGGCTTCACCTCCTCGCCGGGATGATGGCCGGTGCCGGCCGGCGTTCCGTCCTCCTCCGTCATGCCCTCGACATAGGCATGGTCGTGATGGGGCAGGTCACCCGTGAACCAGAAGGTCCAGGCGACCTGGAGGAAGCGGAAGCACATCAGGTAGGAGCCGAGCGGCACGCACAGATAGACGAGCCACATCGGCACTTCGAGGTCGGCCGAGACCTGCTGGGTGTGGGCCATCTCCCACACGAACGTGGCGCCCAGCGTGCCGACGATGCCGGTGAACAGCGCGCCGCACATCAGCGCGAACAGCACCACCTTGCGCCGCCGCTCGGGCGACAGCCGGTTGACCAGCACGTCGACGCCGACATGCACGCCGGTGCGCACGCCATAGGCGGCACCGAACTTGGCCATCCACACGAACATGTAGATGCACAGTTCCTGCGCCCAGGTGAGGTTGATGCTGCGCAGCCACATGAAGCCGGCGCGCCCGACATCGGTCAGCCAGCCGATGTCGTGGGCGCGGCCGTAATTGAACACGGACGCGATGCCGCCCAGGCTGTAGCGATGGGCGACGGCGACGAAGATGACGATGGTGGCCGCGGCCATCAGCGTCGCGATCAGCGTCTCTTCAAGCCGGTCGAGCAGTCTCAGCATCACGCAGGCGTCCTCGGCAGGTGTCCTCGGCAGGTTGGTTGGGCCGGTCGGTTCGGCCGGCCGGCTCGTGGGCCGTGCCGGCGCATCGTTGCAGAGGCCGCCGGCCGCGCTGACGGTCCGCCGCCGATCGCCGCAAGTCCCGCTCGTGTGCGGTTTCCGGAAGATCGGCGCGGCGGGCCACTTCCCTCTCCCCTTGCGGGAGAGGGTGCCGAGCGATCGTCAGATCGCGAGGCGGGTGAGGGGTAAATCTTCCAGCGTTCACCCGTACATACCCCTCACCCGGCTCGACCTCGCATTCGCTCGGTCTCGCCACCCTCACCCGCAAGGGGAGAGGGAGGATCGCCGCTCCCGGTCGACGGCCCTTCCGGGCCGATATCACCCGGAAACCACCGGAGCGCGTCGCCCCAACCCACGGCTGGCCGGAAGCGAAACGGCCCGGCGAGAACGCCGGGCCGCCGGGATGAAGCCTCACGGGACGAGGCCGGTTTCCTTCTGCGTGCGGGCGATGAGATCGGCGCCGATGCGGCTCGCCATCTCCTCGTGCACCGGCAGCAGCGCCTTGATCCACGCCTCCTTCTCCTTGGGCGTGAGCTCGTGGAAGACCGTCTTGCCGGCCGCCTTCATCGCCGCCAGCGAACCGTCGTTCTCCTGCTGGGCGATCGAGTTGGCGTACTCGGTGGCTTCCGCCATCGCCTTCTCCAGGCCTTCGCGGACCTCGGGCTTGAGCCCGTCCCAGAACGCCTTGTTGGCGATCACCGCATAGCCGAGATAGCCGTGATTGGAGAGCGTGGCGTTCGACTGCACCTCGTGCATCTTCTGCGTATACATGTTGGAGGGCGGGTTCTCGGTGCCGTCGACCACGCCGGTCTGCAGCGCCTGATAGACTTCCGAGAACGCCATCACCTGCGGCACCGCGCCCAGCGCCTTCATCTGCGCCTCCAGCACCTTGGAGGACTGGATGCGCATCTTGAGGCCGAGGAAGTCGTCCGGCGTCTTGAGCGGCCGGTTGGCGCTCATCACCTTGAAGCCGTTGTCCCAATAGGCGAGCCCGACGATGCCCTTGGGTTCGAGCTTGGCCAGCAGTTCCTTGCCGATCGGGCCGTTGGTGATCTTCCGCAGCGCGTCCTTGTCGGGGAAGATGAGAGGTAGGTCGAACACCTCGAACTCGCGCACGCCGAGCGGGCCGAACTTGGCCAGCGAGGGCGCCAGCATCTGCACCGCCCCAAGCTGCAGCGCCTCCAGCTCCTCCTTGTCCTTGTAGAGCTGGGAGTTGGGATAGACCTCAACCTTGACCGCGCCGTCGGTGTATTTCTCCGCCAAGTCCCGGAAACGCTCCGCGCCTTTGCCCTTCGGGGTGTCCGGCGCCACCACGTGGCTGAACTTGATGACGATCGGCTGTTCGGCGCTTGCCGACTGCGGCGACAACGCAAGAATTACCGCAGCGGCAGCGAATGCCGCAGCGCCAAGTAATGCTGCCGCGCGAGGCGCGAGCCTTGTATTTTTCATGAGCGGTTCCTCGTAGCAGGACTGGTTGGCCCAGCAACCAACTAGTCAGGAACGGAAGGCATTCGCCATTAGGGATTTCCGTATCCGCCTCTTGAAATGAACCTCCGGCCACCATCTTGCGCAGGGCCGGAGGGGCGGAGGATTTCCGGCCCTCCGGGCGTGCCGCCAAGCCTGCCTGTGGCCACCCCCGTGTGAGCGGCGGACGCCGCCGCACCGGCGCGGCCCAACCGTTTCGACCCGGACGTTTCCGCTGCAGCGTCCAAGCCCGCTCGACTGAAGATGTGGCGAAATCGCCGAAACGCCGCCTCACGCCGATGATGCCGGCAGCACGGACGCAGCATATTTAATCAAACATGAATCGAAAGCCTCATAATATACAGCAGCAAATTTACCTCACGAAACCCTAACATATATTAATCAGTGATTGTTTCAAAGTATAGCGCTAGCTTCTTGCCGAGATGATGCTTCAACACTGACGGCCGGCACGGGAAGGACCGGCGCCCCGGCACCAGCCCCTGGCTGACCGGAGAGGCGCCGCCGGACACCGCCGATTGTGGCGAAAAATAGGCATGGCCAAAAGTAAGTATGGCGCAAAAATGGCATGGAACAAATTCCCGGCTCGTGCGTCAATTCAGCAACACGTCGAACCCATCCGCGTGCCAGCGCGACAGAGTGCTGAGCCCGGACGGGACATAGCGGAAAAGCGCGACGGGGCATTGGGACAGCGAGGCAGGACGATGGCGAGCAGGACGATGACCGGAAACCTGATTTCGAGCTCGAAGGACACGGATCTGCGCATCGGCGTGGTGGCGGCACTCGGGCTCGGCATCGTCGTCACGCTCGCCGCGATCCTGGCCCACGCGCCGCAGATGACGACCGAAACCCGTGCGACGATCACCCTGTCGGCCAGCGCGCCCGAGATCGCGCGGCCGGCCCCGAAGGTCATCGTGCAGCATCAGGAGGCGACCGATCACCTCATCCGGTGAGCGCGCCGGCCGACCGCACCCTCCGATTTCGTATAACCTCCCCTCTAGCCCCTCCCGCCCCTGCGTGAGGGGCTTCTTTTTTCGTCCGCCGCCCGCCCACGCGATGGGGACACGCCGCAAGCTTGGCCGCCGACGCCAGCGGCCGAGCGGCGCCGCGGGCGCACATCCCGCCCCATCAGAAGGAGCGCCAACGGCAAATCCCTCGCCGGGGAGGCCGGCAAGGGAGCGCTGATCCGTGTCAGGGAGGTTGCAGGCGGACGTCCGGCCTGCGGGGGCCGGAACTCCGATCATGCCAACGGCAGCGACAGCCCGGCCGTCGATATCAGGCGTGGCGCAACTGGGCGCCGATGCGGTCGAGCTCGACCTGCTCGCGCGCCGCCTCGACGAGGCGCTCGCGTTCCTGGTCGCGTTCTTCCAGGATCTCGACCTTCTTCAGCTCCTCGAACGCCTCGCCCAATTGCGCGCGGGCGTCGTCGAGCTGGGCACGCAACTCATCGGCCGACCGGCGCAGATTGTCGCGCCGCGTCATCGCCGCCTTGGCGTAGGTCGGATAGGCGAAATGGCCGGGATCGTCGATGCCGGCGCGGTCCTGCTCGGTCAGGATCTCGCGGTCGAGATCGGTGGCCATCCGCTCGAAATCGGCGATCATGGACTCGATCTGAACCACATGCCGGCGACGTTCGTCGACCTGGAAGCGTTTCAATCGGATGAGCGTTTCACGCGACTTCATGGACTCGACACTGAAATGCGGCAGATCGCCTTCGAGATCGGGACAACGGCAGGATGCGGTCGAACGCCCTGACCATAGGGTCGAGGCGTTGAACTTTGGTTACCAGGAAACCGCCGATGCAAAATCCGGCCGCAGGCGCGGCTTCGCCTTGGCTTGCGGCAGACCCGCAATCGGGCTTCAGGGGTCGGAGCGTCGAAGCGCGCCCACAACAATGTCCTGCCAAAACAACAGCATAAGGCAGGCTGGCTTGCCGAGGATCCCAAGGTGATCTCCGGTAAACCTTAAGATCGATCTGCGATAGCCGGCGGCCCCGCCAGCAACCTACCGTTACGTTATTTCGATCCCGGCGTGGCCGTGCCGACGATCTCGGCCAGGCGGCGATAGCCCTCGGCGAGCGAGGTCGAATCGTCCTTGGCCTGGGCCAAAAACGCCTCCAGCGCCGGATTGAGACCGATCGCCTCATCCACCTCGGCGCTGGCGCCGGCCCGGTAGGCGCCGAGCCGGATCAGCTCCTCCATGTCGGCATGGGTGGCCAGCAGCCTCTTGGCGCGCTGCACGGCCGGCCAGTGGGCGGGGTCGCAGGCGCGCGGCATGGTCCGCGACACCGACTTCAATATATTGATCGCCGGATAGCGCCCGCGCTCGGCGATCGAGCGCTCCATCACGATATGGCCGTCGAGAATGCCGCGCACCGCGTCGGCCACCGGCTCGTTGTGGTCGTCACCGTCGACCAGCACCGAGAAGATGCCGGTGATGGTGCCCTCGCCGACGCCGGGGCCGGCGCGCTCCAGCAGCCGCGGCAGCTCGGTGAACACGGTGGGGGTATAGCCCTTGGCGGTCGGCGGCTCGCCGGTGGACAGCCCGATCTCGCGCTGCGCCATGGCGAAGCGGGTGACCGAATCCATCATGCACAGCACGTCCGCGCCCTGGTCGCGGAAATATTCGGCGATCGCCAGCGTGAGATAGGCCGCCTGCCGGCGCATCAGCGCCGGCTCGTCGGAGGTGGCGACCACCACCACGGCGCGCTTCAAGCCCTCCTCGCCGAGGTCGTCCTCCAGGAACTCCTTGACCTCGCGGCCGCGCTCGCCGACCAGCCCGATCACCGACACGTCGGCCACGGTGTTCTTGGCCAGCATCGACAGCAGCACCGACTTGCCGACGCCCGAGCCGGCGAAGATGCCCATGCGCTGGCCGCGGCAGCAGGTGAGGAACGTGTTCAGCGCCCGCACCCCGAGATCGAGCGGCGCGCCGACCCGGCGCCGGGCGTGGGCGGAGGGCGGCGCATTGCGGAACGGATAGGGCTCGGCGCCCGGCGGCAGCGGCCCCTTGCCGTCGACCGGCTCGCCCATGGCGTTGACGACCCGGCCGAGCCAGCCGGCCGAGGGCCGCACGCTCGGCACCACCGGCGAGACGATGGCCCGGCAGCCGCGCCGCACGCCCTCGAGGTCCGAGAACGGCATCAGCAGCGCCCGGCCGGCGACGAAGCCGACCACCTCGCAGGGAATCGAGCGCCCCGGCGCGGTCTCCACCGAGATGCGCGCGCCGATCGGCATCGAGTTCACCGGCCCCGCCACCTCGACCAGCAGGCCGCGCACGGTGGCGACGCGGCCGAAAATCTCGACGGCACCGACCTCGGCGATCTGCTCGGCAAGCGCCTTCATGCCCGTGTTCCCTTGATTGGCCGCATTTCCGTGGATCGCCGCAAACCCGCCCCCGGAGTAAACGATTTGTTTACCCGCCTCGTTAATCATTGATCCGGTTCGGGGAGACGATCGGCAGCCGCAGCCAAAGGTCTCAACGGGCAAGCCATTTATCCGGAATTCCTCCGGCGATGCATGAACAGGGTGCGGTTGCGAAACGCGGTCGATGGACGAATCTTAGCGTGATTCGTAAGGAGTCGTGCAGGGGCCTATTGCCCCAGCGAATCAGACTTTGTTAACCATCGTTCGTTAGGATCGAATCGATTGTTCCGAACCGAGTTCGTGTGACGAGCGGCTGGGGTCCGGGTCGCCGCTTTTTGGCGGGAAGGGGATACTTATGCGTGTCCTGCTGATTGAGGACGACAGCGCGACCGCGCAGAGCATCGAATTGATGCTCAAGTCGGAGAGCTTCAACGTCTATACGACCGACCTCGGTGAGGAAGGCGTGGACCTTGGCAAGCTCTACGACTACGACATCATTCTGCTCGACCTCAATTTGCCGGACATGTCCGGTTATGAGGTGCTGCGCACCCTGCGCGTCTCCAAGGTGAAGACGCCGATCCTGATCCTCTCCGGCCTCGCCGGCATCGAGGACAAGGTCAAGGGCCTCGGCTTCGGCGCCGACGACTACCTCACCAAGCCGTTCCACAAGGACGAGCTGATCGCGCGCATCCACGCCATCGTGCGCCGGTCGAAGGGTCACGCCCAGTCGGTCATCGCCACCGGCGATCTCATCGTCAATCTCGATACCAAGACCGTCGAGGTGCACGGCGCCCGCGTCCACCTCACCGGCAAGGAGTACCAGATGCTGGAGCTCCTCAGCCTGCGCAAGGGCACGACGCTGACCAAGGAGATGTTCCTCAACCATCTCTATGGCGGCATGGACGAGCCGGAGCTGAAGATCATCGACGTCTTCATCTGCAAGCTGCGCAAGAAGCTGGCCAACGCCTCCAACGGCAAGAACTACATCGAGACCGTGTGGGGCCGCGGCTACGTGCTGCGCGAGCCGTCCGACAACGACGAACGCATTCCAGCCTGAGACCCTCTTCCGCAAGCCCCCGTCCTGGCCCCGCTCGCGCGGGGCCTTTTGTTCGTGCGGCGGGAAATCGGTCGCGGCAGGAAAAACTTGGCGGCAGGAAAAACTTGGCGGCAGGAAAAACTTGGCGGCAGGAAAAACTTGGCGGCAGGCGGGATGATCGGGTGTCGGGATCGCCGGGACAAGCCCGGCGACGACGGGGGCCGTTCCCGCCAGGCCGCCTGGACCCGCAGGCTCCCATCCACGCAGGATGGCCTTATGCCGACCGCATGAGGCGGTTTCCGGCCCGCAGGGCCGGAGAACCGAACGCCGTTCGCCGAAAAATCCCTTCCTGAGCGCGGATTTTTCGGTGAAATCGTTTCCCGCGTCTCGAAGGGATCACCTGCAGGCCGTATGAGACGGCCGACGGCGTCGCTCACGAGCGACGACCGGGGGCCGGACCGCCTTCGACAGGAGCGGGCGATGCGCATCATTGTACTCACCGGGGCTGGCGTCTCAGCCGAGAGCGGCCTCGGCACCTTCCGCGACAAGGCCGGGACGGGCATCTGGGCCAAGTTCGACCCCATGAAGCTCGCAACGCCCGAAGCCTTTGCCGCCGATCCCGCCTACGTGCACGCCTTCTACAATGCGCGCCGCCGCAACCTGATCGAGGCGACGCCGAACGCGGCCCACCTCGCCTTGGCGCGCCTCGAAGAGGGGCTGTCCGCGCGCGGGGCCGAGCTCTTGCTCGTGACCCAGAACATCGACGACCTGCACGAGCGCGCCGGATCGAAGCGCGTCCTCCACATGCACGGCGAGCTGCTGAAGGCGCGCTGCGCGCGGTGTGGGGCGGTGGCGGACTGGTGTGCCGACCTCGGCGTCGAGACCCCCTGCCCGGCCTGCGCCAGCGAAGGCGAGATGCGCCCGCACGTGGTCTGGTTCGGCGAGATGCCGCTCGGCATGGACCGGATCGAGGCGGGGCTGATGTCGGCCGATCTGTTCGTGGCCATCGGCACCTCGGGCTCGGTCTACCCGGCGGCGGGCTTCGTGTTCGAGGCCAGGGCGGCCGGCATCCGCACCTGCGAGATCAACCTGGAGCCGTCCGACAACGCGCACCTGTTCGACGAGCGGCGCTACGGCCCGGCGAGCGAGGCGGTGCCGGCCTGGGTCGCACAGCTGCTCGCAGGCGCGTGATGCGGTTTCCGGCCGATCCAGCCGGGAAACCGTATTCCGATCGCAAGAATAGCCCGTTTCCGAACAAGGGATTTTCGGCGAGACCGTTTCCGGTATCCCAAGGGGATCAACCGGAGCCGTGTCACGCACGCGCGCCGGCAGCCGCAGCCAGCCGCGGCATGCCGATCGAGCCGAGGCCCGGCTTGCCGCTGGTGTTGGGCTGATAGAGGCCGCGCTTGTCCGGCACCGGCACGAAGGCGTCGGTGAGGCCCACCACCGTCTCGGCGGCGCCGAGCACCAGGAAGCCTTCCGGCACGGTGAGCTTGGCGATGCGCTTCAGCACGTCGATCTTGGTGTCCTGGTCGAAATAGATCAGCACGTTGCGGCAGAACACGATGTCGAACGTGCCGAGCGACGAGAAATCGGTGAGCAGGTTGAGCGGCCGGTACTGCACCATCGCCCGGATCTCGGGCTTGATCTGCCAGATGTCGCCGGACTGGTCGAAATACTTCACCAGCATCTGGATCGGCAGGCCGCGCTGCACCTCGAACTGGCTGTAGACGCCGGCCCTGGCCTTCTCCAGCACCTCGTTCGACAGGTCCGTGCCGATGATCTCGACCCGCCAGCCGACCAGCTTGTCGGCGGCCTCCTTGAGCAGGATGGCCAGCGAATAGGGCTCCTGGCCGGTGGAGGCGGCCGCACACCAGATGCGCAGCCGCCGCTCCTTGGCGCGCAGCGCCATCGCCTTGGGCAGCATGGTGTCGCGGAAGTGGTCGAACGGCACCTTGTCGCGGAAGAAGAACGACTCGTTGGTGGTCATCGCCTCGGTGACCTCGACGGCGAGCCGCTCGGCGCCCGGCGCCTTCAGCTTGGCGACGAGATCGGAGATCGCGGCGAGCCCGGCCTTGCGCGCCACCGGCAGGAGCCGGCTTTCGATCAGATACTGCTTGTCGTTGGAGAGCAGCAGCCCGGAGCGCTCCTTGAGGAATTTGCGCAGATACTCGTAATCGAGCGGCGTCACAGGCGATCTCCCGATGCGAGGCGGATGATGCGCGGGGCGATGTCGGCGAGCGGCAGCACCGCCGAACACACCCCGGAATGAGCGGTGGCGCCGGGCATGCCCCAGACGACGCTGGTCGCCTCGTCCTGGGCAATGACCGCCCCGCCATGCGAGACGACGTCGCCGGCGCCGTGGGCGCCGTCGGAGCCCATGCCGGTGAGCACGACCGCGAGCAGGCCCGCGCCATAGGCGTCGGCGGCCGAGGCGAACAGCGGATCCACCGCCGGCTTGCAGTAGTTCACCGGCGGCCCGTCCTCGAGCCCGATCACCGGCACGTTGTTGACGCGCTTGATCACCATGTGCCGGCCGCCCGGCGCGACATAGATGGTGCCGGCGGTGATCGGCTCGCCGTCGATGCCCTCGTGCGCCGTCCGGCCGCTGGCGCGGCCGAGATGCTCGGCGAGAATGGTGGTGAAGGTCGGCGGCATGTGCTGGGTGATGATGATCGGAAAGCGCGCGGCGATCGGCGCCAGCCCCTTCAGCACCACCTGCAGCGCCTGCGGCCCGCCGGTCGACGAGCCGATGACGATGACGCGCGGCGGGGTCGGCGGAAACGGCCGGATCCGGATGTCGGCGGGCAGCGGCCCGAGGCGCGCCGCGAGCGGCGGCGCCACCGGCCGGCCGGGCACTGGTGCCCCTGCCGGCGCCGGGCGCACGGCGGTGCGGCGGCGGCGCGCGCCGAGGCTCTTGATCTTGTCGACCAGCTCGCGCCGGAAGGTCGTCGAGGTGGTGACGTCGCGATTGGTCTCGGGCTTGGGGATGTAGTCGGCGGCGCCGAGCGACAGCGCCTTGAGCGAGATCTCGGCGTTGCGGCGCGTCAGCGTCGACGCCATGATGACGATGAGGTCGCGCTTCTTCTCAAGCAGCAGCGGCAGCGTCGAGATGCCGTCGAGCTCGGGCATCTCGATGTCCAGCACCACCACGTCCGGCTCATAGCGGCTGAACTGGTCGACCGCCTCGCGGCCGTTGCGCAGCGAGGCGACGACCTCGACGCCCGTCTCCTCGGCCAGCCACCGCGACACGAGACCGCGCACGACGACGGCGTCGTCGACGATCATCACGCGGATCGGCTGGTCGGTGGAGGTGATGATCGGAGCGGTGGCAGTCATCTTCGGCACGCGTCGCAAAGGGGAATGGGTCGGGGCCTGCGCGTCGCACGCGCGGCCCGTGCCGGATCGGCGCGGTTCAGATCAAGCCCACTTCCTGGAACTTGGCCTCGACGATCTCCTTGTCGAACGGCTTCATGATGTATTCGTTGGCGCCGGCATGCAGCGCGCGGGCGATGTGGGCGACGTCGTTCTCGGTGGTGCAGAACACCACCTTCGGCGAGGCGCCGCCCGGCATGGCGCGCAGGTGCTTGAGGAACTCGTAGCCGTCCATCACCGGCATGTTCCAGTCGAGCAGCACGGCGTCGGGCATCTGCCGGCGGCAGGCATCCAGCGCCTTCTCGCCGTCCTCGGCCTCGTTCACCGCGAACTTGAAGCCCTCGATGATGCGGCGCGCCACCTTCCGGATGACGCTCGAATCGTCGACCACCAGGCACGTCTTCATGTCATCCACTCCGTTCAGGCCGCGAGGGCGTCAATGCCGTTGTCGAGCACCCGGTCGACATCGAGGATCACCATCAACTGGCCGTCGAGGCGGTGCACGCCGGCCGACACCCGTGCCCAGCGCGGATCGAGATTGGCCGGGTTGGCCTCGTGCGTCGCCTCCGACACCTTCAGCACCTCGCCGACCTGGTCGATCAAGAGGCCGTAGCTTTCGCCCTTGTGCTCGATGCCGACCGCCATGTTGGTCCTGCCGTCGTCGCGGGCGGGGAGCCCGAGCCGCACCCGCATGTCGATGGCGGTGACGATGCGGCCGCGCAGATTGAGCACGCCGGCGAGTTCCGGCGCCGCCAGCGGCACGCGCGTCAGCCGGTCGGGCATGAACACGTCGTGCACGCGCTCGATGGGCAGCCCGAACAGTTGCCCGCCGATCAGCACGGTGACGAATTCCGTGGTGTCCTGGCTCATTGCCGTGGTCATGGTGGTTCCCTCGCCGCTCACGCCGCCTTCTCCCACTCGACCGTGCATTCCTTGAGCGCGGCGATCAGGCCCTGGCGGTCGAACTTGGCGATGTGATCGTCGAAGCCGACGCTGCGGCCGCGCTCGATGGAGGCCGGCGTCGCCACCGACGACAGCGCGATCATCGGCATGTGCCGGGTGCGCGGATCGCCCTTGACCTGCTCGGCCAGCTCGAAGCCGTCCATGCCCGGCATCTCGACGTCGGCGACGACGATGTCGAAGCGCGGATCCTGCTTCAGCGTCGCCAGCGCCGCCTCGCCGTCGGTGCAGGCCACCACCTCGTAGCCCGCCGCCCGCAGCACCGGCGTCAGCATGTTGCGGAAGAACGGCGAGTCGTCGACGAACAGCAGCTTCGGCGACGGGCCGCCGACGCGGATCGACTTGCGCGACAGCCAGTCCTCGAACGCCATCGGCAGGTAATGGCCGATGTCGATGACCTCGGTCGCCTGGCCCTTGATCACCGCCGAGCCCAGCACGCCCGGCTGCTCGCTCGCCACCTCGATGTTGAGGCGATCCTCGACGATGTCGACGATCTCGTCGACGACGAGGCCCATCGAGCGGCCAGCCTCGGAGAACACCAGCATTGGCTGGGTTCCCTCCGAGCGCACCGTGACGTGCGGATTGACGGTGACCAGCGGCATCAGGCTGCCGCGATACTGCACCAGCCAGCGGCCGTTGGAGCGCTCGATCTTGGCGGCGTCGATCTCCTCAAGGCGGGTGACCAGCGACAGCGGCACCGCCTTGGGCTCGGGCGAGCCGGCGCGGAACACCAGGAGCGACATGGTCTGGCCGGCGGCCTGCGCGTGCGCCGCCTCGGCGTCGTCCTCCTCGGCGCGGTGCGCCTCGGTGCCGGCGCCGAACGCCGCGGCGATGCCGTTCGGATCGATGATCATGATCACCGAGCCGTCGCCGAGGATGGTGTTGCCGGAGAACATCGAGATGTGGCGCAGCTTCGAGGACATCGGCTTGACGACGATTTCCTCGGTGTGGAACACGCCGTCGACCACGATGCCGAAGGTCTGGTTGCCGACCTGCGTCACCACGATGAAGCCGGTCTCCTCGTCGAGCTTCTGGCCGCCGTCGATCTTCAGCAGCCGCTTCAGGTGCACGAGCGGCAGGAGCTTGTTGCGCAGGCGGAGCACCGGGGTGTCCTTGATGCGCTCGATGCGGTGCTCCGAATTGGTCTGCGCCCGCACCAGCTCGACCACCGCGAGCTGCGGGATGGCGAAGCGGTCGCCGCTGGCCTCGACGATCAGCGCCGAGACGATGGCCAGCGTCAGCGGGATCTTGATGGTGACGGTGGTGCCTTCGCCATAGACCGACTTGAGGTCGATGGTGCCGCCGATCTGGTCGATATTGGTGCGCACCACGTCCATGCCGACGCCGCGCCCCGACACCGAGGTCACCTTGGCGGCGGTGGAGAAGCCCGGCGCGAAGATGAACTTCTGGATCTGGTTTTCCGACAGCTTCTCGGCGTCGGCCTCGCTGACCAGGCCGTTGGCGATCGCCTTGGCCTTGATCTTCTCGGTGTTGAGGCCGCGTCCGTCGTCGGCGATCTCGATGATGATGTGGCCGCCCTCGTGGAAGGCCGACAGGCGGATGGTGCCGGTCTCCGACTTGCCGTTGGCGCGCCGTTCCTCCGGACCTTCGAGCCCGTGGTCCGCCGAGTTGCGCACCATGTGGGTGAGCGGATCCTTGATCAGGTCGAGCACCTGCCGGTCGAGCTCGGTCTCCGCGCCCACCGATTCCAGCTCGATCGACTTGCCAAGCTCGTTGGCGAGGTCGCGCACGATGCGCGGCAGCTTCTGCCACGCATTGCCGATCGGCTGCATGCGCGTCTTCATGACGCCTTCCTGCAGCTCGGCGGTGACGTTGGACAGCCGCTGCAGCGGCACCTTGAATTCCGAATCCTCGTGGCGGCGGACGATCTCCAGGAGCTGGTTGCGGGTCAGCACCAGCTCCGACACCATGGTCATCAGGTGTTCGAGCGTCTCGACATTGACGCGGATCGACTGGTTCTTGACCATCGACTCCGGCGCCTTGTCGTCGTCCTCGGCCTTGGGGACAGCCTTCTTGGCGTCGGATTTCTTGGCGTCGGGTTTCTTGGCGTCGGATTTCTTGGCCTCCGCCTTCTTCGCCTCAGGCTTCTTGGCTTCCGGCGCTTTCGCCTCGGGTGCCTGTGCCTCGACCACCTCGGCCACCTCGATCTCGGCCGCTTCGAGGTCCATCGCAGCCTGGGCCGGCATGGTCGCGGGCTCCGGCTCCGGCAGCTCGACGGAGGTCTCGCGGAACGCCCGCTCCAGCTCGTCGAGCGACACCTCGCCCGGCCGCAGCGGCCGCTCCAACGTCTGCTCGGCCAGCAGTCCGGCGGCCGTCTCGTCGTCCGGCTGCTCGGGCTTGCTGTCGTCCTCCGGCGCGGTCGGCGGCGCGGCGATCTCGGCGGCGCCGTGGAGCGCCATCTGTTCGAGCTTGCCGATCAGATCCTCGTCGGAGCCGGCGGGCTCCTCCTGCTGGCGCTCCAGCCCGTCCAGCACCAGCTTCAGCCGGTCGATGGTGGACAGGATCAGCGTCACCGCCTCGCCGGTCACCGGCATGCCGTCCCGGAACTTGCCCATCAGGGTCTCGGCGGCGTGCGCCAAAGCCTCCAGCCGTGGCAGCCCGAGAAAGCCGCAGGTTCCCTTGATGGTGTGAACAAGGCGGAAGATATTGTCGAGGATCTTCTTGTCGTTCGGGTCCTGCTCGAACCGGACAAGCTGAACGTCGACCGTATCCAAGCTCTCGTTGGTTTCGGTCAGGAATTCGCGAAGTAGATCGTCCATGAGGGGCACGCCTCGGTCGCACATGGCGGACTGAACCGGACGATCGCCCGGATCATTCAGGCAGTGTCGGAGACATGCGTTAAAATTGACTGAAATGAATCGGCGGGAACCATTGCCCGGCCGGTAAGGTAGACAATCCGTTTACGGTCTACGTTCTCACAAACCAGGATTGTACTAAAATTGACGCTCGCGCACGCACAGCGCGCACCCCGCCCCCCGAAACGGTTACCGGAATCGCCGCGCCGCCGCGTAACGGCGGCAGGCCGGCGTCAGGCGCTGGCGACGTTGAACGCCACGCCGCCCTGCTCCAGGGCCACCGTCACGCTCAGGCCGGCGGCGCGGGCGAGAAGCCCGGTATAGAAGGGCTGGATCAGGGTGCCGTCGATGTGGCCGTTGGCAGGATGGCCGGCCAGCAGTTCGCGGATGCCGGCGGGCACGCGCGGATTGGTGCCCTCGGCCACCACCCGGAACCCGTCGCCTTCGCTGCGGACCAGGATGACGCCGCCGCGCGGGATCGTGTTGCCCGCCAGCACCACCAGATTCAGCAGAAGCTTCACCCGGTTCTTCGGCATCAGCCGCCGCGGCACGTCCCAGGTCAGCTTGGTGCGCTCGTCGTCGAGCACGCCGCGGGCGACCGTCTCGGCATCGCCGGTATCGACCTCGGCGCCGGCCGAGCCGGCGGCACCGAACGCCAGCCGGCAGAACTGCAGGCGGGCCGAGGCCTGCCGCGCGCTCTTGCGGATGAGGTTGAGGGCGAACGAGCGCATGTCCTCGTCCTGGTTGTTCTCGTCGAGAACCTCCAGGCCATTGACGATCGCCCCGACCGGGCTGATGACATCATGGCAGACGCGGCTCGCGACCAGGGCCGCGAGATCGAGGCCATCGAGGGCGAACACCTCGGTTCTCGAAGACCCCTCGGTTCTCGAAGACCCCTCGGACCTCGAAGACCCCTCGGACCTCGAAGAAACGTCCGACATCGAAGAATCGGACGATTGAGCCTCGGACTTGAAAGCGTCGGACATCGGAGCGTTGGACATGGGAGCCTTCCGGTGGCCGGGGAAAGAGCCGCGATTCGCCGATTATGCGGCACGGTTCGGATACACCGGCAAGCCCCCGTGTGCCAAGACTGACGGCATGATTGGGCAACATGATTGAATCGAACGGCGATTGCCGCGTCCGCGACCTCGACCTGCTCGCCGCCTTGGGCGCCCTCGCCGTCGAGGCGGGCCGCCGAATCGAGGCGGTGTGCGCCACCGGCATCTCGGCCCACCTGAAGGCGGACGGCAGCCCCGTCACCGAGGCCGACCGGGCCTCGGAGGCGATCCTGCTCGCCGGCCTGGACGCGCTCTGCCCCGGCGTCCCGGTGGCCTCCGAGGAGGCCGTGGCGGCCGGGATCGTGCCGGCGGCCGCCGACCGGCTGTTCCTGGTCGATCCGCTGGACGGCACCAAGGAATTCCTGGCCGGCAATGGCGAATACGCCGTCAACATCGCCCTGATCGAGCGCGGCCGGCCCGTCCTCGGCGTGGTGCATGCGCCGGTGGGCGGCGACACCTGGCTCGGCCTGGTCGGCGCCGGCGCCTGGCGGGCCGCCGCGGCGCCGGACGGGCTCGTGCCGCGCTCAGCCTGGCAGCCGGTCCACTGCCGGCCGCGCCCGGCGGTGCCGACCGTGGCGCTGAGCCGCACCCATCTCGACCCGGAGACCGAGCAGGCGGTGGCGGCGCTGGGGCCGACGACCCGCCTTCAGCTCGGCTCGGCGCTGAAATTCGCCGTCGTCGCCGAGGGCCGGGCCGATCTCTATCTGCGGCTGGGGATGGTTCGCGAATGGGACATCGCCGCGGGCCACGCCCTGCTCATCGCCGCCGGCGGCACGGTGACGGCGGCGGACGGCTCGCCCCTCATCTATGGCAAGGCCGCGGACGGCTTCGCCGTCACCGGCTTCCGGGCCACGGGCGCGCCGTGATCCGGCTTTCCGCCTGACCGGAGCGGCTTCTTTCTTCCCTCTCCCCTTGCGGGAGAGGGTGGCGAGGCCGAGCAGCGCGAGGCTGAGCCGGGTGAGGGGTGCATATGGCGAATGCTGGAAGATTCACCCCTCACCCGCCTCGCGATCTTTGATCGCTCGGCACCCTCTCCCGCAAGGGGAGAGGGAAGAGCGGGCAGCGGTCTTCCGCCCACGATTCCAGGCCGATCGCCCGAAAGACCCTCTCAGCGCGACAGCGTCTTGCTGGCCTCGCTCCAGCCGGATTCGGCGGCCCGGAACGCGTTGCCCGGATCGGTAAAGAACCGCTCGCGGCTGGCTTCGTTGCGGAACAGCAGCAGCCGGCCGGACCAGACCGCGAACACTTCGGGATTGCCGGGCACCGCCGCCTTGCGGGCCACCGCCGACGGGTCATGGCCGCCGAACGCCGGCATGTAGTCGTCGGGCGCCTCCTGGAAGGCGGCGAGATTGCCGGCATTGACGAAGCGCCAGACGACATTCGCATGCGAAAGCTCGAACTTGGCGCTGCCCTGCCGGGCCGCGCCCTCAAGGTGGTAGGCCACCGGGTCGTAGCCCCACAGCGCCAGCCCCGAATGGCGGTCGGCCACCACCCGCTCGTTGGTGGCCGCCGCGGCCGATCCGAGCAGCGCAAAGGCGATCAGGAGCGCTGGCCACGCGGGGCGCCAGCGGCGCAGCGCCCGCCACCGCGACTGCCCAGTACACGCCATACTCATGTCCAATACTTTGCCTTCGCTGTGGCGAATCGCGCCGGCTGCGGCGCAAACGGTTTTCGCCGAGGTCGCGTACCAGACCGAGTATAGGAACGGGCGGTGAGCGCCGCGTTAATCCTTCATCCCGTCCAACCGGAGCACGACTGATGATCCGCCTTCGGATTCTGCTGTTCGCCCTCCTTGCGGTTCTTGCCGGCGCCCCGTTCGCTCCCGGTCAGGCGCAAGGGCACGACCAGGCCCCGCCGCCGCAAAGCCGCGTCGGCCAGTTCAAGCCCGACGAGCTGGTCCAGGCCGGCCACAGCTTCTTCGGCAGCATCTCGCGCGGGCTGGCGCTGGCGATCCAGGACGTGGTGGCCAAATGGGGCCTGCCGAACGGCTACATCCTCGGCCAGGAGGGCACCGGCGCCTTCGCGGTCGGCCTGCGCTACGGCGAGGGCACGCTCTACACCAAGAATGCCGGCGACATGCCAGTGTTCTGGCAGGGCCCCTCGCTCGGCTTCGACTTCGGCGGCGACGGCGCCCGCACCATGATGCTGGTCTACAACATGCGCCAGGTAACCGACATCTTCCAGCGCTTCCCCGGCATCGCCGGCTCCGCCTATCTGGTCGCCGGCTTCGGCATCACCGCGCTCACCGCCGACGGCATGACGGTGGTGCCGATCCGCTCGGGCGTCGGCCTGCGGCTCGGCGCCAATGTCGGCTATCTGAAGTTCACGCAGCGGCCGACCTGGAACCCGTTCTGACCTGGGTTCCGGCACGCCGCGACCGCCTGCCCCGACCGTCTGCCGGATTCTGAAGGATCCTGCGGGATCCTGCGGGATCCTCCGGAAGCCGCAAGGGCGGCTTCCCCTTGGTCCGCCAACGCATCTTTGTGCCGCGGCGGGGTCTGCTTTCGCTGGCAGCCGCCTTGCCGCCATGGCATGAAGGCAGCGAAACCGCTGCCCTCCGGGACGGAGCCCGGGACCGCGTTCCGGGAGCGTGTCCCGGCCGGGATTCCTCGTCTTCGGCCGGGGGCGTGCGGCGCTTCTCAAGGCCGGGAGCGGGGCGCTGAGCGCCGGCTCCCGCGGAAAGGTCGCACATGATCGAAATGATCATGTACTTCGCACTCGGCTTCCTCCTGGCCATGGCGCTCGCGCTCACCGCGATGCCGGCGGTGTGGACGCGCGCCGTCCGCCTGACCCGCCGGCGGATCGAAAGCCTCGTTCCGGTCTCGCTGGCCGAGATCCAGGCCGACAAGGACCAGCTCCGCGCCGAGTATGCGGTGGCCATCCGGCGGGTGGAGATCGAGGCCGAGGCGCTGCGGCAGAAGACCGCCGAGCAACTGGCCGAGATCGGCCGCAAGACCGAGACGATCCTCGCCCTCAGGGCCGACCTCGCCGACAGGGACGCCGGCCTTGAGGCGCTGGGCTCGCAGGATCGGGCCTTGGCCGACCATCTGGCCGCGGTGCAGCAGGAGCTGGCCGCCCGCACCCAGACGCTCGAACAGGTCTCCGCTTTGCTGTCGGACCGCGAGGCCTCGCTCGCCGGCCTGCAGCGCCTCGTCGACGAAACCGCGAGCCTGTCGCACGACCAGAAGGCCGAGATCGCCACGCTCACCGCCCAGGCGGCCAGCCTGCGCCAGCGCCTGGCGGCGCGGGAGCAGGAGCTGGAGCAGTTCATCGACGAGCGCGGCCGCGCCGCGCGCATGGCCGTCCGCCTCGCCGATCTCGAAAACCGGCTGGCCAGCTACGTCCGCGAGCGCGACATGCTGCTGAAGCGCATCGCCGTGCTCGAAGGCGAGATCGAGCGCGGCCCTGCCGCGCTGACCGCCGCCATGGCCACCCTCAAGGCCGACAATGGCGCGCTGGAGGGCACCCTCGCCCAGGCCCGCGAGGAAATCGCCCGGCTGCGGCACGACCTCGCAGAGGCCAGGCGGCAGGCCGAAGGCACCGGCGCGGCCGAGCGCAGCGAGAACGCGCTGCTGCGCGAGCGCATCAGCGACGTCGCCGCCGAGATCGCCCGCCTCACCGCCCAGATCGAGGGCCCCAGCTCGCCGATCCCGGCGCTGATCGCCGAGCCCGCGCGGCTGAATGGCGCAGCCCCGGCCCCGGACGCGCCCGCGGCCCCCGCCTCGCTCGCCGAGCGCATCCGCACCCTTCAGGCGCGCACCGCCAACCCCTGACGCTCAGGCCCCGCACGCCCGCGGCCGGTTCAGACCGAAGACCGCATCACGGCGCCCGGCTGCGGACGAAGGCCAGGAGCTCGGCGATCTCCTTGCGGGTGAGGTCGAGCGTCGGCATCGGCGGGTGCGGCGAGGTGATGGCGGCGGCGAAGCTCGCCTCCGTCCAGGGCTTGGCCCCGATCGAGCGGAAGGTCGGCACCCCGTCATTGCCCTGCAACTGCTGGGCATCGACCAGATGGCAGCCCGAGCACCAGCGCTCGGCCAGCACCCGGCCGGCCGCCGCATCGGCGCTCTCGGCCGCCGCCGGCTGCCCCCCGACCCCCAGCGCAAGCCACGCGATCGAAAGTCCGAGGGCGATGCCGGTTCCAGAAAGCCGCATGATGCACCTGCTTCGGTTGTGTCGATGGCGCAAGGCCTGACCGGGAGCAGTGTTGCAGAGCGCGCCGATGCCGGCCATCGGAAATTTCGCCCCGCCCCGGCCGCGCCCTGCACCGCGCCCGTCTAGTCGCGCGGCCGCATGTCGAGCACGCGCTTGGCCTTGCCGATCGAGCGCTCGATGGAGTTGGGATCGACCACATTGACCCGGACGGTGACGCCGACGATCGCCTTGACGTGGTGCGTCAGCTCCTTGGCCTGGACGGCGCGCACGGCCGCGTCGGCGGCTTCCGGCCGGGCCTCGACCAGCACGCTCATGGTGTCGAGGCGGCCTTCGCGGCCGAGCTCGATGACGTAGTGCGGCGCCAGCCCGGAGCATTTAAGGATCTGCTCCTCGATCTGGCTCGGGAACACGTTGACGCCGCGCAGGATGATCATGTCGTCGGAGCGGCCCGACACCTTCTCCATCCGCCGCATCGAGCGCGCCGTGCCGGGCAGAAGCCGGCTGAGGTCGCGCGTGCGGTAGCGGATGATCGGCATCGCCTCCTTGGTCAGCGAGGTGAACACCAGCTCGCCGAACGCGCCGTCCGGCAGCACCGCCCCGGTCACCGGGTCGATGATCTCGGGATAGAAGTGGTCTTCCCAGACGTGCAGGCCGTCCTTGGTCTCGACGCACTCATTGGCGACGCCCGGCCCGATCACCTCCGACAGGCCGTAGACGTCGATGGCGTGCATGTCGAACGCCGCCTCGATCTCGTGGCGCATGGCGTTGGTCCACGGCTCGGCGCCGAACATGCCGACCTTCAGGCTGCAGGTGCGGGCGTCGACCTTGATGCGGCGGAACTCGTCGAGCAGCGCCAGCATGTAGGACGGCGTCACCATGATGACGTCGGGCTGGAAGTCGCGCATCAGCTGGACCTGACGCTCCGTCATGCCGCCGGACACCGGGATGACGGTGCAGCCCAGCCGCTCCGCGCCGTAATGGGCGCCGAGCCCGCCGGTGAACAGGCCGTAGCCATAGGAGACGTGCACCTTCATGCCCGGCCGGGCGCCGGCCGCGCGCATCGAGCGGGCCATCACGTCGGCCCACATGTCGATGTCGGCCTTGGAATAGCCGACCACGGTCGGCCGGCCGGTGGTGCCGGAGGAGGCGTGGACGCGGATCACCTGCGACTGCGGCACGGCGAACATGCCGAAGGGGTAGGTGTCGCGCAGGTCCTGCTTGGTGGTGAAAGGGAACTTGCCGAGATCGGCCAGGGTCTTCACCTCGTCCGGATGGACGCCGGCGGCGGCGAACTTGGCACGGTAATGCGGGACGTTCTCATAGGCGTGGCGCAGCGTCCATTTCAGGCGCTCGAGCTGCAGCGCGGTCAGTTCGTCGCGCGAGGCGGTTTCGATCGGCTCGAGGTCGCCCGGGCGCGGTGAGAGGTCCAACATCGTGCTTTCCTTCCTCAGGCTTGGGCGGTCCGGACACGCGAACGCCACGTTCGGGGGCAGGCAATAGCGCCCCCCTCCCCCGCGCTTCATTGCGGTTGATCACGTAACCGGCGGGCCCCGGCGATTTTTTTGGCGTCTCACGCAAAATCCGGCCCGAGGGCCGGATTTTGCATCCCTGTCGCCGAAAAATCGTGTCAGATCAAGGAATTTTCGGCAAGGCCGCGCCGCTGGCCGGCCCGATCACGGGCACTCGCGCAGCAGCCGGTCGTGCTCCGCCGAGAGTCCGGCCAGATCGAACTCCTCGACCACCACCCCGGCGCCGAACGTCGTGACTTCGAGCACGAGGCGGCGGCCCATCAGGATGCGGTCGAACACCTTGCCGCGGAAGCGCACCTGCTGCACGGCGCGGTCCCTGCGCGGCAGGGTGCGCACCCGGCTCGGCTCGGAGTTGTCGAGGCGGAAGCGGTAGCGCGCGACGCCGCCGCGCTGCCCGAACCTGACAACCATCTCCTCGCGGCCGACCCGGACATCGGGCCTGCCGGGCGGGGAGATGACGCAGGCCACGCCATCGGTGAGGGGATCGCGCCGGCGCTCCAGCACCCAGCCCGCAGGCCCGCTCCCGGCCGGCGCCGCGGGCATATTCGTCGCCGGCTTGTCCGCCTGCGCCCCCTTGGCGCTCTCGGCGTCGAAGCACCGCAGCCGCTCGGCCGCGTCGGCGATGCCGGGACAGCGCGAGCCCTCCGCCACCGTCTCGGCTACCGCCGCCCCGGCGAGACCCAGCGGCACGGCCAGCGCCAGCGGCACGGCCAGCAGCGTCAGAAGCCTCCCGAGAGTCGTCATGGATATCTCCAGTCCGGGTGATCCAAGGATGTTGTTTAGAGCATTCTCCCCAAAAGTGGGAACCGGTTTTGCGAAAGAGAATGCGACAACTCAAGAACTTAGAGCGCCCGATCTGATGCAGTCAGATCGGATCGCGCTCTGGAACCTGTTCCCTGGCGATCGGCTCTCTTCTTCCCTCTCCCCTTGCGGGAGAGGGTGCCGAGCGATCAAGGAACGCGAGGCGGGTGAGGGGTGAATCCTCCAGCGTTCGCCCATATGCACCCCTCACCCGGCTCGACCTCGCTGACGCTCGGTCTCGCCACCCTCTCCCGCAAGGGGAGAGGGAAGAACGCCCCTCCCGGCGAGCATCCTCGCCAGATCGACCAACCTGGATTCAAATGGTTCTACGCCCGGCCCGCAGATCAGATCAGATCAGCGTGCCCGGCACGGTGCGGCTGTGGCCGCGGAACTCGGCGATCACGTCGCCGTCCGCGGTCAAGGTCACGTCATAGATGCCGGAGCGCTCGGCCCGGTGGCGCTCGCGCGCCAGCGCGGTGAGCTTCATGCCGATCTGGGCCGGCTTGAGGAAGCTGATCGAGCAGTGCTGCGCCACCGCCCGCTGCCCGTAGGAATTGCAGGCATAGGCGAAGGCGGTGTCGGCCAGCGCGAAGATGTAGCCGCCATGGCAGGTGCCGTGGCCGTTGACCATGGCCTCGGTCACCACCATCGACGCGGCGGCCTCGCCCGGCCCGACGTCATCGATGACGATGCCGAGCGCGGCGGGCGCCTTGTCGTCGGGCATCATCGCGTCGGCCGAGCGGCGGGCGATCTCTTCGGGCGTCATGTCCATTCGCGTTCTCTCGATACGTGCTTGCGGGGATTACGGCCCGAAGGCGCGGCGATCAACCGCCGCCTCGCCAGGAATTGCGTTTCCAGCCAAGGATTTCCGCCGAGACGTCCGCCGCGGTTCCGAAGGGAGCACTGGCAAGCGATCCCATTCGCCGGCCGCAGGGCGCGCCGGACATTGACAGAGGTCAATACGCCGGGCTCGCCAAAAGAGCAGCTTTCCACGCAAGGCAGCGATGCGCTATGAGCGCAGCCTGACAAAACTTCAGAAAAATGCGCGGACCAACCGCACCATGGAGGGGGAGCACCCATGACGGCAAGTATGACGGCAAGAGCCACGACGACAGTGACGGCAAGACTGCTGGCGGCCGCCCGGCTGACCGCAACGGCATCCATGCTGGCGCTCGGCCTCGCGGCTGGTTTCGGCGGGGTGGGCGCGGCCCAGGCCGGGGAGATCAGGATCGGCTCGGTCCTGTCGGCGACCGGGCCCGCCGCCTTCCTCGGCGACCCCGAGGAGAAGACGCTGAAGCTCTATGCCGAGGAGATCAACAAGGCCGGCGGCATCAACGGCGATACCATCAAGCTCGTCATCTATGACGATGGCGGCGACGCCGACAAGGCGCGCACCTTCGCCACCCGGCTGGTGGAAGAGGACAAGGTGGCCGCGGTGCTGGGCGGCACCACGTCGGGCACCACCATGGCGATGGTCCCGGTGTTCGAGGACGCCGAGATGCCGTTCATCTCGTTCGCCGGGGCGGTCGGCATCGTCGAGCCCACCAAGAAGTGGGTGTTCAAGACCCCGCACACCGACCGCATGGCCTGCGAGAAGATCTTCGAGGATCTCAAGAAGCAGAATTTGACCAAGGTCGGCATCATCTCCGGCACCGACGGCTTCGGCAAGTCGATGCGCGACCAGTGCGTCAAGGTCAATGCCAAGTACGACGTCGAGATCGTCGCCGAGGAGACCTACGGCCCGCGCGATTCCGACATGACCGCCCAGCTCACCAACCTCAAGGGCGCGCCCGGCATCCAGGCGCTGGTCAATCCCGGCATGGGCCAGGGGCCGGCGATCGTGACGCGCAACGTGCGCCAGCTCGGCATCGCGCTGCCGCTCTACCAGAGCCACGGCGTCGCCTCGAAGAGCTTCATCGAGCTGGCGGGCGATGCCGCCGAGGGCGTGCGCCTGCCCGCCGCCGCCATCCTGGTGGCCGAGAAGCTGCCGGACAGCGATCCCCAGAAGGCCATCGCGCTGGGCTACAAGACCTCCTATGAGGCGGCCACCAAGGGCCAGGTCTCGACCTTCGGCGGCCACGCCTTCGACGCGCTGTTCATCCTCAAGGGCGCGCTTGAGCGGGCGAAGTCGTCGGACGCCGCCAAGATCCGCGACGAGATCGAGAAGACCACGGGCTTCATCGGCACCGCCGGCATCTTCAACATGACGCCGGCCGACCATATGGGCCTCGACCTCACCGCCTTCAAAATGCTCGAAGTGCGCAGCGGTGACTGGACGCTGGTGGAGTGACGGCAGCACGGAACGCGTCGTCCCGGCCAAGCGCGCATGGCGCGCGCGAGCCGGGACCGCGAGCGGAATTCAGCACCCTTCGGCATGCGGTCCCGGGTCGCGGCTTCGCCTCGCCCGGGACGACGCGCAATGGACGATCTCAGCGGAAGTAACGTGATGGCCGATTTCGTCCAGTTCGCCATGTCGGGGCTGACCGTCGGCGCCGTCTATGCGCTCGTCGCGCTGGGCTTCACGCTGATCTACAACGCCTCCAGCGTGGTGAACTTCGCCCAGGGCGAGTTCGTCATGCTGGGCGGCATGGCGACCGTGTTCCTCGCCGCGCTCGGCCTGCCGATTCCGCTGGCGGCGCTCGCCGCGGTGGCGGTGGCGGTGGTCACCGGCCTCCTGGTGCACACCCTCGTCATCGAGCCCGCCCGCGGCGCCAATGCGGTGACGCTGATCATCCTCACCATCGGCGTGTCGCTGGTGCTGCGCGGCGCCGCCCCCCTGGTGTTCGACAAGCAGTTCCACAAGCTGCCCGGCTTCTCGGGCGAGGAGCCGGTGTCGCTGCTGGGCGCCCTGGTGCAGCCGCAGGCGTTCTGGGTGGTCGGCGGCACGGCGGTGATCGTGCTGGCGCTGAAGGTGTTCCTCGCCCACACGCTGTTCGGCAAGGCGGTGCTCGCCACCGCCGCCGACCGCATGGCGGCGCGCCTCTCCGGCATCAACACCTCCGTCATCGTCGGCTTCTGCTTCGCCATGTCGGCGGCCATCGGCGCCATCGCCGGCATCCTGGTCACGCCGATCACGCTGACCAGCTACGACGTCGGCGTGATCCTGTCGCTCAAGGGCTTCGCCGCGGCGGTGCTGGGCGGCATCGGCAATCCGCTGGGCGCGGTGGCCGGCGGGCTGCTGCTCGGCCTCTTGGAATCGTTTGCGGCCGGCTATCTGTCGTCCACCTACAAGGACGCGGTGGCCTTCGCCATCCTCATCGCCGTGCTGATCGTCATGCCGGGCGGGCTCGCCCGCGTGAAGCACGTGGAGCGGGTGTGATGGCGCTGAAGCTTTCCCCCGCCGTCCTGATCCTGATCGCCACCGTGCTGATCGTCGTATTGCCGGGCCTCGTGCTGCCCTCGCCCTATTACTACCGGGTGGGCGCGCTGGTGTTCATCAGCGCGCTGGCGGTGATCGGCCTCAATTTGCTGATGGGCTATGCCGGCCAGGTCAGCCTCGGCCATGCCGGCTTCTTCGCCATCGGCGCCTATGGCACCGCCATCCTGCCGGCGCAGCTCGGCTGGCCGCCACTGCTGGCCGCCGCCACCGGCGTCGTGCTGGCCGCCGCTCTGGCCTTCGCCATCGGCCGGCCGATCCTGCGGCTTCGCGGCCAGCACCTCGCCGTCGCCACGCTCGGCATCGGCATGCTGATCACCATGGTGCTGAACGCCGAGGTCGCCATCACCGGCGGCCCCGACGGCATGGCGGTGGCCCGCGCCACGGTGTTCGGCTTCAAGCTGCGCGCGCCGGAGACCTGGTACTGGATCAGCGGCGGCCTGCTGATCCTCGGCGTCGTCGCCGCGCTCAATCTTCTCAACAGCCCGACCGGGCGGGCGCTGCGCGCGCTGCACGATTCGGAGGTCGCCGCCGAGGTGCTGGGCATCGACGTCACCCGCTACAAGCTCGTGGTGTTCGTGGCCGCCTCCGTCTATGCCGCGGTGGCCGGGGCGGCGCTCGCTTTGTTCAGCGGCCACGTGACGCCGGACGTCGGCAGCTTCCTGCGCTCGGTCGAGTTCGTGACCATGGCGGTGATCGGCGGGCTCGGCTCGATCCTGGGCTCGATCGTCGGCGCCGCGGTGCTGGTCATCCTGCCCCAGGTGCTGACCGTGTTCCAGGAATACGAGACGCTGGTGCTCGGCGTGATGATCATCCTGTTCATGATTTTCCTGCGCGGCGGCATCGTGCCGGGGCTGGCCGCGCGCCTGACCGCGAGGCTCACGCCATGAGCATTCTGGCGGTCGACGGCCTCGGCATCGCCTTTGGCGGCATCCGCGCGCTCGACGCGGTGTCGTTCGCGGTGCCGCGCGGGATGATCTTTTCGATCATCGGCCCGAACGGCGCCGGCAAGACCACGCTGTTCAACGTGATCTCCGGCATCTACCGCACGACCGACGGCACCCTCGCCGTCGACGGCCTCGACGTCACCGGCCTGCGGCCGGCGACGCTGGCCAGCCTCGGCCTGTCGCGCACCTTCCAGAACCTGCAGCTCTTCACCCGCATGACGGTGCTGGAGAACGCGATGACCGGCCGCCACCGCCACGAGTCGCGGGCGATCCTCGGCCATCTCGTGCGCTCGCCGGCAACCCGCGCCCAGGAGCGGCGCTCGCGCGAGCTGGCCATGGCCTGCCTCGCCCGCGTCGGCCTCGACGGCGAGGCCGGCCGGCTGGCCGGCGCCCTGCCCTATGGCGCGATGAAGCGGCTGGAGATCGCCCGCGCGCTCGCCACCGAGCCGCGCCTCTTGCTGCTCGACGAGCCCGCCGCCGGCTGCAACGCCGCCGAGACCGAGGAGATCGACCGCCTGCTGGTCGATATCGCCGCGAGCGGCATCACCATCGTGCTGATCGAGCACGACATGAAGCTGGTGATGGGCATCTCGCACCGCGTGCTGGTGCTGGTCGAGGGCCGGGTGCTGACCGAGGGCGAGCCGCACGAGGTGGCGCGCGACCCGCGGGTCATCGAGGCCTATCTCGGCCGCGACGCCGCCCACCGCCTTGTCGAGGCCCCCTCCTATGCTTGAGGTGCATGACCTCGTCAGCGCCTATGGCCGCATCGAGGCCCTGCACGGCGTCTCGCTCAAGGTCGAGGCCGGCGAGGTCGTGGCCCTGGTCGGCGCCAACGGCGCCGGCAAGACCACGCTGCTGCGCGCCATCTCCGGCGTGCAGCCGATCCGGCGCGGCAGCGTCACCTTCGCCGGCCAGCGCATCGAGGCCTTGGCCGCCCACCGCCGCGTGGCGCTGGGCCTGGCGCAGGTGCCCGAGGGCCGGCACGTGTTCAAGCCGCTGAGCGTCGTCGACAATCTCCGGCTCGGCGCCTATCGCCGCGGCCGGGCCGAGGCCGAGCTGAGCCTGGGCTATGTCTACGACATGTTCCCGGTGCTGAAGGAGCGGCGCGACCAGGCGGCGGGCGCGCTGTCCGGCGGCCAGCAGCAGATGCTGGCGATGGGCCGCGCCCTCATGTCGCGGCCGAAGCTGCTTCTCCTGGACGAGCCGAGCATGGGCCTCGCGCCGCTCCTGGTCGAGCAGGTGTTCGCGGTGATCCGGCGGCTGGCGGCCGAGGGGGTGACCGTGCTCGTGGTCGAGCAGAACGCCTTCGCCGCCCTGCAGATCGCCGACCGCGGCTATGTCATCGAGACCGGCCGCATCGCGCTCTCCGGCACCGGCGCGGCGCTGATCGCCGAGCCGCGGGTCCGCGAGGCCTATTTGGGACTGTGACCCGCCAACAGCGCCGCCGGACGCGGTTTTCCGCATTGCGCGCCTGCTCAGGCTTTGCCCAGGGTGGCGTGCAATTGAACAGTTCTATAGAGTGCGCCGCCCTTGACAGGGGCATGACATTCCCAAAGGGCAAAAATCCCCAAAGGGCAAAGATTCCCGAAAGGGCAAGGATCCCCAAGAGGGCAAGGAATCCCAAGAGGGCCGGTATCGCGATGAACCTTCAAGTCAGAGATGTCGAGGTCGAGGCGGCGGGCACGGAGTCGCTGCCGCTGATGGGCAATGAGGCCATTGCCCGCGGCGCCTGGGAGGCGGGCGTGCGCGTCGCCGCCGCCTATCCCGGCACGCCGAGCACCGAGATCCTGGAGTCGCTGGCCGGCTATCCGGCGTCCGACCTCTATGCCGACTGGTCGACCAACGAGAAGGTGGCGCTCGACGTGGCCATCGGCGCGGCGCTCTCCGGCGTGCGGGCGATCTGCACCATGAAGCATGTCGGCCTCAACGTCGCCGCCGACTCGCTGATGTCGCAGTCCTATATCGGCGTCCATGGCGGCCTCGTCCTGATCGTCTGCGACGACCCCGGCATCCACTCCTCCCAGAACGAGCAGGACACCCGCCTGTTCGCCAAGCTGGCCGGCGTGCCGGTGCTGGAGCCCTCCGACGCCCAGGAGGCGTATGACTTCACCAAGCTGGCGTTCGAGCTCTCGGAAGCCTTCGACACGCCGGTGATCGTGCGCTCCACCACCCGCCTGTCGCACACTCGCTCGCTGGTGCGGGTCGGCAGCCGCAAGGTGCCGGCGCCGAAGGGCTTCGTCGACCAGCCGACCAAGACCGTGACCATCCCGGCCAATGCCCGCCGCCTCCACCCCAAGGTGATCGAGCGCGAGGCGCGGCTGGCGAAATTTCTCGAAGACTCCCCGCTCACCCGCTGGGAGAAGGGCGACACCCGCTTCGGCATCGTCACCGGCGCGACATCCTATCTCTACGTCAAGGAGGTCGCCCCCACCGCCTCCATCCTCAAGCTCGGCACCGCCTATCCGCTGCCCGACGAGACCATCAAGGCGTTTGCCGCCTCGGTCGACCGCCTGATCGTGGTCGAGGAGCTGGAGCCGGTGCTGGAGAAGGAGATCCGGGGGCTGGGCCTTGCGGCCGAGGGCAAGGCGTTCTTCCCGCGCATCGGCGAGTTCTCGCCCGAGCTGGTCCGCGCCGGCCTCGCCAAGGCCGGGCTGATGGACCCGGCGCCGGCGCCGCTGTCGCTCGACATCGAGCCGATGGCCCGCCCGCCGGTGCTGTGCTCGGGCTGCCCGCACACCGCCACCTTCCTGGCGCTGCGGGGCTTGAGCGCGCGGGTGGCCGGCGACATCGGCTGCTACACGCTGGCCGCCGTCGAGCCGCTGCGCTCGATCGACACCACCGTGTGCATGGGCGCCTCCATCGCCAACGCCACCGGCATGTCGCTGTCGGGCACCGAGACCAAGCCGATCGTCGCCACCATCGGCGACTCGACCTTCCTGCACTCCGGCATTCCGCCGCTGATCGACGCCGTCTATCACAAGGCCAACATCACGGTGGTGATCCTCGACAACGG
This sequence comes from Blastochloris sulfoviridis, assembly GCF_008630065.1. Taxonomy (GTDB): domain Bacteria; phylum Pseudomonadota; class Alphaproteobacteria; order Rhizobiales; family Xanthobacteraceae; genus Blastochloris; species Blastochloris sulfoviridis. The sequence goes on from NZ_VWPL01000008.1 coordinate 107,926, forward strand.
CATCACCGCGATGACCGGCGGCCAGGACCATCCCGGTACCGGCCGCACGCTGCGCGGCGAGCCGGCGCCGCGGGTCGACTACGAGAAGCTGTGCCGCGCGGTGGGCGTGGAGTCGGTGCGCATCGTCGATCCCTACGAGGTCGGCCGGCTCTATCAGTCGCTGCGCGAGGCGATCTCGACCAAGGGCGTGTCGGTGGTCATCGCCCGCCGGCCGTGCGTGCTTGATCCGGTCAAGATCAAGGGCACGGCGCTGGCGGTGAACGCGGCGGGCTGCGTCGCCTGCCAGTCGTGCATGAATCTCGGCTGCCCCTCCATCACCTGGTCGGACGAGGTGCATGAGGGCCGCCACAAGGTGAAGATCGATCCGGCGAGCTGCATCGGCTGCACGGTGTGCGCCCAGGTCTGCCCCTCGGACTGCATCCAGCCGGTGCACTGAGCATGATGCGCAAAAGTGGGAACCGGTTTTGCGAGAACATCATGCTCAACCAAATAACGATATCGCATCGACGGTGCCGGCAAAGTCCGAAGGTCGCCGAAGCATGATGCGCAAAAGTGGGAACCGGTTTTGCGTAAATGACCTTTGCGCAGAAGATCTTTACGCAAGAAGCCTTTGCAGGCGAGACCGCAACACCTCAAGGACGTCGGGCACCGCTCCGATCCGATCAGTCAGGCCGATGCTCCCGTGAACGCCAGGCGCACGAAGATGACCGCTGCAAACACCGCTCTCCCCTTGGACGACGCCGCGGCCGCGGCCGACCCCAACCCGGCGCAGGCGCGCAACATCATGATCGTCGGCGTCGGCGGCCAGGGCGTGCTGATGATCTCCAAGGTGATGGCGCTCTTGGGCCAGCGCCAGGGCCTGCAGGTCAAGCAGAGCGAAGTGCACGGCATGGCCAAGCGCGGCGGCATCGTGTTCAGCCATGTGCGCTTCGGCAAGGAGGTGTGGTCGCCGACCATCGCCAAGGGCGACGCCGACGCGCTGATCGCGCTGGAATGGGCGGAAGGCCTGCGCTGGCTCGACCATCTCAAGCCCGACACCGGCGTGTTCATCGCCGACACGCGGCGCATCGTGCCGCCGTTTGCCTGCCGCAGCCGCAAGCACGGCGCCACCACCAATTATGCGCGCGAGACCCCGGCCGAGATCGTCGGCCGCATTGCCGACGGCTATGCGCTCGACGCCACCTCGATCGCCGAGGAACTGGGCGACGTGCGCGCCGCCAACACCGTGCTGCTCGGCACGCTGTCGGTGTCGCTCGGCGATCCGGCGGCCGAGTGGCTGGCGGTGATCGAGGAGCTGGTGCCGAAGCGCACCCGCGAGATCAACCGCAAGGCGTTCGAGGCCGGCCGCGCCTGGGCCGAGGCCGCGCGCGCCGACCCCGAACTGCGCTTCGACAAGACCATCGCCTGGCGCCCCGCCAGCCGGCCGCATGCCGACGTGTCGTTCGAGGTCACGATCAATCCGGCCTGGTGCAAGGGCTGCGACATCTGCGTGAAGCTGTGCCCGGAGCGCTGCCTTGCGATGTCGCGCGAGCAGGTCGCGACGGTCAAGCATCCCGAAGCCTGCACCGGCTGCCATGTGTGCGAATGGCTGTGCCCGGACTTCGCCATTTCCGTCAAAACCAACGTGCGTGAATCCGCGACCGCGTGATGTCCTCTTCCCTTCATTCGCTTCAAGGCAACAAGGCCTGCGCACTGGCGGCCATTGCCGCTGGCTGCCGCTTTTTCGCCGGCTACCCCATCACCCCCTCCTCCGAGATCGCCGAGCAGATGTCGCGCGATCTGCCGCGCGTCGATGGCGTGTTCGTGCAGATGGAGGACGAGATCGCCTCGCTCGCCGCGGTAATCGGCGCCTCGCTCGGCGGCTCCAAGGCGATGACCGCCACCTCCGGCCCCGGCTTCTCGCTGATGCAGGAGAATCTCGGCTTCGCCGCGATGACCGAGGTGCCCTGCGTCATCATCAATGTGATGCGCGGCGGCCCCTCCACCGGCATGCCGACCAAGCCGGCGCAGGGCGACATCATGCAGGCGCGCTGGGGCACCCATGGCGACCACCCCATCATCGTGGTGGCGCCGGCCTCGGTGCAGGAGGTCTATGCCGAGACCATCCGCGCCTTCAATCTGTCGGAACGGTTCCGCGTGCCGGTGGTGGTGCTCTACGACCAGATCATCGCCCACCTGATCGAGACCGTCGAGCTGCCGCCCAAGGGCTCGATCCACACGGTCGAGCGCAAATGGGCGAGCGGCACCGAGGAGGGCTTCAAGCCCTACGCTGAGACCGACGACCTCGTGCCGGTGATGGCCCGCCCCGGCGACGGCCATCGCCTGCACGTGACCGGCCTCACCCACACCGAGGACGGCTTTCCGACCCAGAAGCCCGACCTCGCCGCGCACGCGTTGAACCGCATCCTCGACAAGATCGAGCGCAACCGCGCCGAGATCGACAAGGTCGAGCAGATCGAGACCAAGGACGCCGGCACCGTCATCGTTGCCGTCGGCATCGCCGCGCGCGCCGCGCGCCGCGCCGTGCAGATGCTGCGCTCAGAGGGCATCCGCGCCGGCCTGGTGCGGCCGGTGACGCTGTGGCCGTTCCCGGACGAGGCGCTGCGCGCCGCCACCGCCAATGCCCGCGCCGTGCTGGTGCCGGAGATGAACGCCGGCCAGCTCATCCATGAGGTCCAGCGCGTGGTCGGCGGCAGCGCCAAGGTCGCCGGCCTCAACCGCGTGGACGGCGAACCGATCCCGCCCGCCGCCATCGCCCAGAAGGTTCGGGAGCTTGTCGCCGATGAATGAGATCGCCCGCGTGTCCGACTTCGACGTGAAGGACTATCTGCGGCTCAATCTGATGCCGCACTTCATGTGCCCGGGCTGCGGCCACGGCATCGCGCTGCGCTCGCTGTTGTGGGCGGTGCACGAGCTTGGCATCGACCGCAACAAGCTCGCCGTCGTCTGCGGCATCGGCTGCTCGGGCCGCACCGGCGCCTATATCGACGCCAACACCTTCCACACCACCCACGGCCGGCCGCTGGCCTTCGCCACCGGGCTGAAGCTGGCGCGCCCCGACCTGACCGTGGTGGTGATCACCGGCGACGGCGACTGCCTGGCCATCGGCGGCAATCATCTGATCCACGCCTGCCGGCGCAATCTCGACATCACCTGCCTGATGCTCAACAATGAGATCTACGGCATGACCGGCGGCCAGGTGTCGCCGACCACCTCCGCGACGCGGGTGACCTCGACCACGCCCGCCGGCAACACCGAGCCGACCTTCGACGCCTGCAAGCTGGCGGATGCGGCGGGCGCGAGCTTCGTCGGCCGCGAGGTGACGCGGCAGGCGCCGGCGCTGAAGAACCTGATCCGCGCGGCGATCGAGCACGACGGCTTCTCGTTCGTCGAGGTGATGTCGGACTGCACCGAGATCTATGGCCGCAAGAACGAACTCGGCGAGTCGGCCGAGATGATCCTGAGCCAGAAGAGCGACATGGTGCCGGACGGGCTCGGCAATGCGCCGGACCAGCCGTTCCGCCCGAACCGCATGGCCACCGGCATCCTCGCCCGCCACGCAAGGCCCGAATACGGCCGAACCTATCGCGAGCGCTCGGCCGAGCTGCGCGCCGGGACGGAGGGCTGACCATGACCGGAATGGAGCGCACCGAGATCCGCCTCGCCGGCTCCGGCGGCCAGGGCCTGATCCTGGGCATGCAGATCCTGTTCCGCGCGCTGGGGCTGGAGGGCAAGCGCGCCGCCCAGTCGCAGAGCTACGAGCCGACCTCGCGCGGCGGCTACTGCTATTCCGACCTGATCCTCGCCAGCGATCCGTCCGACTATCCGCTGGTCACCGGCCTCGACATGATCGCCGCCCTCTCCCAGGTCGGCATCGACCGCTCGCTTCCCTTCATCAAGCCGGGCGCGCTGGTGATCGTCGACGAGCGCCTCGTCGAGACGCCGCCCACCGGCCCGTTCAAGCTGCACGTGCTGCCGCTCAGCCAGCGCGCCGCCGCCATCGGCTCGCCGCGCATCGCCAACATCATCGCGCTCGGCGCGCTGGCGCGGCTGTCAGGCGTGTGCGGCAAGGATTCGCTGGAGACCGCGGTGTGCCTGGAGACGCCGCCGAAATTCGCCGAGCTCAACATCGCCGCGGTCCGGGCAGGCTTCGCGATCGAGCGCCTCGCGCCCGCGGGGTGAGATCCACGCGTCGCCCCGGGCAAGCACCGAAGGTGCACGACCCGGGACCGTTTTCAGAGCGAGGGCCTTTTCCTGCGAACGATCCCGGGTCTCGGCTCCGCCTCGCCCGGGATGACGCGAACATGAGGTCGTCGTCCCGGGCAAGCACCGAAGGCGCGCGACCCGGGACCGTTTTCAGAACGAGGGCCTTTTCCTGCGAACGATCCCGGCTCTCGCTTCGCTCGGCCGGGATGACGCAACAGGACGACCATCTCACCGCCGGGCGCCATAATAGAGCTTGCACACGCCCTCGGGGCTGTTGGCACCCTCGACGACGGCGCAGCGGTTCGGCGATTTGAAGTTGGCGCAGTTGGCGCAGCGCCTGCCGCCCGAGGCGACGTGATAGTCGGCGTCGCGCTGCGTCGATTTCCTGGGCGTGTTGGCCTCGGCCCAGTCCGCCCAGCTCTGCCCGGGCGGCGGCCCGAAGGCGCCGGCCGGTCCGCTTGAAGCCGGAATGCCGATCAGCGCCGCCGCAGCCGCACCGGCGCCGCCGCGCAGCAGACCGCGCCGCGACGGGTTTTCGCAAGAGTATGTCATGCCAGTCGTCTTCCATTCCCTCGCCCGGAACCGAATCGCGGGCATGGAACGCTAGACTTCGGGCACTGACGGCCGGGTGACGGGAGATGTCAGGGTTTTGTCAGCTTCAACGCGTCGCTCAGAGCTTGAGACGCGGCGCTCAGAACGGCATCACCCGCTCGGCAACCATGTAGCCGGCAAGCAGCGCCGCGCCGAACGCCGCCACCGCCAGCGCCGCCAGGAATTCCATGCCGCGCAGCGCCAGTTCGCCCCGGCCGCTGGAAGCCACCGCAACTTTCAGCGCGGCTCTTTTGGCGAACACCGCCAGCGCCGCGATGGCCGCCACCGTCGTCGCCGTGCCGAGCGCCATGGCGAAGGTCGCCGCCACGCCGAGCCACAGCACGCCGTTGGCGAGCGCGAACACCAGCACCACCAGCGCCCCCGAGCACGGACGAAGGCCCACCGACAGCACCGCCGCCGCGGCGCGCGCCAGGCCGCCGGGCGCGGCGAGATCGGCGGGGTCGAGATGGGCGGTATGATCGCAGCCCGGGCCGCAGCCGGCCACCGCGCCGCCGCGCCACGCCGTCCACAGCGCCCGGCCCTTGGTCCAGGCGAGCCACAGGCCGAGCCCGAGCACGCCGGCATAGGCCGTGGTCTCGATCACCTGCACCGTCGCGCCCATTTCGAGTGCGGTCATGCGCACCATCGTCGCCGCAATGCCGACGAGCGCCACTGCAACGAGCGCCTGCACCATCGCAGCGGCGAACGCGAGCGCCGCACCGCGCCGCCATGTCGCCTCATTGGCCAGCAGATAGGCCGAGATCACCGCCTTGCCGTGGCCGGGACCGGCGGCATGGAACACCCCATAGGCGAGGCTCAGCGCGACGAGGCCGCCCGCCGCCGTAGGGTCGGTGCGGGCCGCCCGGAGCGCCTGGGTCAGGCCGCGGTAGAACTCCGCCTGCACCGACAGGATCCAGCCGAGGATTCCGTCCGGCAGCGGCGGGGGCGGCTTGGGGCCGACGCCGAACGGCCCGCTTTGGGCCAGCGCCGGCAACGACACGAGCGCGACCGCGGCCAGCACCAGCCCGGCCCGAACGGCGCACCGGCTCACGGGCATTTCACCGTCGCGCGGTTGGCGAACTGCGCGCCGAAATCGCTGGAGGCGGTGAGGCTGTTGAAAAACGACTCGGAGAGCGTCAGCGGCTGGCCGGGCTGCAGCGGCTTCGGCCGCTCGATCGCGACGCTGCAGCCGGCCGGCGCGCCGGCGAGCGTGATCGCCTCATCGCCATCGGCAAAGGCGAACGAGACGAACATCGTCGGATCATAGACTTCGAGCCGCAGGCTGTCCTTGGATACCACCGGCTTCTGCAGCGGCAGCGTGAAGTGCAGCACCAGAACATCCTTCTGCTGCTCAAGATAATAATCGGTCGGATCGGCGAAAGCGAGCTTGCGCGACCCGGACTTGGCATAGGTGAAGTAGTCGAATTCCTTCAGGGATTCGACATTGGTCTTGGCAAGCTCGGCCAGTTCCTCGCGCGACAGCTTGCCGTCATGGTCGGCGTCCAGCCCCTGCGTCGCAAAGGCCGAGAACATGTCGTCGAATTCCCAGGTCAGGCGGACGCCGGTCACCGCACCCTCAGGGGTGTAGAGCAGCTCGCTCTTGGCGATCACCCAGACGTGCGGATGGGCGCGCGCCGCATCCGGCACCAGCCCCGTCAGCACGAGGCCGAGCACCCCGGCAAACGCCCAGCCCGTCAACGACTTCCGGCGAACTCCCATGGACTTCCGGCGAACTCCAATCCGCGCTCCCTCTTGCGGGTGTCGGCCGGGAGTGCGGCGGAACGGTGGCCGCCCCGGCGGATCGCAGTGCCCGCTCAGCGCATCACGATCACCGGCGCGCCGACATGGACGCGCTCATAGAGGTCGACCACATCGGAATTGTGCATGCGGAAGCAGCCATTGGACGAGGCGGTACCGATCGACCACGGCTTGGTGGTGCCGTGGATGCGGTACTCGCTCCAGCCCAGATAGAGCGCGCGCACGCCGAGCGGATTGCCCGGTCCGCCCCGCATGTAGCTCGGCAGGGACGGGTTGGCGTTGCGCATGCGCGCTGTCGGCCGCCAATCGGGATTGGCGCGCTTGGCCGACACCCAGCTCTCGCCCGACCACTGCCGGATCGGCTCGCCGACCGCGATGCCGTAGCGGTAGGCCTTGCCGTTGCCGAGGGTCAAATAGAGCCGGCGCTCGGAGGTCTTCACCACCAGCGTACCGGGCTCATAGGCCCCGTCGAAATCCACGAGCTGCGGCCCCGGCCGCACCGACCGGTCGCCGCGCTCCGTCGCCGCGAAGCTCTGCGTCGAGACCGCCACCGAAAGGATCGCTGCCGCGGCGAGCGCGAGCACCGTATTCCGTTGCACCGTCAACATGGTCTTCCGCCCCACTGCTTACTCAACTGACTCTAAGACGCAGAAGCCCACCTTTGGGTTCATTTTTGCCACAATGAAGTCAAGTCCACGCTTGACCCGCGGGCTGTCCGGCTGCGCTCCACGAACGCCACGATTTGACCACGTTGCGTTGAAAAGACTGTTAAACTTCGCGTCGTCCCGGGCGCCTCGATTGGCCGAGGCCCGCCGGATGCCCGGGAGAAGGGTGCCAACCCGCCCGCTGTGCGCCGGCAGGCACGATGCAGGTCAGGCATGTGCGCGGCACAACCGCCATGCCCCATGCCTGCCCAGATTCGAAATGATACGGTTTCCGGCTGATAAAGCCGGAGAACCATCTTCCGATCGCCGAAAAATCCCTTCCAACTCAAGGATTTTTCGGCGAGACCGTTTCCGGTATCCCGAAGGGATCAACCGGAAACCGTATGCCGTGTTCACCCTCGGCGCGTCGCCACCCACTCCCCCGAAGGCCCCGTGAACGCCCCCGCCACTCCTCCGGTCGTCGTGACCCAGCCGCGGCGGCAGCGCCTCGCCGGCATCGCTCTGATGTGCGCGGCGCTCGCCTGCTTCTGCTGCCTCGATACCTCCGCCAAATGGCTCAGCCTCCACATGGACACGCTCCAGGTGGTGTGGGCGCGCTACACCGCGGCCTTCCTGCTGACCTTCGTCGTCGTCAATCCCTGGACGGTGCCCGGCCTCATCCGCACCCGGCGGCCGGCGCTGCAGCTCGGCCGCTCGGCGCTGCTGCTGGCCTCGACGGTGCTCAATTTCATGGCGCTGCGCTATCTGCGCCTCGACCAGACCATGTCGATCGTCTTCACCACGCCGTTCTTCGTCGCGGTGCTGGCCGGGCCGATCCTCGGCGAATGGATCGGCTGGCGGCGCTGGCTGGCGATCCTGGTCGGGTTCTGCGGCGTGCTGGTGATCACCCGGCCCGGCCTCGGCGACGTCCATTGGGCCGCCGGCCTGTCGCTGCTCGGGGCGGTGGCCTACGCCATCTACAACATCGCGACCCGCGTGCTGGCGAGCCACGATTCGGCGCTGACCACGCTGTTCTATTCCAATCTGGTCGGCTTCCTGGTCACCTCGGTGCCGCTGCCCTTCGTGTGGGTGGCGCCCGGCGAGCCGCTGCAGATCGTTGCCATGGTGGCGGTGGGCGCCTTCGGCAGCTTCGGCCACTGGCTGCTCATCAAGGCCCACCACAAGGCGCCGGCCGGGGTGCTGGCGCCGTTCATCTATACCCAGATCGTCTGGATGGTGATCGCCGGCTATCTCGTGTTCGGCGACCTGCCCGACCTGTGGACAGTTGCCGGCAGCGCCATCGTCATCGCCTCGGGCCTGTATTTGATCTATCGCGAGCGGGCCCGCCGCACGGCCGCGCCCGATGGAGTCCCGCATGACCGACACCCCGCCCCAGATCCTGGTGCCCCGGCCCGTGATGCCGATGATTCTCGACCAGCTCGGCCAGCGCTTCCGGCTTCTCAGGCTGTGGGAGACGGGCGGCGAGACGGCGCTTGAGGCGGCCGCCCCGCACATCCGCGCCCTTGCCTCCACGGTGGGCGGCGCGCCGGTCGACGCGGCGCTGCTGGACCGCCTGCCGAAGCTGGAGATCATCGCCAGTTTCGGGGTCGGCTACGACCACATCGACGCCGCGGCTGCCGGCCGGCGCGGCGTGGTGGTGACCAACACCCCCGACGTACTGACCGAGGAGGTGGCCGACACCGCGCTCGGCCTGCTGATCGGCACGGTGCGCCAACTGCCGCAGGCCGAGCGCTATCTGCGCGCCGGCAAGTGGCGGGAGGCGAACTTTCCGCTCAGCCCCTCGCTGCGCGACCGAAGCGTCGGCATCTACGGCATGGGGCGCATCGGCCGGGCCATCGCCCGCCGGCTCGACGCCTTCGGCGTGCCGGTGGCCTATTTCAGCCGCACCGCCCACGCCGACGTGCCCTATCCCTATCATCCCGACCTCGTTGCGCTCGCCCGCAACGTCGACACGCTGATCGCCATCGCCCCGGGCACGCCGGAGACCCGCGCCGCCATCAATGCCGAGGTGCTGGCCGCGCTGGGGCCGCGCGGCATCCTGATCAATGTCGCGCGCGGCTCGGTGGTCGACGAGCCGGCGCTGATCGAGGCGCTGAAGACCGGCACCATCCTGTCCGCCGGCCTCGACGTGTTCGCCGACGAGCCGAACGTGCCGGCCGAGCTGATCGCCATGGAGCACGTGGTGCTGCTGCCGCATGTCGGCTCGGCCGCGCTCTACACCCGCCAGGCTATGGCGCAACTCACGATCGACAATCTGGTGAGCTGGTTCGAGGGGCGCGGCCCGTTAACCCCGGTACCGGAAACGCCGTGGCGGAATTCGCCCAACGCATGATATTTTGTTACTCAAATCGGGGTTCATCGTTCGAATCCGCCGGGGTTCGGACCTGCTGGGAATAGGGGCATGCGCGCATTTCTGCTTTGTCTGGCCTTATCCTTGGCCAGCCCCGCCATGGCCGAGACCGCCAAGCCGCAGAAGGCGCCCGAGGCGGTGCCGGCCGCCACAGTGCCCGACGAGGTTCGCGACCTGGCCGGGGCATTCGAGATCACCGACGCCGAATCGACCCGCCGCTGCGCGATGACGCTGGATGCGCGCGTGCAGAGCGGCGGCTTTGCGCTGGCGTTCGACAAGCCGGCCTGCGCCGCCGCGCTGCCCTTCCTGTCGACGGTGAACGCCTGGGCGCTGGGCCCGGCCGGCGCCATCCGCCTCATCGACGGCACCGGCCGCACGGTGGCCGAGTTCGGCGAGACCGAGGACGGCCTCTACGAGATGGCCCGCTCCGGCGAGGGCATCTTCTTCCTGTCGCGCGCCGGCGGCTCGGAGCCGCCGGGCCCGGTGCCGGCCGATCTCGCCGGCACCTGGAGCTTCGCCCGCCAGCCGGACCGGCCGATCTGCAAGGTGACGCTGACCGAGAAGCCGGCCACCGAAGACACTTTCAAGCTGTCGCTCGCCGCCGGCTGCGACCAGACCATCACGTCGTTCGCCCCGGTGTCGTGGCGGATCGAGCGCACCGACATGGTGATCCTCTCCAGCAGCGGCGACCAGCTCCGCTTCGAGCAGACCGAGGACAATGTCTGGCGCAAGGTGCCCGAGGGCAACCGGCCGCTGCTGCTGATCCGCTGAGCGGAAATCCGGCCTGCCGTCAGCGCGAGGCCATCCGCTGTTCGCCGGCGGCCGGCGCCTCGCGCGACGCCTCCTCCGGGAACGGGGCCTGCGCGCCGCCCGCGGCGGCCTCCTCCGGCCGCTCATAGAGCCGCTTCAGCCGCGAGGTGCTGCGCAGCACGTAGCCGTGCTCGGCCAGGAGCGCGTCGAGGTCGGAGTGCCAAAGGTCCAGCCGGTTGGCGAGGATCAAGAGCGCCGGCCAGCGCGCCGGCGGCGCGCTGCGGAAGAACGGCAGCAGCACGAGGTCTTCGGCCCCCTCGACATCGATCTTCATGGCGTCGATGCGATCGATGCCCTCGCTGTCCAGGATCCGGTTCAGGGGCGCTGCCGGAACCGTGACGCTGGCGCCCTCGCCGGCATCGAAGCCGAGCACCTTGACGCTCGATTCGCCCTTGTTGCGCGCCGCCAGGAACAGCGTCAGCGGCCCCTCGCGATCAGCCACCGCGATCGACAGAGCCTTGACGCCGCAGCCGGGATTCGCACCGATATTGAAGCACAGCCGGTCGAACACGACCGGTTGCGGCTCGATCGCCAGAAGCCGGCCGCGCCCCTTCGTGCGCGCCGCCACGAACAGGCTGTAGCCGCCGATATTGGCGCCGATATCGACGAAGGTGACCTCAAGGCCGCTCTCGATCCGCCGGTCGACGAACGCCCCCAGCGCCGCCCGCTCGGCCGGGTCGAAATATTGCGGCGTGAACAGGATGCGCTTTTCGCAGACATTGTTGAACGGGTAGAGCCGGAAGCGGGCGCCCATCGATTCGACGTCGAGCGGCCGGCCGGCCAGCCGCGTGGTCACCAGCCGACGCAGCGTGAACGCGAGGCGCCGATACAGCCAGCGGTCGGGAATGCGGCGGGTCAGGCGGATGATGCGCGAGGCGAAAGCGCCGGGCTCGCAGGTGCCGTAGGGGCTGGAGTCGTTGTCGCGTTCCGGCAATCCCGAACTCCAGTGCGGTTGGCCTCCGGCAGGACAGCGCGGCCGCGGCCGCCTGAAACCTGCGACGCATCCTTGCGCGAGCCTGCCGATCGCCTACATTGCCCGAACCGGCGAGGCAAGAGGCAGCCGCAGCCACTTGGTTCCGAGTGAAAACGAAATGACCTATGTCGATGCCACCGTCGCGCCGCTGCGCAAGAACGGCCAGATCAAGCTCCACGGGCAAGCCGACTTCAACGGCATGCGCAAGGCCGGCCGCCTCGTGGCCGAGGCGCTGGACCTGATCACCCCGATGATCCAGCCGGGCGTCGTCACCGACGCCATCGACCGGACGGTGTTCGAGTTCGCCATGGACCACGGCGCCCTGCCGGCGACGCTGATGTACCGCGGCTACCGCAAGTCGACCTGCACGTCGATCAATCACGTGGTCTGCCACGGCATCCCCAACGACAAGCCGCTGCGCGAGGGCGACATCGTCAATGTCGACGTCACCCTGATCCTCGACGGCTGGCACGGCGATTCGAGCCGCATGTACCCGGTGGGCGAGATTCCCCGCCGCGCCGAAAAGCTGATCGAGACCACCTACGAGGCGATGATGCGCGGCATTGCCGTGATCAAGCCGGGGGCGACGGTCGGCGACATCGGCGCCGCCATCCAGGATTTCGTCGAGCCGCGCCACATGAGCGTGGTGCGCGATTTCTGCGGCCACGGCCTAGGGCGCCTGTTTCACGACGAGCCGAACATCGTCCATGTCGGCCGCCCGGGCGAGGGCGCGGTGCTGAAGCCCGGCATGTTCTTCACCGTCGAGCCGATGATCAATCTCGGCCGGGCGCACGTGAAGGTGCTGTCCGACGGCTGGACCGCGGTGACCCGCGACCGATCGCTGTCGGCGCAGTTCGAGCACGCGGTCGGCGTCACCGAGACCGGCGTCGAGATCTTCACATTGTCGCCGAAAGGGCTGGACAAGCCACCCTACACCGTCTGAGGCCAGCCGTGGCCCGGGCCCCGAAATCGCCGCCGGGGATGTCGGAGCCGCATTTCGCCGGCCACCGCGCACGCCTGCGCGCCCGCTTCCTGGAGGCCGGGCCCGACGCCCTGCCCGACTATGAGCTTCTGGAGCTGGTGCTGTTCCGCGCGCTGCCGCGGCAGGACACCAAGCCGCTGGCCAAGGCCCTGCTCAGCCGCTTCGGCTCGTTTGCCGAGGTGCTGTCCGCCCCCCCGGCGCGGCTGGTGGAGGTCGAAGGCGTCGGCGAGGCGGTGGCGGCGGAGCTGAAGATCATCCAGGCGGCGGCCCAGCGCCTCGCCAGGGGCGCCGTCAAGGATCGCCCGGTTCTGGGCTCCTGGTCGCAGGTTTTGGATTTCTGCCGCGCGGCGATGGCCTTCGCCGAGCGCGAGGAGTTTCGCATCCTGTTCCTCGACAAGCGCAACCAGCTTATCGCCGACGAGGTGCTGTCGCGCGGAACCATCGACCACACCCCGGTCTATCCCCGCGAGGTGGTCAAGCGCGCCCTGGAACTGTCGGCCAGCGCCTTGATCCTGGTGCACAACCACCCTTCGGGCGACCCCACCCCCTCCACCGCCGACATCCAGATGACCTGCAAGATCATCGAGGCCGCGGCGCCGCTCGGCATCACGCTGCACGACCACCTGATCATCGGCAAGAACGGCCACGCCTCGTTCAGGGGCCTGGGGCTGATGTGAGACGGTTTTCGGTCGGTCAGCTCTGCCCGGCGGCGTCCGCCCTTTCCCGCTCCAGCAGGTCGCGGAACCGCGCCTGCACGTCGCCGTAGGCGACCGCACCGTTGAGGGCGGTGAAGGTGCCGTGGATCATGATCTCCTCGGCCGCGCGCATCAGCGCACCGATGCACACCCGCACCAAAGCCGAGCCCAGCGAGATGCGCTTGACGCCGAGCGCGGCGAGGTCCGCCGCCGACAGCCCGGCCTTGCCCGGCACCAGCACATTGACCGGCTTGGGCGCCACCGCCCGCACGATCGCCTTGATCAGTTCGGGATCGCTGACCCCCGGCGCATAGAGACAGTCCGCCCCGGCCTCGGCATAGGCGACGAGCCGCTTCAGCGTGTCGTCGAAATCGGGCCGGCCGTGCAGGAAGTTCTCGGCCCGCGCCACCAGCACGAAATCGTGCGGCAGGCTGCGGGCCGCAGCAGCCGCCGTGCGGATGCGAGCGACCGCGGCGTCGAACGCATAGATCGGCGCCTCGGAATTGCCGGTGGCATCCTCGATCGAGCCGCCGACCAGCCCAGCTGCGGACGCACCGATGATGGTGGTCTCGATATCGAGATCGCGCTCGCCGAAGCCGTTCTCCAGATCGCCCGACACCGGCAGCGCGGTCGCCCCGGCGATGTCGGCGGCATTGATCAGCAATTCCTCGCGACGCAGCAGGCCCATCCCGTCCGGTCGCCCGAGGCTGTAGGCGAAGCCGGCGCTAGTGGTGGCCAGCGCCGGGAACCCGTAGGATGTCAGCAGCTTGGCGGTGCCGGCGTCCCACGGATTGGGAATCACGAAGGCGCCCGGCGCCGCGTGCAGGGCCCGGAACCGCGCGGCCTTCTCCGCCTGCTCGCTCATCGGAACTCCTCAAGTCGCCGGCGCTGCCGGCCGTCGGGCGAGAAATTGGACGCATCGAGCCACGTCTCGAACACGCGCCGGTGCGCCGGCCAATCGTTGTCGAGCATCGCGAACCACGCAGTATCGCGGTTTTCGCCCTTCAGCACCATGTGCTGGCGGAACAGCCCTTCGTAGGAAAAGCCGAACCGCAGGGCCGCCCGCTTGGAGGGGAGATTGCGGTCGTTGCACTTCCATTCCAGGCGCCGGTAGCCGAGATCGTCGAACACGTGGCCGGCGACCAGCGCGATCGCCTCGGTCGCCCCGGCGGTGCGCTGGAGCCGCGGTCCGAACAGGATCGAGCCGACCTCGATCACCCCGTTCTTGGCATCGATGCGCATCAATGCGAGCCGGCCCACCGCCTCGCCGCTGGCCTGGTCGACCACCGCATAGAAGAACGGATCGAGGCTTTCCGCCGCCTGCGCCACCCAGGCCTCGACCTTGGCCACATCGACCGGCGGCGGCTCGAACAGGAAGTCGTAGAGCGCGGCCGGCGCCGCCGTGGTCCGGCCAAGATCGGCGCCGTGGCGAGCGGGATCGAGCCGCTCCAGCCGGACGAAACGCCCCGCGAGCGGCCGGCCGTCCGGCGTGGGACGCGGCGTCCAGTGCGACAGGTCTCGCGTCCCGGTGCCTTCCGCCATCGATTCCCCCTGCAGCGGCCCAAACGAGGCTTGATAGCGAAGCCATCCAGCCAAGGCGAGGCCATCGCCGAGGCCATCCGGCCCCGGCGTGGACACCCGCGCCCCGACGGGCCATTGTGCGCCGCTCCAGACAGGAGGTTGCCCATGTCCCGCGTCGTCGCCATCGGCGAGGTGTCGATCGAACTCTTCCGCGGCGATGACGGGCGCTACGCCCTGTCGTTCGGCGGCGACGTGTTCCGCACCGCCGTGCGCTTCGGCCGCCTCGGCGTGCCCACCGCCTTCGCCACCGCGCTCGGCGACGATCCCTATTCACGCACGATCATCGCGGCGATGGAGGCGGAGGGGATGGCGACCGACCTGATCGTGCGGATCGCCGGCACCAAGCCCAACCTCACCCTCATCGACACGGCGACGAGCGGCGAGCGCCTTGTCCATGGCTGGCGCGATGGGGCGCCGGCGCACCATCTCTTCTCGGTTCATGGGTGGGGTGCCGTGGCCGAGGCGATGACGCTGGCGCGCCTCGTCTATATCTCGGGCATCACCTTGTCGCTCTACGACAATGTCGGCCTTGGCCGGTTGCTCGCGACCCTTGAGGTGGCGCGCGAGCGCGGCGCCAGGATCGCCTTCGCCGGCCGGTTCCAGCCGCAGGGCTGGGGCGGCGATGCGGCGCGCGCCCGCGCCGTGCTAGCCGAGGCGCTGTGCCGCACCGACATCGCGCTGGTGAACTTCGCCGACGAGGCGCTGCTCTATGGCGACGTCTCGCCGGCCGCCACGCTCGACCGGCTGGCGGCCGCCGGCATCGCCGAGGTCGCGGTCAAGACCGGCGCCGAGGGCGTGCTGGTGATGAGCGGCGGCGAGGCAAGCCGTGTCGCGACCGAGCAGCCGACCACAACCGGGCAGACCACGACCGATCAGGCCGACCCGCAGGAAGGCGCGGCGGTGATCCCGGTTGCCGCATGGGAAGAGTTTGACGCCGGCTATCTCGCGGCCCGCCTGAACAACCAGCCGCCGGAGGCAGCCGCACGTGCCGGACTTCGACTTGCGGAGGACGCAATTCGTCCACGCGGCCCAGACAAGGCCGCCAACGGACCACGGAACGGCCCAGCTAAAGACCCAATCGGCGGGCAAGTCCCACCCTGTCACTGATGGACACGGGCGTCATCTCTCCCCGGCTACCGCCAGACGGCTTTGCCCCGCCAGAGCCGTTAACCACTCGGTAACCTTGACGGAGGACAAACGACCCCGTGCACCGTCCAGGTCCGGGGGGCTGTATGATTCGATTTCACCCGATCGCCACCACCCTTGTCGCCAGCGTTCTTGGTGTACTCACGCTGGGAGATGTCCCCGCTCATGCGGCGACGTTGCCTCCCATTAAAGCCGCCAGCGGCAACCAGGTTCCGGCCTGCGTCACTCCGACGCGCCTCACCTCGTTCCTCAAGTCCCGCCACCGCGACATCGATCCCCGGCTGGAAACCGTCGCGGCGCACTATGAGCAGCATGGCCGGGCGCTGGGGGTTCGCTGGGACTACGCGTTCTTCCAGATGATCGTCGAGACCAACTGGCTGCGCTTCCATCAGGCCAGCGGCCGTCCGGGCCTCGTCTCCCCCGACCAGAACAATTTCGCCGGCATCGGCGCCACCGGCCGCGGCCATTCGGGCGAGGCCTTCAACGACGTCTCGACCGGCGTGCTCGCCCATCTCCAGCACATCTCGATGTATGCCGGCGAGACGGTCGACAATCCAGTGGCCGTCCGCACCCGGCTGGTCCAGGGCTGGGGCGAGATTCCGGGGTGGGCGCACAGGCTGAACCGGCCGGTCACCTATACCGACCTGACCCGCAAGTGGTCGCCGCACGACCGCGGCTATTCCGACGACATCGCCGCGGTGGCCGACCAGTTCTTCGCCAATTTCTGCGAGGTGCGCTTCGCCGAGAACGAGCCGGCTCCGAGCAGGCTCTCGCCCGATCCCACCCCCACCGGCTCGACCCGCACCAGCCTGTTCCGCAAGCTGATGTTCTGAGCCGGCGCTCAAGGACCGGCGCCGGCCCCAGGGGTCGGCGTCGCGTCGTCCGGCCTCTGGCGCTGGCGCGATCGAACAGACGTTATCGGCGCAGCCCTGCTGCCTGCCACGCCGAGCGTTCCTCCCCAAACCGCATGATTTTGTTGCCAGGGCAGGTCCGGCCGGGTCGATTCCCGGCCCAGGGCGACCGGAAGCGAGCGGGCTTGCGGAACCGGCGGGTTTCGAGTTCACTTAAATTTTAGTGCCTCACCCGCTTCGTGCTGCAATTTTTGCGTGCAGGCGGCAGATGGCAGCGAGACGGGCATCTCGGTGGCCGCGCAAGCGTAATTGCGCGTTTACCGGGAGCGTTCGGTGTTGCCCGCAGCAGCCGGAGATTTCAACAAGAGCCTTGTTTTCGTCGCGGGAATGAAGCACGATTCAAGAGCATACGGGTTTTGGCCGTTCCGGCCTCGTCTTTCGCCGAACGGCCTTTGACGTCTCTCGGAATCCCCAAAATCCCAGGGTGTGGCGTCGAGCGTGCAAATACGCGCGGTGTCGAGACTTCACTTATTTCGGAGACCGACGATGCAAAAGGGCACCGTCAAGTGGTTCAACCCGACCAAGGGGTACGGGTTCATTCAGCCGGCGACCGGCGGCAAGGACGTGTTCGTCCACATCAGCGCGGTCGAGCGGGCCGGCCTGACGACCCTGAACGAGGGTCAAACCGTCACCTTCGATCTGGTGACCAACCGCGGCAAGACTGCGGCCGAAAATCTCCGCGTCGGCTGAGGCGCGCACCCCTAAGCCCCGCTTCGGCGGGGCTTTCTGCATCTGGGCCCCGATCCGGGCGATTTTGGCCGGCAGGCCGCGAGAAGGCTCTTGCCGTCCTCCGGCGGCCCGGCCGGCAGTCCGCCGCGGTGCGGACTGTCTTCAGCCGTACCGCAGCTTCATCGCCACGATCGTCAGCGTCAGCGCCAGCGTGACCGAATTGGCCGCAATCATCGGCGCATTGCCGAGGAGCAGGCCATAGACCAGCCACAGGGCGATTCCCGCCGAGAAGAAGCCGTAGCTGGACAGCGAGATCGACCGCGTCTCGCGGGTACGGATCAGCCGGATCGCCTGCGGCAGCCAGCACAAGGTGGTGGTGATGGCGGCGGCAAAGCCGACGGCTTCGATTGCGGCATCCGGCGTCAGTCCCATCGTTCATCCTGTGGAATTCGCAGGGCCGCGTCACGACCCGGATCCGGATCGCCGCCACGGCCCCTCGCCGGCCTTCGGGTCTCGGGCGAAGCAGCCCGTCCCGCGGGCGGTGATAGCCGATCGGGCGCCCGCCGTCGCCGGGCCCGCACCCGTTGGCCGATTGCGCCGCCCCGCTCCTTGCTTCTACGTTAGATCATCATGTTCGAAGCGATCTTCCAGTCTTTCGGCTCTGCGGCCGATCCGTCCGTGGGCGCAGGGCGCGTCGCACTGCTGCGCGCCGAACTCGCCCGCTGCGGTCTCGACGGCTTCGTGGTGCCGCGCGCCGACGCCCACCAGAACGAATACGTGCCGCCCGCCGAGGAGCGGCTGAGATGGCTCAGCGGCTTTGCCGGCTCGGCCGGCACCGTCGTGGTGCTGGCCGACAGGACGGCGATCTTCGTCGACGGCCGCTACACGCTGCAGGTGACGGCCGAGGCCGACCCGGCGGTGTTCGCCCCGCACAACATCGCCGATGAGACGGCCGAGGCCTGGATCGCCGCCAATCTGGCCGGCGGCAGGCTCGGCTACGACCCCTGGCTGCACACCCGCGACCAGGCCTCGAAGCTCGCCGCGGCGGCCAAGGCGGCCGGCGGCAGCCTGGTTGCCGTCGCGTCGAACCCGATCGACCAAGTCTGGACCGACCGGCCAGCACAGCCCTGCGCGCCGGTGGTGCTTCACCCGATCGCCTTTGCCGGCGAGCCGGCCGCGGGCAAGCTCGGCCGCATCCAGGCCGCACTGGCCGAGGCGAAGGCCGACGCGCTGCTGGTCTCCGATCCGCATGCGCTGGCCTGGGCCTTCAACATCCGCGGCGGCGACGTCGCCCACACCCCGCTGCCGCTCGGCTGGGCTTTGATCCCGCGCGCGGGCCGGCCGGCGGTGTTCCTCGACCCGCGCAAGCTCGCCGGCGAGGTGCGCGGTGCGCTGGCCGATGCCGCGATCCTGGCCGAGCCGGCCGAGCTTGAGACCCAACTCTCGGCGCTCGCCGCCACCGGCGCCACCATCCAGTTCGACAGGTCGAGCGCCCCCGACCGGCTGGTCGGCGTGGTCGAGCAGGCCGGCGGCACCGCCAGCCTCGGCGACGACCCCATCGCCCGGCTGAAGGCGTGCAAGAACGCCGTCGAGATCGCCGGCGCCCGCGCCGCCCACCGCCGCGACGGCGCAGCCCTCGCCCGCTTCCTCGCCTGGATCGACCGCGAGGCGCCCAAGGGCACCCTCACCGAGATCGCGGTGACCGAGGCGCTGGAGAGCTTCCGGCGCGACACCGGCATGCTGCGCGACATCTCGTTTCCCACCATCGCCGGGGCCGGCCCGAACGCCGCGCTGCCGCACTACCGCGTCACCACCGCCACCAACCGGCGCGTCGAGCCGGGCATCCTGCTGGTCGATTCCGGCGCCCAGTACCAGGACGGCACCACCGACGTCACCCGCACCATCGCCATCGGCACCCCCACCGCCGCCATGAAGCGGCATTTCACGCTGGTGCTGAAGGGGCACATCGCCATCGCCACCGCCGTCTTTCCGGCCGGCAGCACCGGCGCCCAGCTCGACCCGTTCGCCCGGCGGGCGCTGTGGGCGGCGGGACTCGATTTCGACCATGGCACCGGCCATGGCGTCGGGAGTTACCTCTCGGTGCACGAAGGGCCGGCGCGCATCTCGCGCATCGGCCACGCCAAGCTTGAGCCGGGCATGATCCTGTCCAACGAGCCGGGCTATTATCGCGCCGGCGCCTACGGCATCCGCATCGAGAACCTCGAACTGGTGCGCGAGATGCCGCTTCCGGAGGGCGGCGAGCGGCCGCTGCTCGGCTTCGAGACGCTGACGCTTGCGCCGATCGACCGCCGGCTGGTCGATCCGGCGCTGCTTGCGCCAGACGAGATCGCCTGGCTCGACGCCTACCACGCCCGCGTCGCCGCCGAGATCGGCCCGCTGGTGGATGCGGAGACCGCGGCCTGGCTCGCGGCCGCCACCCGTCCCATATGCTGAGCGAAGGAGGCTCCCATGGCCAGTTTTCTGATCACCGGCGCCAATCGCGGCATCGGCTTTGGGCTTGCCGAGCAGCTGGCGCTGCGCGGCGACCGCGTGTTCGCCTGCGCCCGCATTCCCGACGTCGACCACCTCGCGGTGCTCGCCGCCAAGTATCCCGGCCAGTTCACCCTCCACCGCCTGGATGTGACGGACCAGGCCTCGGTCGATGCCCTGGCCGACGCCATCGCCGGCCAGCCGCTCGACGTGCTGATCAACAATGCCGGCGTGCACGGGCCCCACCGCCAGGGCGCGCTCGACATGGATTTCGACGGGTTCGCGCACACGCTGGCGGTCAACACGCTCTCGCCGCTCCGGGTGTCGCAGGCGCTGGTGGAGAACCTCAAGGCCGGCACCAATCCGCGCATCGTCATCGTGTCGAGCATCCTCGGCCAGATGGCGCAGTCGATGGCCGGCGACATCGCCTATTGCACGTCCAAGGCGGCGGTGAACAAGGTGATGCAGGGCCTCGCGCTGGCGCTGAAGGACGACGGCATCACGGTCGTCTCGGTGCACCCCGGCTGGGTGAAGACCGACATGGGCGGCCCCAAGGCGCCGCTGGCGGTGGGCGAGTCGGTGCGCCACCTCGTCGCCACCATCGACGACCTGACCCTGGAGAAGACCGGCGGCTTTCTCAACTATGACGGCACGCCGCTGGCGTGGTAAGCCGCACGGCAAACAAGGATTGAAGGGCGCCCCCATGCACCTCCGCATGTTCTGGTCGAAGATCCACCGCGCGACCATCACCCACGCCGACCTCCATTACGAGGGAAGCTGCACCATCGACACCGACCTGATGGACGCCGCGCGCATCCTGCCGAACCAGGAACTGCACGTGTGGAACGTCACCCGCGGCACCCGCCTCGTCACCTACGCCATCGAGGGGCCGCGCGGCTCGGGCGTCATCTGCATCAACGGGGCGGCCGCCCACGGCAACCGGCCGGGCGACCTCGTCATCCTCGCCACCTTCGCCGACATGGGCTTCGAGGAGGCCCGCGCCCACACCCCGACCGTGGTGCAGGTGGACGAGAAGAACCGCATCACCGACATCCGCGCCGAGATTCCGGGGCCGGCCGACCCCACTGAAACGCGGTTGATGAGCTGAGCGCCGCTCGCCAACTCTGAAGCCGCGTTGCGTGGAGGCGGCGAAAATTGCATTGGGCGAGGTCGTCGTCCCGGGCAAGCAGCGCAGCTGCGCGACCCGGGACCGTTTTCAATATCGCGCCCCTTCCGCACCCGATCCCGGCTCTCGCTGCGCTCGGCCGGGATGACGAAGCTCAAAGACGCCTCAAAGCAGCAATGCCCCCTCACGCCTGACGGCGCGCCCGCTTTTCCGCCCCCTTTCGGCCGCGCCACGGCAGCACGATCAGCAGTGCGCCCACCGCGGCAACGATCAGGTTCTCGATCGCATTCTCCCACCGCCAGCCGAGCGTGCTGATGCGCGGAAAACTCGGCAGGTAGCGCACCTTGAGCGGGCGGCCACTTTCCGAAAGCCGGGGCGAGAACGCGTCGCCCACGCGCTGGGTGACACCCTCGGCGAGCGTGCCGTCCGGCAGGCGGAACTCATAGGCGATGGCGTAGGTGTAGCGGTTGGGCACCGCCTCGCCACGCTCGCCGCCCTGGCGGCGAACGTGGGTGATACGGCCCTCGGCCTCGGCGCCGAAAATCGCCACCAGCGGCGTGCCGAGGCCCCAGACAAGCAGCAGGATGCCGAGAAGGCTGAGAAGGACGCGTGCGATCATCCAGCAATTATCCGCCAAATGGACATCGGCCCTGCGATAGACCCGAACGCCGCGCCGGCAAAGCGACTCGGCTCAATACACCGGGGCCTTCAATCCAATTCCGGCGGCCGTTCGATTTCGTCCATCCCGGACGGCGCGAAGTGCCGAGCCGGGACCGTTTTCAGTATCGCGCCCCTTCCGCACCCGATCCCGGCTCGAAGCTTCGCTTCGGCCGGGATGGCGCGTTGCGGAATTCAGCACCCTAACGCATGCGCGTCGAACACCGTCTCGGTATCCTCGTCCCAGCCGTCCCACAGGAAGTCGTCGTGCCGGCCCTCGGCGATCAGCCGGAAGGCATAGCGCGTCTGCTCCTCGTAGAACTCGCAATAGGCACCGGTGCGGTCCATGCCGCCATTCATCTCGTGCGCCTCGGCCGGACACGGCGCGCCGCAGAAGTGGCGGATGGCGCAGGTGCGGCACGGCGCAATGTCCTCGACCTTGCGGCCGGAGACCGTGGTGAAGGCCGGGCGTGCCAGCACCTCATCGATGTCGTCGGCGAACAGATTGCCGCCCTTGAAAGCGGGCAGGCCGATGAACTCGCTGCACGGGAACAGATCGCCGTTCGGCACCAGCGCGAAGAACGCCCGCCCGCCGCCGCACGGCGAGATATCGCACATCAGCCGCCGCGCCGTCGGCGCCAGAATGCCGATCAGGATGTTGGCGAAGTTCGCCACCACCAGCTTGCGCCCGCTCTCGCGATAGAGCGCGTGGCTCCTCTCCAGCGCCGCGATGAAGGCCTGCGCCAGCGGCGCGTCGTCGGCCCGCACGGTGCGCGCACCCGGCAGCGTGCAGCGGATGACGTTGAGCATGCACGCCGGCACCTCGCGGGCGTGCAGGAACTCGACCATCGGCACCAGCTGGTCGAGGTTCTCGGTCGACATGGTGCAGATGACGTTGAAGGCCGGGTAGCCCTTCAGCCGCGCGATCGCCTCCACCACCTTGGCGTAGACCCCGGCGCCGTTCCAATTGGCGCGGGTGCGGTCGGCGATCTCGGGCACCGGCGCATCCAGCGACAGGCCGATGCCGACGCCGCAGCTGGTGAGGAAATCCACCGCCTTGTCGTCGAGCAGCGTGGCGTTGGTCTGCACCCCGAAGCGGAAGCGGTCCTTGAAGGCGTCGATGCCCTGGAAGATGGCGTCCCGCGCGATCATCGGCTCGGCGCCGTGGAAGATGATCTGCGGCTTGCGACCGGCCGGCATGTGGCGGCGGAAATAGCCGTCGAGGCGTGCGAGCGCGTCAATCAGCGTGGCCGCATCCATGTCGGTGCCCTCCCGCCGCATCTCGGCCGGGATGTAGCAATAGGTGCAGTTGAGGTTGCAGCGCTCGGTGGCGTTGACATAGACCGCCGACGGCTTGAGCCCGAACCTGAGCGCCGCCATCTCGCGGGCGAACGTCTCGGCCTTTGCGCGATAGCCGTCGATCAGCGCGCCGCCGGCCAGGGTGTCAGCGAGTTGGTCCTTGGCGATGAGCGCCCAGAACGCGGTGTCGGGCGCGATCAGCGCAATGTGGGTGGGGTGGCCGATGTCGTAGGGCTGGAAGACCGGGCCATTGCCGCTGTTGACGAAACGGCCCCGCGAGGGGGCCGTCCCGAATGCCGGATTGAACGGCGCGTTCATTTCGCCGCCTCTTTGTCCATCAGCACGAAGTGCGACAGGCCGGTGCCCTCGGCGTCGCAGCTCTTGCGGATGGCGATGACGTCGGGGCGCGGCGCGGGCTGGGCGTCGGCGGGGCGGTTGGGGGTGGTGGTCTGGTCCATTCCTCGGGCTCCTGATGACGACCGGGCGTCCGGCAGCACCCGCGCGCAAGCGCAGGACTGCCGAAACCCTTTGCCATCGGATTTCGCCCGGTCAGACTGTTCCAGCAGGTCTTCTGGCTCTCGGATCAACCGCCGCCTTAGCACCTTCCCGACAGGGTGATCCCCGTCAGTGGCTGGCTCTCGCCGGCAAGGCGGCGTCCCCGATCACAGCGGCGGGTCCGCCACGGATTTCAACCGTGTTCCGGGATGCTGGAACTATGGAGGCAGAGCTAACCGCGCCGGGGCGGCGCCGTCAATCGTGGCCTTCACAAACGCAACGGCCGCGCCCGGGTGCCGGGCGCGGCCGTCATGGTCCAGAAATTGGGTCAGATCACGCCGGCTGGATGTTGTTGACCGCGACCTTGCCGCTGCGGCGATCCTCGGCGGTGTCGAAGGCCACCTTCTGGCCCTCGGCGAGGCCGCGAATGCCGGCGCGCTCCAGCGCGGTGGCGTGGACGAACACGTCCTTGCCGCCATTGTCCGGCCGGATGAAGCCGTAGCCCTTCTGATCATTGTAGAATTTCACGGTGCCCGTGATCATGGGTCTCTCCCCCCGCTACTGTAAGCACGTCGATGCTAAGCACGTCGATGCGGGATGCGGCGCCTCCCGCGGTCTGGTTCGTCGATGTTTGGAAAGACTTGAGAACCCGCGCCCGGCAGTTTCATGGGCGTAACGGCCCGATCGTCCGGCCAAAGTCGATGCGGTCATATAGGCGTTGGTGGCGCGTGCCACAAGCGCCGGATGTCCGCGGCGGGCGCATTTCCCCGCTGCTCGACCCCCCGCCGCACGATGAATTGTTGCCTCTGCGGCCCGCGGGCGTGCTAAGAGGTCGCGCCATCCCGTGCGCCCGGCTTATGCCGGTCCGTCACCTCAACGACCAAACAAAGATCGGATCATCGTTTTGCAGGTTCTCGTACGCGACAACAATGTTGACCAGGCGCTCAAGGTTCTCAAGAAAAAGATGCAGCGCGAGGGCATCTTCCGCGAAATGAAACAGCGGCGGTCCTACGAGAAGCCATCCGAGCGCAAGACCCGCGAGAAGGCCGAGGCTGTCCGCCGCATGCGCAAGGCCGCCCGCAAGCAGGCCCAGCGCGAGGGTCTCCTGCCCGCGCCGAAGAAGCCGTTGCGTGACGCGCGCGGCCGTCCCGGCTTTGGCCCGCGCCCGTTCGCCGGCACCCCGCGCCCGGCCGCGGCGGAACCGACCCCGACGACCCCGACGACTGTGCGCGTCTGACGACGCCGCGCACCTGTCCTGCAGGCGCCGCGCCCGATTGTCGCAGCGCGGCCTGACCGTTAGGGCTAATTTAACATTCTACCTCCCGGGCGACGGAATATGGGTAACGGGAAACCTATATTCCGCCACCACGCGCAAATACCCGATGTCAGCGCCCGCGGACAATGCTAACTGCGTGCGCCGTGGGCACCGCAGTGTCGAGATTTGCGCCCGGGGTTCGCGCGCTCGCATTCTTCGCTGCCCACTTGCAAGACGCTCGACACCAGTAAGACGCTCGACCCCCCCTGTTCGACGCGGCGAAGCCCACGCCCCCGAGGGTTCCGTTGCAACGATCCCGCCCGCTCCCTGGCGGCTTCGAGTTCCGGACACGCGACCATGCAGCTTCAGCTACCGCAGAACCAGATCGTGCAGGCCACCGGCGCCGGACCTGTCCAGAGCCAGTACACGCTGACGGTCTCCTGTCCCGATCGCATCGGCGTGGTGGCGGAGATCAGCGGCTTTCTCGCCCATCACGAGTGCTTCATCACCTCGTCCCAGCATTTCGGCGACACCGAGACCGGCCAGTTCTTCATGCGCACGGCGTTCCTGCTGCCGCCGGGCATGTCGTTTGCCGATCTGACGCCGAAATTCGCGCCGATCGGCAACAAGTTCCAGATGACGTGGTGGTTCCACGACGAGACCCGCAAGGACCGCGTCCTGCTTTTGGTCTCCAAGCAGGGCCACTGCCTCAACAACATGCTCTATCTCTATCTCAGCGGCAGCCTGAGGATTGAGATTCCGGCGATCGTCTCCAACCACCGCGACCTGGAACAGATGAGCGGCTGGCACCGTATCCCATTTTATCACCTGCCGGTAACCAACGAGACGCGCGCCCTGCAGGAAGAGAAGATCATCAAGCTGGTCGACGACCTCAAGATCGACCTCGTGGTGCTCGCCCGCTACATGCAGATTCTGTCGCCCCGGCTGTGCGAGGCGCTGGCGTGGCGGACGATCAACATCCACCACTCCTTCCTGCCCAGCTTCAAGGGCGCCATGCCCTACCACCAGGCCCACGCCCGCGGCGTGAAGCTGATCGGCGCCACCGCCCACTACGTCACCAAGGATCTCGACGAGGGCCCGATCATCGAGCAGGACGTCGAGCGCGTCGACCACACGCTGACGGTGGACGAGCTGATCACCATCGGCCGCGACATCGAAACCCGCGTGCTGTCGCGCGCGGTGCGCTGGCACACCCAGCACCGCGTGCTGCCCAACGGCACCAAGACCGTCGTGTTCCGCTGATCGTCGTCCGGCCGGTCCGGCACCTCGCCGCCCCGGGCGCAACGAGGCGCAGGCCCGGGGCCGCCGGCAGGATTGGCGACGGAGTCGCTCGGCCTCTTTTTCCCTCTCCCCTTGTGGGAGAGGGTGCCGAGCGAGCGAAGATCGCGAGGCGGGTGAGGGGTGAATCTTCAAGCGCGCGTCCGCATTTACCCCTCACCCGGCTCGCCCTCGCTGACGCTCGGTCTCACCACCCTCTCCCACAAGGGGAGAGGGAAGAAACGCCCCTCTGCCGGCGGCCGTTCCGAAGTGATCGCCCGAAACCCGTATCAGGCGCTCGACCGCTCCTCGCCGATCAGCTTGAACCACTCGTCCTCGCTCAGCACGCTGACGCCGAGGCTGCGCGCCTTCTCCAGCTTCGAGCCGGCGCCGGGCCCGGCGACCACATAGTGCGTCTTCGACGACACCGAGCCCGCCACCTTGGCGCCCAGCCGCTCGGCCGTCGCCTTGGCCTCGTCGCGCGTCATCTTCTCCAGCGTGCCGGTGAAGACGACGGTCTTGCCGGCGACCGGGCTCTCGATGCGCGGCTTTTCGGCATCGACGATGGCGATCTCGGCCACCAGCCGATCGACCAGCACGCGGTTGTGCGCCTCGCCGAAATAGGTGGCGATCGCATCCACCACCGCCTCGCCGATCTGGTCGATCGCGTCCATCTCCGCACGCGCGGCCTCGTCAGCGGCGGCGATGCGACGCGCCGCCGCCTCGAAGTCTGCCCACGAGCCATAGGCGCGGGCGATCTGGCGCGCGGTCGTCTCGCCGACGTGGCGGATGCCGAGCGCATAGAGGAAGCGGTCGAGCCCGATGGTGCGCCGCGCCTCAATGGCATTGAACAGGTTGCGCACCGAGACGGCGCCGAAACCTTCCTTGTCCTTCAGCTTCTTGAAATTCTCCGCATCGCGCCGCGCCAGCGTGAAGATGTCGGCCGGCTCCTTCACCGGCAGATCCGCATCCTCGAAGAAGAAGGCGATCTGCTTCTCGCCCAGCCCCTCGATATCGAAGGCGCGGCGCGAGACGAAATGCCGAAGATGCTCGACGCGCTGATACGGGCAGGCGAACTCGCCGGTGCAGCGCCGCACCGCGCTTTTCTCGCCGGAGGCCAGCTCCTCGCGCACCAAGGGCGTCTTCAGCTCGCACTGGCAGACCTCGGGAAACTGGTATGGCTCCGCCCCGCGCGGCGCATCCTCGATCACCCGCAGCACCTGGGGGATCACGTCGCCGGCGCGCTGGATCTCCACCGTGTCGCCGATCCGCACGCCAAGCCGGGCGATCTCGTCGGCATTGTGCAGCGTGGCGTTCTGCACCACCACGCCGCCGACGGTGACCGGCTCAAGCTTGGCCACCGGGGTGTGCGCGCCGGTGCGGCCGACCTGAATCTCGATGTCGCGCACCAGCGTCCTGGCCTTCTCGGCCGAGAACTTGTGGGCGATGGCCCAGCGCGGCGAGCGCGACACGAAGCCCAGCCGCTCCTGCAGATCGAGCCGGTCGAGCTTGTAGACCACGCCGTCGATATCGTAGCCGAGCGAAGCCCGCCGGCTCTCGATGAAACGATAGTGCGCGAGCAACTCCTCGGTCGAGTGGCACAGGATGGTGAGATCGTTGGTGACGAAGCCCATACGCTTCAGCGCCGTCACCATGCCGAACTGCGTGTCGGCCGGCAGCTCGCCCGCCACCTCGCCCCAGCCATAGGCGAAGAACTTCAGCGGCCGCGACGCGGTGACCGTGGCGTCCAACTGGCGCAGCGAGCCGGCGGCAGCGTTGCGCGGGTTGGCGAAGGCGGGCTTTCCCTCCGCCGCCTGCCGCGCATTGATGGCGTTGAAATCGGCGTGCGAAAGGTACACCTCGCCGCGCACCTCGAACACATCCGGCGCCCGGCCGTGCAGCCGTTCCGGCACGTCCTCGATCGTGCGGACGTTGGCGGTGACGTCCTCGCCCTCGAAGCCGTCGCCGCGGGTGGCCGCCACCTCCAGCCGGCCGCCGACATAGCGCAGCGAGCACGACAGGCCGTCGATCTTGGGCTCGGCGGTGATCGCCAGTTCGGCCTCGGCAGAAAGGCCGAGGAAGCGGTGCATGCGGGCGACGAACTCCACCGCCTCGCCTTCGCTCATGGCGTTCTGCAGCGACAGCATCGGCACCGCGTGCCGCACCTTGGCGAACTTGGCGGCCGGCGCCGCGCCGACCTTGCGCGAGGGGCTGTCGTCGCGCACCAACTCGGGGAAGCGCGCCTCGATCGCGTCGTTGCGGGCGCGCAGCGCGTCATAGTCGGCGTCGGAGACGGTCGGCGCGTCCTCCTGATAGTAGCGACGGTCGTGCGTGGCGATCTCGCGGGCGAGCCGCCTCAGTTCGGCCGCCGCCTCGTCGGGCGACAGCATCTCGACTGGTTTTGCAGCCTCGGCGCGGCTCATCGTCCGTCCTCGATCAGCTTGGCGGCGGCGGCGCGCGCCTCGCGGGTGATCTCCGCCCCCGACAGCATGCGCGCGATCTCCTCCTGCCGCGTCGCGGCCTCGATACGGGCCACCCGCGTGGCGACGCGGTTGCCCGCCGCCACGCTCTCCTTCTGGATCAGAAAATGCCGGCCGGCGCGGGCGGCGACCTGCGGCGCGTGGGTGACGGCGACCACCTGCACGCGCTGGGCGAGGCGCGCCAGCCGCACGCCGATGGCATCCGCCACCGCGCCGCCGACGCCGGAATCGATCTCGTCGAAGATTAGCGTCGGCGCCGAGCCGCGGTCGGCCAGCGCCACCTTGAGCGCCAGCATGAAGCGCGACAGCTCGCCGCCCGAGGCGATCTTGGCGATCGGCCCCGGCTTGGTGCCGGGATTGGTCTGCACGAAGAACCCGACCTGGTCATAGCCGTCCGGCCCGGCGCCGGCAGCGTCGGTGACGATCTCGGTGAAGAAGCGTGCCCGCTCCAGCTTCAGGGCCGGCAGCTCGGCATTGACCGCGGCATCGAGCTCGGCGGCAACGGCGCGGCGCTTGGCCGACAATTCGGCCGCCGCGTGGCGATAGGCCGTCTCCGCCGCCCTGGCCGCGTTATCCAGCGTTTTCAACAGCGCCGCCGAGCGGTCGAGCGCGGCGAGGTCGCCGGCGAACGCCTCGGCGCGGGCGGCCAGCGCGTCCACCGGCACGGAATACTTCCGCGCGGCAGCCCGCAGGGCGAACAGCCGCTCCTCGATGCGCTCCAGTTCGTGCGGATCGAACGCCGCCACGCCGAGCGCGTGCTCCAGGTGGCTCCTCGCCTCGTCGAGGGCCGTCAGCGCCTGGTCGAGCGCGGCGATGGCCGGCTCGACCAGTTCGCGCGCCTCGGCGCCGCGGCGCTCCAACCGCCGCACCGCCGCGGCAAGCTGCGGCACCGGCGAGCCTTGGCCGGCGACCGCGCTGTGGGCGTCTTCAAGATCCTGCGCCACCTTCTCGGCGCGCATCATCGCGGCGCGGCGCTCGGCCAGCGCGCTCTCCTCGCCGGGCTCGGGCTTGAGCTTGGAAAGCTCCGCCACCGCGTGGCGGATGAAATCGGCCTCCGCCTCGGCCTTCTCCAGCCGGGCGCGCTCGGCCAAAGCCGTCTTCTCCGCCGCCCGCCACGCCGAAAACCGGCGCGCGACCTCGGCGGCCGGCACCGTGAGGCCGCCATAGGCGTCGAGCAGCGCACGGTGGCTGGCCGGATCGACCAGCGCGCGGTCGTCGTGCTGGCCGTGGATCTCGACCAGCGTGGCCGCCAGCGTGCGCAGAAGCTGCACGGAGACCGCCTGATCATTGACGAAGGCGCGGGTGCGGCCGTCGGCATACTGCACCCGGCGCAGGATGAGATCGCCCTCGGCGTCGATGCCGCCCTCGGCGACCGCGGCGCGGGCGGGATGGGAGGCCGCGAGGTCGAACACCGCGGTCACCTGCCCCTGCTCGGCACCGTGGCGCACGAGGCCGGCATCGCCGCGCGCCCCCAGCGCCAGCGCGAACGCGTCGAGCAGGATCGACTTGCCGGCGCCGGTCTCGCCGGTCAGCACCGACAACCCGCCGTCGAAGGCGAGGTCGAGCTTGTCGATCAAAACGATGTCGCGAATCGCGAGCTGGGCAAGCATGGCGAATGGCAGAACGGCACGAACCGGTGGGTTGCAGCAAGGCCGCCGGATCGCCGGCCTGACCGCGGCCCGGCGGCGGCCGGTTCGTTCTAACACATGTCGGGCGCGCTCACCCCAAGCCGCGCGCGCTCACTCCAAGCGCCGCGCGGTCACCCGGCACGCGCTCACCCCAAGCCGAGCTTCTTGAAGGCCCGGCTGATCCAGGACGATTTGTCCTCGCGCGGCTCCAGCCCGCCGGTCTGCAGCAGCTTGTAGGCATCCTTGTACCAGGGGCTGTCCGGGAAATTGTGGCCGAGCACGGCCGCCGCGGTCTGGGCCTCCTGGGTGATGCCCATGGCCATGTAGCACTCGACCAGCCGCATCAGCGCTTCCTCGACCTGACGCGTCGTCTGGTACTGAACCACCACCGTCTTGAACCGGTTGATGGCGCCGATGTAGTTGCGCTTCTCCTGATAGTAGCGGCCGATCGACATCTCCTTGCCGGCGAGCTGGTCGCGGGCGATGGTGATCTTGCGTCGGGCACTTTCGGCGTATTCGCTGTCCGGGTACTTGCGCACCACCTCGTCGAGCGCCTGGATCGCGCGCTCGGTGCGCGCCTGGTCGCGGGTGATGTCGGCGATCTGGTCGAAATACGAGGCGCCCACAAGGTAGAGGGCGTAGGCGGCGTCAGGGCTGCCGGGATGCAGCGTCACATAGCGCTTGGCCGCGGTGATGGACTCTTCGTACTCGCCGGCTTCGTACTTGACGTAGGCCGTCATCAGCAGGGCCTTGCGGGCCCATTCCGAATAGGGGTGCTGACGGTCGATCTCCTCGAACTTCTTGGAGGCGTCCTTGTATTCCTTCTTGGCGACCAGCGTCAGCCCTTCATTGTAGAGCCTGTCCGCCGGCTCGTCGGGCGCGAGCTGTTCGGGCTTCTTCTCGAACAAGGCGCAGGCCGCGAGGGAGACGGCGAGGAGGCCGATGGCGAGCCCGCGAATGACCGCCCGCAGGCGTGAGGGAGGCGGAAGGAAACGACGCATCACCTTCGATTGGTCCTGCAGTTGGTCCAGCTATCGATCTTTAGGCCGGAAAGCCCTGGGCCGGGAAACCTCAACCACCCGGCGACGCCTTTGTCGCCCTGGCGGCTTGCGGCCATGTTCCCGTCCATCGAGCCGCGCATGCCCCGGTAAACGGAGATGAGCCGGCACGCGCGACGAGGCACGCATCCGGCCAAGGCGCTAACGTGACAACGGGACGGGATTGTGGCGGAATTGTCCACAAAGGTGCTCCGCCGCGCACAGGACACGCCGGCCATGGCAAAGCAGCCCGGATGCGCTGCGCGCTCCACCGCGGCAACGCGAGGACGGGAGCCAGGATCGGGTCCGAATTCCGTAATCAGCTATGGTCGGCGCGGAACGCCGGCATCGCGAGTTGGGCGCCGCGCCCGGCATAGGACGGGCGGCTGGCGGCCGGCCGTTCGGCCAGGGCATCGGTCCAGCACCAGGCGGTCGCATCGGCGAGCAACGCCCGCACCACCGCATAGTTCAGCCGGTGGCCGCCGCAATAGGAGCGGTAGAGGCCGATCAGCGGGGCGCCTGCCAGCGCGAGGTCGCCGATCGCATCCAGCGTCTTGTGGCGGACGAACTCGTCGGCGTAGCGCAAACCCTCGGGATTGAGCACGCGGTCCTCGGCCACCACCAGCGTGTTGTCGAGCGAGGCGCCGAGCGCATAGCCCGCGCCCCACAGCCGCGACACATCGGCAAGGAAGCCGAAGGTGCGGGCACGGGCAAGATCGCGCCGGAAGGTGGCGGGGTCGATGTCGGCGGCATAGGCCTGCCGGCCGATCGTCGGGTTGTCGAAATCGATCTCGACCTCGACACGCAGGCCGCCGTCGCGCGGGCGAAGCTCGCCCCAGCCGCGCCCCATGGCGACCTTGATCGGCTTGAGAATGCGGATGCAGCGGCGCGGCGCCGCCAGGGTGCGCAGGCCCACGGCCTCAATGGCGGCGACGAAGGCCGCGGCCGAGCCGTCCATGATCGGAACTTCGGGACCGTCGATCTCGCAGATCGCATTGTCCACGCCGAGGCCGGACAGGGCGGCCAGGAGGTGCTCGACGGTGGCGACGACCGCCCCCGAATCGTCGCCCAGGACGGTGGCCAGCTCCGTGGTGCTGACCGAATCCGGCCCGACCCTCACCGAGCGCTCGCCCTCGTCGCCGACGCGGAGGAAGACGATTCCGGTGTCGGCCTTGGCTGGTAGAAGAGACAGGGTGGCAAGAGCACCGGAATGAACTCCGAGGCCCGTTAGAACGATTCGATCTCGTACCGTCGTCTGCCGGCCTGCTTTCATGAATACACAGGTGGAAAGTTCATCCGAACTACGGACGGCTTTCCGAGCCTCCTCTAGCTTGGCCGTATTTGCGTCGCGCGGGCGTCCGACAGATGTCGATTCATTTGCGCGAATCGGACCGTTTGGTGACCGGCACCTTAGGGGGGGTGCCGGTTGAGGCCAAGTCACGGTTCTTTTCGCATTGTTACCGTCCACATCCGCGTGGCGGTTTGCCCGTGACCCGAGGAACAGACGCGAAATCAAATAGTTGCACCCGGCCCTAAATCGGCCGGGTGCGCTGCTATTTCGGGCCTTGGTCAATTGGCCTGACGGCGCAGGAACGCCGGAATGTCGAGGTGATCATCCTCGGCTGCCGGCAGGGGCGCCTGGCGCCCATGCTGGTCGAGGCCCTGCGGCGCCGGACGGGGCGCCGGGGCCGCCGGGCGCTTGCCGTACTCCGACAGGATCTCCGGCGAGGGTTGCGGCTGCGGCCGGGGCGGCCGCGGCACCTCCAGCGAGGGCTGGATGTCGCGGATCACCGGCCGGGCGTGCGCCGGGGGCTCGTCCTCGCCCTCCTTGCGGCCGAGGCCGACCGCGGCGAGGCGCTGCAGCAGGGTCATCTTCTTCTTGTCGGGACCGTCGTGAGCATCGCCGTGGCCGGCCGCGCGCAACTGCGCCTGGCCCGGCAGCGGGAACTCGTCGGCCCGCGGCATGCGCATCTGGCGCGCGGCCGCCGGCCGCTCAGGGACCGGGGGGATGAAGGGATGGTGCTCCTCTTGTTCGGTCGCGCCATGGACGGGCGCCTGGGGAGCCTGATCGACGTAATAGTTCGGCTTGGGCGGCAGCGGGCGGATGGTGACGTCGTCGATCGCCGCACCCGCACGCGGCGGCGGCGCGCCGAGGGTGGGCTGGCGCGGCTCGCCGAAGATCACCTCGGGGCGCTGCTCGTCCTCCAGGCGCAGCCGCCCGGCATTGGAGCGCTGGCGGTCGGTGACCGGGGTCACCGCGTCCGGAATGACGGACGGATCGATGCCGGTGGCCACCACCGAGACGCGGACGATGCCTTCGAGGTTCTGGTCGAAGGTGGCGCCCAGGATGATGTTGGCGTCGGGGTCGACCTCCTCGCGGATGCGGGTCGCCGCCTCGTCGACCTCGTAGAGGGTGAGGTCGCGGCCGCCGGTGATCGAGATCAGGAGGCCACGGGCGCCGCGCATCGAGGTCTCGTCGAGCAGCGGGTTGGCGATCGCGGCTTCGGCGGCGAGGATGGCGCGGCGCTCGCCCGAGGCTTCGCCGGTGCCCATCATCGCCTTGCCCATCTCGCGCATCACCACGCGCACGTCGGCGAAGTCGAGATTGATCAGGCCCTCTTTCACCATCAGGTCGGTGATGCAGGCGACGCCCGAGAACAGCACCTGGTCGGCCACCGCGAAGGCGTCGGCGAAGGTGGTGCGCTCATTGGCGACCCGGAACAGGTTCTGGTTGGGAATGACGATCAGCGTGTCGACATTCTTCTGCATCTCGGTGATGCCGGTCTCGGCGACCCGCATCCTGCGCGCACCCTCGAAGTGGAAGGGCTTGGTGACGACCCCGACCGTCAGGATACCCAGCTCACGTGCCGCCCGCGCAATGACGGGGGAGGCCCCGGTGCCGGTGCCGCCGCCCATGCCGGCGGTGACGAACACCATGTGCGACCCCGACAGGTGATCGCGGATTTCGTCGAGAACCTCCTCGGCCGCAGCGCGGCCGACCTCCGGCATCGAGCCGGCGCCGAGGCCCTCGGTGACCTGCACGCCCATCTGGACGACGCGCTCGGACTTGGTCGAGGCCAGCGCCTGGGCGTCGGTGTTGGCGACCACGAACTCGACCCCCGCAAGCCCGGCCGAGATCATGTTGTTGACGGCATTGCCGCCCGCGCCGCCAACGCCGAACACGGTGATTCTTGGCCGCAGCTCCCGAATATCGGGCTTCTTCAGGTTGATCGTCATGGGTCTCCACCTCGTCTCCGGCGCCGGCGGGCACCGTCATTCACAGTCCAGAAGGCCGGACCGCCGCCGGCCGGGGTCGTCACCTCAGAAACTCTCTTTCAGCCACCGCCCGACACGGGCGATGTAGCCCCCGGACGCCTGCCCGCGCCGAAGGTGCGGACGGGGTTCGAAATGTTCGCGCGCCGCCACCTGCGGATAGATCAAGAGGCCGCAGGCTGCGGCAAAGGACGGGCCCTTGGCCGCCTCCGGCAGGCCGGAGATGCCGAGCGGCCGCCCGATGCGCACCTGCCGGCCGAGCACGCGGCTGGCGAGATCGGCGATGCCGGTGAGCTGCGCCGCGCCGCCTGTGAGCACGATCCGCCCGCCGGCAATGCCGGCGAAGCCAGAGTGGATCAGCCGGTCGCGCACCAGTTCCAGGATTTCGTCGACGCGCGGGCGCACGATGCGCACGAGCTGTGCCTTCGTCACCGAGTTGCGATGGGTGCGGTCGTCCTCGCCCAGCACCGGCACGGTGACCGAGTCGTGGTCGTCGGCGCCGGCCGCCACCACGCTGCCGAACAGCGTCTTCAGCCGCTCGGCATCGCCGATACGGCATGACAGGCCACGCGCCAGATCCATGGTGACGTGGTGGCCGCCGATGGCCACCGCATCCGCGTGGACGATCTGGCCGTCGCTGACCACCGAGATGGTGGTGGTGCCGCCGCCCATGTCGATGCAGGCGACGCCGATCTCGGCCTCGTCGTCGGTCAGCGTTGCCAGCGCGCTGGCATAGGGCGCGGCCACCACGCCGGCGACGTCGAGATGGCTGCGCTCGACCGCCAGCATCAGGTTGCGGGCGCCGGCCATGTCGGCGGTGATGACGTTGAGATCGACGCCGAGCCGGCGGCCGAGCATGCCGCGCGGATCCTTGATGCCGGTGTTGTCATCGACCGAGAAGCCGGTGGGCAGCGCGTGCAGCACGGTGCGGCCGCCCTGCACCGCATAGGTGCCGGCCGCCGACAGCACGCGCTCGACATCGGTGTCGGAGACCGCCGGCCGCTTCAGGTCGATGCCCGCCCGGTAGGCTTCCGAGTTCAGCCGGCCGGCGGTGAGCGACACGATCACCTGCTCGACCTGCAGGCGGGCCGAGCGCTCGGCGGCGTCGATGGCGTGACGGATGGCGTCCTCGGCCGCGGCGAGATCGACCACCGTGCCGCATTTGACCCCGCGCGAGCGGATATGGCCGACGCCGAGGATCTCGATCGAATGGGTGCGGCGCTTGAGCGCCTCGCCGCCGGTTCGCGGCTTCAGCTTGGCGATCAGGCAGGCGATCTTGTTGGTGCCGACGTCGAGCACCGACAGGATGGCCGAGCGCCGCGGCGACAGCGGGCGCAGCCGGGGGGTGAGATCAAGGCGAGCGTTCACGTATCCGCCCCCTTGCGCTTGGTCTTGGCCTTCGTCGCCTCCGCGCGCGCCTTGGCGGCGGCGTCGGAGAGCCGGACGGTGATGCGGTCGGGAAGCCGGAGGTCGATCGCCACCAGGTCGCGGCTGAGCAGCTTCTTCTCGCGGTCGAGCGCCGAAAGCTCGGCTAGCGCGGCGGCGGGATCGGCCTCGGGCAGGCGCACGTCGATGCCGTTCTTCATGCGCAGGTTCCAGCGGCGCTCGGCCACCAGCACGGCGGCCCGGGTCTGGGCGGCGATGTCGGGAAACCTGGCGAGCAGCATGACGATCCCTTTCGCCCGCTTGTCGGCACCGACGCCGACCACCAGCGGCAGATCGGGACGCGGGGCGAGTTCGACCGGCGCGATCACCGTGCCATCCTCGGCGATCACCTGAACCTTGCCCTTGAGCTGCCAGAACGCGAACGCCTCACGCTCGACGATCTCGATGTCGACGCGGTCGGGATAGAGCTTGCGGACCTGCGCCTCGGCGATCCACGGCACCGCCAACAGGCCCTCGCGGGCGGCAACGGCGTCGAAGAACAGCAGCGAGGTGCCGGGCCCGATGCCGGCGGCCTGCCGGATCTCGGCCGCGGAGAGATACTTGCGCCCGGAAATGGTGACGGTGGCGAGGCCGAAGCCGGCGGCGCGCGCCCCCGTATCGGCCGCGTCGTGCAAGGCGGTGACGATGGCCGGCACGTGGCCGCCGACGACGCTGCCATAGATGCCGGTGGCAAGAAACAGCGCGAAGGTGCCGAGATAGCCGGCGCCGCGCGGCAGCGGCAGCGGCAGCCGCGCAGCCCGGCGGGCAACGCCGTGGATGGCCGCCGCAAGCGGCCCCGGGCCGCCGGCCGGCACCGCCTGCCGCCGCGCCGCAGAGGCCACGCGATCATCCGCCCCCGCCCGGAGTCCCGGCGGAGCCGGCTTGCGCGATCTGCGTCCGACCCGTTCCATGCCCGTTCCCTGCGGCTGTGATGAGGCCGCGCGGACGCGCCAAATTCGTTCAAGATGAAGGGTCGCCGCGGGCTGCGGACGTCGCCGGATTCCACCGGTGTGACCGGTGACCTGCGACCGCGCCCCTTGCGACCCCGAACATGGTGCGCCGTCCCTGTGAGTCTTGGGGCGCGTCGGTTAACAAAGCGTTTAGGATTTAAACGAGGTTAACGAAATGCGGCCGCTTTGCGGGATCTAGAGAGGTATCCCAATCCGCTTGATCTCCCACGCCAGCACAACGCCGCTGGTCTCCAGCACCCTTCGGCGCACGGTCTCGCCCAGCGTCTCGATGTCGGCGGCGGTGGCATCGCCGGTATTGAGCAGAAAATTGCAGTGCAGCTCCGACACTTGGGCCCCGCCGACGCGAAGGCCGCGACAGCCTGCCGCATCGATCAGCTTCCAGGCGCTGGTGCCCGGCGGATTCTTGAAGGTCGAGCCGCCGGTGCGCGCCCGAATCGGCTGGGCCTCCTCGCGGTGGCGGGCGATCTCGGCCATCCGCGCCGCGATCTCGCCCGGATCGCCCGGCGCGCCGGCCATCACCGCGGCGGTGAAAATCACCCCATCGGCCACCGCGCTCTTGCGGTAGGAGAAGCCGAGATCGGCCAAGCTTAGGACGAGACGCATCCCGTCCGGGCCGACCGCGTGGGCCTCGCGCACGATGTCCGCCATCTCGCCGCCATGGGCGCCGGCATTCATCCGCAGCGCCCCACCAATGGTGCCGGGGATACCGGACAGGAACTCGAACCCGGCAAGGCCGGCCGCGGCCGCGGCCGAAGCCACGCGCTTGTCGAGCGCTGCCGCGCCGACGCGCAGCCGCCCCTCCCCCAGGCTCTCGACGCCGCCGAAGCCCTTCGCCGCCAGCCGGATCACCACGCCGGGAATGCCGCCGTCGCGCACGATCAGGTTCGAGCCGACGCCGACCACGGTGACCGGCAGGCCCGATGGCAGGTGCGCCAGCGCATAAGAGAGGTCGTCGGCATCAGCCGGGGTGAACATCGCCTGCGCCGGCCCGCCGACCCGGAACCAAGTCAGATCGGCCATCGGCTGGTTGGCGGCGAGCCGGCCGCGCAACTCGGGCATCAGGCGGGAAAGCTCGGGAACGAGATCGGGGAAGGACATTGTGCTGGCCGCGGACTCCGTAGGGCGCAATAGCGAAGCGTATTGCGCCGACGCCAAGCGGCGGAATACGCTTCGCTATTCCGCCCTACAGGCTTCTTTCGTCATCCCAGCCGAGCGCGCAAAGGGCGCGCGAGCCGGGATCGTCTTCAGAACCCGGGACCGTCCTCAGAACAAGGTGCCCCATCCTGCGCACGGTCCCGGGTTGGAACGGCGAAATGTGCTTTGATGGGTGCACCGGCTCGGGGTGGCCACCCCGAGCCGGTGCGGGCGGCACGCCGT
>NZ_VWPL01000090.1 GCF_008630065.1 Blastochloris sulfoviridis
CGAATCAGAGCGCCCAGGGAATCACGCCGTCCCGTCAACTCAAAATGCCACACTCAACAACCACCGGCTAAAGCCGGTGGGTTGAGTTTTACGGACTGAAAGTCCGGATACGCGTCGCCTAAACGACGCGTCTATTCAGGTTCCATCTTGAAATTGTCGTTCGGATTTGGCTCGAAGTGATGCTCTAAATATTGCTTGATCATCTCTTCCGTCATCTGACCCACCGTCGCACAAAAGTATCCCCGTGGTAACTGCTCAGCCCGCTGCGGGCGTCGTCAAGCCGGGACGGGGATGTGCTCGCCCTTGAGGGTGAGGCGGATGGC
>NZ_VWPL01000091.1 GCF_008630065.1 Blastochloris sulfoviridis
CTCATCGGCGTCGTGCTTGCGGCGACCGCGATCATCTTCATCAGCTTCGGCTTCAACAACCTCAATCGCTGGGGCCTTGCGATCGCCTCGCCCAATGCGCCGTTCGATCTCGCCGGCTTTTCGCCGGCGCCGGTGCTGATCGCGGTTGGCATCATGATCGGCTATGCGTTCGTGATCTGGACCTACAGGCGCCAGGAGCAGGGCAAGACTCCTCTTCTCGCGCTCGAAGTGACCGGCTCGGCGCAGGAGCGGGCGGCGGTCTATGCGATGTTCTGCGTCGTCGCGCTCGAAGCGATGCTGAACTTCTCCG
>NZ_VWPL01000009.1 GCF_008630065.1 Blastochloris sulfoviridis
TATGCCATCGACGCTGGCGACAGCGTCCTCGCCCCCGGCTTCAAGGGCCTGCTCAAGCGCGCCTGCGCCATCGGCCGGCGACGACCCGACCTGACCGACGGCACCCTGAAGACCTACGAGGCCGACCTCAATCGCCGTCTCGACCGCATCATGGCGCAGGTTCCCACCCATCCCGCCGGCCTCAAGCTGATGCGGATCATCAAGAAGGTCCGCCGCCACCTGTTCGTGTTCGTGCAGAACCGCGAGCTCTCGGCCACCAACAACGGCTCGGAGCGTGCGCTGCGGCCCTGCGCCGTCTACCGCAAGATCACCTGCGGCTTCCGCTCCGAATGGGGCGCCGCCCTCTACGCCAACATCCGCTCCGTCGTCGAAACCGCTCGCCGCCGCGCCGTCCGCGCCATCGACGCCATCCGCCTCACCCTCAAGGGCGAGCACATCCCCGTCCCGGCTTGACGACGCCCGCAGCGGGCTGAGCAGTTACGCGTGTCGGGCTTGCACTCCTCCAGGCACCGATGCCTGGGAAAGTCCTTGATAGGATTCAGCGCGGCGAAGCCGTCCACCGGATTCAAACTCTGGAGGGCCCGGAGGAGGTTGGACTTGCCGCTTTCGTTTCGTCCCAGGAGGGCTGTGATCCGCGAAACCTTAATGTCCCCGCTCGAGTTGATCGAGCGGAAGTTCGTGACCCGAAAGCTCTCAAGTATCATCGGGCGCCCCTCCAGATGGCCGATTAGGCAAGCTATAGTTGGAGGAACCTGTAGCCTAGAACGCCACGAGAGGGAAGAACAAAATAAGAACCTATGTTGGTGCGGGGCGCCAACCTGCGAAAAATGGTGCCGGGTGAGGGGATCGAACCCCCGACCTTCGGTTTACAAAACCGCTGCACTACCGCTGTGCTAACCCGGCCCACGAACACGAAACGCCACGCTGCGCGAAAACGGCTAGCAGCCCTCCTGGCTTGGCGCAAGCGGCAGCGCGGCAATAGCGCCGCGTCAACCGACTGTTCACCATCCTGGCGGAAAGATGGTGCCTCGAATCCGGCCCCGGACGCGGGCGGTCCGAACCCGGCGCCGGTCGATGCGGATGCCGGGACAATTCGGCCCGCGGCAGTCCGAGTCCGGAAATGACAGTCCACGACACTCGATCGCCGGGTGTCGAACGGGCATCCGCAGAGGGTCGGGGTTCCCCGACCAGGAGGCATCATGCGCGTCTCGCTCGCCGCCATCGTGGCGCTGCCGCTGGCCGTTCTGGCCGGCGGACCGGCCGTGGCCGACTGGACGCCGGTCCAGCTCGGACCGGGCGGGCCGATCATCGAACAGGATTGGGGCCTCTACCGCCCCGGCCACGGCAGCCCGCGCATCCTCGACGGGCCGATCCTGATGCCGGTCCCGCGGCCGATCGGCATGCCCGAGCCGCTGCGCGTCCACTATGAAATGTTCTACGCCCGGCGCGGGTTCGTGCAGGGCGTGCCGCCGAACGACGGGATCGTGCGCAAGGACACGCCGCCGTCGACGCGCTCCGGCGCGGTCGAGCAGGGCTGGGTCGGGCAGGTGTGGTCCGAGCCGAGGTGGCAGCACTATTTCCCCGGCGGCGTCGAGCCCGGCGACCAGCCCGCCCCCAAGCCGGCCTCGGCGCCCAAGCCGGCCGAACCGTTCTTCCGCGTGTGGACCACGCCGACCATGCCCGACGTACAGCCGACGCCGCCCTATCAGGGGCCGGACGTCATCTATGCGCCGCAGGCGGGCCCGCCCGGCCCGCCGGGGCCGCCGGGGCCGCGCCCGCCCGGCCCGCGGCCGCGCTGAGACGTTTGAACCGAACGCGTCCGGAGCAAGCCCACTCCAACGGCTCCCGGCGGCGAAATGCTTCCATCGCCGAAGCCTTCGCGGGCGAGCTGCTCGGCCTCGAGGAACTCGAGACGGGCGACCATGTCGTGCGCTTCTGCGCGCACGACGTCGGCCTGATCGATCGCCGCGGTTTGTTCCGCCGCTTCGCTCCGCCCCGGACGGGGCTCCGCGAAGCGGCGGAACAAACCGCAAACCCCAACCCAGACCTGTCGACCATCATCCCGGTCCAAAGTGTCGACCATCTTCCCGGTTGAACAGAAGTCCCCCCACCCCCGACCCCTCCCCACCGCTCGCGAAGCTCGCGGGGGGAGGGGAGAAGCGGGATGCCTCTTCTCCCCTCCCACCATGAACGCAGTGAATGGCGGGGAGGGGTCGGGGGTGGGGGGCAGAACGCCCCGGCGGCCTGGAGTGGGCCTCTGCGGGCCGGAAACCGTCTCAGCGCTTGATGGCGCGGCTGGCGACATAGAGCGCCAGCGCCGCGGCGTTGGAGACGTTGAGGCTGTCGATGCGGCCGGGCAGGTCGATGCGGGCCAGCCGGTCGCAGGTCTCGCGGGTCTTCTGACGCAGGCCCTTGCCCTCGGCGCCGAGCACCAGCGCCACCGGCGCGGTCAGTTCGATGTCGCCGAGCTCGACATCGCCGTTGGAATCGAGCCCGACCAGGGTGAAGCCGCGGTCGCGCAGGCCCTCCAGCGCGCGGGCGAGGTTCTGCACGGTGACCAGCGGCGTGTGCTCCAGCCCGCCCGAGGCGGCCTTGGCCAGCACGCCGGTGGCCTCGGGCGAATGGCGGTTGGTGGTGACGATGGCGCGCACCGCGAACGCCGCCGCCGAGCGCACGATGGCCCCGACATTGTGCGGATCGGTGACCTGATCGAGCACCAGCACGATGCCGTCGGTGG
Source organism: Blastochloris sulfoviridis (assembly GCF_008630065.1). GTDB lineage: Bacteria > Pseudomonadota > Alphaproteobacteria > Rhizobiales > Xanthobacteraceae > Blastochloris > Blastochloris sulfoviridis. Next base: position 2,738 of record NZ_VWPL01000009.1, read on the forward strand.
GCACGGCGTCGAGCTCGGGCGACTCCAGCGGATCGCACTCGGCATAGAGCCCCTGGTGGACGGCGTCGGCGCTGACCAGCCGGTCGATCTCGGCCGGCCGCACGATCTCCGGCGACGGATCGAGCAGGCCCGCCTCGGCGAGGCGCTTGGCGGCGTTCTCGGTGGCCAGCAGCCGGCGGATGCGGCGCGCCGGATTGCGCAGCGCCTCGGACACCGGGTGCCAGCCATAGAGGATGACGGTGTTCTCGGCGTGGCGCGGCCGCTCGCGGCCACTGCGCGGCGCCGGCCGGCCGGGGCGGCGCGGCGCGCCCTTGCCCGCGAACGCCCGGCTGCCCGGCTTGAAGCCTTTGGCGGCCGTGCTGCCTTTGGACGCCATGCTGCCTTGGCCCATCCTGCCCGCGCCGGCCTTGGCGGAGGAGGGGGGACGCTTCGGGGCGGCCCAGCTGCCGATGGCGGCCGGGTCGTCATCGTCCGGCGGATCGTCGTCCGGGAGGTCGTCGTCGGGCAGATCGTTGCCCGGCAGGTCGTCGCCGGGCAGATCGTTGCCCGGCAGGTCGTCGCCGGGCGCGGTGTGGGATGTGTGGGGCATGACGCCCTCTTCTCACGGCGCCCGCGCGCCGGCAAGACGAACGCCCGCAACGCAGGGGAGGGGCGCCCGCCGCGCACGGCCGCGGACAGGGTTGCTCCCGAGCCTTCCCCGCAAACGTTTTCCGCAAATGTGGGACCCGGTTTTGCGGTGGGGAATGCGGCAATTCACAAGCTTGGCGCGTCCGAGCGGCGCGATCGCTTGGTCGGATGCTCTGGCGTGTTGACAGGGGCCGGCCCGACCACCATAAGACCGCCCACCGAGCCGGTGCCGGCGGTCGCGCGACGACTGTGCGGAACGAGCGGTGCGGGGGAGTGTCCCGAGCGGCAAAGGGGGCGGACTGTAAATCCGCTGGCTATGCCTTCGTAGGTTCGAGTCCTACCTCCCCCACCACTTCTTCAAACATCAGCAAAATCAAAGACTTAAACCGGGTCGAAGGTCGGCGAACCACACTGGTTGGCCACGCGTGGCCGCACCACGCGGACAGGGGTCGCCGGCGTTTGCCGCCGGCAGCGGCCGCCGCGCCGTCTTCGACCTCGCGCCAATGCCTTTGCAGGTCCCTTGCGGGCGGCGCGGACGATCGCCGCCGCTTGCCGGGATCCTTGACGCCTCCGGGGAAATTTGAAATCTAGGTCCGACCGGCCGCGCGCGGCCGACAAAGGGCGGCGCGGGTGTAGCTCAATGGTAGAGCAACAGCCTTCCAAGCTGATGACGAGGGTTCGATTCCCTTCACCCGCTCCAGACCTTCCAGGCGCCACAGGCGCCGGGCTTTCGGGTCTTCCAGGCGCCTGAGGCGTCAGGCTTTCGGGTCTTCCAGGCGCCTGAGGCGTCAGGCTTTCGGCTCTTCCAGCCGCCACAGGCGCCGGGCTTCGAGACGGATGCGTCGACGGAGCTGGCGGCTGATGCCAACGGCCGCGAACGCGGACCGTTGGTTCCGGTCGCAGATTTTCGCGAAATATCTGATTTCGGATGAGAAAATCTGCGAGGGTCAACGGCCCCACGCGTCAGCGTTTGGGGTCGTTGGTATGAGTTCACCACCGGAAACCCGACCCGCCGGCGATGAAAGCGCCTCGCGGCCGGGAGCCGGTGGGGTCGGGCGGGGTTGGCCCGGACACTTTCAATTTAGGCGGTTTCCGGCCGATCAAGCCTGTTCCGACCGTTCGAGCTTTTCCGACCGTTCGAGTCTGTGCGCACTCCGCCGATTGCCGACTGCCCCGCGCCGACATGCGGAGTCCCGGCCGGAGTCCCAGCGAGGCCGCTTCCAGTCTCCCGGCGGGATCGACCCGAAACCGAAAGGGCATTTGGTGCTTGAGACATTGACGGCAGCCTGCCGACGGCGGAGGCGGGCGGCGCTGTGAGCAGGTCTTCCGGGAAGGGCGCATGACGGATGTGAACGGCCGCGCGGACGGCTCGGCATGGGTTCGGCTTGTTCCGGCGGCTCGCTGGCTGGCGGACTACCGAATCGGCTGGCTGCGCGGCGACGCCATCGCCGGTGTGACGCTCGCGGCCTATGCGATCCCGGTTTCTCTGGCCTATGCGGGGCTGGCAGGCCTGCCGCCGCAGGTCGGAGTTTACGGTTACCTGCTTGGCGGTATCGGTTACGCGCTGCTCGGCTCGTCGCGGCAATTGGCGATCGGGCCAACCTCGGCGATATCGCTGATGATCGCCGGCACGGTGGGCGCAATGGCCGATGGCGATGCCGCGCGCTACGCCCAGATCGCCAGCCTGGCGGCCTTCACCGTTGCCGCGCTCTGCGTCGTGGCGTGGGCGCTGCGGCTGAGCGCGCTCGTCAAGCTGATCAGCGACAGCATCCTCGTCGGCTTCAAGGCCGGCGCGGCGCTCACCATCGCCATGACCCAGCTTCCGAGCCTGTTCGGCGTTGCCGGCGGCGGCCATCATGTCCTCGAGCGTGTTGCGGCGTTCGCCGGGCAGATCGGGGACGTCCAGCCTCTGGTGATGGTCACGGGCCTCGGCGCCATTGCGCTGCTCGTGCTCGGCGAGCGCCTGTTGCCGGGGCGGCCGGTGGCGCTGGCGGTGGTGGCGCTGTCGATCGTCGTGTCCTCGGCGTTCGGCCTCGGCGCGCTCGGCGTTCCCACGACCGGGGCGATTCCGCCGGGGCTGCCGACGCTGGCGGGGCCGGCGCTGCGGCTTGGCGATGTCGAAGGCATCGTGCCGCTCGCGGCGGGCTGCCTGCTGCTCGCCTATATCGAAGGGGTCTCCGCGGCCCGCACATTTGCCGCCAAGCACGGCTACGCGCTCGATCCGCGGCAGGAGCTGCTCGGCATCGGGGCCGCCAACCTGGCGACGGCGGTGGGGCAGGGCTTCCCGGTGGCGGGCGGCCTGTCGCAGTCGGCGGTCAACGACAAGGCCGGCGCGCGCACGCCGCTGGCGCTCGTCATCGCCTCGGCGACTCTCGCCGCGTGCCTGCTGTTTCTCACCGGCCTGCTCGAAAACCTGCCGAAAGCCGTGTTGGCCGCCGTGGTGCTGACCGCCATCTATGGCCTGCTCGACGTCCCGGCGCTGGCGCGGATGTGGCGGGTGAGCCGGGCGGATTTCTATGCCGCGGCCGTCGCACTCGTTGGCGTGCTGCTGCTGGGCATTCTGCAGGGCATTCTGCTCGCCGCTTTGGCGTCCCTGCTGATTCTGCTGGTCGACACTTCGCGTCCGCACGTGGCGTTTCTTGGCCGCATCCCCGGCACCAGCCACTATTCCGACGTTGCCCGCCACCCCGAGAACGAGGCGCTGCCCGGCGTCCTTGCCTTCCGTCCGGAAGCATCGCTGATCTATGTGAATACCGAGGCGGTGCTCGAGGCCGTTCTGGCCCGTCTCGATGCGTCCGGCCCCCTCGCCGTGCGGCTGGTGGTCTGCGATCTCTCGGCGTCGCCCTATCTCGATCTCGCCGGCTCGCGGGCGCTGCACGCGCTGCATGACGAACTGGCCGCGCGGGGCATCGCTCTGCGCATCGTCGGCGCGCACGGGCGGGTTCGCGACCTGCTGCGGGCCGACGGCCTGGACCGGAAAGTCGACGGCCTCGACCGGGAAGTCACCCTGGAAGGCCTGCTTGGCGACGGGATGGCGAATGATGCGGTTTCCGGCTGATCAAGCCTTCGAGCCGTCGTCCGACCGCCGAAAATCCCGTTATCGAGAGGTTCTTGCAGAACTGGGGTTTTCGGCGAGACCGCTTCCGGCATCCCGAAGGGATCAGCCGGAAACCGTCTGACGAATATTGATGGCCCGATGGCTGGACAGCAGGTCCGCCCGTCTCGCGCCCGCCCGCTCAGCTCGGCGGCGGCGGCGGCGGGTCGGCCAGTTCCTCGATCAGATCGACGACGCGGCGGCGGACATTGGGGCTCTTGATCCGGGTGAAGGCGCGGGTGAGCGCAAGGCCCTCGGACGAGGCCAGGAACTCGGCGACGTAGGCGGGGGAGGGGCTGTCCGAGAAGCCGCCCGGCTCGCCGATTTCGGGAGCGCCCTCGAAGAAAAAGGACACCGACACGCCGAGCGTCTTGGCGATCTGCTGCAGACGGCTGGCACCGATGCGGTTGGTGCCCTTTTCGTACTTCTGGACCTGCTGGAAGGTTATACCGAGCGCGTCCCCGAGTTTCTCCTGACTCATGCCGATCATCATCCGCCGCATGCGGACGCGGGCCCCCACATGCTTGTCGATCGGGTTCGGGGACTTCGCGGACATCAGGTGCACTCCAGGAAAGTGGCAAGATTCGTTAATTCATTCAACGAACATATGTTTTTGATCGAGACAATCCATATACCAATTGATGGGTTATTCGAAAGGAGGCCTGCGAGTCAACTCATGTGGAAAACTCCGCAGGGTAAAGCCTCACAAAGCACTACTAACATCTAAGCGAGGTCTACCTGGAATTGAAAATCAATTCTCCGAACGATTCGCAATATGGGGGCGAGCAACTGTTCGTGAGTGTATCCACCATTTCTAATTGTATTTATCTACAGTAACAACTTCTGGATATCGACCGGCCCGGCCGGACGCCAAGCCCCGGCCAAGCGTGCAAGGCGAATTCATTCGCAACTTACTTGAACCTGCTTATGCCTTGTCATCCGTCACGCCTCGCTTCGGCCGGGATGCGTCGAAGAGTTAAGTTACGGATATCGGCGCGCATCGTCGTCACGAAATTCTTGCAAATCACCTTCAGTCCTCCTTTGATTTATCGTGAGGGTTGAATACATGGGTCGATTGACCTCCGGTGCTCGTTGAGTGAATGGATTCATGAGTATACCTAATTACCATCGCAGTCTCTTTCCCCGCTATGCCCAGGTTGCTGCCGATCTTCGCCGCCGCATCGAAGCCGGCGAATGGAGGTTCGGGGACCGGCTTCCGCCGCTGGAGGCGTTCGAGGACGATTTCGGCGTTGCCCGGGTGACGATCCGCCAGGCCATGGAGATCCTCGAGAAGGAGGGCCTGGTGCGGCGAGTGCAGGGAAAGGGAACATTTGTTCTTAAAAAGACTGACGACAAGCGGTGGCTGGTCATGGACCTGCACCTCGACGGGCTGATGCGCTTCGCCTTTACGGTGACGTCGCGGCTGACCGCCGAGCCGGCGGAGGCCGGGCTGCCGCCCCTGCGGCAGGACGAGGGCACGCCGGCGCCAGCCTATGTGAAGATCGAGAACATGCAGTTTCGCGACACCCTGCCGTTCGCGGTGTCGCGCCTGTGGGTGGCCAGCGATCTGTTCGAGGCGGCGCCCGACCGTTTCCGCAAGGAGACGGTGATCGTCGTGGTCTATTCGCTGCTCGGCGAGCGCATCGCGCGGGCGCGCCAGACCTTCACCGTCGATTCGGCCAGCAACCACATCGCCAAGCTGCTGAAGGTCGGCATCGGCTTTCCCACCGCGGAGTCGCGGATCATGATCGTCGACGACGCCGGCCGGCTGGCCTATCTCGGCCTGAGCTCGATCCGCGGCGACTGCGTGCACTTCGAGGCCGACCTCACCCGCGGCCGGCAGGTCCGCGAACGCCAGCCGGACGGGGGCAAGGACGGCTCAGGCAAGGACGGCTGACGCCCGGGGGCCGCGCCGGCGTCCGGGGCAGGCACGGCCTCGCTGGCCGAACCTGCTCCGTGGCCGAGCCTGCTCCGTGGCCGAGCCTGTTCATACGGTTTCCGTTTGATCCCATCAGAACAACCGCTGGCCGGGAGCCGCGCTCTTTCCCTCTCCCCTTGCGGGAGAGGGTGCCGAGCGATCGTGAGATCGCGAGGCGGGTGAGGGGTGAATTCTCAAGTGCGCGCGTACTTACCCCTCACCCGGCGCGACCTCGCTGACGCTCGGTCTCGCCACCCTCTCCCGCAAGGGGAGAGGGAAGGAAGAAGCCGAACCAATCAGCCGGAGAACCGTATCAATGGCCGAACTTGGCCTTCAGGCCGGCATAGATCACCCGCCCGGGCGCGACATAGGAATAGACTTGCTCGTAGTGCTCGTCGAACAGGTTGTTGCCGCGCAGATAGATCGTGGTGTTCGGCGTCAGGTCGTAGGAGATCAGCCCGTTGACGACCGTGTAGGGGTCGAGCGTCACCCGCTCGGTGGCGAGGCCCCAGTAGGTATCGATTGTCGAGCTGTTGTACATCACCGCCACCGTGGCGCGACCGCGGCCGTCGGCGAACTTGACCGTGGCGCGGCCGGAAGCGGCGCTTTGGGGAACCCGCTGCGCCTCCATCACCGCCAGGAAGTTGGTGTCGTAGGCGTCGGCGTCCGTGTAGGTGTAGGTGCCCTCCAGCGACAGCCAAGACAGCAGGTCGGCGCTCAGCGTCACCTCGACGCCCTGGCGGCTGGTTTCCGCCGGCGAGTTGACCACGGTCTTCAGGCCGCCGGTGAGGTTCTTGGTCACGATTTCGTCGGTGAGGTTCACCCAGAAATAGGTGACATCGGCGGTCAGCCGGCCCTCGATCAGGGTCTGCTCGACGCCGACGTCCCAGCCGGTCGACTTCTCGGGGCTGAGGTCGGGATTGCCGACGAAGGTGCCGGGAATGCTGCCGAACTGCTGCACGAATGTCGGCGCGGTGACGCCGGTGCCGACGCTGGTGTGGAGGCGCGTGGTGGCGGCGAGCTTCTGCGAGGCGGTCAGGCGCCAGGTGTCGGCGTCCTTGAACGCTTCGAAATCGTCATGGCGCGCTGCCGCCGAGATGGACAGGCCGAACGGCAGGTCAAGCAGATACTCGCTGAACAGCCCGGTCTGCGTGCGCGAATAGCCGGTGGCCCAGCTCGGGTCCATGAACGGACCGGCCTGCCGGTATTCCTCATCCTGGTAGTCGGCGCCGAGCGCCAGCGTGTGATGGGCGCCGCCCAGCCACGGCGTGTCGAACTTCAGGGCGCCCTTGGTGTTCGCCGTGGTGCGCCGGCCGCCGTAGGAATAGTTGCCATAGTCCTCCGAACGCGAAAACAGGTTGTGCTCGAAGGAGTTGGCACTGAAAGTCTGGGTATAGTGACCGTCCCACAGCGTCAGTGTGCCAACCGCGCCGGCCGAAAGATTATCGTAGGCCGAGGTGTCGGTCTTATCGACCAGGAGGCCGTAGGTCACCGGGTTGACCGGCACCGGCATGAAGAACGGCGGCGGATAGGTCGCGGCGTAGTCGCTGTTGTCGATGCGGGTCCAGCGGTCCATCCAGCGGACCGAGCCTTCCAGGTTGAAATACTCGTTGAAATCGATCCCCGCCTTGCCGGACACGACGGTCGCGTGGTCGCCGTCGGTTTCCGAGCCGAACCGCGAGGTGTTGAAGCCGCGCGTCGAGTCGTTCGAAAACGAGAACGCGCCATAGACCGGGCCGACCGCGCCGCGCACCGACGCCGATCCGCCACCCGAGTTGTGGGTTCCAATCTCGGCCCGGGCGTTGACCTCCGGCTTGGCGAGGCCGCGGCCGCTCCTGGTGATCACCGAGATCACGCCGGCCTGGGCGTCGGCGCCCCACACGCCGGACTGCGGACCGCGCAGCACCTCGATGCGTTCGACGTCGTCGACCAGGAAGCCGGCGAAATCGAACATGTTGTTGTCGACGCCGTTCACCTGCACCCCGTCGACCATGACCATCAGTTGGGTGGGCTTCAGGCCGCGCATGCGCACTTCGGTCAGACCGCCGCGCGGACCAGAGGTGTTGACGGCAACGCCCGCCACTTGGCGCAGCGCATCCGGCAACAGGATGATGCCGTTGGCGCGCAACTCGTCGCCGCTGATCACGGTGACCGCCGAGCCGACCTTGTCCGCGGCCACCGGCACCTGGTTGGCGGTGATGACGACTTCGGGAAGCGACTGCTCGGATTGGGTGGCAGGCGGCTGGCCGGCGGCCGACTGGGCAAGGGCCGGCAGCGCCGAAAGCGGGATCAGCGATGTCGAGAGCAGCAGGCCCTTGAGGGCCGAGCGGGCAATAGCCGCCATGACGTGTCTCCGGGTGTCAAAGAAACGACAGGAGTCACGGCGGCTCGGGCTTGCACCCGGCGCAGGCGTTCAGCAAGGCTTGACGAGTGGCGCACGGCCGGCCTCCGCGACGGTTTCACTGTCACCGTGCGGAGAGACCGCTCCGGCCGCGCGCCCCGCACGCCGGAAGGTGACTTGCGCAGGTCGGTCTCCTGGCTTGCGGGTCGTCGCCCGTCGCCGCCTTCCCAGGGTTGTTTCCCCAGTGGCTCTCGGCGATGGGCTCTCCGCTCACAGTTGCGGGGGCAGCCTCGGATTCAGGCGGGGCGCACGCACCCCTTCCTCACCGTGTTCCCTGGGCCGGACGTCGTCCGGCCCACCTGCACGCCGGCTATTCACAGGTTGGTTATCGAAAAGTCAAGCACGGCCCGGCGGCCCGCGTCCGGCCGGCCGAATGCTGTGGCATTGATGCAAATGGCACCGATGGATTTCAATCTTATGCCACCAGGGTGGGCCATCCTCCTTGCAGGGCGCGGGTGGCCTGGGTAGGCGGGGGTCTTCCGGCGAACTCCGCCTGACGCGAGTTCCACGTGATGGGCTCGGCTTCTTTCTTCCCTCTCCCCTTGCGGGAGAGGGTGGCGAGACCGAGCGTTAGCGAGGTTGAGCCGGGTGAGGGGTGCATGCGGGCGAACGTCTGAGTATTTACCCCTCACCCGCCTCGCGATCTGATGATCGCTCGGCACCCTCTCCCGCAAGGGGAGAGGGAAGGGCCGCGCGGACCACGGGAGACCGTTTCACGCGACGGTCTTCCAGGCAGCCGACAGCGGTTTGCCGACAAATTGGGGTCTTGAGAGATGCAGGTCGTCGAGACGTCCATTCCGGGCGTATTGATCATCGAGCCGAAGGTGTTCGGCGATGCGCGCGGCTTCTTCATGGAGACGTTCCAGGCCGCGCGCTATGCCGAGGCCGGCCTCAAGCGGCCGTTCGTGCAGGACAATCTGTCCCGCTCCGCCTTCGGCGTGCTGCGCGGCCTGCACATCCAGAACCCGAATTCGCAGGGCAAGCTGGTGACGGTGCTGCGCGGGCGGGTGCTCGACGTGGCGCTCGACGTCCGCCGCGGCAGCCCCACCTTCGGCCGGCACGTGGCGGTGGAGCTGAGCGAGGACAATCGCCGGCAGTTCTGGGTGCCGCGCGGCTTCGCGCACGGCTTCGCCGTGCTGTCGGAGAGCGCCGACTTCTTCTACAAGTGCGACGATGTCTACAGCCCCGCCGACGAGTTCGTGGTGCGCTGGAACGACCCGGCGCTGGGCATCGACTGGGGGATCGAGGCGCCGAAGCTGTCGGCGCGCGATGCCGACGCAGCCCTCCTGGCCGATCTCGGCGACCGCCTGCCGGTCTATGGCGAGGTCTGATGCGCATCCTGCTCACCGGCATTTCCGGACAGGTCGGCGCGGCGCTCTTGCCCGTGCTCGGCCGCCTCGGCACCGTGGTGGCGGCGGATCGCGCCCGGCTCGATCTCGCTCGGCCGCAGGCGATCGCGGCCGCGCTCGATGCGCTGTCGCCCGATCTCATCGTCAATCCGGCGGCCTATACGGCGGTCGACCGCGCCGAGGACGAGCGCGACCTCGCCTTCCGCGTCAATGCCGAGGCGCCCGGCGCGATGGCGCGCTGGGCGGCCGCGCGCGGCGTGCCGCTCGTCCAGTTCTCGACCGACTACGTCTATGACGGCGGCGGCACGCAGCCGTGGCGCGAGGACGACTCGACCGGGCCGCTCTGCGTCTATGGCGCGAGCAAGCTTGCCGGCGAAGCGGCGGTGCGGGCGGCCGGCGGGCCGCATCTGGTGGTGCGGACGTCGTGGGTCTATGCGGCGAGCGGCGCCAACTTCCTGCGCACCATGGCGCGGCTGGCGCGCGAGCGCAGCGAGCTGCGCGTCGTCGCCGACCAGATCGGCGCGCCGACCTCGGCCGCATTGATCTCCGATGCGCTGGTTAAGGTGCTGGCATCGGCGCAAGACGACATCGCCGGGCGCTTCGCCGCCGCCTCGGGGCTCGTCCATCTCGCCGCCAGCGGCGAGACGAGCTGGCACGGCTTTGCCGCGGCCATCGTCGCCGGCCTGCGGGCGCGCGGCGTGCCGCTCAAGGTCGAGGCGGTGACGGCGATCGCCACCGCCGACTATCCGACCAAGGCGCACCGCCCGGCCAATTCGCGGCTCGATCTCGGCCGGCTCAGCACCGTGTTCGGCGTCACCACGCCGGACTGGGAGGCGGCGCTGCAGCCGGAGCTCGATCGCCTCGCCGCCGAACTGCGCGGGTAGAGGACGTCACCATCCCGGCGGGACGGCGACCGGTGGCGGCGAAAAATTGAGGCGTGGGGCGAAGCTGCGCGGCGGCCACGCCAGCGCCGAGAACGGCGTTCCGTCGAGCCCGAGCAGCGGGCTGTAGCAGGGATCGGCGACAAGCGCCTCGCCCCAGCGGGCCCGCAAGGCGCGCTGCTCGCGCGCGTGCTGCGGCGCGAGCACGGATCCCGGCGTGGTGTCGCGTCCTTCCGTCCGGTGATCGATCAGCCGCGCCCGCGGCGTCAGCACGATACGGCCGCCTTGGGCGCGCAGCTTCAGGCAATAGTCGACCGTGGGGTAGACGCGGGGAAAGCGGCTCTCGTCCATGCCGCCCACCGCCTCGAACGCGGCGCGCCGGGTGAGGAGGCAGGATGCGGAGAGGGCGCTCACCTCGTGCGCCACCTTCAGCAGATCGCCATAGCCGGCATCGGTGCCGAGCTGGCCGCGGAAGGCATCGGCGACATCGAAGCCGGGGCCGAGCACGCAGCCGGCATGCCGCACGAGGCCGCCGGGGCTGAGCAGCAGCGGCCCCACCGCGGCGATGCCGGGGTCGGCCATGCGGCGCAGCATCTCGTCGAGCCAGCGGTCGTCGGCGGCCTCGACGGCATCATCGGCGACGCACAGGAACTCGGTCTTGGTCGTGGCTGCGGCGCGGTTGACGAGGTGCGCCCAACCGAACGGGCCGGGCACGCGCAGCACATGCGCGCCTTCGCCCTCAAGCTCCGCCAGCAGCGACAGGGTTTCGGTATCGGTCGAGTCGTTGTCGACGATGATGAGATCGCCGCCCACCGCGTCGAGCCCGGCACGCAGGCTCAAGGCTGCGCGGCGCAGCATCCGGCCGCGGTTGCGGGACGGCACCGCCAGCGTGACGCGGCCCTCGGGGCGGGCGCGCCGCACGGCCACCGCCGGCAGCAGCACGCCATGGGCGCGCTGCACCTGGGCATCGATGCCCTGCGCCTCCAGGTGCGCCTTCGTTGCCGCCGCCAGCAGCGGCTCGGCGGTGTGCCGCGCGATCTGCGGCACTTCGCCGAGGCTGCCGGGGATGTGGACGGTCTTCGCGCTGTCGCCGTTCTGACCGGCGGCGAACAGCGCCAGCGCGTAGAGGTTCGCAGCGCCGGCCTCCAGCGCATCGAGCGCGACGTCGCGATGCAGCGCGAAGAGATGCGCGCCATAGCCTTGTTCGAGCAGGCGCTCATTGTCGAACGCCGGCAGCACGACCGGCCACGGCCGGCCGTCGTCATCGGCGAGGTCGAAATCGCCATAGGCGGCGTCGGCATCGGGAAAGGCGGCGAAGGCGTCGGCGATGCGCGCCAATGCGAAATCGTCGAGCCGGGTGCCGGCGAGGCAGAACAGCACCAGCTCGCTGTCGGCGGCATCGTCGGCGAGGAGATCGTGCACCAGCGCCGGGTCGAACTGCGCCTGCGCCTCGGCCGCCGGCATGGCGGCGGCGACCCAGGCGGCATGGCGCTGGCGCTCCAGGCTCGCCTGCGTCTTCTCGGCATCGCCGGGGCCGACCATCACCACCGCGATCTCGACATCGATGGCGCAGGGCTCCGGCGGCGAAAAGCGCGTGCGCCAGTCGGCAAGGCCGGCCATCGGCCAGGAGGCGGGCATCAGCCGGTCGAACATCTCGCCGCGCAGACGTTCGGAGTCGAGATCGCCGAGCGCTTCAAGCGTGCGCGCCAGACCGTCGGCGAAGGCGACGAAGGCGGCCGGGCTGCCCTCCAGCGTCGTGCCGTTCTCGTGGACGGCCGTGACGCGGCGAACCCGGCCATCGGCGAAGCGCGCCGGCAGGTGCACGTCGAATGTGCGGGTGAGGCGGGCGTCGTCCGGATCGGCGCCGGACTCGCCCCAGCCGGTGGCCGCCACGCGGTCGATGCGCTCGCCATTGACGAGGATGTCGACGCACACGCCATCGGCCTCGCCGGCCACCCAGCCCTGGAAACGCAGGCCGCCGGCCCAGCGGATCTGGCCGGCGCCGCGCGGCGCGCTGTCGTTGGCGGCGGGTGCGGCGTCGAGCGCGATCGGTGCGCCGACCGGCGCGCCGGTGTTGGCGATGCGCGCCTCGACCATTCCGGCGGTGGCCAGCACCTCGCGGTCGAGGTCGAGGGCGAAGCCGCAGCAGCCGTCGCCGAGGCCGCGCGCCGCGAGGTGCGGCACGAACCGGTCGGCGCGCAGCGTCGCAAAGCCCACGCCGTCGACGAGGATGTCGAGCACCAGCCGGCGCGCCGGATCGGCGGGGTCGAAGGCGTGGCCGGCAAACGTCGCCGCGCCGTCGCGGACGAAGGCGGTGTCGAAGCCGGCCGGTTGTTCGGTCGGGGGGCGGCGTCGCCGCGCGGTCATGACAGCCACCAGTGCTTCAGGCGGGTTGCGGTTGCCGAAAGGTCGGCGTCCGGATCGAGGGCGAGGTGGTTCCGCGCCTTGCGGTTTTTCGCGGCCGCGCCCGACCAGTCGAAGGCGGCGTGCCGGCAACCGGCGGCGAGCGCTGCGGCTTCCAGCGGATGGCCGAACAGCGGCGCCGCCGACACCGCGGCCACGGCGCCGATATCGTAGCGCTCGATCAAGGTCGGCACCTGCGCGGCCGCGATGCGTCCGGTCATCGCGACGTCCGGCGGCCATGCGGCGCTCTCCGCCTCCAGCACGTCGCCGACCACGACGACGCCGGGCGTGCCGGCGGCAAGATGGGCCGCGAGGCCGCGCAGCCGCGCCCGGTCGGCAAGCGTGGCGCCGAGCGCCAGCAGGCCAAGGCGCGCACCATCATTGCGGTTCGGCGCGGGTTGCGGCTTGTCGGCGGCGTCGAGGCGCACGCGCTTGGCCTGGATGCTCTTCGGCAGGGCGCGGGCGGCGAACGCCTCGGCTGCCGCCGAGGGCAGCAGGATCGCGTCGGCGCCGGCGGCGATGCGCTGCCACCGCGCGCGATGGGCGGCGGCGTCCGGAGATTCGTGCGCAGGGTGTTTGGCCAGCATGGCCGGCGAATAGCGCATGCCGCGCGGCGCGACGAGGCCGGCATCGGCAATCAGGATGTCGTACGGGCGGCCATCCGCGGCGAGCAGGTCGACCAAGGCCGGGTCGACCGCGGCCGGCGCCGCCCATTCGATCCGCGCCGGCGCCGCCAGGTCGAGCCAGGCTTTGAGCGCCCGGCGCTCGGACGCATCAGCCAGCGCGAAGCGCAGCGACTGCGGCATGTCCTCGCCGGTGCCGCAGATGGCGAGGTCGCAGCCCAGGGCGGCGCGCTCGATGCGGGCGATCAGCACGGCTTCGCCAGCAGTGGCGAGCGTGGTCGCGCGCTCGCGCGCCACCGCCTCGCCGGGGCCGGCATCGGTGACGATCAGGCGGGCGTGGCGGGCGGCCGGCGGCACCATCCGCTCGATCGCCGCGCGCGCCCGCCGCAGCGGGTCGGCGGCCTGGAAGGCGGTCACCTCGCGCTCGTGCTCCGGGAAGCGCTGGTCGAGAACCTTGCGGTTGCGCAGCACCAGCGCCCGCTTGTCGAGGCCGAACGAGCGCGAGCCGGCGTGGCCGACGAACACCGAGGCGGCGCAGACATTGCGGTAGCCGCGCTCGCGCGCCAGCAGGCAGATGTCGACGTCCTCGAAATAGCCGCGGTGGTAGACCTCGGCGAGCGGCCCCACGGCGTCGAGGCAGTCGCGCCGGATATAGAGGCAGAAGCCGATGCCGTTGGGCATGTCGATGACGACGCCGCGATTGGCGGTGGCGGCGGCCTCGTCGAGGCGCTGCAGGAGGCTTGCGTCCGGCAGCGGCGCCGAGCGGTAGAACACCGGGAAGCTGGTATATTCGCCATTGTTCGACAGCGGCGTCACCGTGCCGATGTCGGGCGCGCTGTGGGCGGCCGAAGCGAGGCGCTGGGCGAAGCCCGGCGGCACCACGGTGTCGGCATTGAGCAGGATGACGTCGGTCGTCGTGGTCAGCGCCAGGGCGCGGTTGACCGAGCCGACGAAGCCGAGATTCTTGGCGTTCTCGATCACCAGCACCGAGGGGTGGCGGGCCGCCGTCTTCAGCAGCGCCTTGATGCGTGGGTCGGGGGCGGCGTCATCGACCAGGATGACGCGGTCGATGGCGGCTGACGGCAGTTGCGAATACAGGCTGTCGAGGCAGGCGCCGGTCGCCTCGGGGTCGGCATAGACCGGCACGATGACGGTGGCGGCGCCGCTCGGTGCCTCCTCGATCAGCGTGTCCTGGGGCGGCACGGCGCGGCGGGCCGGGGGACGCGCGGCGTTGGGCGCGGCGGTCTCGGCGCGCAGCAGCTCGCCGGCCAGCAGGATCTCGATGCGCTGGGGCGTGGGCGAGCGCGGCCGGACGATCTCGAAGCTCGCCGCCGCCATGCCGGGGCCCGCCAGCGGGTGGAACGGATCGGCAGGAACGCGGGTGCGCTGCGCGTCGCCATTGGCGGCGATCACCACCTCGATCGGCGCGTCGCCGGCCCACGCCGCCCAGCCGGCAATCCGCCCGTCGAGCACGGTGACGGACGCCACATTGACGCGGCCGGCCTCGCGCAGCACCTCCAGGCAGCGGCGCAGGCTTTCAAGGTCGCGGTCGCAGGCGACCAGCGCCGCGGCGGCCTCCAGCCGCGCCGGCCCGCTGCCCCAGCTCACGAGCCGCCGGTTGGCGGACACGTCGGTGGGATCGACGTCCAGCGCCCGCGCGAGGTCGGCCAGCGCGTCGGCGTGATGGCCCAGGCCCTTGAGCGCCTCGGCACGCAGCACGAAGCACTGCGCCGAGGCGGCCGGCCGGGTGCGGCAGCGGCGGTCGGCAAGCTGGAACGCCCGCCGGTGGTCGCCCGCCGACAGGGCCGCGACCGCCCCCCGTTCGAGTTCGACATGGATGGGCGCGCGGGACATCGGCGGAGACGATTCGGGCGGGCAGAATTCGGGCTGATTACGCCAGGAGCATCATCCGGTCTGACACTCTGGATATTTGAGTTGTCGCATTTTCGTTCGCAAAACCGGTTTCCACTTTTGCTGAAAATGCTCCGGGTATTTGAGTTGTCGCATTTTTTGCTGAAAATGCTCCCTGCGCGGTCAGGGCGCCGTCTCGGGCTTGGGCCGGCTGCGGAACACGCGGACGCGGCCGGACGGGCGGGCAGCCGCAGGAGCCGCCTCGGCGGGGCCGGGGGCGGGCGTGGGCGCGACTTTGGCGGAGGCCGGGGAACGCGGGCTCTCCGGCGCCGCCTTGGCCGCACCCGCCGCTGCGCCGGCCTTGGCCGGCTGGATGGCGAGGCGCAGGCCCACCAGCGGCTCGCCGCCGGTTGGGCCGCCCAGCACCACCCGCTGGCCGGACGCCTTCATCACCGGCGAGCCGAGAAACAGCGCCTCCGTCTGGAACTTGTAGCGGGCGGCGCCGGGGCCGGACAGCTCCAGAACCACGCCGACCAGCGCCAGCGCCCGCTTGCGGCTGCCGGCGTATTCGCCGGCGTCGGTCATGGCGCTGGTCGCGCCGCGCGGCTTGGCGAACTTGACCGCGTAGCGGCAGGTGACGTCCGCCGGCCGGTCGGGCCAGTCGATCTTGATGCCCTCGATGCGCGAGGGCGCCGCCGGACCGGCGACCCAGCGGTCGGCCTCGACCACGACATCGCCGATGCCGGCGACGTGGCCGAGAATTTTCAGCGCGCCCGTGCCGGGCGGAGAGGCCACGGACTCCTGCGCGACGGGCTCGGCCGCCGCGGGCGCAGGCGTGCTGCGGCGCGCGGTCTTGCCGGCGGCGCGGGGCGCGGCGGGCTGCCCTTGCGCCTCCCGCCCGATGGAGAGCGGGTCGAGCTTCAGCGACGCCGCCTCCGAGCCGTTCTCGACGGCCGGCACCACCTCGATGATCAGCGTGGTCGGCGCGCTGGCATGGATGACCGCCGCCGCGCCCGGTGCGTGCAGCGTCGCGTCGGTCACGTCGGGGTGGAAGATGATCTCGGTCGTCGCGTCCTTGGTCGAGACGCGCACGGTGGGCTGCAAGCGTTCGACATCGGCGCGGTCGTACCGGAGAACGAATAGGCCCCGCGGGACGTCGACAGTCTTCTGCGGTCCGGAAATCTTCGGTCTGCTCATGCCAACCCCCAGGTCGGGCCAGCCTAACGATCGCCGTGTTGAGGGGTCAAGAGAGCCGGCTGCAATGGCCGTTCAGTCTGGATTCATATAGTTATCGGAGGCTCGATTCGGCGTTAAGACCAACTGCCGCAGACTATGACTCGTCATGCCCGCACTTGTTGCGGGCATCCACGACTTAAAATGTCTTTGGAAACAAAGACGTGGATGGCCGGGACAAGCCCGGCCATGACGACGGCGGGGTCATACTCGACGGCAGTTGGTATAAGACCTTGTCCCAAGGGCAGGTCCGGCTCGTCTCCCGATCCGATCCGGTCGGGCCGCGCCGCGAGATGCGAACTGGTGCCAAGACGAGCTGCGCCAAGGCAGCAGGAACATTGCGGCCCGCCGCGGGCGGTGCCCCGGCAGCGACATCGCACGCCATGAAGATTCTGTTTGTTCATACGAACTTTCCTGCGCAGTACCGCCACCTCGCCAACCGGCTGGCGCGCGAGCCGGGCGTCGAGATGGCGGCCATCGGCTCGGTGACGGCGCGGCCGGTCGAGGGGGTGAGGCTCGTCCGCTATCCCGGCTTCGACGGCGACGTGTCGCTGACGCATCCGTTCGCGCGCCGCTTCGATCTCGAATGCCGGCGGGCCGAGCAGGTGCTCTATGCGCTGTCCTCGCTCAATGCCGGCGGCTTCGTGCCCGACGTGATCATGGGCCACCCCGGCTGGGGCGAGTGCCTGCCGGTGCGCACGATCTTCCCCAAGGCCAAGCTGTTCGTCTATTGCGAGTTCTATTACGGCGTCGAAGGCCGCGACGTCGGCTTCGATGCGGAATTCCCGACGACCGGGGTCGACGGCCATGTCGGCCTGCACCTCAAGAACGCCACCACGCTGTTGGCGCTCGCCGATTGCGAGCGCGGGATCTCGCCGACGCTGTGGCAGAAATCGACCTATCCGGAGACGTTCCAGGAGCGGATCGACGTCGTCCATGAGGGGGTGGACGTCGACGCGGTGAAGCCCAGGCCCGATGCCGCGTTTCCGCTGCGCAATGGCCGGCGGCTCACCCGCGCCGACGAGGTGGTGACCTTCGTGGCGCGGAACCTGGAGCCGCTGCGCGGCTACCACGTGTTCATGCGCGCCTTGCCGCGCATTTTGGCGGCGCGGCCCAATGCGCAGGTGCTGATCATCGGCGGCGACGGCACCTCGTACGGCGCATCGCCGCCGGCCGGCACGACGTGGCGCGAGCGGTTCCTGGCCGAGGTCTCAGGCCGGCTCGACATGCGCCGCGTCCATTTCACCGGCCCCCTGCCATACGAGCACTATCTGGCGGCGCTCCAGGTGTCGTCGGCGCACGTCTATCTCACCTATCCCTTCGTGCTCTCCTGGTCGCTGATCGAGGCGATGAGCGCCGGCTGCCTGGTCATCGGCTCCGACACCGCGCCGGTGCGCGAGGTGATCGACGGCAGCAACGGCATGCTCGTGCCGTTCTTCGACACGGCGCAGCTCGCCGAGCGGGTGATCGAGGCGCTGGCCAACCGCGCGCAGCTTGCGGGCCTGCGCCGGCGGGCGCGCGAGACGGCTGTCGAGCGGTTCGACCTCGAACGCCGCTGCCTGCCCGAAATGATGCGCCTGCTCGAAATCCCGCTGGCCGGCGCGGCCGGTGCCGGGCCGCGCGTCTTCATGCCGCGCGGCGCGCGCGCGGCCGGGGAGGGGCGCCTGCCCGCCGCAGCCGCGCGCGCGCCGCGGCCGTAGCACGGTTTCCGGTATCCCGAAGGGATCGACCGGAATCCGAATTTTGCGATTTTCGCTTGGTCGGCTCGGAATGGTCGCCGGCCGGGAGGTGTGTTCTTCCCTCTCCCCTTGCGGGAGAGGGTGGCGAGACCGAGCGAAGCGAGGTCGAGCCGGGTGAGGGGTACATGCGGCATGTGCGGGAAGATTCACCCCTCACCCGCCTCGCGATCTTTCGATCGCTCGGCACCCTCTCCCGCAAGGGGAGAGGGAAGAAAGAAGCCGCGCTGATCGGCCGGGAACGGCAGAGGTCCCGACGGCCGCTTGAAGCCTTGGCGCAACCGGCGTACCGGTCTGGTTGCCGGACAGGGAGGATGTCGCGGGCGCCGCCCGGACGATTCGATGACGCAATGAGCCGATGACTCAATGAGCCGATGACGCAGGTGATCGCATTCGCGCAGTGCAAGGGCGGCGTCGGCAAGACCACGCTTGCGGTCTCGGTCGCGGCCGAGCTGCGCGAGCGCGGCGCCGACGTCAGCCTGATCGACGCCGATCCGCAGCGCTCGGCCTGCCAGTGGGCGGAACTGGGAAACCTGCAATATCCCGTGTGGGAGATCGGGCTCGGCGACGTCTCGGTTCTCCAGTGGGCCGACTGGGTGCGGCGGGTGACGGCGGAGATCGTGGTGATCGACACCGCGCCCAACGACCGGGCGCTGGGGGCGGCGATCGCGCTGGCCAATCTGGTGGTGGTGCCGTGCACGCCCTCCGGGCTCGACATCGAGGCCACGCGCCGCACCCTCGGTCTGATCGACGAGGTGCGCCGGCGGCGGGAGACGCCGCTCGGGGTCATCATCGTGCCCAACCGGGTCGATCCGCGCACCCTCGAAGGCCGGCAGGTGGCCGAGGAGCTGGCGATGCTCGGCGAGAGCGTCGGCCCGCCGATCGGCAACCGCTCGTCCTTCGTGCGCTCGTTCTCCACCGGCCACGCCGTCAACGAGAGCGCGTCCGGCACCAGCGCCGACCTCGACATCCAGGCGCTGTGCGACTCGGTGCAGGCGGAGCTGGCGCGGCTCGCCAGGCTGTAGGGCAGCGCCGGCCGGGTTGAACCCGGCCGCCGCGTCCACCATGTGCGGTGCGCGCCCCGGCGGGTGTAGAGGCGCTTGTGTTCGCTGGCCCGGCGACCTAGGTTTCAAACGAATGGGGTTTCGGGCGCGGCTGGGTTTCCGAAGAGGCCGAAGGTCTCGCAATCCGCCGTACCGGGCGGTTTCCGGCTGATCCCTTCGGGATGCCGGAAGCGGTCTCGCCGAAAACCCTTGTTCGATAACGGGGTTTCGGCGATCGGACGACGGTTCCCCGGCCCTTTGGGCCGGAAGCCGTATCGGGCGGGTGCACGCAGCCCACGCGGGGAGGATGTTTGATGGGTTCGATGAGCCTGTGGCACTGGGTCGTCGTTGTGCTGGTCATCTTGCTGCTGTTCGGCCGGGGAAAGCTGTCCGAACTGATGGGCGACGTTGCCAAGGGCATCAAGTCGTTCAAGAAAGGCATGGCGGAGGACGACGACGCCAAACCGGACCTCAACAAGCCTGCGGCGTCGGCCGAGCCGGTGAAGCCGGTCGAGCCGAAGCCCATTGATGCCAAGATCGTCGATGCCAAGATCATCGACCACGAGCCGGCGAAGCCCGCGGGCTCCGCGTCGCAGCCGGTCGAGCCCGGCAAGGCCGGCTGACCTGAGCGCCGCGACCCGGCGCGCGGCGGCGGGGGTGGGGGTGAGGGCTTGTGGCCCGGCGCCCGAGTGACAGCCCGAGTGACAGCATGTTCGACATCGGCTGGAGCGAGCTCCTGGTGATCGCGGTGGTGGCCCTCGTGGTCATCGGCCCCAAGGAGCTGCCGGACGTGATCCGCGGCGTCGGCCGCACGGTGGCCAAGCTGCGCGGCATGGCGGCCGAGTTCCAGGGCCAGTTCAACGAGGCGCTGCGCGAGGCCGAGCTGACCGACCTCAAGAAGAGCGTCGACGACATCCGCTCGATCGCCAATCCGCTGCAGACCCTCAAGGACGAGGTGCGGCAGACGATCGAGAACGCCGTAACGGCGCCGGAGAGTTCCCGAACGGCGCCGCAGCAGCCCGGAACGGCGCCGGAAGCGGCCCCCGCGGCGCCGGAAGTGGCCCCCGCGGCGCCGCTCGATCTGGCAGAGGTGGCGGCCGAACCGGCGCCCGCCCCGTTGGCGGCCGGCGCGGCGGAGACGGCCGCGCCCAAGACTGAGGATGCACCGAGCGCTGGGGATGCACCGAGGGCTGAGGCCACGCCTGCGTCTGAGACGGTGCCCGGGTCCGAGGGCGCGCCCAAGGCCGAGAGCAAGTCGGCATGACGCAGGAAGACATCGATTCCACAAAGGCGCCGCTGCTCGATCATCTGGTCGAGCTGCGCGCCCGGCTGATCAAGTCGCTGATCGCCTTCTTCGTGCTGTTCATCCTGTGCTTCTTCTTCGCGAAGCAGATCTACAACGTGCTGGTGCTGCCGTTCACCTGGGTGGCCGGGGCGGGTAACACCAAGTTCATCTATACGGCGCTGCTGGAATATTTCTTCACGCAGTTGAAGATCGCCGCGTTCGGCGCGCTGTTCCTGTCGTTTCCGGTCATCGCCATCCAGATCTATGCGTTCGTGGCGCCCGGCCTCTATGCGCACGAGCGCAATGCCTTCCGGCCCTATCTCGTTGCCACGCCGGTATTCTTCCTGCTCGGGGCACTGCTGGTCTATTTCATCGTCATCCCGATGCTGACGATGTTCTCGCTCGGCATGCAGCAGACGGGCGGCGATGGACAGGCGGAGATCGCGCTGCTGCCCAAGGTCGGCGAGTATCTGTCGCTGATCACCACGCTGATCCTGGCGTTTGGCGTGGCGTTTCAGCTTCCGGTCATCCTGACGCTGCTCGGCCAGATCGGCATCGTCGATTCGGTGATGCTGAAGGCGAAGCGGCGTTACTTCATCGTCGGCGCCTTCGTCATCGCCGCTGTGCTGACGCCGCCGGACGTGATCAGCCAGTTGTCGCTGGCCGTGCCGCTGCTGCTGCTCTACGAGGGGGCGATCTGGGCGGTGCGGATGATCGAGATCCGCCGGGCGCGGGAGATGCGCAACACCGCGGGCACGGTGTGAGCGAGCAGCCAAACCTTTGATACGGTTTCCGGCTGATCAAGCCGGAGAACCGTATACTGTTCGCCGAAAAATCCCTTCCGGATCAAGGATTTTTCGGCGAGATCGTTTCCGGTATCCCGAAGGGATCAACCGGAAACCGTATGACGCGCAAAGGCTGGCGGTCGACGCCGGTCGGCGCTATGACGCTGCGACTCTTCCCTCTCCCTTGTGGGAATGGGTGCCGAGCGTTCGATAAGATCGCAAGGCGGGCGAGGGGTCACGACGCCGAATACCCCTCACCCGGCTCGGAGTTCGCTTCGCTCATCCTCGCCACCCTCTCCCGCAAGGGGAGAGGGACGGGGCGGCCCATCGTCAAGACCAATCGTCGGCGATCGATCGCGTAAATATATCAAATTCTTCCAGGCCCAGTTTCATGCACGACATCAAATGGATCCGCGACAATCCCGACGCCTTCGACGCCGGCCTTGGGCGCCGGGGGCTGGAGGCGCAGGCGGCGAGGCTGATCGCGCTGGATGAGGTGCGGCGCACCGCCATCGTCGCGGTCGAGGCGGCGCAGGCACGCCGCAACGCCGCCTCCAAGGAGATCGGCCAGGCCAAGGCCAAGAAGGACGAGGAGAAGGCCGCCGAGCTGATGGCCGAGGTGGCCAAGCTCAAGGACGACCTGCCCAGGCTCGTCGAGGCCGAGAAGGCGGCCTCCGAGGCGCTGGATGCCGCGCTCGCCGCGATTCCGAATCTTCCGGCAGATGATGTGCCCGACGGCCCGGACGAGAGCGCCAATGTCGAGCGCCACCGCTTCGGCGCGCCGCCGGTGCTGGCGTTCCGGCCCAGGCAGCATTTCGAGCTGGGCGAGAACCTCAAGCTGATGGATTTTGACGCCGCCGCGAAACTGTCCGGCGCGCGCTTCGTGGTGCTGAAGGGCCAATTGGCGCGGCTTGAGCGCGCCATTGCCCAGTTCTTCCTGAATACCCACACCGACGAGCATGGCTATACCGAAGTCGCGCCGCCGCTGTTGGTGCGCGACCACGCGATGTTCGGCACCGCGCAACTGCCGAAGTTCCGGGATGATCAGTTTCAAGCATCTAGAATTATCGATCCGGAGATTTGGCACCTAGGTGTAAAAAAAGTTACTGAAGAAGAGGGCTTAGCTGGCATTGGGCGGGCACTCGACGAGATGAGGGCTCAGCTTGAGAATCGGGATGCCTTCTGGCTCATCCCCACCGCCGAGGTTCCGCTGACCAATCTCGTCCGCGAATCCATCCTCGACGAGGCCGAGCTGCCCAGGCGCTTCACCGCCGGCACCTATTGCTTCCGGGCCGAGGCCGGCGCTGCCGGGCGCGACACCCGCGGCATGATCCGCCAGCACCAGTTCTACAAGGTCGAGCTGGTGTCGATCACCACGCCCGAGGAGAGCGCCGCCGAGCACGAGCGCATGTTGTCTTGCGCCGAGGAGGTGCTGCGCCGGCTCGGCCTGCACTACCGCGTGGTGACGCTGTGCACCGGCGACATGGGCTTCGCCTCGCAGAAGACCTACGACATCGAGGTGTGGCTGCCGGGGCAGGGGATGTTCCGCGAGATTTCGTCCTGCTCCAATTGCGGCGAGTTCCAGGCCCGGCGCATGCAGGCGCGGGTGCGAAACAAGGACGGCAAGATCCGCCCGGTCCATACGCTGAACGGCTCGGGCGTCGCGGTCGGCCGCGCGCTGGTGGCGGTGCTGGAGAACTACCAGAACGAGGACGGCTCGATCACCATCCCCGAGGTGCTGAAACCCTATATGGGCGGGCTCGCCAAGATCGAGCGGGCGGCGTGATGCGCATCCTGGTCACCAATGACGACGGCATCTACGCCCCCGGCCTGGAGGTGTGCGAGCGCATCGCCCGCACGCTCTCCGACGACGTGTGGGTGATCGCGCCGGAGACCGACCAGTCGGGCGTGGCGCATTCGCTGTCGCTGAACGATCCCTTGCGGCTGCGCGAGATCGGCCCGCGCCACTATGCGGTGAAGGGCACGCCGACCGACTGCGTGATCATGGGCCTGCGCAACCTGATGAACGGCACGCCGCCCGATCTCGTGCTGTCCGGGGTCAATCGAGGCGGCAATATCGCCGAGGACGTCACCTATTCCGGCACGGTGGCCGGCGCCATCGAGGGCACGATTCTCGGCGTGCCGTCGTTCGCGCTGTCGCAGCTCTATGGCTACGAGACCCGCCAGAACCCGCATTGGGCCACCGCCGAGCGGTTCGCGCCCGAGGTGATCCGCCGCGTGCTGGGGCAGGGGCTGCCCAAGGGCGTGCTGGTCAATGTCAATTTCCCCGACTGCCTGCCCGACGAGGTGACCGGCATCGCGGTGGCGACCCAGGGCTTCCGCGCCCAGGATCTGCTGCGCATCGACGCCCGCCACGACGGGCGGGGGCTGCCTTACTATTGGATCGCCTTCAACCGGCAGGAGCCCGAGCGCGCCGACGGCACCGATCTGTGGGCGGTGCACGCCCGCAAGGTGGCGGTGACGCCGCTGCGCCTCGACATGACCGACGAGCCGTTCATGACCCGGCTGGCGCAAGTCTTTGGCTGATTCCCAGTCTTTGGCTGATTCCGGGGTTTTGGCTGGTCCCGAGTCTTCGGCTGGTCCCCGCTCTTTTTCTGCTACTGACGCGGAGGGCTGCGCTTTCGTCGCGCCTGTTGTAAATTTCCCACACTTCCCTGCGGTCCGGCTGGGCCATCCGCGGGGAGGCTGTCGTGTGCGGAGTTGAGATGGGCGCCTTCAATCCCAAGCCCGAGGATGGCGTCGGCCGCATGCAGTTCCTGCTCGGCCTGCGCCAGCGCGGCATCCGCGACACGAACGTGCTGCGGGCGATGGAGACGGTGCCGCGCGAGTTGTTCGTCGATCCGGCCGACCGCGACGTCGCCTGGGAGGACCGGGCGCTGCCGATCGCCTGCGGCCAGACCATCAGCCAGCCCAGCCTGGTTGCGGCGATGACCGAGGCGCTCGATGTCCGGCCCGATCATACCGTGCTCGAGATCGGCACCGGCTCGGGCTATCAGGCGGCGATTCTCGGCAAGCTCGCCAAGCGGGTGGTGACGCTGGAGCGCTACCGCACGCTGGCCGACCTCGCCGAGGCGCGGCTGCGCCGGCTCGGCCTCGGCAATGTCGAGGTTCGCCTCGCCGACGGCACGCTGGGCTGGCCGGAGGCCGCGCCCTATGACCGCATCATGATGACGGCGGCGGCGCCCGAGATTCCGCCCGCGGTGCTCGACCAGCTCGCGGTCGGCGGGGTGCTGGTCGGGCCGATCGGGCCGGAGGGCGGCATCCAGGATCTGCTGCAGATCCGGCGCACCGAATCGGGTTGCGAGAAGAAGCTGTTGCTACCGGTGCGTTTCGTGCCGATGCTCGGCGGCGTCGCCAAATCCCTGTAGGCCGCCGGCCGGCGCCCGCTTCGGGATCGCAGCAGCATTTCCGCAAAAGCCCTTGCTTGAAAAGACTTTTCCGGTGTTTAGCGTGCGGCGCTCCGGCCCCGGTCCGGGTGGCGGATGGCGGCTTCCCCAGAAATCGACGCCGGAACGTTCATCTTCCGGCAAGCTTAAGCGACCGTTTACCCCGATGGTCTCTACTCGCCGCATTGTGGTCGCGTGCGAGTGAGTTGCTGGAATGCGTAACCCTACCGATGTCGTTCGGTCGCGAATTGTCGCGCGGTTTGCCGTGGCCGGGTTGGTGGCCGCGGCCGTGAGCGGCTGCGCCGATACTCGTTTTGGGTCCGACCCTCTGCATTCGCCGTTCGGTCCGCGGCCCGGGGAGGCCGGCGCGTCGTCGGCCTCGAATGCCCCGCCGGCACCGGTGATGGCGGCGCCGACCACCCAGGTTTCCAACCAGCCGCTGCCGCCGCCCTCCTATCCGGCGGCGTATCCGGCGGCGTCGTATCCGCCAGCCTCGGTGCCGCCGCAGCAGGCGCCAGGGCCCTATTACGGCCAGCAGGGCGCGCTGCCGCCGCCGCCGGCCAATCGCTGGGGGCAGGCGAGTGCCGCGCCGCCGCCGGCCACCTATTCCAACGGACCGGTGATGGCGTCCGCTTCGCCCGGTCCGGCCTACCGGCCGATGTCCAGCGTCACGCCGCCGCGCGCCGACGTCACCGGATCGCTGCCGCCGGCCGGCGCGCCCGCCGCTGGCGGTACCACGGTGGTCGTGAAGTCGGGCGAGACGATCGCCTCGCTGGCCCGCCGCTACGGCGTGTCGTCCAAGGCCATCATGAGCGCCAACAACATCGCCGATGCGCGGCTGGTGCGCGCCGGCCAGCGGCTGGTGATCCCGGGGTCCGGCTACCAGCCCGCACCGGCGGTGCAGCCGCCGGCCGAGCGATTCGCCACCGCCAGCGTGCCGCCGGCCGTGGCCGCCGCCGGCACCCACATCGTCAATTCGGGCGATACGCTGAACGCCATCGCCCGCCGCTACAAGGTCAACCGCACGGCGCTGGCGTCGGCGAACGGCCTGAGCGCCGAGTCGCACCTCAGCATCGGCCAGCGCCTCACCATTCCGGGACGCGCCGCGCCGGCCCAGCAGGTCGCCGCCACGGCGCCCGCGCGCCAGATGGCTGCCCAGCCGCCGGCCTCCGCCTCGCCGTTGCGGGCCGAGGCCATGGCCCCGACGCCCGGCCGGTTCGAACGCACGGCGAGCGCCGCGCCCGCGCAGAAGCTCGAGCCGTCCCACAAGTCCCAGCAGCCGGTCGAGACGGCGGCGATGGTCCAGCCGACCGAGACGCCCGAGGAGACCAAGGCGGAGCCCGCGCGCAAGGGCGTGGCCTTCCGCTGGCCGGTGCGCGGCCGGGTGATCGCCAATTACGGTACCAAGCCGGGCGGCGAGAAGAATGACGGCATCAATATTGCCGTGCCCGAGGGCGCCACGATCAAGGCAGCCGAGGACGGCGTGGTCGCCTATGCCGGTTCCGAGCTCAAGGGCTACGGCAACCTCGTGCTGATCCGTCACAGCGACGGCTGGGTGACCGCCTACGCCCACAACAGCGAGGTGATGGTGAAGCGCGGCGACAGCGTGAAGCGCGGCCAGTCCATCGCGCGCGCCGGCCAGAGCGGTTCGGTGACCTCGCCGCAGCTTCACTTCGAGGTGCGCCGCGGCTCCAACCCGGTCGATCCGGTGCCGCTGCTCAGCGGCGGCTGAGCGCGGCGGCGGATCACCGCCGCGAGGCGCTCCAGCTGCCGCTCTGGCTGCCGTGCTTGTTGGCGCCGGCCCAATTGCCGGAGGCGATGGCGCTGTTGATCCGCCCGTTCAGATTGCCGCTGAACGTGAAGGTGCCGAGATTGTACTTGCTGGAATCGCGCAGCGTGCCCGACAGGCTGGTGGAGATGGTGCCATCCTCGGTGACCGAGCCTGAGAACTTGCCCTGCACGGGGTCGCCACCCGCGCGGCCCTGAACCGTGCCGCTGATGCGGCCGTTCGAGACGGTGAAGGCGAGCGAGCCGGACGCCGTGCCCTGGAAGCTGCCGGAATAGCTGCCGTCGAACGAGACCGGCGTGAGCGCCGCCCAGGCCTCCATCAGCGGCACCAGGCCATGATAGCGGTCGCGGGTATCGCGGATCGCCGGCAGCATGTATTTCTTGTACTCGCGGATCTTGATCAGCGCCTCGTCGAAGGTCTTCAGGCGGGCGAAGTCCTGGCGGATGATCTCGGCGTTCTTGGTCTTGGCCTGCGCCAGCGGCGTCAGAACGCCGGGCCTGGGCACGATGCGGGAGATCATCTCGCCGCCGATGTCGGCGATGGTGCCCTGCGCCTCCTTCTTGCGCAGCGCTTCGATCTTCTGCTCGGCCTTGGTGTAGGCCTCCCATTCGTCGCGCAGCTCCTTGAGGCGCTCGCCAAGCTCGGCGCGCAGCGGCGCGACCGGGTTGGACGAGATGCGGCCGCCATATTGCAAGGTCTTCTTCAGATCCTCGATGTTGCGCAGCGCGAGGTCGTACTTCTTGCGCCAGTCGGGATTGTCGCGGGACGAGGCGAGGGTGCCGGAAATGCGTCGGATGAGGGAGTCGACGAAATCCTGTTGCGCGGCCCGGCTCTCGGACGGCAGGGCGGCGAGGGCGGCGGCAAGAAGCAGCGCCTGCCGGCGCGACGGACATGAAGGCATCGGCATCGGTCCTCCTCAAGACGGAGGAACGCTAGGGTTTGCCTGAATTTCTGCCTTGATCTGACGCAACGCGCCGGCCTGCGTCGGCCGGGGCCGGCATCTTTGCGCCGCTTCGTTCTGGCGCCTATTTCCGCGAGGCACTCCAAGTGCCGGCGTGGCGGGCGAACTGGTTGGCGCCCGTCCAGCCGCCGGAGCAGGTCTCGCCGGCAATGCGCCCGTTCACGGCGCCGCTGAACGGGAAGGTGCCGAGGTTGAACCGGCTGGTGTCGCGGACCGTCCCGGCCAGCGGCATGGCGACGGAACCATCCTCGCCGATCGCCCCGGAGAACGTGGCTTCGATCGGGTCGTTCTTCACAACGCCCTTGAGGGAACCGCTGAGCTGGCGGTTCTCCACCGTGAAGGTCAGCGTGCCCGTCGCCTCGCCGGCGAAGCTGCCGACATAGGTGCCGTCGAGGGAGGCCGGCGCCGCCGGATCGGCCCGGCCTGCGGATGGCACGACAGCGGCAGCGGCAAGCAGCAGCGCCTGCCGGCGCGAAAGAAGCGAGAGCATCGTCCGTCCTCCCCTGATACGGTTTCCGGCCGATCAGGCCGGTGAACCGTATTCCGATCGCCGAAAATCCCGTTATCGAGAATCTCTTGAAGACCTGGGGTTTTCGGCGAGACCGTTTCCGGTATCCCGAAGGGATCAACCGGAAACTGCGTGAGCGGCGGAACGGTAAGGTTTGCCGGACGCGCTGCCTTGACTTGACGCAACGCGGGTTGTGCGTCAGCCCGGCATGGCCACCCCGGCGCGGCCGGCGGCATCCTGGATGAACTGCCAGGCGACGCGGCCGGAGCGCGAGCCGCGAGTCGCCGCCCATTCCAGCGCCTCGCGCGTCAGAACCTCGCCTGGAACCGGCAGGCCGATATAGGCGGCGTAGGCGGCGACCATTCCGAGGTAGTCGTCCTGGCTGCAATTGTGGAAGCCGAGCCACAGCCCGAAGCGGTCCGACAGCGACACCTTCTCCTCCACCGCCTCGCCGGGATTGATGGCGGTCGCGCGCTCGTTGTCGACCATGTCGCGCGGGATGAGGTGGCGGCGGTTGGAGGTGGCATAGAACAGCACGTTGTCGGGACGGCCTTCGAGGCCGCCCTCCAGCGCCGCCTTCAGCGATTTGTAGGAGGTGTCGCCGCCATCGAACGACAGGTCGTCGCAGAACACGATGAAGCGGCAGGGCGCCGGGCGCAGCCGGGCCATCAGATCGGGCAGGGTCTCGATATCCTCGCGGTGGATCTCGATCAGCTTGAGCGGCTGGCCGCCGGTGCGCGCGGCCACCACCTCGGCATGGACGGCCTTGACGAGGGAGGACTTGCCCATGCCGCGCGCGCCCCACAAGAGCGCGTTGTTGGCCGGCAGGCCGGCGGCGAAGCGGGCGGTGTTGTCGAGCAGGATGTCGCGGACGCGGTCGATGCCCTTGAGCAGCGCGATCGCCACGCGGTTGACCTTGGCGACCGGCTGCAGGCGCTGGCCGGCTGCCTGCCAGACGAAGGCGTCCGCCGCGGCGAAGTCAGGCGCAGGCGGGGCGGGCGGGCTCAGCCGCTCGAGCGCCGCGGCGATGCGGTCGAGGAGGGGTGCCAGAGCGGGCGGGGCCGGGGATGAAGCGTTGTCGGTCATGTGGATTCCGGAATTCCGGGCGTGCTTAATGGGGCGGCCGGCGCGCCGCAAGGCGCGCCATTGCATTCGAGGGGGGGCTGGCTATAGTCCGCGCCGCTTCGTTCGGGCAGCTCCGGACGGGCCGGTTCGCGAGTCCGGCTGGTCCGGGCCGGTCGAAACGAGCCGATTTGCAGGCCTTCCCGGGCCGCCGCAGGTGGCGGCGCGGGATCGCCTGAACAGCCGCCGCAGTCCGATCAGCGTTTCACGAGGTTCATCGATGTTCATCTCGCCCGCGTTCGCGCAAAGCGCGCCCCTCGGCGCCGGTGGCGGCACAGACATGCTGCTGTCCTTGATGCCGTTCGTGCTGATCTTCATCATCATGTACTTCCTCATCCTGCGGCCGCAGCAGAAGCGGGCGAAGGCGCACGAGGAGATGGTGAAGAATCTGCGCCGGGGCGACATGGTGGTGACCGCTGGCGGCATGATCGCCAAGATTTCCAAGGTGATCGATGACCACGAGATCGAGCTGCAGCTCGGCGAGGGGCTCAAGGTCCGCCAGATCCGCGGCATGATCACCGAGGTCCGCTCCAAGAGCGAGCCGGTGAAGGACGACGCCGCCGGCTGAGCCGCCGGCCGGGGTTCCGCCGCGCGGTCGAGGGGACGTCCAGAGCGTCCGACGATCCCATTGAACGAAGCGACCGCTCTAAGTTGTTGAGTTGTCGCATTCTCTTTCGCAAAACCGGGTCCCACTTTTGCGGAGAATGCTCTAGATGCTGGTGTTCACACGCCTGAAAGCGCTTGCGATCTTGGCGGTCGCTCTGGTCGGCTGCCTGTTCGCGGTGCCGAATGTGCTGCCAGCGTCGGTGCTGAACGCGCTGCCGAGCTGGGCCCAGCGCACCATGGTGCTGGGCCTCGATCTGCAGGGCGGCTCCTACATCCTGCTTGAGGTCGATACCCCGGCGGTGCGCAAGGAGCGGCTGGAGGCGTTGCGCGACGATGTGCGCCGCGTCCTGCGCGAGGGGCGCATCGGCTACACCGGGCTCGGCATCCAGGGCGACAGCGTCCAGGTGCGCATCCGCGAAGGCGAGAACTACGCCGAGGCGGTGCGCAAGCTCGGCGAACTGTCGGAGCCGATCGGCGGGATGTTCGGCGGCAGCACGCAGCGCACCCTCGACGTGCGCGAGGGCGAGGACGGGCTGATCCAGCTCGTCATGACCCAGGCCGGGCTGAACGAGCGCGTCAAGCACGCGGTCGAGCAGTCGATCGAGATCGTCCGGCGCCGCATCGACCAACTCGGCACCACCGAGCCGGCGATCCAGCGCCAGGGATCGAGCCGTATCCTGGTGCAGGTACCCGGCCTTCAGGATCCGACCCGCCTCAAGCAGCTCATCGGCACCACGGCCAAGCTGAGCTTTCGGCTGGTCGATATGTCGATGAGCCCGGAGATTGCCGAATCCGGCCGTGCGCCGCCCGATTCGGAGGTGCTGCAAAGCGCCGAGAAGGGCGCGGGGCCGGTTCTGGTCGAGCGCCGCGTCATGGTGGCCGGCGAGGATCTGGTCGACGCCCAGCCCGGCTTCGATTCGCGCACCCGCGAGCCGGTGGTGAACTTCCGCTTCAACACCAATGGCGCCCGGCGGTTCGCGGCGGTCACCCAGGAGAATGTCGGCCGGCCGTTTGCCATCGTGCTCGACAATCAGGTGATCTCGGCGCCGGTGATCCGCGAGCCGATTCTTGGCGGCTCCGGCCAGATCTCCGGCCGCTTCACGGTGCAGCAGGCCAACGATCTGGCGATCCTGCTGCGGGCCGGCGCGCTGCCGGCGCCGCTGACCGTGGTGGAAGAGCGCACGATCGGTCCGAGCCTCGGCCAGGATTCGGTGCGCGCGGGCAGCTATGCCTCGATCATCGGCTCGATCTTCGTCGTCGTCTTCATGCTGCTGATCTACGGTCTGTTCGGCGTGTTCGCCAACCTCGCCATGATCGTCAACATCCTGATGCTGATCGGCATTCTGTCGGCGCTGGAGGCGACGCTGACGCTGCCCGGCATCGCCGGCATCCTGCTCACCGTCGGCATGGCCGTCGACTCCAACGTGCTCATCTATGAGCGCGTCCGCGAGGAGGCGCGCAACGGCCGGTCCGCCATCACCGCGCTGGACCACGGCTTCCGCGAGGCGCTCGCCACGATCATCGACGCCAACATGACCACGCTGATCGCCGGCTTCGTGCTATTCCTCATCGGCACGGGGTCGGTGAAGGGCTTCGCGGTGACGCTGTCGCTCGGCATCGTCACCACCGTGTTCACCGCCTTTGTGTTCACACGGCTGATCATCGCAAGCTGGGTCCGCTGGGCGCGCCCGACGCGTCTGCCGATCTGATCCGGAAACCGATCCCGATGCGCCTCCTGAGACTCGTCCCGGCCAACACCAAGCTGCCCTTCATGGCATGGCGGCGGCTCAGCTTTCCGCTGTCGGCCGTGCTGTCGATCCTCTCCTTGCTGCTGTTCCTCACGGTGGGGATGAATTTCGGCATCGACTTCATGGGCGGCACCATGATCGAGGTGCAGTCCAAGAGCGGTCCCGCCAACATCAGCGAGATGCGCAACAAGTTGGGATCGCTCGACCTCGGCGACGTGCAGATCCAGCAGTTCGGTGCGCCGACCGACGTGCTGATCCGCATCCAGACCCAGCCGGGGGGCGATGCCGCCCAGCAGGCGGTCGTCGACAAGGTGAAGGGCGTTCTCGGCGCCGACGTCGAGTACCGGCGCGTCGAGGTGGTCGGGCCGCAGGTGTCGAAGGAGCTGGTGCAGGGCGGCACCATCGGCTCGATCGTCGCCATCCTCGGCATCATTCTCTATCTGTGGTTCCGCTTCGAGTGGCAGTTCGCGATCGGCGCCACGGTGGCGACGATGCACGATATCGTGCTGACCATCGGCTTCTTCGCCATCACGCAGATCGAGTTCAACTCGACGTCGATTGCGGCGATTCTCACGATCATGGGCTATTCGGTCAACGACACGGTGGTCATCTACGACCGCATTCGCGAGATGCTCCGAAAATACAAGCGTATCTCGACCGAAGAACTGCTCGACATCGCGATGAACTCGACCCTGTCGCGCACTGTCTACACCGGCTCGACCACGCTGCTGGCGATGATTGCGCTCTATTCATTCGGCGGCGAGGTGATCCGCTCCTTCACCGCGGCGATGATCTTCGGCGTGGTGATCGGCACCTATTCCTCGGCCTTCATCGCCGCGCCCTTCCTCATCTATCTGGGGGTCAAGACCCAGGGCCAGGGGAAGGACAAGGACAAGGTCGAGACGGCGGCGCCCGCCAAGGCCTGATGGCAACGCTTGACGGCACACCACATCTGCCGGGCCGGTACGCGATCGAGTCGTTCGGCGCCGGTGGGTTCCGCTTCGGCGACATGTCGCACCGCGGCTCGCTGCTGATCCTGCCGAGCGGCATGTGGGCGTGGCCGGTCGGCGAGCCGGCCGCGGTCGATGCGGCGTCGCTGGAGAGGCTGTTCGCCGAAAGCGGGGAGGTCGACCTGTTCATCTTCGGCAGCGGCACGAACCTCAGACCGCTGCCGGCGGCCCTGCATGCGCGGTTGCGCGGGCTGGGTATGGCGGTCGAGTCCATGGCGACGGCGCACGCGGCGCACACCTACAACATCCTGCTGGCGGAGTCGCGACGCATTGCCGCCGGCCTGATCGCCGTGGACTGACGCCGCCTGCGCGCTATCTCTCCCCTCATGCCCAGCGAAGCCTTCGCCTACTGCGAGAGCCTTGTGCGCGAGGCCGACAAGGACCGCTACCTTGCGACCCTGTTCGCCCCGGCCGCCGCGCGCCCGCATCTGTTTGCGCTCTACGCGTTCAACGCCGAGGTGGCGCGGGTGCGCGAGATCGTCTCCGATCCGCTGCCCGGCGAGATGCGGCTGCAGTGGTGGCGCGACGCCTTGGCCGGCAGCGCGCAGGGCGATGTCGCCGCGCACCCGGTGGCGGCGGCGCTGATGGAAACGATCTCCCAGTGCCGGCTGCCGGTGGATCCGTTCCTCGATCTGATCGAGGCGCGGGTGTTCGACCTCTATGACGATCCGATGCCGACGCTGGCCGACCTCGAAGGCTATACGGGCGAGACCTCGTCGGCGCTGATGCAGCTTGCGGCGCTGTTGCTCGCGGGCGGGCGCGACCAGGACACCGCCGAAATCGCCGGGCACGGCGGGGTGGCCTATGCGATGACCGGCCTGCTGCGCTCGTTTCCGTTGCACGCCTCGCGCGGCCAGATGTTCCTGCCCGCGGAGGTGCTCGACCGCCACCGGGTCAACCGCGCCGACGTGTTCGCCGGGCGCTACACGCCGGCGCTGAAGGCCGCGCTCGCCGAGATGCGCGGCCATGTCCACCGCCATCTGGCGGCGATGAGCCGGACGATGGGGTCGATTCCCGCCGAGGTGATGGCGGCGTTCCTGCCGGTGGCGCTGGTCCGCAGCTACCTGGCCAGGATGGAATGCGCCGGCTACGACCCGTTCACCACCCTGGTGCAGGTGCCGCAATGGCGGCGGCAATGGACG
Organism: Blastochloris sulfoviridis; assembly: GCF_008630065.1. GTDB lineage: Bacteria > Pseudomonadota > Alphaproteobacteria > Rhizobiales > Xanthobacteraceae > Blastochloris > Blastochloris sulfoviridis. Next base: position 36,260 of record NZ_VWPL01000009.1, read on the forward strand.
CTGTGGCGGGCGGCGCGGCAGGCGCGCTGCCTCGCCCGGCCGGCTCCGGAACGCCACGGCGGCGGGTAGGGGGCAGGCCTTAGAGCAAGCGCAGGCGGTCGAGCGCGCCCTGCAGCAGATAGGCGGCGGCCATCTTGTCGACCACCTCCGCCCGGCGCGCCCGCGAGGCATCGGCATCGAGCAGCGTGCGGGTGACGGCGGCGGTCGACAGCCGCTCGTCCCACAGCGCGATCGGGGTCTCGGTGAGGGCCGAGAGATTGCGGGCGAAGGCCCGGGTGGCCTGGCTGCGCGGGCCTTCCGAGCCATCCATGTTGAGCGGCAGGCCGAGCACCAGGGCGGCCGCCTTCTCGGCCGCAGCGAAGGCCAGGACCTCGGCGGCGTCGGCCTTGAACTTGGTGCGAAGGATGGTCCGCACCGCGCTGGCGATGGTGCGGGTGCGATCGGAGAGGGCGAGGCCGATGGTCTTGGTGCCGAGGTCGAGCCCGATCAGCGGCCCGTCTGCGAGATCGGGCGCGAGGTCGACGAGAGGCGCGATGCGGGCGGCCATGGCTCAATCCCTGCGGGCGGTTGCTGCGGCGTCCGGCCCCGCCGTCATCTGGTTGAATGGGGTGCCGCGTTCTATAACCGGCAGGCAGATTGCTCGGGGAGGATAGAACGCATGAAAGTGACTTGGTTCGGCCATTCCACGTTCCGGCTGGATTTCGGCCGGTCGGTCGTCCTGATCGATCCGTTCTTCACCGGAAATCCGGCGTTCGAGGGCGATATGGCCAAAGCGACGGCCGGCGCAACCCATATTCTGGTCACCCACGGCCATTCCGACCACGTCGGCGACACGGTGGCGCTGGCCAGGCAGACCCGCGCCAAGGTGGTGACCAATTTCGATCTCTGCATGTGGCTGGCCAAGCAGGGGGTGGAGCACTTCGACCCGATGAACACCGGCGGCACCACCGACCAGGGCGAGTTCAGCGTCACGCTGGTGCGGGCCGATCATTCGGCCGGCATGGTCGAGAGCGACGTCGGCTTTCCGCTTGGCTCGGCAAACGGCGTCATCGTCAAGGCGCGCGGCGAACCGGTGCTGTGGCACATGGGGGACACCGACGTCTTCTCCGACATGGGGCTCCTGGCCGAGATCCACGACGTCAAGATCTGCCTCTGTCCGATCGGCGACCGCTTCACGATGGGGCCGCACACCGCGGCGCTGGCGATGCGGAAGTTCGTGACGCCGAAGGTGGCGATTCCCTGCCACTACGGCTCGTTCCCGATCATCGAGCCCACCGCCGAGCGCTTCTGCCAGGAGATGATCGGCTCGGGGATCGAGGTCACCGTTCCCGAAAAGGGTCAGCCCTTCGCGGTGTGAGGCGACACGCGCCCTTGGTTGTCCAGGGCACGTCGTCATATCGGATGCGCCGTCATCCCGGGCGAGCGTCAGCGAGACCCGGGATCGTCATCAGAACAAGTCCCCTTCCTGAAGACGGCCCCGGAAGACGGCCCCGGCTCGCGCTTCGCTTGGCCGGGGCGACGGGCTGACGGCAAGCGGTCCCGGGTCGCGGGCCTTCGGCCCTTGCCCGGGACGACGTTTTTGGTTTGCGGTCGCTCCCGGCGCGGCGCTGCGCGCCGGCCGGGGCGACCTGAACGTCGGCTCGCCCGGCCTCAGCCGACCCGGCGCGACCACCAGCCGGACCGCTTGGGCCGGTTCGGGTCTTCCTCGGTCGGCGTCAGCACCATGTGCACCGGCTCGCCGCGCGGCTGCGCCGGCTCTTCGGGGGCCGGTTCGGCCGCCGGCTCGGCTGCCGCCGGTTCGCTGACAGCCGGGGCGGGCTCGCTGGCCGCTTCGGCGATCGGCTCGGCCGCTGCCGGCGGTAACGCAGGCGGTTCCATCGACACGGGCTCTGGGGCCGCCTCTTCGTGCGGTGCCGCCGGCTGCAACGTCACAGCTTCGGCCTGTCCGTCGTCGGCCTCGGCCTCTTCGGACACATCGGAATCGCCGGTCGGCTCGCGGTCGCGCCGGCCGCGCCGGCCACCGCGGCGTCCGCGCCGCCGCCGCCGCCGCCGTTCCTCGGCACTGGCATCGCCGGCCTCGGCGCCCTCGCGGGCCTCGTCATCATCCCCCTCGTCCTCGTCGGAGAGGTCGTCCTCGGCGCCAGCCGCCGTCGCGGCCGTACCGGTCTCGGTGCCGGCGTCCTCGCCGTTGCGCGGCCGCCGACGCCGACGCCGACGGCGGCGTCCGCCACCATTGTCCTCGCGGGCGGCTTCCGTGCTGCCCTCGTCCGGACCCTCCTCGTCGGCTTCCGCCTCGGCCTCGATCTCCGCGTCCTCGATCTCGTCCTCGGGTTCGATCGCATCGGGCTGAATCGGCGCCGGTGTGGTGCGGATCACCGGTCCCTTGGCCGGCGCTCCCTTCTCGATCGCGTACGGGGTCTGTCCGTTGAGCGCGTCGTCGGCCTCGAATTCGATCAGCACGCCGAACCGGCGCTCGAACTCGACGAGGTGCGAACGCTTCTGATTGAGGCAGTAGAGCGCCACCGCGGTGCGGGTGCGGACGATCAGGTCGTGGCTTGCCGACTTGATCAGCATGTCCTCGATCGCCCGCAGCACATGCAGCGCCACCGAGGCGGAGGCGCGCACGTGGCCGGTGCCGCCGCAGTGCGGGCACACTTCCGAGGAGCTCTCCAGCACGCCGGTGCGAATGCGCTGGCGGCTCATCTCCAGCAGGCCGAAATGCGAGATGCGGCCGACCTGGATGCGGGCGCGGTCGTTCTTCAGCGCCTCCTTCAGCCGGCGCTCGACCGAGCGGTTGTTGCGCTTCTCGTCCATGTCGATGAAGTCGACGACGATCAGCCCGGCGAGATCGCGCAGGCGAAGCTGACGCGCCACCTCGTCCGACGCCTCCAGATTGGTCTTGAGCGCGGTCTCCTCGATCGAGTGCTCGCGCGTCGAGCGCCCGGAATTGACGTCGATCGCGACCAGCGCCTCGGTCTGGTTGATGACGATGTAGCCGCCCGACTTGAGCTGCACGGTCGGCGAGAACATCGCGTCGAGCTGCGGCTCGACGCCGCTGCGGGCGAAGATCGGTGTCGCCTCGCGATAGGGCTGCACGCTCTTGGCATGGCTCGGCATGAGCATGCGCATGAACTCTTTGGCCTCGCGATAGCCATCTTCGCCGGCCACCAGGACCTCGTCGATGTCCTTGTTGTAGAGGTCGCGGATGGCACGCTTGATCAGCGAACCCTCCTCATAGACCAGGGCCGGGGCGGATGAGCGCAGCGTCAGCTCGCGCACCGTCTCCCACAGCCGCAGCAGATATTCGAAATCGCGCTTGATCTCGGTCTTGGTGCGGTTGGCGCCGGCGGTGCGCAGGATCACGCCCATGCCTTCCGGCACTTCCAGGTCGCCGGCAATCGACTTCAGGCGCTTGCGGTCGACGGCGTTGGTGATCTTGCGCGAGATGCCGCCGCCGCGGGCGGTATTGGGCATCAGCACCGAGTAGCGGCCGGCGAGCGACAGATAGGTGGTCAGCGCCGCGCCCTTGGTGCCGCGCTCCTCCTTGACGACCTGGACCAGCAGAACCTGGCGCCGCTTGATCACCTCCTGGATGCGGTACTGGCGGCGCAGCGGACGGGCGACTCGCTCGGGCATGTCCTCCAGCGCCTCGCCGGAGCCGACGATCTCGACGACGCTTTCCGTGTCGGCCTTCTTGCCGCCCTCGTCCTCGTCCTCGTCGTCTTCCTCCTCGTCGTCGTCCTCGTCCTCGTCGTCTTCTTCGTCCTCCTCTTCGTCTTCGTCTTCGTCTTCTTCCTCGTCCTCGTCTTCGTCGTCTTCTTCGTCCTCGTCGTCTTCTTCGTCCTCGTCCTCGTCCTCTTCTTCGTCCTCGTCTTCGTCGTCCTGTCCGCTGTCAGGGAGTTCGGGCGGCGCGGCTTCGGCCGAAACATCGAGCGTGGCCGCCACCTCGACGGTCACGGCCCCGGCAGCCTCGGTCCCGGCGGCCTCCGCTTCGGCGGCCTCGGGCTGCGCCCCGGACTCCGGCGCAACGTCCTGGACAGTTCCGGCCGGCTCGGCGGCGGAGTCGGGGGTCGGCGCCGGTTCGTCGGCGGCCTGCTCGTCCGACTCAGGCGACAGCGCTTGCTCAGGGGACAACGCTTGCGAGACCACGGCGTCGCCGGCAGAGGCGCGCGCGGTGAGCACGTCGGCCTCCGGCTTGCGGCGCCGGCGGCGCTTGCGGTCACGCTTCAGCTTGGCATCCTCGGCCTCGCGCTCGGCGCGCGCGGCGCGCTTCTCCTCTTCCAGCAGCGCCAGCCGGTCGGCGACCGGGATCTGATAGTAGTCGGGATGGATTTCGTTGAAGGCCAGGAATCCGTGGCGGTTTCCGCCATATTCGACGAAGCAGGCCTGCAGCGAGGGTTCGACCCGGGTTACCTTGGCAAGATAGATGTTGCCGCGCAGCTGTTTGCGGGCTGCGGACTCGAAGTCGAACTCCTCGACCCGGTTGCCGCGGACCACCACCACCCGCGTCTCTTCCGGGTGGGTGGCATCGATAAGCATTTTGTTGGCCATTGAACTCTCTCTGCGCAGCGTCGCGCCATCGCATCGCGAACGCGACGGCGGAACGCCGTCGTCAGTGCAGGCGATGCGGAACGCCGCGCGGTATCTGAAGCCGTGTCTGAATAGGTGGGGGGCGACCCGTGATGCCGAAACGCGACGCTGCCGGCCGCCGGAGCGGCATCGGATGGCAGTCGGGCTATCGTGGGTGCATCCATCGAGGTCTAGGGTCTCTTGGTACGGCAAGACGATTGCCGCCGTAACACTCTGGCTGTCCGGCTGATCCGGCGCTGAGACAGCGCGGCAGGCAAGCCGACAGGGCACCACAATCCGCCGGTGGCGGGCTGTCGGCTGTCGGTGCGGTCGGGACCGTTTGCGGCCTGCCGGAACCACGAACCATGAGCCGTCTTTTAAATAGCGGCAGCCGTGGCCCATTGGCAAGGTTCGCTGCGAATTCTCCGTCCGGCAAGACGGGGTTAACCGTGCGGAGCTATTGGGCTACAGAGGCTGGGATCTTGGGCTGGGATCTTGCGTCGGGTCGTCATGCTTGCGTTTCGCCGCTGCGCCGCGCTCCTTCTCTTCGCCTGTGCCGTGCTCTCGGCAGGGGCCGCTTCGGTCGTGGCCCAGCACGCTGCGGTTGCGGCCACCGCGCCCGCCGGTTCCGGCAAAGACAAGGGCGTCACGGCCGTCGATGTCCGCCTCGCGGGGGATCTCGTTCGCACGCGCCTGGTGCTCGACCTGACGGCGACGGTCGAGATGCGGGTGTTCACGCTCGCCGATCCCTACCGCGTGGTGGTGGATGTCGCCGGCCTCGATTTCAATCTGCCGGCGACGGCCGGCCACCACGGCCGCGGCCTGATCACGGCCTTCCGCTATGGCCAGGTCGGCCCGGGCAAGGCCCGCCTGGTGCTGGAGGTGCGCGAGCCGGTGAGCGTCGACAAGTCGTTCGTGCTCGATGCGATCGACGAACAGCCGGCGCGGTTGGTGATCGATCTCGTGCCGACCGACCGGACGAGCTTCCTGCGCTCGGCCGAGGTTCCGTCGTCGCGGGTCGATCCGATGGCCGCCATTCGCAACGCCACGGCCGAACCCGGCACGGCGGCCGAGAGCAAGCCTCCCGAGGCCAAGCTGTCCGAGACCAAGCCGCCAAAGGCCGATTCTCCGGCGCGATCGCGTCTTCCGGTTGTGGTGATCGATCCTGGCCATGGCGGAATCGACACCGGCGCCAATGCCCCGGGCGGCGGGGTCTCCGAAAAGACCGTGGTGCTCGAAGTCGCCCTGATGCTGCGCGACAGGCTGGAGAAGGGCGGCCGGGTGAACGTGGTGATGACGCGCACCGAGGACGTGTTCGTGCCGCTTGGCGAACGGGTTCGAATCGCCCGGCGCAACGAGGCCGCGCTGTTCCTGTCGATCCACGCCGATTCGATCCGCGCCCGCGACGGCATCGCCTCGGGCGCCTCCGTCTACACCCTGTCGGAGAAGGCCTCCGATGCGGAAGCCGAGCGGCTGGCCGAGTCGGAGAACAAGGCGGACCTGATCGCCGGCGTCAATTTGCAGGAAGAGGCGGAGGACGTCGCCGACATCCTGATCGATCTCGTCCAGCGCGAGACGAAGTCGTTCTCCGCCCATTTCGCGCACACGCTGGTGGGCGAGATCCGACCGACCGCCCGCATGCACCGCACGCCGCTGAAATCGGCCGGGTTCAAGGTGCTCAAGGCGCCCGACGTGCCCTCGGTGCTGCTTGAGCTCGGCTTCATGTCCAACCGGCAGGAGCTTCGCCAGATCACCTCGGTGGCGTGGCGCACGAAGGTCACGGAGGCGATCGCCGACGCCATCGAGCGCTTCGTGGCGATGCGCACGGCGGGCGGGCGGACGCCGAAGTGAGGCGGTTCCGGCCCCTGGTGATCGCGAGATTGTGAGCCGGTTGCCGGGGCCTCTGTTTTGCCATGAAGGCGGGCGAGGCATGCTCCACGCACGCGAAACGCGGGGCGGCACCTGCCGTGAGCGCCGGCCGTCTGCCACGGCGCCACCCCGGCACGAACCGCAAGGGCTCTGGCCCGCCACGAACCGCAAGGAACGAAATGCGATTTCTGATCAGGTTCTTCGGCTTTCTGTTCGCGATCGGAACCGTGATCTTCCTCGGTGGGGTGGGGGCGGTTTCCTATTTCGCGTGGAAGTATTCGCAGGATCTGCCGGACTATTCCACGCTCCAGGACTATGAACCGCCGGTCATGACGCGGGTTCATGCCACGGACGGCTCGCTGGTGGGCGAATATGCCCGCGAGCGGCGGCTGTATCTGCCGATCCAGGCGGTGCCGAAACTGGTGATCGGCGCCTTCCTGGCGGCCGAGGACAAGAACTTCTACCAGCACGGCGGCCTCGACTTTTCCGGCATCGCCCGTGCCGCGGTGGTCTATTTCCAGAACCTCGGCACCAATCGCCGGCCGCAGGGCGCCTCCACCATCACCCAGCAGGTCGCCAAGAACTTCCTGCTCACCAACGAGGTGTCGATCGACCGCAAGATCAAGGAAGCGCTGCTGGCGCTGCGCATCGAGCGGACCTATTCGAAGGACAAGATCCTCGAACTCTACCTCAACGAGATCTTCCTCGGCATGCAGGCCTATGGCGTCGCCGCCGCCTCGCTGCTCTATTTCGACAAGTCGGTCCACGAGCTCACCGTGGCGGAGGCGGCCTATCTCGCCGCGCTGCCCAAGGGGCCGAACCTGTTCCACCCGTTCCGCCAGCGCGAGCGCGCCATCGAGCGCCGCAACTGGGTGATCGACCGCATGGTCGAGGAGAAGTTCATCACCGCCGAGGACGGCGAGGCCGCCAAGAAGCAGCCGCTGACCGTCACCACCCGGCCGACCGGCGCGCATATCTTCGCGGCCGAGTATTTCGCCGAGGAGGTGCGGCGCGAGCTGATCGACCGCTACGGCGAGAAGAAGCTCTACGAAGGCGGCCTGTCGGTGCGCACCACGCTCGACCCCAAGCTGCAGCAGATGGCCAAGAAGACGCTGATGGAGCATCTGGTGCGCTTCGACGAGCAGCGCGGCTGGCGCGGCCCGGTCAATCGCATCGACCTCGCCTCGGGCGACTGGGGCGTCAAGCTCGGCGAGATGCGGGCCTATGGCGACATTCCGTGGCGGCTCGCGGTGGTGCTGGAGGCGGGGGACCAGACCGCGCGCATCGGCCTGCAGCCGCCGCGCGAGCGCTCCGGCCAGCTCGCCACCACGCGCGAGATCGGTCTGCTGCCGCTCGACGGCGCCAAGTGGGCGCGCTGGGCCCAGGGGCCGGACAAGGGCAAGCCGATCACCAAGGTGTCCCAGGCGGTGCGCCCGGGCGACGTGATCTATGTCGAGGATGCCTCGGCCGCCGACGCGCCGGGGCAGGGCTCGAAGAGCTTCAAGCTGCGCCAGCTTCCGGACGTGGAGGGCGGCATCGTCGCGCTCGATCCGTGGACCGGGCGCGTGCTGGCGCTGGTCGGCGGCTTCTCGTTCGACGAAAGCCAGTTCAACCGTGCCACCCAGGCGCAGCGCCAGCCGGGCTCCTCGTTCAAGCCGTTCGTCTATGCCGCCGCGCTCGACAATGGCTACACGCCCTCCACCGTGGTGATGGACGCGCCGATCGAGATCGACCAGGGCCCCGGCCAGGAGGCGTGGCGGCCGGAAAACTATTCCCGCAAGTTCTACGGGCCGCAGACGCTGCGCTTCGGCATCGAGCAGTCGCGCAACGTCATGACAGTGCGGCTGGCCCAGGACGTCGGCATGCCGCTGATCGCCGAATACGCCAAGCGCTTCGGCGTCTATGACGACATGCTGCCGATGCTGTCGATGGCGCTCGGCGCCGGCGAGACCACGCTTTTGCGCATGGCCGGCGCCTACGGCATGTTCGCCAATGGCGGCAAGCGCATCAAGCCGACCCTGATCGACCGGGTGCAGGACCGCTACGGCCACACCGTCTACCGTCACGACGAGCGGAGCTGCCAGGGCTGCGACGCCGACAAATGGGCCAACCAGCCCGAGCCCACGCTGATCGACAAGCGCGAGCAGGTGCTCGACCCGATGACCGCCTATCAGATCACCTCGATGCTGGAAGGCGTGGTGCAGCGTGGTACCGGCACGGCGCTGAAGGAGGTCGGCAAGCCGATCGCCGGCAAGACCGGCACCACCAACGATGCGAAGGACGTGTGGTTCGTCGGCTTCTCGCCCGACCTCGTGGTGGCGGCCTATTTCGGCTACGACCGCCCGCGCTCGCTCGGCCAGAAGGCGACCGGCGGCGGCATCGTTGCGCCGGTGGTGCGCGACTTCATGAAGCTCGCGCTCGCCGACAAGCCGGCGGTGCCGTTCCGCGTGCCGCCCGGCATCAAGCTGATCCGCATCAACGCCAAGACCGGCCTGCGCGCCCAGCCGGGCGAGGGCGGCACCATCCTGGAAGCGTTCAAGCCGGGCACCGCGCCGCCGGATTCCTACTCGATCATCGGCGTCGTCGACGCCCAGGGACGGCCGCTCACCGTCTCGCCGGAGGCAGACCGTGCCGTGGGCGCCGGAACCGGTGGGCTCTATTGACGTTGACCGACGATAGGCTGCGGTCGCCCTGGCCGGATGCGTCGTCGCCGCGGCCGCGCTGGCCGGAGCTTGGCGACCGCTTCGAGAAGACCTTCGCCTTTTCGGCGACGGAGATCTCCGACTTCGCCGCCCGCTGCGGCGATACCAACCCGCTGCACCACGATCCCGAATACGCCGCCAACTCGCGCTTTCGCGGACTGATCGCCTGCGGGCCGCACACCTCGGCGGTGTTCATCGCGCTGATCGCCAACTGGTTTGCCCCGGACTGGGAGATCATCGGCCAGGAGTTCCAGGTGCGGTTCGACCAGGCCGTGCGGGTGGATACGCCGGTGCGGATGGCCTGGACGGTCGCCGAGATCGACGCCAATAGTGCCGGCACCCGCGCCAAGCTCATCGTCACCGGCGAGGCGCTCGACCCGGCCGGGCGGCCGCTGCTCACCGGCCGCGCCGCCGTGGTGCTGTGGCCGAAGGAGAGGTGAGGCGCTGTCGTCAGAAAGAGGTCCCCTTGCTGCAGACGGTCCCGGCTCGCGGGCCTGCGGCCCTTGCCCGGGACGACGACCTCTCCTCTTGCGTCATCCCGGCCAAGCGGCGAAGCCGCGCGAGCCGGGATCGTGCGTCGAAAGGGGTCTCTTCTGCTGACGGCCCCGGCTCGGCGCTTCGCGCCGTCCGGGGCGACGACATCTGGGTTGTCATCCCGGGCAAGCGGCGAAGCCGCGCGACCCGGAATCGTTGCGGGCGTTTGCGCCTTTTCCTGCTGACGGTCCCGGGGCTCGCTCTCGCTCGCCCGGGACGACGCCGGCAAGAGTCCGCCGCTGCAGAGCAGCCCCGCATTGCCCGCCTTGCCGGATTCGGAGTGCCGGCACTACCGTTCGGCTCATTGGTTCGGAGGCTTTCATGCGCATGACCACCGTTGTCGCCGCGCTGGCGATCGTCATGGCTGGGGCGGCGGGCGGCTATGTGCTGTGGTCGCGCGATGCGGCGAGCCGCGTGCCGGCGGGCTTCGCCCGCGCCAATGGCCGCATCGAGGTGGAGCGCGTCGACGTCGCCACCAAGATCGCCGGTCGAATCGCCGAAATCCGGGTGCGGGAAGGCGATGACGTGACCAAGGGCGAATTGGTCGCGCGGCTCGATTCGACCGAGCTGCGCGCCCAGCTTGCCGCCGCCAAGGCCGCAGTGCTGCGCGCCGAGCAGGCGATCATCAAGGCAGAGGCCGACGTGGCGAGCCAGGAGGCCAGCCTCGCGCTCGCCGAACTCGAACTCTCGCGCGGCACCGAACTCGGCAAGCGCTCGGTGGCCTCGGTGTCGGACGTCGACAAGCGCCGGGCCCAGCGCGACGTCGCCAAGGCGGTGGTCGACGGCGCCAAGGCCGCGGTCGGCGACGCCAAGGCCTATCGCGCGGTGGCGATCGCCCAGGTCGACCAGATCCAGGCGACGCTGGACGAGACCGACCTCACGGCGCCGGTGGCCGGCCGCGTCGAATACAAGCTCACCCAGCCGGGCGCCGTGCTGGCCGCCGGCGGCCGGGTGGTCACGCTGCTCGACCTTACCGACGTCTATATGACGGTGTTCCTGCCCACCGCCCAGGTGGGCAAGGTGGCGCTCGGCGCCGAGGCGCGCATCATCCTCGACGCCGGGCCTGAGTTCGTCATACCCGCCACGGTGTCGTTCATCGCCTCCGAGGCGCAGTTCACGCCGAAGGCGGTCGAGACCGCGACCGAGCGCGAGAAGCTGATGTACCGCATCAAGGTGTCGATCGAGCCCAAGCTGCTCACCACCTATCGCAGCTATGTGAAGGCGGGCCTCACCGGCAACGCCTATCTCAGGATCGACCCCGCCGCCGCCTGGCCCGCCGACCTTCAGCCGAAGCTGCCGGATGTCCCGTGATCCGATCGTCCGCATCGAAGCGTTGAGCCACCGCTTCGGCGGCAAGGCGGCGCTGATCGACGCGACGCTGGATCTGCCGGCGGGTTCCACCACCGCGGTGGTGGGGCCGGACGGTGTCGGCAAGTCGACGCTGCTGTCGCTGATCTCCGGCACGCGCAAGATCCAGACCGGCAGCGTCACCGTGCTCGGTGGCGACATGCGCGAGGCCCGCCACCGCAACACGGTGGCGCCGCGCATCGCCTACATGCTCCAGGGGCTCGGCAAGAACCTCTATCCGACGCTGTCGGTGGTCGAGAACATCGACTTCTTCGGCCGCCTGCACGGCCAGGGCGCCGCCGAGCGCTCGTCACGCATCGGCCGGCTGCTGGAGGCCACCGGCCTTGCGCCGTTTCCGGACCGCGCCGCCGGCAAGCTCTCGGGCGGCATGAAGCAGAAGCTGTCGCTGTGCTGCGCGCTGATCCACGACCCGGACCTGCTGATTCTCGACGAGCCGACCACCGGCGTCGATCCGCTGTCGCGCCGCCAGTTCTGGGCGCTGATCGATCAGCTCCGGGCCGAGCGGCCGGGCATGACCGTGCTGGTCGCCACCGCCTATATGGAGGAGGCGGCGCGCTTCGAGCGGCTGATCGCCATCGACGAGGGGCGCATCCTCGCTTCGGAGCCGACCGCCGACGTGCTGGCGCGCACCGGTGCCGCAACGCTGGAGGCAGCCTATGTCGCGCTGCAGCGGCCGGAGCGGCGCGGGCAAAGCGGCGATCTGGTGATCCCGCCGCGCACACATCATGACGGCGCACCGGCCATCATCGCCGAGCATCTCACCCGCCGCTTCGGCGATTTCGTCGCGGTCGACGACGTGTCGTTCCGCATCGAGCGCGGCGAGATCTTCGGCTTCCTCGGCTCGAACGGCTGCGGCAAGACCACCACCATGAAGATGCTGACCGGCCTATTGTCGGTCAGCGAGGGCAGGGCGGAACTGCTCGGCAAGCCGGTCGATGCGGGCGACATCGCCACCCGCATGCGGGTCGGCTACATGTCGCAGTCGTTCTCGCTCTATGAGGAGCTGTCGGTCCGGGCGAACCTGGACCTGCACGCCAAGCTCTACCGGCTGCCCAAGGCCGAGGCCTCGGCCCGCATCGCCGATGCGTTGGCGCGCTTCGACCTCGCGGGCTTCGCCGACGACCTGCCGGCCAGCCTGCCGCTCGGCATCCGCCAGCGCCTGCAGCTCGCCGCGGCCTGCCTGCACCAGCCCGAGGTGCTGATCCTGGACGAGCCGACCTCCGGCGTCGACCCGGCGGCGCGCGACCTGTTCTGGCGGCTCCTGATCGAGCTCGCGCGGCGCGACGGCGTCACCATCTTCGTCTCGACCCATTTCATGAACGAGGCCGAGCGCTGCGACCGCATCTCGCTGATGCACGCCGGCAAGGTGCTGGCGGTCGGCCCGCCGGCCGAGCTGACCCAAGCCAAGGGCGCGCCCTCGCTGGAGGAGGCGTTCATCGCCTATCTGACCGAGGCCAGCGGCGAGAGCATCGGGCACGCCGAGGGCGCCCAAGATTCTTCAGCCGATTCCCCCGCCGACCCGCCGGTCGATCCCCTGCCGGAGCCGCGCGCGCGCGGTCCGCTCGCCGTCTCGATGGGCCGCATCTGGGCCTTCGCCCGCCGCGAGGCGGTGGAGCTGTTGCGCGACCGGGTGCGCCTCGCCTTCGGCCTGATCGGGCCGCTGATCCTGATGCTGACCTTCGGCTACGGCATCTCGTTCGACGTCGAGAAGCTGCCCTTCGCCGTGCTCGACCGCGACCAGAGCATCGAGAGCCGCGCCTTTCTCGAAGCCTTTTCCGGCTCGCGCTATTTCCGCGAGCGGCCGCCGCTGCGCGATCAGGCGGAGATCGACGCGCGCATGCGCGCGGGCGAATTGCGCCTCGCCATCACCATCCCGCCGGGCTTCGGGCGCGATTTGCTGAACAACCGCCGGCCGGAGGTCGGCTTCTGGCTCGACGGCGCCAACGCGTTCCGTGCCGAAACCACCCGCGGCTATATCAATGGCGTGGTGCTGGCCTATGCCGAGGATCTGGCGCGGCGCACCGCAGGCGCGGTGCCGGACCTCACCGCCATCGAGCTTCGCCCGCGCTTTCGCTACAATCAGGACTTCCGCAGCGTCTACGCCATCGCGCCCGGCATCATCATGATGCTGCTGGCGATGATCCCGGCGATGATGACCGCGCTCGGCGTGGTGCGCGAGCGCGAGATCGGCTCGATCGCCAATCTCTACGCCTCGCCGGCCACGGTGGGCGAATTCCTCATCGGCAAGCAGCTTCCCTATCTGGCGCTCGGCTTCGTCAGCTTCCTGCTGCTGATCGTCCTCGTCGTCGTGCATTTCGGCGTGCCGGTGCGCGGCTCAGTCTTGGCGCTGCTCGGCGGCGGGCTGCTCTACATTGCCGCCACCACCGCGTTCGGCCTGTTCGTGTCGAGCTTCGTGAAGAGCCAGATCGCGGCGATGCTGGTGACGGCGGTGCTGTGCAACACCATCGCCATCAATTTCTCGGGCCTGCTCTATCCGACCTCGACGCTGACCGGCTCGGCCAAGCTGTTCAGCATCGGCTTCCCGGCCGCCTGGTTCCAGCAGATCAGCCTGGGAACCTTCACCAAGGGCCTGCCGGCCTCGGCCTTCGTGCTCGACCTCGTGGTGCTCGGCCTGTTCGCCATCGGCTTCCTGATGGCGGCGCGGCTGTTCCTGAAGAAGCAGGAGACCTGATGCGCGCGCTCGCCAATGTCTGGACGCTGGGCTTGAAGGAGTTCGCCAGCCTGCGCCACGATCGCGTCATGCTCTTGCTGCTGCTCTACGTCTTTACCGGCGCGATCTATTCCATCGCCCACGGCATCTCGACCGAGGTGGTCAACGCCTCGATCGGCATCGTCGATTCCGACCATTCGCAGCTCTCCGGCCGCATCGCCGGCGCGCTGCAGGCGCCGCTGTTCCAGTCGCCGGTGATGCTCGACCGCGATCAGGTCGACGCGGCCATGGAGTCGGGGCGCATCACCTTCGTCATCGACATCCCGCCATCGTTCGAGGCCGACGTGCTGCGCGGCTTGAAGCCGGCGGTGCAGATCCTGATCGACGCCACCGCCATGACCCAGGCCGGGGTCGGCTCGCTCGACATCCAGCAGATCGTGCTGAACGAGGTGACGACCTGGCTGCAGGGCCGCGGCATCGAAGCCCAATTGCCGATCAAGGTGACGACGCGCGCCCTCTTCAACCCCAATCTCGACTCGATCCGCTTCACCTCGGTGATGGCGATCATCAACTTCATCACCATCCTGTCGATCGTGCTGGTGGCGGCGGCGGTGATCCGCGAGCGCGAGCACGGCACCATCGAGCACCTCCTGGTGATGCCGGTGACCCCGGCCGAGATCGCCGCCGCCAAGATCTGGGCCAATGGGGCGGTGATCCTGGCCGGCGCCTTCCTGTCGCTGATCATCATGATCGAGGGGGTGCTGGGGGTGCCGATCCACGGCTCGATCCCGCTGTTCCTGGCCGGATCGGCGATCTACCTGTTCGCCACCACCTCGCTCGGCGTGCTGCTGGCCACCGTGGCGCCGACCATGCCGCAGTTCGGCCTCCTGGCGATCCCGGTGTTCATCGTCATGAACCTGCTGTCGGGCGCCAACACGCCGCTGGAGAGCATGCCCGAGGCGCTGCAGACCGCGGTGCAGGTCTCGCCCACCACCCATTACGTCGCCTTCGCCCAGGCGATCCTCTATCGCGGCGCCGGGCTCGACGTGGTGTGGCCGCAAATCGTGGTGATGGCGGCGCTCGGCGCCATCGCCCTTGCGGCGGCGCTGGCCCGCTTCCGCAACATGCTGGCGACCCAGGCGGGGTGATACGGTTTCCGGCCTTCAGAGCCGGAGAACCGTAGTCCGATCGCCAAAAAATCCCTTTCGGATCAAGGATTTTTTGGCGAGATCGTTTCCGGTATCCCGAAGGGATCAACCGGAAACCGCATGACGACAGCGGGATACGAAAAGGGACGGTGGCGAGGCCGCCACCGTCCCGGATCGTCAAGCCGTCTTGGGGCGAGGACTCACGCCTGCCCGCGCAGCCACGGCACCATGCGGCCGAGCGTCGCGTCGCGGCGCACATAGTGGTGCCACAGGGCGGCGGCGGCGTGCAGGAACACGACGAGCAGGATGAGGTTCATGGTGAAGCCGTGCACCGCGCTGAACTGCTTGGCCAGTTCGGGGACGGGGGTCAGCAGCGGCGGAATGCCGAGCAGGTCGACGCCGCGGCCGGCATACATCGACATCAGGAAGCCGCTCACCGGCATCACGATCAGGAGCGCATAGAGCGCGACGTGCGCGGCCTTGGCCGCGAGGTCGATCATCGGCGACGTCTCGACCGGCGCGGGCACGCCGCGGGTGGCCCGCCAGAACAGGCGCGCAGCGACCAGCGCGAACACGATCACGCCGCCGGCCTTGTGCATGCCCATGAGCTGCATCCGCTGGCCCATCAGCGCCTTGACCCCTTCCGGGTCAGTCCCAAGGCTCTGGAGCTGCTTGATCTGGTCGCCAATCCCCTCGGCGATCTGGGCGGACGTGAACAAGCCGACGACCATGAAGAAGATCAGCCAGTGCAGCACGACGGCGACGCCGTCATAGCCGGGGGCGCTGGTTCCTGCTGAGTTGGTGGTGGTCATGAGATCCCTCGGAAGATGTCTATCTCCACGGCGTTCTATGCCACGATCGCCGGGCGATGTCATGAGTTTGGAAAATGAACAAATAGAAAGGTTTGAATATGTGGCGTGCAGCCGCAGTCGGGAAAGTACATAGCTCGCGAAAGCGGGATTCCCGAAAGCAGCGCGGACGTGAAACGAAAACGGCCGGGCGCGAGGCCCGGCCGTTCGTTGCCGAACGAGGCTGCCGTCAGTGGCCGAGGCCCTTGACGATCGACTCGGTCATCTTCTTGGCGTCGCCGAACAGCATCATGGTGTTGTCGCGGAAGAACAGCTCGTTCTCGACGCCGGCATAGCCGGACGCCATCGAGCGCTTCACGAACAGCACGGTCTTGGCCTTTTCGACGTCGAGGATCGGCATGCCGTAGATCGCCGACTTGGGGTCGGTCTTGGCCGCCGGGTTGGTGACGTCGTTCGCGCCGATGACATAGGCGACGTCCGCGGTCGAGAAGTCGTTGTTGATGTCCTCGAGCTCGAACACCTCGTCATAGGGCACGTTGGCCTCGGCGAGCAGCACGTTCATGTGGCCGGGCATGCGGCCCGCCACCGGGTGGATGGCGTACTTGACCTCGACGCCTTCCTTCTTGAGCAGGTCGGCCATCTCGCGCACCGCGTGCTGGGCCTGGGCGACCGCCATGCCGTAGCCCGGCACGATGATCACCTTCGACGCGTTCTTCATGATGAAGGCGGCGTCGTCGGCCGACCCCTGCTTCACCGGACGCGCCTCGACCTTGCCCTCGGACGCCGCCACCTCGCCGCCGAAGCCGCCGAGGATGACCGAGATGAAGCTGCGGTTCATGCCCTTGCACATGATGTAGGACAGGATCGCACCCGACGAGCCGACCAGCGCACCGGTGATGATCAGCGCGGTGTTGCCGAGCGTGAAGCCGATGCCGGCCGCCGCCCACCCCGAATAGGAGTTGAGCATCGACACCACCACCGGCATGTCGGCGCCGCCGATCGGGATGATCAGGGTGACGCCGAGCACGAACGACACCAGCACGATCAGCCAGAACACCGTGGTGCTCTCGCTGGCCATGAAGATCAGCATCAGCAGCAGCAGCGCGATGCCGAGGCCGATGTTGAGCATGTGCCGGTTCGGCAGGATGATCGGCGCGCCGCTCATCCGTCCGTCGAGCTTGAGGAAGGCGATCACCGAGCCGGTGAAGGTGACGGCGCCGATGGCCACGCCGAGCGCCATCTCGATGAGGCTCGCCCCATGGATGTGCCCCGGTGCGCCGATGCCGAAGGCGGTCGGCGAGTAGAGCGCGCCGGCGGCGACCAGCACCGCGGCCATGCCGACCAGCGAGTGGAAGGCCGCGACGAGCTGCGGCATCGCGGTCATCGCCACGCGCTTGGCGATCGTCGCGCCGATGGCGCCACCGATGCCAATGCCGAACACCGTCAGCAGGAAGCCGGAGAAACCGGACGGCGGGCTCAGGATCAGCGTGGTCAGCACGGCGATGCCCATGCCGATCATGCCATAGAGGTTACCCTGGCGCGAGGTTGCCGGGCTGGAGAGCCCGCGCAGCGACAGGATGAACAGAACGGCCGCAACCAGATAGAGCAGGGCGGCGAAACTGGCGCTCATGACCGTCCCCTCACTTCTGCTTCTTCTGGTACATGCCCAGCATGCGCTGGGTGACCAGGAAGCCGCCAAAGATGTTGATCGAGGCGAAGACCAGCGCCACGAAACCGAACGTGCGCGACCAGCCCGAGACGTCGGGGCTGGAGAGGTCGACGCCGACGGCGAGCAGGGCGCCGACCACGATCACCGACGAGATGGCGTTGGTGACCGACATCAGCGGCGTATGGAGCGCCGGGGTCACCGACCACACCACGTAATAGCCGACGAAGATCGCCAGCACGAAGATCGAAAGGCGGAACACGAACGGGTCGATGAGCCCGCCGGAGGCGACGCCGATGGCAGCGCCGGCCGCGTCGGCATAGGCCTGCGCGGTCTCGGCGGCCTGGCGGGCCGCTTCGGCCGCCTGGCGCAACTGCTCAGCGGCCTGGTCTGCATTCACTGTGGCCATGAGATGATTTTCCGCTTGCAAAACTGAAGGGGGTTACCCGGCCGTGCGTTCACTCGGCCGCATGCTTGGGCGAAAACGAGGGGTGGACGACGGCGCCGTCCTTGGTCAGGCAGGTCGCCTTCACCAGCTCGTCATCCCATTTGACGGCGAGCGCCTTGGCAGCCTTGTCCACCAGCGTCTCGACGAAGGCGAAGAGGTTCTTCGCGTAAAGGGCGGAGGCGGTGGCGGCGAGACGGCCGGGCACGTTGTTGTGGCCGACGATCTTCACGCCCTCATGGACCACGACCGCGCCGGGCTCCGACAGCTCGCAATTGCCGCCGCGCTCGACCGCGAGGTCGACCACCACCGAGCCCTGCTTCATGCTCTCGACCATCTCCTTCGACACCAGCTTGGGCGCCGGGCGGCCGGGGATGAGCGCGGTGGTGATGACGATGTCCTGCTTGGCGATGTGCGCGGCGACCAGCGCCGCCTGCTTGGCCTGGTACTCCTTCGACATCTCCTTGGCGTAGCCGCCGGAGGTCTCGGCCTGCTTGAACTCGTCGTCCTCGACGGCGATGAACTTGGCGCCGAGGCTTTCCACCTGCTCCTTGGCGGCCGGGCGGACGTCGGTGGCGGTGACCACGGCGCCCAGGCGCCGGGCGGTGGCGATGGCCTGCAGGCCCGCGACGCCTGCGCCCATCACGAACACCTTGGCGGCGGGCACGGTGCCGGCGGCGGTCATCATCATCGGCATCGCGCGGCCGTATTCGGCGGCGCCGTCGATCACCGCGCGATAGCCGGCGAGGTTGGCCTGGCTGGACAGCACGTCCATGACCTGAGCGCGGGTGATGCGCGGCATCAGCTCCATCGCGAAGGACACAAGGCCGGCTTCGGCCATCGCCTTCAGCGCCGCCTCGTTGCCGTAGGGGTCCATGATGGCGATGACGAGCGCGCCGGACTTGTAGTCGGCGAATTCGTCGGGGGTCGGCCGGCGCACCTTCAGCACGACGTCGGCGCTGGCGACGGTATCCTTCGCGGTGGGGGCCAGTTTGGCGCCGGCCGCCTCGAACTCGGCGTCGCGAATTCCGGAGGCGAGACCGGCCCCCGCTTGAACTACAATGTCGGCCCCAAGGCCGACCAGCCGTTTGACCGTTTCGGGCGTCGCCGCGACCCGCGGCTCGGCCTCATCGGTCTCGACGGGAATGGCAATCTTCATCGTTTCGCCTCTCCAGAGAAACTGCCTTCGACCGCGGCGGGTCTATCCGCCAGCGCTCCTTATAGGAACGGATCGGTGGTTTTCGCTAGCTCCCGGCCCGGTTCTTTCGACCTACGGGATTTCCCGAGGGCGATTCGGAACAGGTTGTGATGGCTTGCGAGCGGCCGGTAGGTGCCGACCCCAAGGTTCGGCTATATAGGCCCCATCCTTGGCGGTATAGACCCTTTGTGCATCTCGCGCGGACGCATCAACCGCCAATGCCGGCAGGGGCGGCTTGCCGGCGTGACGAGGCACTTGGTACGAGACGGTTGGCACGAGACGGTTGGCGCGAGACGTTTGGCATGGCCGGTGCAGGCACTTGGCATGCTGACGACGGGCTCGGCGTGAGGGCAGGAGACAGGGCGTCGTGACGATCGAGACGGTCGAGGACGATCTTCCGCCGCAGCCGAGCCTTGGCGCCCGGCTGTCGTGGCTGGTGGACGTGGCGAGCGCATCGCACCGGCGCGCCTGCGCCCTGCTGGTGGCGCTGGCGGTGCTTTGCTTCCTGCCCGGCTTCTTCAGCATCCCGCCGGTCGACCGCGACGAGGCGCGCTTCGCCCAGGCCACCAAGCAGATGCTGGAGACCGGCGACTATGTCGACATCCGCTTCCAGTCCGAGGCACGCCACAAGAAGCCGGTCGGCATCTATTGGCTGCAGGCCGGCGTGGTTGGCGCCGCCGAGGCGCTGGGCGTGCCGGAGGCGCGAACCCGCATCTGGCTCTATCGCCTCCCGTCGCTGTTCGGGGCGATCGGCGGGGTGCTGCTGACCTATTGGGCGGCGCTGGCCTTCGTGTCGCGCCGGGGGGCGGTGCTGGCTGCGGCGATGATGGCGAGCTGCATCCTGCTTGGGGTCGAGGCGCGGCTCGCCAAGACCGACGCCATGCTGTTCCTCACCATCATCGCTGCCCAGGGCGCGCTCGCACACGCCTATTTCCGGCATGCCAGATGGAGCGAGCGCGAGAACTGGCTGATTCCGGCGACATTCTGGACCGGCATCGGTGCCGGCGTGCTGCTGAAGGGGCCGATCATCCTGATGGTGGCCGCCTTCACCATTCTCGGCATCGGCTTTGCCACCCGCTCCTGGCGCTGGCTCCTGGCGCTGAAGCCGGGGTGGGGCGCGCCGTGGGCGCTGCTGCTGGTCCTGCCCTGGTTCGTCGCGATCACGCTGAAGACCGGCGGCACCTTCTTCGACGAGGCGGTCGGCCGCGACATGCTGGGCAAGGTGGCCACCGCGCAGGAGAAGCATTGGGGACCGCCGGGCTACTACCTCGTCGCCTTCTGGGTGACGTTCTGGCCGGCGGCGCCGATGGTGCTGTTCGCCGCCCCGGCGACCTGGCGCGACCGGCTCGACCCCAAGGTGCTGTTCCTGGCCGCCTGGGTGATACCGGCCTGGCTGGTGTTCGAGCTCGTGCCGACCAAGCTGCCGCACTACGTGCTGCCGCTCTATCCGGCGCTGGCCATCCTGGCGGCGCGGGCGCTGGAGAGGGGCGAGGTGGAGCCCGCGGCGCGCTGGTGGACGCGCGGGGCGGAATGGTGGTGGGCGGGTGTCGCCGTGCTGGTGCCGGCGCTGGCGCTGACCGGTCTGCTGCTGTTCCACAAGGGTGCCGGCTTCCTGGCCTGGCCGTTCATGCTGGCCGCCGGCTTTCTCGGCTTCAAGGCGGTCGAGATGCTGCGGGTGGAGGGGCCGGAGCGCGGCTTCCTGGTGGCGACGCTTGCGGCCTTCACCGTCTATGTGGCGGTGCTGCAGGTGCTGATTCCGGCAACGCGCACCTATTTCCCGGCCGGCACGCTGGCGGCGCTGCAGCTTCCCGGCTGCGCCGACACCAAGATCGCCTCGGTGAGCTACCGCGAGCCCAGCCTGGTGTTTCTCGGCGGTACCGACGTGCTGCTGACCGACGCGCGCGGCGCGGCCGAATTCCTGCGGGAGGGCGACTGCCGGGTGGCGATCGTCGACCGCCGCCACGAGCGCGCCTTCTCGCTCGGCGCCGAGCAGGTCGGCCTGCGCTTTCAGCTCCTCACCGTGATCAAGGCCGCCAACTACAATGGTGGGCGGCGGCTCAATCTGGCGGTGTTCGCCAACGCGCGGTGACGCGACCCGCCGATCCTGCCGCCACTCCGTGTGCTCCTGTCCCGCGCGTCGGGGCGGTGCCAGACAGGGCGTCCGGATGACCCGGCCGGAGGATCTCTCTTGATTGCCGGATGCCATGGCATCGACCAAGCATTTCCGAGTGGAGCCGCTTTCCGGATCACGGAGGGATCTTTCGCAGAACCGCATCATCCTATGTGCAGGCAGCGAGACTGCGAACGAATTGCACATGTCTTTGTTCAACGTGACACGGTGCTGGGATAGTCAATACTGCCATCCTGCTGTTCGCAGGCGGAACCGGTGAGGCAGGGATGTAAACGGGTCAGCCAAACCAGCATTGGTTCGCAGGCCCACAGCCTAGAGCATTCTCCGCAAAAGTGGGAACCGGTTTTGCGAAAGAGAATTCGATAAACCAAGAACTTAGAGCGTCCGGCCAGTTCAACCTGATCGGCGGACGCTCTAGGGCGCGCGGCCGCACAGGACAACCGACCCAAGCCGACGCGGGAACAGTCATCGGCAGAGGGCACGCGATGCGACACGGGAACAACCGAGGGGATCTCGCATGCGAATTGTGCATCTGGATTGTAATTGCAAATGAGTTGCATTAGCGTGCCATCTCTCGCAATGTGCAAACTAGATGCAATAAATGGAATAAGGAGAATCGTCGTGAGAGCCATGATCCGTTTGGGCGTCAACGGTTGGGAGGTCTTCCGTCGGAATGCCGAGCACGGGACCGTCAACCGTCGGGACGCCTTCCGGTGGGCCGTTGTCGCCGCCGCGCTGATGGGGAGCGTGTCACCGTCAGTGGCCGAGGATGCGAGGCCGGACAAGCTCAAGGCGGTGACCAGTTTCACCATCATCGCCGACATGGCGAAGAACGTCGCGGGCGAGGCTGCGACCGTCGAATCGATCACCAAGCCGGGGGCCGAGATCCACAATTACCAGCCCACGCCGGGCGACATCCTGAAGGCGCAGGACGCGCAGCTCATTTTGTGGAACGGCCTCAATCTCGAGCGGTGGTTCGAGAAATTCTTTCGCAACCTGAAGGATATGCCGAGCGTCGTGGTGTCGGACGGCGTTGTGCCCGTGGGCATTGCCGAGGGCGCCTATCGCGGCAAGCCCAATCCGCATGCCTGGATGTCGCCGACCGCCGCCCGGATCTATGTCGACAACATTCGCGACGCCTTCATCGCGCATGACCCGGCCAACGGCGAGGTCTACCGGCGCAATGCGGCGGCCTACGCGCAGAAGATCGAGGCGACCGTCGCGCCGATCCGCGCCCGGCTGGAGTCGATCCCGCCTGAAAAACGCTGGCTCGTCACCAGCGAGGGCGCCTTCTCCTATCTGGCGCGGGATTTCGGTCTCAAGGAACTCTATCTGTGGCCGATCAACGCCGACCAGCAGGGTACGCCGCAGCAGGTGAAGAAGGTCATCAACGCGGTTCGCGCCAACAACATTCCGGTTATATTCAGCGAAAGCACGGTTTCGCCCGATCCGGCCCGGCAGGTGGCGCGCGAGACCGGGGCGCGATACGGCGGCGTTCTTTATGTCGACTCGCTGAGCGAGCCGGACGGGCCGGTGCCGACCTATCTCGACCTGCTGCGGGTCACCACAGAGACCATCGCCAAGGGCCTGAGCGAGCGACCGTGAAGCGAGTGACCGCGATGCTGATGAAGCCGGACAGCCTGACATCGAATGCGCGCCCTGCGGCTGAGCCCGAAGCGGGCATCTCGGTCGTCGGCGTAACTGTTACATACCGCAACGGCCACACCGCGCTGCGCGACGCCTCGTTCGAGATTCCGACCGGCACCATCGCCGCGCTGGTCGGCGTCAATGGCTCGGGCAAGTCGACGCTGTTCAAGGCGATCATGGGATTCGTGTCGCTGGCCAAGGGATCGATCTCGATCCTCGGGCGGCCGGTCCGCGATGCGCTGAAATCCAACATCGTCGCCTATGTGCCCCAGAGCGAGGAGGTCGACTGGAGCTTCCCGGTCCTGGTCGAGGACGTGGTGATGATGGGGCGCTACGGCCACATGGGCCTGCTGCGCATCCCCAAGCCGCAGGATCGCGCGGCGGTGGATGCGGCGCTGGCGCGGGTCGGCATGGCCGCGTTCCGCAAGCGCCAGATCGGCGAGCTGTCCGGCGGCCAGCGCAAGCGCGTCTTCCTGGCCCGCGCGCTGGCGCAGGACAGCCGGGTGATCCTGCTGGACGAGCCGTTCACCGGCGTCGATCTTACCACCGAGGACACCATCATCCGCCTGCTGCGCGGCCTGCGCGACGAGGGGCGGGTGATGCTGGTGTCCACCCACGACCTCGGCAGCATCCCGGAATTCTGCGACCGCACCGTGCTGATCCGCAACACCGTGCTGGCCTATGGCCCGACGCCCGAGGTGTTCACCGAGGCCAATCTGGAGCGGACGTTCGGCGGCGCGCTGCGCCATCTCGTGTTCGATCGCGCGGAAGGGGTCGCCAGCCGGCCGACCGGCATCATCACCGACGACGAAAAGCCGTTCGTGCTCTATGGCAGCGGCCCCCCGGAGACCGGCACGCCCGCGACAGGCGCCCCCGGAACGGCCGAGGCCGGGGCCGGGGACTCCAAGGACGCGCCCACCCAATCACCGGCGGGCGAGGGGAGCAGCACATGATGGCCGTGCTCATCGAGCCCTTCGGTTACGGTTACATGGTCAATGCCATGTGGGTGAGCGCCATGGTCGGCGCGGTGTGCGCCTTCCTGTCGGCCTATCTGATGCTGAAGGGCTGGTCGCTGATCGGCGATGCGCTGTCGCACGCCATCGTTCCGGGCGTTGCCGGCGCCTACATGCTCGGCCTGCCGTTCTCGCTCGGGGCGTTCTTCTCGGGCGCGCTCGCCGCCGGCGCCATGCTGTTTCTCAGCCAGCGCACCAAGCTGAAGGAAGACACCGTCATCGGCCTGATCTTCACCTCCTTCTTCGGGCTCGGCCTGTTCATGGTGTCGCTGTCGCCGACTTCGGTGAATATCCAGACGATCATACTTGGCAATATTCTGGCCATCACGCCCGAGGATACGCTGCAACTGGCGATCATCGGCGCGGTGTCGTTCGTTGTGCTGCTGCTGAAGTGGAAGGACCTGATGGTGGTGTTCTTCGACGAGAACCACGCCCGCACCATCGGCCTCGATCCCGACCTGCTCAAGCTCCTGTTCTTCACGTTGCTCAGCGCCTGCACGGTGGCGGCGCTGCAGACGGTCGGCGCCTTCCTGGTCATCGCCATGGTGGTGACGCCGGGGGCCACCGCCTATCTGCTCACCGACCGGTTTCCGCGGCTGATCGCCATCAGCGTCGCGATCGGGGCAACCACCAGCTTCCTCGGCGCCTATGTCAGCTTCTTCCTCGACGGCGCCACCGGCGGGGTCATCGTCGTGCTCCAGACCCTGGTGTTCCTGGCGGCCTTCGTGTTTGCGCCCAAGCACGGCCTGCTCGCCAGCCGGCGGCGGGTGGCGAGAAGCCTGGAGGGCGCCGCATGACCGAGCTTGCCACGAGCCTCGCTCTGCCGTTCCAGTTCGAGTTCATGCGCAGCGCGCTGCTCATTTCGGTGCTGGTGGCGGTTCCGGCGGCGCTGCTGTCGTCGTTCCTGGTGCTCAAGGGCTGGTCGCTGATGGGGGACGCGATCTCCCACGCCATCCTGCCCGGCGTGGTGCTGTCCTATATCGCCGGCCTGCCGCTGGCGGTCGGCGCGTTCGCCGCCGGCATGACCTGCGCCGTCGCCACCGGCTATCTCAAGGAGAACAGCCGCATCAAGCAGGACACGGTGATGGGCGTGGTGTTCTCGGGCATGTTCGGCCTGGGCCTCGTGCTCTACACCAAGATCGAGACCGATGTGCATCTCGACCACATCCTGTTCGGCGACATGCTGGGCGTCGGTTGGGCGGACATCGTCGAGAGCGGCGTCATCGCCGCCGTCGTCACCGGCCTCGTGGCACTCAAATGGCGGGATCTGCTGCTGCACGCCTTCGATCCGGTCCAGGCCAAGGCGGTGGGCCTGCCGGTGCGGCTGCTGCACTACGGCTTCCTGGCGATCCTGTCGCTGGCCATCGTCGGCGCGCTGAAGGCGGTCGGCATCATCCTGGCGATCGCCATGCTGATCGCGCCCGGCGCCATCGCCTTCCTGCTCACCAACCGGTTCGGGCTGCTGCTGGTGGTGGCGGTGGCGGTCGCCGTCTCCTGTTCGTTCCTCGGGGTCTATCTCAGCTTCTTCATCGACAGCGCGCCGGCGCCGACCATCGTGCTGCTGATGACGGTCGTCTTCATCATTGCGTTCCTCATCTCGGCGCGCCTTGCGCGGCGCAGGTCCGCGGTCGAGCCGGCATAGCCGGCCCTGCGGCGCGGGCAGGGGGCCTAGACGCTGAGGGGGCCTTTGCCAGCCGGGGGGCTTGCCGGCCGGGCGCGGCCCTGCCACAAGGGCGCGAAATCGCCGGTGCCGTCCGGCGCCTCCGGCGCGCGTGCGCCGGTCCGTCCTCCGCGCAGGGGTCCGCCGTCCGGGCCGGATCCGCGCCAGCCAAAGTGATGCGCCCGTGGCCGAACAAGCTCCGCTGGTGTCCGTGGTGGTGCCGGCGCGCAACGAGGCGGGCAACCTTGCCCCGCTGGTCGACGAGATCGCCGCCGCCATGGCCGGTCGCGGCCCGTTCGAGGCCATCGTGATCGACGACGGCTCCTCCGATGCCACGCCGCGTGTGCTGGCCGAGTTGAAGCGCACCTATCCCTGGCTGCGGCCGCTGCGCCACGCGGTGTCCTGCGGCCAGTCGGCGGCAATCCGCACCGGCGTGCGCGCGGCCACAGCCCCGGTGGTGGCGACCCTCGACGGCGACGGCCAGAACGACCCGGCCTTCCTGCCCGGGCTGGTCGATGCCCTGGCCGCCGCCGGGCCGAACGTCGGCCTGGTCGCCGGCCAGCGGCTGGGGCGCAAGGACACCGGCTTCAAGAAGCTGCAGTCGCGAATCGCCAACACCGTGCGCGGCCGGGTGCTGCGGGACGGCACGCGCGACACCGGCTGCGGGCTCAAGGCGTTCCGGCGCGAGGTGTTTCTGGCCCTGCCGTATTTCGATGCGCTGCACCGCTTCATGCCGGCGCTGGTGCGGCGCGAGGGGTTCGAGGTGGCGCTGCTCGACGTGGTCGACCGGCCGCGGCGGGCCGGCACGTCGAACTACGGCCTGTGGGACCGGCTGTGGGTCGGCATCCTCGACCTCTATGGCGTGTGGTGGCTGATCCGCCGCCGCCGCCGGGTGCCCGAGGTCGCGGAGCTCTAGGCCGTGACCGCACCTGCCGACATCCGCGCCCGCACCAATCTCAAGCTGATGACGCGCGGCCTGGTGCTGATCGTCACCCTCGTCGCGCTCGGCTATGCGATGAAGGAAACCGGCCTGTCGGATGCCGTCAGCACCACGTGGATCGACGCCCAGGTGAAGGGCCGGGGCATCTCGGGCGAGGCGATCTTCGTCGCGGTCGGCGCGGTGTTCACCGCAGCGGGACTGCCGCGCCAGCTCATCTGCTTTTTAGCCGGCTACGCATTCGACGTCACGCTCGGCACCGCGCTGGCGCTTCTCGCCTCGGTGGGCGGCTGCGTGCTCGCCTTCGGCTATGCGCGGCTGCTCGGCCGGGCGATCGTCCAGCACCGGTTTCCGCGCCGCATCGCCGCCATCGACCGGGTGCTGCACGGCAACACCTTTTCGATGACGCTGCTGCTGCGGCTTCTGCCGGTCGGCAGCAACCTCATCACCAATCTCGCCGCCGGGGTTTCGAGCGTGCGGATGATGCCGTTCGTCGCCGGCTCGGCGCTGGGCTATCTGCCGCAGACGCTGGTGTTCGCGCTCGCCGGCTCCGGCGTGCAGCTCGACGCCGAGCTGCGCATCGCCGTCTCGGCCGGGCTGTTCATCGTCTCCGGCGCCCTCGGGGTGATCCTCTATCGCCGCTACCGCCGCGCGAAGCGGCTGGACGAGGTCGCGGGGTAGAACAGGATTTCGGCATCGGAAACGCCGCGACGTCGCAAGGCAACCGTGGCGAATCCTTCCGTCTGCCCCGTTGAATCAATTCCAGACTTCGCGCCGATGCCCGGGAATCATTTTCCGCGCCGGTCGGCACAAGTTTATGTTTGCGAAACACTTTGATTGTTCAATACCGCTCCTCGCTCGTTGGTAAAGGTACCTTCTGACAAGGTCTCCTCCACTTATGGCCAGATCACCGACACAGACTTTCCGCCTGGCGGCGGCAGGACTGATTATCTTAGGATCCGTCGGATCCGTCGCCGCCGCCCCGAAACCCGATGCCCCCCCGGCTCCGGCCGCGCTGATCGATCCGGCTGCGCTCGATGCGTTCAACCGCATGAGCAGCTACGTGGCCGCTCTTCCCGCCTTCGAGTTCAGGACGACATACGCGTTCGATGTCGTCGCCAGGAATGGTCAGACCATCACGGTCGACGGCACGGGACATCACCTCGCCAAACGACCCGACAAGCTTGCCGTCGAGGTCGAGAACGACCTCTTCACGCGCCGGTATGTGTACGACGGCAAAACCTTGGTGGTCGTCTCCGCGGGTGAACCCTACTACGCCCAGGTTGCCGCACAGCCAACCATACGGGACACGTTGGCCCGCGCTGCCGCCGAGTATGCGCTCGAAATCCCGGGTGCCGACCTGTTCGATTTCGGCACCCCGCACAGCGCCGCCAATCACGTCAGCAGTGCGTTCGTGGTCGGCGCCGCGGAGGTCGACGGCATCGCGGCGGAGCACCTGGCGTTTCGCAGCGAGACGCGCGATTGGGAGGTGTGGATCCGCGCCGGCGACAAGCCGGTGCCGCTGAAGTTCACGCTGATCGACCGCACCCAGCCGGCGCATCCCCGCACCACCGTGACGTTCGCCTGGACCGATCGCAGCGACATTGCGGACACGGATTTCACCTTCGTCCCGACCGGCGAGCAGAAGCGGATCGATCTGCAGCGGATCGGCGGCACACAGGGAGGGCAGTGACATGCGCGGCATGCTCTCGGCGCCGCGACGGCGGCCTCTTGCGACGATGATCTGCGGCGTCGGTTTCCTCACGCTGATGCTTCCGCCGACCACGGCCGCAGCCCGCGGATTCGGGTTCGGCGGCGGCGGATTCCACGGCGGCTTCGGCGGCGGATTCCACCCCGGGGGATTTGGCGGGGATCGTGCGTTTCATGGCGCGCCGCTCAATTTCGGCCCCCACTACAACGCACCGCCTGGACCCGGGCCGGCCGGTCCGGGCTTCAGGCCGGAGCCCGGACCGGGACCGCATGCGGGACCCGGACCGCGTCCGCCTGGGCCGGGCCCTGGGCCAGAACCGGGACCGGGACCACATCCGCCTGGTCCCCCCGGTCCGCATCCGCCCGGCCCTCCTGGCCCGTATCCGCCTGGCCCCCCTGGCCCGTATCCGCCCGGCCCGCCGCCCGGCCCCTATCATCCGGGCTATTGGCCCGCCCCTTATTATCCGGCCTATGGTCCGGGCTATTGGGCCGCCGGTGCTGCGGCGGTGGGGGCGGCCCTGGCGGTCGGCACGGTGGCGGCGACCCTGCCGGAGGCTTGCCAGACCGTCGTGGTGAGCGGCGTGACGTACGAGAATTGCGGTGCGAACTGGTATCAGCCGCAATTCCTCGGAAACCGCACCGTCTACACGGTGGTGGCGCCGCCCTGAGGCGATCGGTCGGCCATTGGTCCGCAGGGCGTGCATCGCGGTGCAGGCGCAGACGATCGACATGATACCAACGGCCCCAGACGCTGATGCGTGGGGCCGTTGACTCTCGCAGATTTTCTTTCGGGAAATCAGAGATTTCGCGAAATCTCTGATTTCCCGAAATTCCGCGACCGGAACCAACGGTCCGCATTCGCGGCCGTTGGTAGACCGCGTCTGCGAGGGAATACCTCTCGTGCCGTCCGGCTGGCGCGCGGCCGGCGTACGGGAATTCATCGGCGTCGCGGTATATGATCCAGAATCCGGCCTGAGCGGCCGGATTCCGCACGTCATCGAAACTCGTTCACTCGCCGGTCTTCACCAGCAGGATTTTGAGATCGTCCTCGGGGACGAAGTCGGTCTTCTTCATCTCGAACTGGGTGGGCGAGATCTTCTTCACCCCATCGCCGCAGAAGCTGACCAAGGCGTCCGGCCGGCCCTTGTCGACCACCAGCCGGAACGCGCCGATATTGCCGGCCCAGTTGGCGCCGGTGGTCAGCACATAGGACAGGCGATGTTCGGCGGCGATGGTGTCGCGCTTTTTGGCGGCGGCGTCCATCTTCTGCACCCCGTCGAGGAACGCCTTGTCCATGCAGTATTTCTTCACATAGTCCGGGTTGTCCTTGGCTGCGGTCTTGGGGTCGAACTGCAGGCCGGCGGTGGCGCCGACCACCGGCTTGTAGGTGTGCGACACCGCCACCTCGCGCCCGGCCGGGAAGGTCTGCTCCCACCAGAAGGTGGTGCGCAGGTTCCAGGCCGGCACCAGCTTGGTGGTCTTGGTCTCGTAATCCTCTTCCGGATAGGCGAGGCCGAGCTTCTCGAACTCCCGCTTTTTGTCGTCGGGCAGCCGGTCGAGCGCGTCCTTGGCCTTGGTCGGAAAGATCGGGATGCCGAGCGAGGCGAGAAGCTCGGTGCGGTCGAGATTGTTGGCGGTGGCGCGCTGTTCCACCTTGGGGGTCACCGGCTTGCCGTCCACCGTCACCGTGAAGCCGACGAAGTTCTGCGCGTCGTCCACCGGCAGCGGATAGTAATAGAACTCCTCGCCGCCGGGGATCTCGGGGATCGGAAAGGCGACGATGGTGTCGATGTCCTTGTCGGTCCGGTTCTTGAAGCGGTAGGCGACGCGGACCTCGTCCGGCGAGATGAACAGATCTTCCGACAGCATCTCGATATTGGCCGTCACCGTCAGCGAGATCCCGCCGATACCAAGCTCGGCTGTCGAATCATTGGCGCCGGCCGGGCCCGACAGGGCGGCGAGAGAGGCGGTCAGGAGCAGGGCGGCGGCGAGGCGCGGTGTCATGAAAAGCCCTCCGGATTCAGGCGGCAGCGGCCATCCTGGCGAATCCTTGGGTGAGATCGTCGATCAGGTCCGCCGGATCGTCCAGGCCGATATGGAAGCGCAGCGTCGGTCCCTCGGGCTGCCAGCGCGTGGCGGTGCGGTAGGGCGCGGCGTCGAACGGGATGACCAGGCTCTCATAGCCGCCCCACGAATAGCCCATGCCGAACAGTTCGAGCGCATCGAGGAAGGCCGCCACCGCCGGCTTCGGCACCGGCTTCAGCACCACGCCGAACAGGCCGCAGCCGCCCGCGTAGTCGCGCTTGAACAGCGCGTGGCCGGGATCGGTGGGCAGCAGCGGATTGAGGATGCGCGACACCTCCGGCCGGCCGGCCAGCCAGTCGCACACCTTGAGTGCCGACTCCTGGTGGCGCTCAAGCCGCAGCGCCAGCGTCCGCAGGCCGCGCAGCGACAGGAAGATGTCCTCGGCCGCCGCGCACAGGCCGAGCGCGCCGTGGGTGTCCTTGAGCGCCTTCCAGGCCGAGGGGGCGGCCGACACGAAGCCAAGGTTCACGTCGGCATGGCCGCCGAGATACTTGGTGCCGGCCTCGACCACGAGGTCGACGCCGAAGCCGTGGCCGTCGAAGCCGAGCGCGGTCGCCCAGGTGTTGTCGATCGCCGCCAGCGCGCCGCGGGCGTGCGCGGCGGCCACGAAGGCGGGAATGTCGCACATCTCGAAGGTCTGCGAGCCCGGCGCCTCGGCATAGATCAGGCGGGTGTTCGGCCGCATCCGCGCGGCGATGGCGGCGCCGATAAGCGGATCGAAATAGTCGATCTCGACGCCCAGCCGCGTCAGCACGGTGTCGCAGACATGCCGCGCCGGCTCATAGACATTGTCGGCCACCAGGATGTGATCGCCGGCGCGGGCCACCGACAGCAGGGCGACGGACACCGCCGACAGGCCCGACGGGGTGAGCACCACGCCAGCCGCGCCGGTGAGCTCGGTCAGCGCGCTCTCCAGCGCGTGCGAGGTGGGGGTGCCGCGCCGGCCGTAGGAGTAGCGGCTGCGGCGGTTGGCGAGGTCGTCGGCGGTCGGATACAGCACCGTCGAGCCGCGATAGATCGGCGTGTTGACGAAGCCGAACTGCTCGGCCGGCTCGCGGCCGGCATGGACGAGGGCGGTGGCGAGGCGGCGGCGGGGAGAGGCAGACGACGAGGAGGAAGACGACATGCGGTTCGGCGTCCTTCGCGGATGGAGGATTGGGCGGCCGCGAGCGACCCTCAGAGCCCGGGGAACCTTGACCCCGGCCCCGCCAGAGTCTGAGATGCCGCAGGAACGGCGGCGCGTGCACCGCGCGGAGGTGAAAGGTCAAGGATAGAGAGGTCTAGAGCATTTTTCGCAAGCGTGGCTACTGGTTTCGGGAGACGTGCGATCGGCCATGGTTGCGAAACTGTGTCGACACAACGGCTTAGGTCGGCCAGGGGGCTGGCGCCGCCACCGGTGCCGGCGCGCGGGCCTGTCCGCAGCGCGGCCCGAGCGGCGGCGCAGGCCGATTTGACATCGGGGCGTGTGCGGTTCTCCCTGCCGGCGGTCCGGCGGTGGCGCGCTGTTCGGGGAAACAACGATTCTGGGAAGGCTTTCCGCCATGCATTGGCTTGCTGTCGTTCTCGCGCTTGGGATTGCCTGCTGCGGCGGGGTATCGACCGCGTCCGCCCAGGCGACGCTGAAGGGGATCCAGGGCCGCGGCCACCTGATCTGCGGCGTCAGCCAAGGGCTGCCCGGCTTCTCCGCGCCGAACGACAAGGGCGAATGGACCGGGCTCGACGTCGATTTCTGCCGGGCGCTGGCGGCGGCGATCTTCAACGACACCGCCAAGGTGACCTTCGTGCCGCTGTCGGCCAAGGACCGCTTCACCGCGCTGCAATCGGGCGACATCGACGTGCTGGCGCGCAACTCGACCTGGACGCTGTCGCGCGACACCGCGCTGGGGCTCGATTTCCCGGCCATCACCTTCTACGACGGCCAGGGCTTCATGGTGCGCAAGTCGCTGAAGGTCAGCTCGGCGCTGGAATTGAGCGGCGCCTCGATCTGCACCCAGACCGGCACCACCACCGAGCTCAACGCCGCCGACTACTTCCACGCCCACAACATGACCTACGAGATGGTGGCCTTCGCCACCAATGACGAGGCGATCAAGACCTACGACACCGGCGAGAACGGCCGCTGCGACGCCTTCACTACCGACATTGCCGGCCTCTATGCCGAGCGGCTGAAGCTCGCCAACCCCGCCGACCACGTCGTGCTGCCGGAAGTGATCTCCAAGGAGCCGCTGGGACCGGCGGTGCGCCACGGCGACGACCAGTGGACCGACATCGTGCGCTGGACGCATTTCGCCATGGTCTCCGCCGAGGAGCTCGGCGTGTCGTCGGCGACCGTCGACGCCATGCTGAAGTCGCCCAATCCGGAGGTGCGGCGCCTGCTCGGCACCGAGGGCAATGCCGGCGAGCAGCTTGGCCTGACCAAGGACTGGGTGGTGCGCATCGTCAAGCAGGTCGGCAATTATGGCGAGGTGTTCGAGCGCAATGTCGGCAAGGATTCGCGGCTCGGCGTCGCGCGCGGCCAGAACGCGCTGTGGACCAAGGGCGGCCTGCAATACGCGCCGCCGATAAGGTAGTGGGCGCTTCGTCCTCCCGGCCGCCACGAAAGGTGACATGACGCGTGAAACCGGCCACGTTCCCGAACGCCGCATCCGGCTGTCGCGGGCCGCTCTGCGCACGCTGGCGCCGCAGGCGCTGCTCGTCGCCGCCGTGGCGCTGGTCGGCTGGAGCCTGATCGACACCGCCCGCCACAATCTCGCCGACCAGCACATCGCCTCCGGCTTCGGCTTCCTGCAGCAGACCGCCGGCTTCGACGTGTCGCAGAGCCTCATCGCCTACAGCCGGTCCGACACCTATGGCCGCGTGTTCCTGGTCGGGCTCGCCAACACGCTGCTGATCTCGGCGCTCGGCATCCTGTTGGCCACCGTCATCGGCTTTGCCGTCGGCATCGCCCGGCTGTCGCCGTCCTGGGTGCTGGCGCGGCTCGCCGGCGCCTATGTCGAGATCACCCGCAACCTGCCGCTGCTGTTCCAGATCCTGTTCTGGTACCTGCTGATGCTCGGCGTCTTGCCGGGGCCGCGCCAGAGCCTGGAGGGGCCGCTGGGCCTCTTCCTCAACAATCGCGGCCTGATCCTGCCGCAGCCGGTGGCGGGCGCCGGGCTTGAGTGGGTGGCGGCGGCGGCCGGCGGGGCCGTGCTTGCGGCAATCCTTGTCGGTCGATGGGCGCGGGCGCGGCAGGCGAGAAGCGGCCGCAGCTTTCCCGCCGGCCGGGTGGCGCTGCTGCTGATGCTCGGCGCGCCGCTGGCGGCGTTCCTCCTGCTCGGCCAGCCGCTGGCGCTGGCGCCGGCCGAATTGCGCGGCTTCAATTTCATCGGCGGCATCCGGCTGGTGCCGGAATTCGTGGCGGTGGTGGCGGGGCTATCGTTCTATACCGCCGGCTTCATCGCCGAGATCGTGCGCGCCGGCATCCAGGCCGTCGATCGCGGACAGGCGGAGGCTGCGGCCTCGCTTGGCCTCAGGCCGGGGCGGACGCTGCAGCTCGTGGTGATCCCGCAGGCGATGCGGGTGATCGTGCCGCCGCTGACCAGCCAGTTTCTCAACGTCGTCAAGAACTCGTCGCTGGCGATGGCGGTGGGCTTTCCCGATCTGGTCGCGGTGTTCGCCGGCACCACGCTGAACCAGACGGGGCAGGCGATCGAGATCATCGCCATGACCATGGCGGTCTATCTCGCCATCAGCCTTCTCACCGCGCTGGTGATGAACCTCTACAATCGGCGCTTCCAGCCGGTGGGGCGGTGAGCGATGCGCAAAGGGAGGTTCGTCCGCAGGGAGCTTTCGCCGGCGCTGCCGCCGCCGGTTGCGGCGTCGGGTCCGCTCAGATGGCTGCGCACGCGGCTGTTCGCCGGCCCGGTCAGCACGGTCCTGACGCTCGCCAGCCTCCTGGTGCTGTGGCTGATCGTGCCGCCGCTGGTGACCTTCCTCGTCATCGACGCGGTGTGGAGCGGGGAGGGGCGCGAGGCGTGCCTCGCCGAGACCGCCGGCCGGCCGGTCGGCGCCTGCTGGCCGTTCATTGCGGCCAAGCTCGGCCAGCTCATTTACGGCTTCTATCCGGCCGGGGAGCGCTGGCGGGTCGATCTGGTGTTCGCCACGGCGTTCGCGCTGCTGGTGCCGCTGCTCGTTCCGCCTGCGCCGTTCAAGCGCCTCAATGCCGCGCTGTTCTTCGTGGCGTTTCCGCTCGCGGCCTATGTGCTGCTGGTCGGCGGCTGGTTCGGCCTTGCCGTTGTCGAAACCCGCGCCTGGGGCGGCCTCTTGGTGACGCTGGTGGTGGCGGTCACCGGCATTGTCGCGTCGCTGCCGCTCGGCATCCTGCTGGCGCTGGGGCGCCGCTCCGACCTGCCGGCGGTACGCTGGCTTTCGGTCGCCTTCATCGAGTTCTGGCGCGGCGTGCCGCTGATCACCGTGCTGTTCTTCGCCACCTACATGCTGCCGCTGTTCCTGCCGGGCTCGTGGAGCATCGACAATCTGCTGCGGGCGCTGATCGGCGTCGCGGTGTTCGCCGCCGCCTACATGGCCGAGGTGGTGCGCGGCGGACTGCAGGGCGTGCCGCAGGCGCAATATGAGGGCGCCACCGCGCTCGGCCTCAGGCCATGGCAGACCATGGCGCTGGTGGTGCTGCCGCAGGCGCTGAAGCTGGTCATTCCCGGTATCGTCAACACCTTCATCGGCCTGTTCAAGGACACCACGCTGGTGATGATCGTCGCGATCTTCGATCTGTTGGGCCAGCTTCGTGCGGCGTTCGCCGATCCGTCGTGGGCGTCGCCCTCGACGCTCTATACCGGCTTCGCCTTTACCGGCCTGATCTATTTCGCCTTCTGCTTCGGCATGAGCCGCTATGCGCATTTCATCGAGCGCCGGCTGAAGGCTGGACGTTGAGGATGCAAATGGCGCCGAAGATCGAGACCACCCGGCACCCGATCGCCATCGAGATCGAAGGGCTCGACAAATGGTTCGGCGGCTTTCACGTGCTGCGCGGCATCGATTTCACCGTGAAGCGCGGCGAGCGCATCGTGATCTGCGGACCGTCCGGCTCCGGCAAATCGACGCTGATCCGCTGCATCAACCGCCTGGAGACGTTCGAGCGCGGCCGCATCATCGTCGATGGCATCGAGCTCAACGACGACATGCAGCACATCGACGAGATCCGGCGCGAGGTCGGCATGGTGTTCCAGCAGTTCAACCTGTTTCCGCACCTCACGGTGCTGGAGAACTGTACGCTGGCGCCGGTCTGGGTGCGCAAGCTGCCCAGGCGCGAGGCCGATTCCATCGCCATGCACTATCTGGAGCGCGTGCGCATCCCCGAGCAGGCGCACAAATTTCCCGGCCAGCTCTCCGGCGGCCAGCAGCAGCGCGTCGCCATCGCCCGCGCGCTGTGCATGAACCCGCGCATCATGCTGTTCGACGAGCCGACATCGGCGCTCGACCCCGAGATGGTGAAGGAGGTGCTCGACACCATGGTCCAACTCGCGCGCGACGGCATGACCATGCTGGTGGTCAGCCACGAGATGGGCTTCGCCCGCGAGGTCGCCGACCGCGTGGTGTTCATGGATTCGGGCCAGATCATCGAGGCGGCGCCGCCCGAGGCATTCTTCGCCACGCCGCAGCACGAGCGCACCCGCGCGTTCCTGGCGCAGGTGTTGCGGTGAGGATCCGTCGTCCCGGGCAAGCGGCGTCAGCCGCGCGACCCGGGACCGTTTGCAGGAGAGGGTGTCTTTTCTTGATGACGATCCCGGGTCTCGCTTCGCTTCGCCCGGGATGACGAGGCCCCGGGGGTTGTCGTCCCGGGCAAGGGCCGAAGGCCCGCGACCCGGGACCGTGTTCCGGAAGGGGTGTCTTGTTCTGATGACGATCCCGGGTCTCGCTTCGCTTCGCCCGGGATGACGAGGCACGGAAGACACGATCCTTGGTCTCCGCTTCGCTTCGCCCAGCATGACGTGTATTTTAAGGCGTGTCGTCCCGGGCAAGGGCCGCAGGCCCGCGACCCGGGACCGTTCTGCAGAACGGACCACACATGCGTTATGCGGTCTACATGCTCGCGACGCGCAAGGACGGGCCGCTTTATGTCGGCGTGACGAATGATCTCGTTCGCCGGGTGTTCGAGCATCGCTCCGGTGCGGTGCGCGGCTTCACGTGGCAATTCAATATCCACCGACTGGTGTGGTTCGAACCGCACGATTCAATTGAAGCGGCGATCATCCGCGAGAAGCAGATCAAGCGCTGGCACCGCGCCTGGAAGGTCGAGATGATCGAGGCAGAAAACCCCGGGTGGGATGACCTTTACGAGAGGATTGCTGGGGCATTTCCGGAGGACGATCCCGGGTCTCGGCTGACGCCTCGCCCGGGATGACGAGGCCCATTCTGTCGTCCCGGGCAAGCAGCGAAGCTGCGCGACCCGGGACCGTATGCAGGAAGGGGTGTCTTGTTCTGATGACGATCCCGGGTCTCGCTTCGCTCGCCCGGGATGACGAGGCACGAGGCGAGACGATCCCGGGTCTCGCTGACGCTCGCCCGGGATGACAAAATCGCCCTTACCCCTCGAACACCACCAGCAGATCCTTGGCGTCGACCGGGCTGCCGGGGTGCACCAGCACCTCCTTGATGGTGCCTGAGCGCGGGGAGTGCAGCGCGGTTTCCATCTTCATCGCCTCGATGGTCATCAGCACGTCGCCGGCCTTGATCGTCATGCCGGGCTTCACCGCCAATGCTGCCACCGAGCCGGGCAGGGGGGCGGCGACATGGGCGTCGTTGCCGTCCTCGGCCTTGCGGCGGGCGGGGAGCTGCGAGGCGACGACGCGGTTGGGCACCTTGACGACGCGCGGCTGGCCGTTGAGCTCGAAGAACACCTCGACCTGGCCGTCCTCGTCGGTTTCGCCCAGCGCCTGCAGCGAGATCACCAGCGCCTTGCCGCGCTCGATCTCCACCGTGATCTCGTCGCCGAGCTTCATGCCGTAGAAATAGACCGGGGTCGGCAGCGTCGAGACCGGCCCGTACTTGCGCACGGCGCGCACGAAGTCGGCATAGACCTTGGGGTACATCAGGAAGGAGGCGAGGTCGAAGTCGCTCGGCGCCTCCTCGGCCAGCTTGGCAACCTCGCCGCGCTGGGCCTCCAAATCCGTGTCGGCGAGCAGCGCGCCCGGCCGCGCGGTCGAGGCTTCCTTGCCCTTCAGCGCCTTCTTGACCAGCGCCTGCGGCCAGCCGCCGGGCGGCTGGCCGAGGTCGCCGTGCAGCATCTCGACAACCGAGGCGGGGAAGGCGATGTCCTTCTTGGGGTCCATCACGTCGGCTGGGGTGATGCCCTGCGACACCATGATCAGCGCCATGTCGCCGACCACCTTGGAGGAGGGGGTCACTTTCACGATGTCGCCGAACAAATCGTTGGCGTCGCGATAGGCCTTGGCCACGTCGTGCCAGCGGGTGTCGAGGCCGAGCGCGCGGGCCTGCTCCTTGAGATTGGTGAACTGGCCGCCCGGCATCTCGTGCAGATAGACCTCCGAGGCGCCGGCCTTGAGGTCGCTCTCGAACGCGGCGTACTGGTCGCGCACCGCCTCCCAATAGAAGCTGAGATGGCGGATGACGTCGTGGTCGAGCCCGGTGTCGCGCTCGGTGTGCTCTAAGGCCTGCACGATCGAGCCGAGGCAGGGCTGCGAGGTCAGCCCGCTCATGGCGTCCATGGCGGCATCCACCGCATCGGCGCCGGCCTCGATCGCCGCCAGCACCGAGGCGCCCGAGATCCCCGAGGTGTCGTGGGTGTGGAGGTGGATCGGCAGGCCGACCTCTTCTTTAAGCGCCTTCACCAGCACGCGGGCGGCGGCGGGCTTCAGGAGCCCCGCCATGTCCTTGATGCCGAGGATGTGGCAGCCGGCCTTCTCCAGCTGCTTGGCGAGGTCGACATAGTAGGTGAGCGAGAACTTGGCGCGGTCGGGATCGAGAATGTCGCCGGTGTAGCAGATGGCGCCTTCCGCCAGCCGCCCGGTCTCGCCCACCGCGTCGATGGCGACGCGCATGTTCTCGACCCAGTTCAGGCAGTCGAACACCCGGAACACGTCGATGCCGCCGGCCGCCGCCTGCCGGACGAAGAACTTCACCACATTGTCGGGATAATTGGTGTAGCCGACGCCGTTGGCGCCGCGCAGCAGCATCTGCAGCAGCAGGTTGGGGACGCGCTCGCGCAGGGTGGCGAGGCGCTCCCACGGGTCCTCGGTGAGGAAGCGCATCGCCACGTCGAAGGTGGCGCCGCCCCAGCACTCCAGCGAGAAGAGCTGCGGCAGCGCGGTCGAATAGGCTTCGGCCGCGGCGATGATGTCGAAGGAGCGCATGCGCGTCGCGATCAGCGACTGGTGGGCGTCGCGCATGGTGGTGTCGGTGACCAGCACGCGCTTTTCGGCCTTCATCCATTCGGCGAAGCGCTTCGGGCCGAGCTGGTCGAGCAGCTGCTTGGTGCCGTCCGGGGCCTCGCGCGCGGTGCCGAAGAAGGGCGGCACGGGCTCGCGGGCGGTCAACGGCGGCTTGGCGCGGCCCTTCACCTCCGGGTGGCCGTTGATGGTGACGTCGGCGATGTAGCCGAGCAGCTTGGTGGCGCGGTCGCGGGGGCGCGCCACCTGGAACAGTTCGGGGGTCTCGTCGATGAATCGCGTGGTGTAGTCGCCATTGCGGAAGCGCGGGTGGTTCAGCAGCGATTCCAGGAAGGCCAGGTTGGTGGCGACGCCGCGGATGCGGTATTCGCGCAGCGCGCGCTCCATGCGCGAGATGGTCTCGGCGGGCGTCGGCGCCCAGGCGGTGACCTTCTCCAGCATCGGATCGTAATAGGGCGTCACCACCGCGCCGGAGTACGCGGTGCCGCCGTCGACGCGGATGCCGAAGCCGAAGGCGCCGCGATAGGCGGTGATGCGCCCGTAGTCCGGAATGAAGTTATTCTCCGGATTCTCGGTGGTGATGCGGCACTGCATGGCGTGGCCATCGAGCCGGATATCGTGTTGCGCCGGGATGCCGGTCTCGGCAACGTGGCCGAGCCGGCCGCCCTGGGCGATGCGGATCTGCGCCTTCACGATGTCGAGCCCGGTGACCACCTCGGTCACCGTGTGCTCGACCTGGACGCGCGGATTGACCTCGATGAAGTAGAAGTCGCCGGTGTCGGAATCCATCAGGAATTCGACCGTGCCGGCGCCGACATAATCGGTGGCGCGGCCGATCTTCAGCGCCGCCGCAGCGAACGCTTCGCGCGCCGCAGCGTCGAGATACGGCGCCGGAGCGCGCTCTACGACCTTCTGATGGCGGCGCTGGATGGTGCAATCGCGCTCGAACAGGTGGACGAGGTTGCCGTGGCGATCGCCCAGAAGCTGCACCTCGACGTGGCGGGCGCGGCGCACCAGCTTCTCCAGATAGACCTCGTCCTTGCCGAACGCCGCCTTGGCCTCGCGCCGGGCGGTGGTGACGGTGTCGATCAGGCCCTGCGGACCTTCGATCGGCCGCATGCCGCGGCCGCCGCCGCCCCAGGAGGCCTTCAACATCACCGGATAACCGATTGCGGCAGCAAGCCTTTCGATCTCGGCCGGGTCGTCGGGCAAGGGGTCGGTCGCCGGCATCACCGGCACGCCGACCGAGATGGCGAGGTTGCGCGCCGACACCTTGTTGCCGAGCGTGCGCATGGTGTCGGGCGACGGCCCGATGAAGATGATGCCGGCCTCGGCGCAAGCCTCAGCAAAGTCAGGGTTTTCCGACAGGAAGCCGTAGCCGGGGTGGATGGCGTCGACCTGCGCGTCCTTGGCGACCCGGATGACCTCGTCGATCGAGAGATAGGCGGCGATGGGGCCGAGCTTGTCGCTGCCGGGGCGCGCCTTGCCGACCTCGTAGGCCTCGTCCGCCTTGAAGCGGTGGAGCGAGAGCTTGTCCTCCTCGGCGTAGATCGCCACCGTGCGGATGCCGAGCTCGGTCGCGGCGCGGAACACGCGGATGGCGATCTCGGAGCGGTTGGCGACGAGGAGGCGGCGGATCGGACGCGGCGAAACGTTGGGCATCTGGCTCGGCTCACGCAGGAACGACGGGAGGGCGATGACGTAAACGGAGCCTTCTTACACGAAACTCCGGCCCTCGGGGGCCGGAGTTCGGAGTTGCCGGGTCAAAATTTACCTTTGGTAACAACGACTTTCGACGAAGGTCTAGTTCAAGCTTGCCTCCGGCCGGGCCGTGGACGCCGCCGGTCACGCCGCCGCCGTCACCGGCAGATCGGGCCGGGAACCCCACTCGGCCCAGGAGCCGTCATAGATGCGGGATGCCTTGCCGATCGAGTCGAGCGCCAGCGTCAGCACCGCCGCGGTCACGCCCGAGCCGCAGGAGGTGATGACCGGGCGGTCGAGATCGACGCCGGCCTTGACGAAGGCCGCGCGGATGGCCTCCTCGTCGACCAGCCGGCCCTCGGACACCAGCATGTCGAACGGCAGGTTCTTGGCGCCCGGCATGTGGCCGGCCCGCATGTCGGGGCGCGGCTCCGGCATCTCGCCGAAGAAGCGGGCGGGACCGCGCGCATCGACGACCTGGGCGGAGTCCGTCGTGAGCGCGCTCAGCACGTCCGCGGCTGCGGCCACCGCGCTGTGGTCGAGGCGGGCATGGAAGGTGTGGGGCGACCGGCTCACCGGTCCGGTCTCGACCGGCCGGCCCTCGGCCAGCCATTTCGGCAGCCCGCCGTCCAGGATGAATACGTCGCGGGCACCCATGATGCGGAAGTTCCACCACACGCGCGGCGCCGAGAACAGGCCGCAGGCGTCGTAGACGACGATGGTCTGGCCGCTGCCGATGCCGAGCTTGCCGACCTCGGCGCCGAACAGGTCCGGCGACGGCACCATGTGCGGGTAGGGTGAGGCCGGATCCTTGATCTTGTCGATATCGAAGCGCACCGCGTGCGGGATATGGCAGGCGAGATACTCCGCCTCCGCGTTGCGGCCGGTCGTGGGAAGCTGATAGGTGCCTTCGACCACCACCACGTCGGGGGCGCCGAGATGGGCGGCGAGCCATTCGGTCGAGACAAGCCAGCGGCTGCGGGACGGCATGCGTGTTCTCCGGGAGGGATCGTGACCGGGGGGTGGCTCGGGGTAGCGAAGCAGCAATACGCTGGCAAGACGGGCCACCGCACGGGGTCTGCGCATGGCCGCCCCGGGGGGTCGTTGCCGGCGCTCCGGAAATCCTTGTCCGATCAACGGATCTCGGGCCTCTGCGAACGAATTTCCGCCCGCGGGCGGAAATTCGGGCTACATCCGTCCTTTGCCGATGTGATCCGGAAAAGCGCCTCCACCGTAACAATGTCGTCAACGCAGCCGAGGTGACGTCGAACATGACCCATGCGAGCCAAACCCACACGAACCAGGCAGGGGCGGCCGCAGTCGATGCCTTGTTGGCCGATTATGCTGCCGGGGCGCTGCGGAGCCCGATGTCCGTATTGATCGAGGCGCATCTGGAGCTCTCTCCGGACAACCGGCGCTTCGTGCATGATCTGGAGGCGGTGGGCGGCATGCTTCTCGACGAGGCGCCGCCGGTGGCGCTCGCCGACCGCGATGCCCGCATTGCCGCCATCCTTGCCGACGAGGCGCCGTCCGGCCCCATCCGGGCCCGGCCGCGGACGCCGGCCGATCCGGTGCTGCCGGTGGCGCTGCGCCGCTTCATCGGCCGCCCGTTCAGCGAAATCGCCTGGAAGTCCAGGCTGCCCGGCCTGAAGGAGTGCCACCTCGACAGCGAGGACGGCGAGGCCAGCCTGCTGTGGATCCGGTCGGGGCAGGCGATGCCCTCCCACACCCACACCGGACTTGAGGCGGTGCTGGTGCTGAAGGGCGGCTTTGCCGACGCCAACGGACACTATGAGCGCGGCGACGTCGCGGTTGCCGACGAGTCGATCGACCACAAGCCGGTGGCCGACGATGATGGCGAGGACTGCATCTGCTTTGTCGTCGAAGAGGGTCACGTCAGGCTGACCGGCCTGCTCGGCCGCATCTTCCAGCGCCTCGCTGGCCAAGGGTGAGAACCTCGAGATGAGCGCACAGCGCGTCTGGATCACCGGTGCCAGTTCGGGCATCGGTCGGGCGCTGGCTCTTGAGCTGGCCCGCCGCGGAGCCACAGTGGTGGCGACTGCCCGGCGGGCCGAAGCGCTGGCCGAGCTTTCGGGTTCAGCGGCCAGTCTCAAGGGATCGATCGGCGCCGAGCCGGCCGACGTCACCGACGCCGGTGCGCTGGAAGCACTTGTGGCGCGCGTCGAGACCGAGGACGGTCCGATCGACACCGCCGTCCTCAATGCCGGGCTCTATCTGCCGGTGCGGGCCGAGGACTTCGACCGTGCCAAGTTCGAAACCTCCTTCGCGGTCAATCTCGGCGGTACGGTGAATGCGCTGGCGCCGATCCTGCCGCGCATGCTGGCGCGCAAGCGCGGGCGCATCGCCTTCGTGGCGTCGGTCGCCGGCTATGGCGGCCTGCCCACCTCGGCCGCCTATGGCGCCACCAAGGCGGCGCTGATCAACATGGCCGAAAGCCTGAAGTTCGACTGCGACCGCCAGGGCGTGACGGTGCAGGTGATCTGCCCCGGCTTCGTCGACACCCCGGCGACCGAGGTCAATCCGTTCCCGATGCCATTCCTGCTGCCGGTCGAGGACGCGGCCCGGCGGATCGCCGACGGGCTGGAGACCGACCGGTTCGAGATCGCGTTTCCGCGGCGTCTCGCCTGGATCCTGAAAGCCGTCAATCTCCTGCCGTATTGGCTCTATTTTCCGCTGGTGGCGCGAGCCACCGGCTGGAACAAGCCGCACGGATAGCTCAAGCCCCCCTCCTGCTGTCGATCGTGGCGTGCAGGCGGGCCTGTTCGGCGGCATCGAGCGGGAAGCGCCACATGAGCGTGATGGCGGCAAGCTTCAGCGCCACCGGAACCGCCGCATAGAGCATCGCCAGGGTCATCAGGCCACGCTCGCTCGCGGCGCCCTGCGCCGGATCGAAGCCAGCCCACGACAGCACGGGAAAGGCGATGCCGACGGCAACCGCCAAGGCGGCCTTGGTGGCGAGGCTCCAGACGGCAAGATAGAGGCCCGAGCGCTGCTCGCCGGTCGCTGCCGTGTCGACGTCGATCACGTCGGCCTGGATGGCGCCGGGCAGCATCAGGTCGGCACCGAGCGTCAGGCCGGTGATCACACATACGACGAGGAAAATGCCGGCGTCGCCGGGGCCGAGAAACGCCGCCGTCACGAACGCCGCGCAGGCGATCAGCATGGCCAGCGACCACGCACGGTGTTTCGACGTCCGCTGCGCCAGAGCGAGCCATGCCGGGATCCCGGCCACCCCGCACAGGAAATAGACGAGCAGCAACGGGCCGGCATAGGCAGCGGCGCCAAGCCGGTCGCCGACATAGAACAGGAACAGCGTCGCCGGAAACCCATTGGCGAGGCCGTTGAGGAAGAACGCCGCGAGCAGCCGCCGGAACGGCCGGTTGGCGAGCATCTGCACCGCGCCTTCGCGCACGGCGAGCCGGGTCACCGAACGGTCGGCCGGCTCGGGCGCGGCCGCCACCGCCAGCGCCGCCGCGGCCGGCAGCGTCAACCCGACGAGCACGGCCAGCCCCGCCAACGCGCTTGCCTGCCCGGCGCCCCACCAGGCGGGAATGATCGCCTGGGCGAGCAGCGCCACGACGGTGCCGAGGACGGTCAGCGTCTCGCGGGCGGCGACCACCCGGCTGCGGCCGGCATAGGAGGTGGAGAGCTCGGCGCCCCAGGCGAAATAGGGCACGGCCAGCGCGGTCCAGGCCAGTGACATCAGCCCGGCCCACAGCAGCAGATGAAGCGCGCCGGCGCCGGCCGGCGGCAGGAACACCATGACCGCCGCGCCGGCGGTGACGGGCGCCGCGACCGCCACCCAGATGCGCCGCCGGCCG
Organism: Blastochloris sulfoviridis; assembly: GCF_008630065.1. GTDB lineage: Bacteria > Pseudomonadota > Alphaproteobacteria > Rhizobiales > Xanthobacteraceae > Blastochloris > Blastochloris sulfoviridis. Next base: position 80,367 of record NZ_VWPL01000009.1, read on the forward strand.
AAGCGCACGCGGGTGCGGTCGGCGATGAGCCCGATCAGCGGATCGGTGAGGGCATCGAAGATGCGCACCGCCAGCAGCACCGCGCCCACGGTGGCGATCGGCAGGCCGACGCTGCGGGCGTAGAATTCCGGCACCAGCACGTAGAAGGGCAGCGCCAGCGCCGCCAGCGGCAAAGCCGGCGCGGCGTAGGCAAGGATTTGGCCGCGGCTCGGCTCGGCCGTTTGTCCGGTCTTGGCCGCGACCGGCGCGCCACCGCTCATCCCGCCCGCGCGAAGATCATCTGGCGCACATCGATGTTGCGCGAGCGGAATCCGGCCTCGCAATAGGCGAGGTAGTACTCCCACAGGCGGCGGAAGCGCTCGTCGAAGCCCATCGGCGCCAGATGGGGCCAGGCGGCGCGGAAGCGGTCGCGCCAATGGACGATGGTGGTGGCATAATCGAGCCCGAACTCGCGCTCCTTCACCAGGGGCATGCCCATGCGGGCGCCGAGCTCCTTTAAGATCGACGGCGGCGGCAGCATGCCGCCGGGGAAGACATAGCGGCGGATGAAATCGAGCTCGCGGCGATAGGCGTCGAACACCCGGTCCTGGATGGTGATGCTCTGGATGCCGGCGAGGCCGCCGGGCAGGAGGCGCTCGCGCAGCTTGCGGAAATAGGTCGGCCAGAAGGTCTCCCCCACCGCCTCGATCATCTCGATCGAGACGACGCGGTCGTAGAGGCCGTGCTCGTCGCGATAGTCGCGGTAGCGGATCTCGACACGGTCGGAGAGGCCGGCCTTGGCGATGCGGGCCGTGGCGTAGTCGAACTGCTCGCGCGAGATGGTGAGGCCCACCACCTTGCAGCCGCGCTCGGCCGCGGCGTATTCGGCGAAGCCGCCCCAGCCGCAGCCGATCTCCAGCACGGTGTGGCCGGGGGCCAGCGCAAGCTCGTCGGCGAGCTGTCGATACTTGGCGCGCTGGGCACTCTCCAGGTCGTTGATGCCGCCCTCGAACAGCGCGGCCGAATAGGTCATCGACGGGTCGAGCCACGCCGCATAGAAGGCGTTGCCGAGGTCGTAATGGGCCTCGATATTCTTCCTGGCCTGCCGGCGGGTGTTGCGGTTCAGCCAGTGGCGGAAATTCTGCCACAGCCGCACCAGCGGCTGGGTGGCGAGCATGGCCTGGGTCAGGTCCTGGTTGCTGCAGAACAGGTGCAGGAACTGCGTCAGATCCGGGCTCTCCCACTCACCGCGCAGATAGGCCTCGGCAATGCCGAGATCGCCGGAGACGATCAGCCGCCGGGCGAAGCTGAAATTCTTGACGATCATCACCGCGTTCGGCCCGGGCTCGACGCCGCCGAGCATCAGGCTGCGTCCATCCGGAAGTTGGACGGTGAGCGTGCCGTGCCTGATCCGGGCGGCGAGCGAAAGCGCCAGACGCGCCGCAGGCGGCAGGCCGGGCGCCACAAGATGAAGCGTGCCGGGGGAAACCAGGATCGGCTGTTGTGTCATCGTCGTTCTTGGGCCTCTGTTTCGTCAGCCGGATTTCGCATCACGGGGGGGCGCATCATGCGTCGTGGGCAGAAACACGCCGTCCCGGCTCGCCGGCGGCGGCGCGGTCGCCGGCCGCGCCGACAGGCGGAGGGGAACGCCCTTCAGCCACAGCCGCAGGGCTTCCCAGTGGATGGCGCCGAGAACCTTGGCGGTCATCATTGGATGTACGAATGATGCGCGCAACAGATTGGCGGTGTTCAGCACGCGGTGGTGGCCGGAGAAGGTCGCGGCAAACAGCGGCCCCTCGGCGTCGGTCTGCAGGATGCGCACCGCGACATCGTCGCCGGGCGGGCGCATGCGGAACAGATAGCGCTGATCGAGCGCATTGAACGGCGACACGAAGAACCGTTTTTCAGCCTGTTGGCGGATCTCGGCGACCGACGCCTCGCCGGGCCTGAGCGGGCAGACATAGGCGTGGCGCTCGCCGAAGGTGTTGCGCACCGCATAGAGGATGGCGGCAAGCTCGCCGGAGGCCGCGTAGCACCAATAGACCGACAACGGATCGAAGACGGCCCCGAACACCCGCGGATAGCACATTAGCAAGACCCGCGCCGGCCGCGGCGCGCCGGCGGAAGCCAGCAGGTCATCGACCCAGGGCCGCAGCGGCGAGCCGTCGCCCGCACCGTGATCCGCTTCCGAGAAGCCCCACAGATTGAACCGGCCGACCGAGAACAGCGGCGACAGGCGGTTGGCCTCCGCGAGCCGATCGATGTCGATCAGCAGGCTCGTCACCCGGTAGCGGAAGCGGTGGTCGACCGGGCGCAGGCGCGCGTGCGTCACCACGCCCTCGAACAGCGATGCGGCGGCCACAGGCGGCGGGCGCTGACTGGCGAGCGGACGTGGCTGCTGTGCGTTCATGCCGCCTCACGCCGCCGCGGCGAAGACGTTGCGCGGCACGGTACGCCACGGAATGACTCCGCCGAGCGCTTCGGCGACGGTGAGGCCGGACACCAGCCCGTCCTCGTGGAAGCCGTAGCCGGTCCAGGCGCCGGCAAACCAGGCGTGGTTCGCTCCCTGGATGGTGGCAAGCCGGGCCTGGGCGCCGATCGCCCGCCCATCGTACTGCGGATGGTCATATTCGAAGGTGCGGAACACGCGGTCGGGATCGGGGTCACGCACCGGGTTGAGGCTGACGAACAGCGGCCGGCTCGGATCGATGCCTTGCAGCCGATTCATCCAGTAGGTGACGGCGACCTCGCTGGCGCCGTCGGCGGGGGCGGAGATGGCGCCGGTGACGTTCCAGGACGACCAGACCTTTCGGCGCTTGGGCATCAGGGCCGTATCGCGGTGCAGGAACACGCGGTTGGGCCGGTAGGGCACCGCCGACAGGATGTCCCGCTCGGCCTCGGAGGCATCCGCCAAGAGCGCCAGCGTATCGGGCGCGTGGGTGGCGAACACGACCTGGTCGAACGCCTCGACCGCGCCCGTGCGGTCGACCACCTCGACGCCGTCCTTGGTGCGGCGCACGGCGGCCACCGGCGTGGCGAGACGCAGCGTGCCGCGGAAGGCGGCGATGAGGGCATCGACGTAGGAGCGGCTGCCGCCGGTGACCGTGCGCCAGACGATCTGGCGCACATTGACCAATCGGTGGTTCTCGAAGAACGACACGAAGCTCGCCGCCGGGAAATCCAGCAGGCGGTCGAACGGCGTCGACCAGATCGCCGCGCCCATCGGCACGATGTAGTGATCGATGAACCGGCGCGAGAAGCGCCGCCGGTCGAGCCATACGCCAAGCGTCAGACTGTCGAGATCGCCAGAGCGGCGCGCCGCCGGCGCCTCCGTGTTGAAGCGCCAGATCTCCTTCAGCATCCACAAGAAGCCGGGCGAGACGAGATTGCTGCGCTGCGCGAACACGGTGTCGAGCGACTGGCCCGACCATTCGAATGCGCCGTCGCCCAGCGACAGCGCGAAGCTCATGTCGCTGACGTGGCTCGCGACGCCGAGATGGGCGAGCAGCGCGGTGAAGTTCGGATAGTTGCGCTCGTTGTAGACGATGAAGCCGGTATCGACCGAGACCGGCGTGCTGTCATAGTCGACATCGACGGTGTGGCTGTGGCCGCCGGGGCGCGGCTCGCGCTCATAGAGCACCACGGCATGGTTGCCACTCAGCGCCCAGGCGGCGGCGTTGCCGGCGATGCCGGATCCGATCACGGCGATGCGCATCAATGTCTCCCCATGCGGCAGAAGGATCGCAGGCGTCTTGGTGAGAAGGCTGTCAGCATACGCCTTCAGGCTGCATTTGACTTGATTTCGCCGAACGCGGCCAGCGCGCGGTTTCGTGCCCGCGTGTGCTCGACGATGGGGGCGGGGTAGGTGTCGCCGAGCCGGACGCCGGCGGCAGCACGCTCAACCGGCGTGGCCCTCCAGGGCTGGTGGATGGCGGCGTTCGGCAGGCCGGCAAGCTCGGGCACGAAGCGGCGGACGTAGGCGCCATCGGGATCAAACCTCTCGCCTTGCAGAATGGGGTTGAAGATCCGGAAATAGGGCGCTGCGTCGGCACCGCAACCGGCCACCCATTGCCAGCTTGCGGGATTCGACGCCGGGTCGGCATCGACCAGCGTGTCCCAGAACCAGGCCTCGCCGGCCCGCCAATCCTGCAGCAGGTGCTTGACCAGGAACGAGGCGACAACCATCCGCACGCGATTGTGCATCCAGCCGGTGCGCCAGAGCTGGCGCATGCCGGCGTCGACGATCGGATAGCCGGTGGCGCCGCGCTGCCACGCACGCAACAGCGCGTCGTCCGGCTGCCAGGGGAAGGCGTCGAAACGCGCCTGGAGGTTGGCGGCCGCAATATCGGGGTGATGGTGCAGGAGATTGTAGGCGAACTCGCGCCAGCCGAGCTCGGACAGGAACTTTTCGGCGTCGGCCGTCGCCGCCCGTCCGCTCGCCAGCGCCATCTGCACCGTGTGCCAGACTTGCCCCGGCGTGATCTCGCCGAAGCGCAGATGGGGCGACAGCATCGAGACGTGGGCGAGGTCCGGCCGGTCGCGCAGCGTCGCATATCCTTCGATCCCGCCGTCGAGAAATGATGCGAGGCGGGAGGCTGCGCCGGCCTCGCCGGGGGTCCAGGTGTCGCGCAAGCCCCCGGCCCAGTCGGGTGCGGTCGGCTCCAGCCGCCAGTCGGCGAGGCGGTCGGAATCGATCCTCGGGCCGGCGCGCAGCCGCGGCACCGGCAGCGGTGGGGGCGGCGCCAGCTTGGCCGTGAGGGTCTTCCAGAAGGGCGTGAACACCCGCCCGCGCACCGCGGCCGGATCGTGCAGCAGACAGGTACGGCGCTGGCCATCGGCGATGGCGACGTGCGGGAGAGCCGCCGCGACGATGTCGCGAACCGAGTCGTCAGCCGCCTGCTCGGCCGGCATGGGGCGGGGGTTCCAGGCGATCAGGCCGGCGCCTGTCTCGCGCAGCACCGCCGAGATGACGGCGGTCGCCGGGCCGCGCCGCAGGATCAGCGGCACACCCGCGCGCGCCAGGGCGGACTGGAGTGCGCGAAGCGAGCCCGCGAGCCACCAGCGCGCTGCCGCCCCGAGCGGACGCGAACCATGCCCGGTCTCGTCGAGCACATAGAGGCCGACGAGGGGCCGTCCGGAGTTCGCCGCGGCGGTCAGAGCCGGATTGTCGGACAGGCGAAGGTCGAAGCGAAACCACACCACCGCCGGCGCGTCGGGGCCAGTGGCGCGGTCGTCGCGGGGCATCGCTCGTACCAATTCCGTCATGACTGGATTTCCGAGGGATCACGTCCTGACAGCCGGAAACATACTCGCCTGAAATGTTTGCTCGGAAATGGGATTTTCGGCGATCGGGACACGAAATTCCGGTCCCTGGGGCTGGTCTCGTACGACATCGTTACAAATACGGACGAGCGCTGACCTTGGATCAGCCGAGCCTCCGCCTTGACGCGGGTTGGAGGAGATCCGCGCCGCTCGCTATTGGCGTCGCCGGCAAATCCTGTTTAGACCTACCGCCGCAGTTTCATCGCTCGCACGGGGGGAGTTCCATGAGCGACAGCGTCAAGTATCTGCTGCCGGAAGATCGCATTCCGCGCGCCTGGTACAATCTTGCGGCCGACCTGCCGGCGCCGCTGCCGCCAGGTCTGCATCCGGGAACCGGCAAGCCCCTCGGCCCCGACGACCTTGCCCCCATCTTCCCGATGGCGCTGATCGCCCAGGAGGTCTCGACCGAGCGCGAGATCGAGATCCCGGAGCCGGTGCGCGACATCTATCGCCTGTGGCGGCCCTCACCGCTGGTGCGCGCCCGCCGCCTGGAGAAGGCGCTCGACACCCCGGCGCGCATCTTCTTCAAGTATGAGGGCGTGAGCCCCGCCGGCTCGCACAAGCCCAACACCGCGGTGGCCCAGGCCTTCTACAACCGCGAGGCGGGCGTCCGGAAGCTGTCGACCGAGACCGGGGCAGGGCAGTGGGGCTCCTCGCTGGCCTTCGCCGGATCCCTGTTCGGGATCGAGGTCAAGGTCTACATGGTCAAGGTCTCCTACAATCAGAAGCCCTACCGGCGGGCGCTGATGGAGACCTACGGCGCCACCTGCATCGCCAGCCCCTCGGTGGAGACTGCGTCCGGGCGCGCCATCCTCGCCGCCGATCCGGACTCGCCGGGCAGCCTCGGCATCGCGATCTCCGAGGCCGTCGAGGTCGCCGCCCAGAACCCCGACACCAATTACGCGCTGGGCAGCGTGCTCAACCATGTCGGCATCCACCAGAGCGTGATCGGCCTTGAGGCCATCGAGCAGATGGAGATGGCCGGGTTCTGGCCGGACGTGGTGATCGCCTGCGCCGGCGGCGGCTCCAATTTTGCTGGCATCGCCTTCCCCTTCCTCGGCAAGAAGCTGCGCGAGGGCAAGGAGGTGCGGGTGGTGGCGGTGGAGCCGGCGGCCTGCCCGACGCTGACCCGCGGCACCTACGCCTACGACTTCGGCGACACCGCGCATCTCACGCCGCTGATGAAGATGCACACGCTGGGCTCGGCTTTCGTGCCGCCCGGCTTCCACGCCGGCGGCCTGCGCTATCACGGCATGGCGCCGATGGTCAGCCACGCGCGCGAACTCGGCCTGGTCGAGGCCCGCGCCGTCCACCAGAACCCGTGCTTCGAGGCCGGCCTGCTGTTCGCCCGCCAGGAAGGCATCGTGCCGGCGCCGGAATCGACTCACGCGGTGCGCGCAGCCATTGACGAAGCTTTGGCGGCGAAGCTCGAAGGCAAGCCGCGCACCATCCTGTTCAACCTGTCCGGCCACGGCCATTTCGACATGCAGGCCTACATGGACTACCTGTCGGGCAAGCTCGAAGACCGCGACTATGACGCGGCCGCGCTCAGCGCCTCGCTCGACCTCTTGCCGAAGATCGCGGCGGAGTAGGCAGGGAGCGTCGCCCCGGGCGAGGCTTAGCCGAGACCTGGGGCCGTCCTTCGGGAAGGACACCATTCTGCGAACGACCCGGCTCGCACACACGGGGCGCTCGGCCGGGATCACCCAACTGATTCCAACGGCCGCGAACGCGGACCGTTGGTTCCGGTCGCGGGTTTTCGCGAAATCTCTGATTTCCCGAAAGAGATTCCGCGAGAGTCGACGGCCCCACGCGTCAGCGTCCGGGGCCGTCGATATGAATATCAGGCTGCAGCCTTGCCGCGGTCCTGCCGCCGCTCCGGCCCGCGATAGTTCGGGTCATCGCGCTTGCGGCGGTTCAGCGGACCGTTGTGCAGGGCCGCGAGGAAGCTGCGCACCTCCTCGGTCAGTTGCTGGGCCTTGGCCGAGAGTTCGCCGGAGGCGGCCTTGGTGCCGTCCGCCAGCGTCTCGGTGCGGCCGGCGATCTCGGTCGCGCCGTGGATGTTGGTGGTGATGTCGCGGATGCCGTCGAACGCCTGCTCGACGTTGCGGGCGATCTCCTCGGTGGCGGCCATCTGCGTCTCGACCGCCTTGGCGACATGGCTGGTGATCTGGTCGACCTCGCCGATGGTGCGGGCGATCTCGGCAATTGCCTCGACCGCGCTGTGGGTCGAGGTCTGGACCTCGGCGATCTGGGCTGCGATCTGGCTGGTCGCCTGGGCGGTCTGGCCGGCCAGCGACTTCACCTCCTGCGCCACCACGGCGAAGCCGCGTCCCGCCTCGCCGGCGCGGGCGGCCTCGATCGTGGCATTGAGGGCGAGCAGGTTGGTCTGGGCGGCGATGGCGCGGATCAACTCGGCGACCTGGCCGATGCTCTCGCTGGCGGTCTCCAGCACCTGGATGGTCTGGTGCGCCTCGCGGGTGCGGGTCACCGCCTGCTGGGCGATGGTGGCCGACAGCCCGACCTGCTCGCCGACCTCGCGGGCCGAGGTGGAGAGCTGGGTGGCCGCCGCCGCGACCGTCTGCATGTTCACCGTCGCCTCTTCCGAGGCCGCCGCCACCGTGGTAGCACGGCTCAGCGTGGCGCTGGCGTTCTCGGTCATGGCGCTGGCCGTATCGCCCATGCTGGTCGACGCCGACGCGACATTCTCGACGATGCCCTGGATCGAGGTCTCGAACCGGGCGGTCTCGTTGGCGAAGGCGCCGAGGCGGGCCTGGATCGCCGCCATCGTGGCGTTGATGGTGTTGGCCGCGGCGAGCATGGCGCCCTTCAACCCCTCGGGGCGGATGGTGCGATAATAAGTGTTGGAGCGGACCGCCTGCATCGCCGCCGCCGATTCGCGCACATAGGCGTCGCAGCGGTCGATCATGTCGTTCAGCGTCCACTGCACGGCGCCGAGATCGCCGCGCTCGGTGATGCCGACCAGCCGCATCTCGAAGTCGCCGTCGGCGATGGCGCGGCAGACGGTGGCAATGCGACCGAACTCGCGCCGCACCCTGAGGGCGAAATGAATGGCCAGCGCCATGGCGGCGAGGCCCACCGCCAGCAGGACCGGCACGGCGCCGTGCCAGCCGATGAGCGCGCACGCGAAGCCCGCGGCGACAACCGCTGCGCCCGCGCCGCTGGCGGCCAGGGCCTTAGAGAGCGAGGACCAGTTCATCGTAGGACTTCTTGGTGGACTCGACGAAGGCGGTGAGGTGCCGGTAGCCGGCCTCGAGCTGGTCCTTGCCGTTCTTGTGGCGGGCCTCGACGGCGGCGACCTCGGCATAGATCGGCTCGATTGCCGCAATGGCGCTGCGGCTGGGAACCCGGCGGTTGGAGTGGAAGCCCACGAGCTGGCCGGCGGCGTCGTAGGACGGGGTGACATGGGCGAACACCCAGTAGAAATCGCCGTTCTTCGCCATGTTCTTGACGTAGGCGAAGATCTCGTGCCCGGCGATGATGGTATCCCAGAGCAGCTTGAACACCGCGCGTGGCATGTCCGGATGGCGAATGATGCTGTGGGGCTGGCCGAGCAGTTCGGCCTCGCTGAACCCGGCCAAGCGGCAGAAGACGCTATTGGCGTAGGTGATCCGCCCCTTGAGATCGGTCTTCGAGACGATCAGCTCGCTGGAGTCGAAAAATCGCTCGACCGTGGTCGGCGCGACTGGTGTCCGCATGGCAGTGGCCCAAAGAGGGGTGACGGTGGGAGGCGCGCCACTGGAGCAGATCCGGGTTCAATAAGTGTAAATTCGACCGGATGAAGCGGCGGAAATGTTGGAACTTTCGGGACCAACCGCGTCCGAAATGGCAGGATTGCCGAAAGATGCGGGCATCCCGCGGGATGCGGTAATATTATAAGCTCCCGGGTTGCGCTTCGGTCGCGGGACCGCTACATGCGACGCTCCCGAACCGGATGCGTAACCATGCGAGCCGAACTTCAGAATCTCGTCGATGACATCAAGCAGTCCGCGGGACTGCTGAGGAGGTCTCTTTGACTGGGATGTTGCCCAGCGCCGACTGGCGGAACTGAACGCCGCATCGGAAGACCCCAATCTGTGGAACGACGCCGACGCCGCCCAGAAGCTGATGCAGGAGCGCAACGCGCTCGCCGACGCGATCGAGGGCGTGGTCAAGCTTGAGCGCGAACTCGACGATGCGATCACGCTGGTCGAGCTGGGCGAGGCCGAGGAGGACGAGGCGACCATCGACGAGGCCAAGGGCCTGCTCGAAGCCGTGAAGGCCGAGGCGGCGCGCCGCCAGATCGAGGCGCTCCTGTCCGGCGAGGCCGACGCCAACAATGCCTTCCTCGAAGTCCACCCTGGCGCCGGGGGCACCGAGAGCCAGGACTGGGCCGAGATGCTGCTGCGCATGTACACGCGCTGGGCGGAACGGCGGAAGTACAAGGTCGAGCTGGTCGAGGAGCAGGCGGGCGAGGGCGCCGGCATCAAGTCGGCCACCATCCACGTCAAGGGCCACAACGCCTATGGCTGGCTGAAGACCGAGGCCGGCGTACACCGGCTGGTGCGCATCTCGCCGTTCGACGCCAATGCCCGCCGCCAGACCTCGTTCGCCTCGATCGACGTCTACCCCGAGGTCGACGACCGCATCATCATCGAGATCAACGAGGCCGACGTGCGGGTCGACACCATGCGCTCGGGCGGCGCCGGCGGCCAGCACGTCAACAAGACGGAATCCGCCGTTCGCCTGACGCATATCCCGACCGGCATCGCGGTGGTCAGCGAAGGCGACCGCTCCCAGCACAAGAACCGCGCCGAGGCATGGCGCATGCTGCGGGCCAAGCTCTACGAGCGCGAACTGAAGCGGCGCGAGGCCGAGGCGATGGCCGAGCAGGCGGCCAAGACCGACATCGGCTGGGGCCACCAGATCCGCTCCTACGTGCTGCAGCCCTATCAGCTGGTGAAGGACCTGCGCACCGGCCACACGTCGGGCACGCCGCAAGAGGTGCTCGATGGCGGGCTCGACGATTTCATGGAGGCGACGCTCGCCCAGAAGGCCTATGGCGGCGGACCGGGCGCAGTCGACGACGTCGATTAGGACGAGTTTCGCAGCGGAGACAATCTACTCCGCGGGGATCTTCCAGTGGCCTGCGAACGAAATGGGTCGCCGCCAAGCTGAACGTCCCCGCCGGCGCAAGCTCGAGCGGGACTTCACCGAGGCCAGCCATAAGGCAAAGCGGCCGGCTGCTCAGTCGGCCGTTTCTTTGTTGGGCAGAAGGTGGTGTGAGCGTTTCCTAAATCGAATTGTCAGCTTTTCGGCATGGCCGAAGGCGCGATCTCCGGCTGCGCCAGCATCGACGGATCCGGTTCGGTGATCAGGCCGAACCCGACATCGCCCCGCAATGGAAGGGTGGTGATCGGCATTCGCGAGAGATCGTCAAAGGCGGTTCGCAGGGTTTCCTGCCACTGCACGTGCGCGACGGGCCCGGTATCGACGGCCGCGAGTGGCGTCGGGCTCTTCGGCGCGCCGAGGTTCAACATCACCAGCGTGCCCCCTGCCAGCGCCAACGACAGGCAGGAGAGGGCGATCGCAAGATGGGCCTCTACACCACGGGTGCCCGCACTCATGTCGTTCTCCGGAAGTGTCCTCTGACGTGACTTGCGACTGTTCTCGGCCGAGACACCACCCTGCCGCTGGGAATAAACAGGCAACATGCGTGCTCGGTTCCGCGCGCAACGGACAAAATTGCTTAAATTTCTGCAAGCGGAAGCTGTGCAGGCCGCGGGGACGTGGCGCGCGGACCGGAGGCGGATGATTGCGCGGTCTGGCTTGGGCCCTATCATGCCCGCCCAAGAGGGCCTTGGATCTTGAGCCTTGGACCTTGGACCTTGGGCCTTCGCCCCAGCCGGCAGTGCGGACCGCCGTTCGTTCCGAGAGCACCCATGAGCATCAGCGCCGACGATTTCGTGAAGCCGTACCGGATCACAGACGGCAAGGGTTTCAAGCTGTCCGACATCGATCCCGGGGACACCGGCGGCCTGAAGCTCGACAAGGACGGCGCCCGGGAGGCGCTGCAGAGCGGCGTGGAGAGGCTGTCCGACCTCCAGGAAAAGCTCTATGCGCAGGACCGTTGGTCGGTTCTGCTGATCTTCCAGGCGATGGACGCGGCGGGCAAGGACGGCGCCATCAAGCACGTGATGAGCGGCATCAATCCGCAAGGATGCGACGTCACCCCGTTCAAGGCGCCCTCGGCGACTGAGCTCGACCACGATTTCCTGTGGCGCTGTCAGCTCGCTCTGCCCGAGCGCGGACGGATCGGCATCTTCAACCGCTCCTATTACGAGGAGGTGCTGGTGGCGCGCGTCCACGAGGAGGTGCTGGCGCGCCAGAAGCTGCCGCCGGAGCTGGTCACCGACCGGATCTGGGAGCAACGGTTCGAGGACATCCGCAATTTCGAGCGCTATCTCGCCCGCAACGGCACGGTCATCCTCAAATTCTTCCTCCACGTCTCCAAGGCCGAGCAGAAGAAGCGCTTCCTGGAGCGCATCGACGATCCGGCCAAGAACTGGAAGTTCTCGGCCGGCGATGTTGCCGAGCGGTCGCACTGGCAGCGCTACATGACGGCCTATGAGGACATGATCCAGCACACCGCGGCCGAGGCGGCGCCGTGGTTCGTGGTGCCGGCCGACAACAAATGGTTCACCCGCCTCGTGGTGGCGTCCGCCGTCATCAAGCGGCTGGAGGGGTTGAAGCTGGCCTTCCCGAAGGTCGATGACGCCACGCGCGCCAGCCTGCAGGAGGCCCGCAAGGCGCTGATGGCCGAAGATTAGAGCATTCTCCGCAAAAGTGGATACCGGTTTTGCGAAAGAAAATGCGACAAATCAAAAACTTAGAGCGTCCGATCTGATGCAGTCAGATCGGATAACGCTCTAGAAGAGGGAGGGAGGCCCCCGCAGCGGTGCTGGGGCCTCGGCTCAGTCCGACTCGCTCAGGCCCAGCCGGACGCCGGCGCGCAGGAAGCGCTGCGGGTCCACCGCCTCGCCGGCTATGCGGGTCTCATAGTGCAGATGCGGTCCGGTCGAACGGCCGGTCGAGCCGACCCGCCCGACCATCTGTCCGCTGCGCACGGTCTGTCCCTCGACGACCTCGATCGCGGACAGGTGGCCGAACACGGTCGAGAGCCCGTTGCCATGGTCGATCTCGACCATGTTGCCGTAGCCGCCCTGCCAGCCGGCCTCCTTGACCTGGCCGGCCGCCGTCGCGCGAACCGGGGTGCCGGTATCCGCCCGGAAATCGATGCCGCCGTGCTGGGCCGGTCGCCGCAGGAAGGGGTCGAGCCGGACGCCGAATCCCGACGTCACCTCGGCGTCGCGGCCGATCGGCCGGCCGAGCGGCATGGTGGCGATGGCCTTCTCCAGCCGCCGCATATCGTCCACCGCCGCGGCGACGCGGGCGGCCCGCGCCTCGAAATTGGTCTCGGGCGCGGCCGGCACGAACGGGCCGCCCATCGGCGCGGCTGACGGCACGCGCGCCGCGCCAAGTCCCAGATCGTCCAGGGCCGCCCGCAGGCGGCGCGAGCGGGCCTCGGTCTGGGCCTCGATGCGGTCGAGAATGGTTGCCTGGGAACGCTCGGCGCGGTCGAGCAACTGGTGGAGCGCAACAAGCTGTCGGCCGGACCCAGGTGCGACAAGCCCGGCCTCCGGTTTCGGACGCGCGGTTTCCGCGCGGGTCTGCGCCTTCGCCGGCCGTTCTGTCAGCGTGGACAGGGTCTGCTGGCGGGTCTCGATGGCGGCCTGCCGCTTGAACAGGCCCTCGATCTTGCGTTCGAGCTGCTCGTACTCGACCATCCGGCGCGTTCGGGTCTTCTCGATCTCGGCCTTGAGCTCGCTGATCCGGTCCTCATAGACCATCGCCGCGTCGCGATAGTGATGGGCGAGACCGGCGAGCGCCTCGTCGCGGAAGATCACATAGCTGGTCAGCCCCACCGCCCAGGACAGAACCCCGGCGAACACCGCGATGGAGACTGCGAACGTCCGGCGGCCAATCATCACGCCGCCGGACGATGCTGTCGGAACAGACGGGGAGGCAAATCGGATTGAAGACATCGGCAGCCAACGCAGACAGGTTGAACGCGCCGATTAGAGTTGGTTAAGGTTAATAAAGGGCAAATTGAACGGATCGGCGCCGCCCGAACAAAGGCGCCGCCGGGCCTCGACCTCGCATCAACTTGAGGCACAATTAAAGAGCGCGACGGAAGAGTTATACAATCTAAGATTTCTGACGCTTGGTGGAGATATGCGCGAAATGCTCTCTAAGGATGCATTATTCCCTCTTTGAGAGCGCTCTTGCGGCGGCGAGCACGTCCTCGGCGTGACCGTCGATCTTCACCTTGTGCCAGATGCGGGCGATGCGGCCGTCGGTGCCGATCAGCACGGTGGTGCGCTCGATGCCCATGTATTTCTTGCCGTACATGGATTTCTCGACCCACACGTCATAAGCTTCGAGCATCGAGCTCGCCTCGTCGGAGGCGAGGGCGACGGTGAGGTTGTGCTTCGCCTTGAACCTGTCCTGCGTCTTGACCGGGTCGGCCGAGACGCCAATCACGGCGACACCGGCCTTGTCGAAGTCCGGCTTCAAGGCGCTGAAGGCGACCGATTCCCGGGTGCAGCCGGAGGTGTCGGCCTTGGGAAAGAAGTAGATGACCGTGGGCTTTCCGAGCAGGCCTGCGAGCGACACGCGCCCGCCGCCGTCGCCCGGAAGATCGAAGTCCGGCGCGGGATCGCCAACGGCCAGAGCCGCGTGTTCTTTTGCGTTGGCTTCTTTTCCGTTGGCCGGCGATTCTTTTTCATGAGCCGGACGTCCTTTTTCGACAGCCATGTGCCTTCCTTTCGGCGTGTTCCTGCGTTTCTTCTAACTTCATCTGCGCAGCCGGCGAGGGGACCGAATCGCGATGACGGAATTGCGGTAAGGCCGAGGGTCAGCGCGATGGTCCAGAATGGGCATTCGAGAGAATCCACCGATCTGACTGAACCAGACGGACGCCCTAAGTTATTGAGTTGGCGCATTCTGTTTCGCAAAACCGCGTCCCACTTTTGCGGAGAATGCTCTTGGTGGAGAACGGCCGCCAATGGCTGACAGCTTAAACGGGCAGCGACCGGGTGCCCAGCCGGCTCCACGGCGAGGGCGGACGATGGCCGCTGGGCTCGCCGGGCTCCGGGAAGGAGGGCGGCGAGTCTTGTCATGGCTGCCCGACGTCCGGCGGCGCCCGCGCCTTGCGGCGGCCTGCCTGTCCGTCGTCCTGGTGGCGGTGGTGGCGATCTACGCCCTGCCGTGGCTGCTGCGTGGGCCGCTGCTCGGTCAGGCGCTGCCCTGGATCGAGAGTTCCCTGGCTGAACGGCTCGGCGAGGGCTACGCCGTCTCGATCGGCGGCGCCGAGGGCGCCGAGGATGCCGATGGGCTGACGCTGCTCAAGCTGCGCGACCTGACCGTGCGCGGGGCGGACGGCCGGACCGTCGCCACCGTGCCGCTGACCGAGATCGCGCTCGAATTCGGCGGGCTGTTCGGTCAGCCCAATCCGCGCCGCATCGAAATGTCGGGCGCGGAGATGCTGGTCACGATCGAGGGCGGCACGGCAACTCTGTCGGCGCGCCCGGCTGGCCAGCCGCCGCAGACAGCAACATCGCGCGAGCCGCCGCCCAGTGCCGCGCTGGCGCCGACCACCGCCGAGGACATCGCCAAGCCGGCTTTGCTGGCGCCGCTGGTTGGTATTCTGGAAGGGATCGAACGCGACGGCTTCGGCGGCCTCGGCCTGTCGACGATCGGCCTGAAGAACGGCACGCTGGTGGTGGACGACGCGGCCAAGAACCGGCAGTGGCGGTTCGACAATATTGCGTTGTCGCTCAGCCGTCCGAGCGAGGGCGGGGTCGCGGTCACCCTCATGTCGGGGGGGGCGGACGGGCCATGGTCCGTCACCGCCACAATCAGCCACGAGACCGACGAGGTGAGGGCGCTCGACCTCGTCGGGCGCGACCTGTCGCCGAAGGATCTGCTGCTGGCGTTCGGCCTCGCCGACGCCGACCTGCACGCCGATTCCGCGCTCGACGTCATGGTGCGGGCGCGGGTGGCGCGCGACGGCACCCTGCTTGCCGGCACCGCCAAGTTCCGGGCCGGCGCCGGCCAGATCGGGCCGCGCGACGATCCCGAAGGCCGGCTGGTGATCGACGAGGCGAGCGCCGATTTCCATTGGGACGCCCAGCGCCGCACCATCGCCATCGAGCCGGTGGTGGTCCAGACCCGCCAGAACCGCACCATGCTGTCGGCGGCAGTGGTGCCGCCGGAGACCGCGGACGGGGCGTGGGCCTGGCGGGTGGTGCGCGGGCGGATGGAGCTGGCGACCGAGCGCCCGCGTGATCCGCCGCTGATCCTCGATCGCATCAGCGCCCACGGCCGGATCGAACCGGCAGCCGGCATCGTCACCATCGACAAGGTCGAGATCGGCGGCTCGGCGGTCGCGGCGGCGGCCACCGCCACGCTGATCACCACCGGCCCGAATCCGTCCCTCCAGCTCGGCCTCACTGGCAGCCGGATGCCGGTGCATGTGGTCAAGCGGCTGTGGCCGCCGGTGGTGGCGCCCGGCGCCCGTGCCTGGATCATGAAGAACGTTCTTTCCGGCACGCTGGAGCGCGGCGACATCGCGGTCAACTCGCCGCTGGACGCGCTGATGAACAAGCAGCTTCCGCTGCCCGATGCGGGCCTTCGCGCGGAGTTCGTGCTGTCGGACGGCGTGGTGACCGCAGTCGAAGGCCTGCCGCCCTTGCGCGATTTCAGCGCCAATGCCGTCCTCACCGGCCGCACCGCCAACATCACCATCCCGCGCGCGGCTATCGAAACGTCCGGCCGCCGCCTCGAACTCTCCGACGGCGTGTTCGATATTCCCGACACCTTCCCAAAGGGCGCCCCGACCAACATCCGCTTCCGTGCCGACGGGCAGGCGGACGCGCTGGCCGAGCTGATGCAATCCGACCTGATGCGGGCCCAGGGTGCGCCGCAGCTCGACCCGCAGACCACCCGCGGCGCCGCGACGGTGCACGCCCAGGTCTCGCTGCCCTTGATCCGCGACGTGCCGCGCAGCGCCGTGAGCTACAACCTCGATGCCCAGCTCACCGGGTTCGCCGCCGACAAGCAGGTGCGCGGCCAGCGCGTGGAGGGCGCGACGATCAAGGTCGCCGCCAGTTCCAAGGACGGGGTGACGTTCAAGGGCGACGGCAAGGTGGCCGGTGCCCAGATCAGTTTCGAGGTCCGCCAGCCCCGCCCGGACGCCGATACCGAGGTGCGCTTCCAGACAACCCTCGACGACGCGGCGCGCACCAAGTTCGGCATCGACGGTCCGCCGGGCGTGCTCTCCGGGTCGCTGGCGCTCAAGGCGCAGGGCAAAATGGGCGAGCGCGAAAGCCGCCTCGCCATCGAGACCGACCTCAAGGATGCCGCGATCACCGACCTGGTTCCGGGCTGGGTCAAGCCGAAGGGCAAGCCGGCCAAGGCGTCCTTCACCGTCACCGAGAAATCCGGCACGTCCGTGCGGTTCGACGATCTGGTGCTGGAGGGCAGCGGCGCCCTTCTCAAGGGCTCGGTCGAACTCGACGGGACGGGCGATCCGGTGTCGGTGAACCTGCCGACCTTTCAGCTTTCGGACGGCGACCGGGCGGCGCTGAAGCTCGAGCGCAGCAATGACGGTGTTCTGCGCATTGCGCTGCGTGGCGACGTGTTCGACGGGCGCGGGTTGCTCAAGTCGCTGCTGGCTGGCCCGTCGGTTTCGGCCGCGGCGACGCGCCAGCGCTCGCGTCCGCGCGACCTCGACGTGGAAGCCAAGCTCGGCGTCGTCGTCGGCCTGAACGGCGAGACCGCCCGCCAGCTCGACTTCCGCATGACCCGGCGCAATGGCGAGCTGCGCGCCTTGGCGCTCACCGCGCGCATCGGCGGCGAAGCCTCGGCGAAGGCCGACCTGCGGGCACTCGAAGGGGCGCGCACCGCCATCATCGCCCATTCCACCGATGCCGGGGCGCTGCTGCGTTTCGTCGACGTCTATACGAAGGTGTCCGGCGGCGAGTTCTGGATGGTCATCGATCCGCCGTCCGCCGACGGACTCGGTCCGCAGGAAGGCGTGCTCAACTTGGCCAATTTCGCGGTGCGGGATTCCGGCGTCGACAAGCTGATCGCCTCCGCCCCGGCCGAGCGCAAGCCGGAAGGGCGCGCCGGTGGCCGCCAGACCGGCGGCTCGCCGGTCAATTTCACCAAGATGCGGGTGGAGTTCGTGCGTGCGCCCTCGCGCATCACCATCAGCGAAGGGGTGATCTGGGGGCCGCAGATCGGCGCCACGGTGGAGGGGCAGATCGATTACGGCCGCAACGAGATCGGCTTGCGGGGCACCTTCGTGCCGGCCTACGGGCTGAACAACCTGTTCGCCCGCATCCCGATCGTCGGCTTGTTCATGGGCGGCCCCAATGAGGGACTGCTCGGCGTGACCTACGAGGTGGTGGGCTCGCCATCGGCGCCGACGCTGCGCATCAATCCGATCTCCGCCGTCGCGCCGGGCTTCCTGCGCAAGCTGTTCGAGTTCCGCGGCGCGCCGGACAAGCCGCCGGCCGACCTCGTGACGCGGTAGGCGTGGCCCGCGCCGATTGCCGGGCGCGGGTTGCGGCGCGAAACGCGGCTTTGTAGAAGCTGGACGAGCCGTTTTCGCGCCGATCCGGCGCTCATTCCCGAGGGCTTCCATGTCCGTCGATCAGGCCACGGTGCGCCGTGTGGCGCATCTGGCGCGCATTGCCGTCACCGACGCCGAAGTGCCGCATCTCCAGGGCGAGCTCAACGCCATCCTGGCCTTCGTCGAGCAGCTTGCCGAGGTCGATGTCTCCGGCGTCGAACCGATGACCTCGGTCACCCCGATGGCGATGAAGGCCCGCGAGGACAAGGTCACCGACGGCTTCATCGCCGACAAGGTGCTGGCAAACGCGCCGGCCAGCGACGACGGCTATTACCTCGTCCCCAAGGTGGTGGAGTGAGACGATGACCGATCTCACCCGCCTGACGCTCGCCGAGGCGCGCGACGCCCTGGCCCGCAAGGAATTTTCCGCCCGCGAACTCACGGCCGCGCATCTCGACGCCATCGCCCGGGCCCGCGCCCTCAACGCCTATGTGCTGGAGACGCCGGAGAAGGCGCTGGCCATGGCCGAGGCCTCCGACGCCCGCCGCGCCCGCGGCGAGGCCGGGCCGCTGGAGGGCATCCCGCTCGGCGTCAAGGATCTGTTCTGCACCGAGGGCGTGCGCACCACGGCGTGCTCGAAGATCCTGGGCGAGTTCGTGCCGCCCTACGAGTCGACCGTCACCAGCCAGCTCTGGCGCGACGGCGCGGTGATGCTGGGCAAGCTCAACAATGACGAATTCGCGATGGGCTCGTCGAACGAGACCAGCGCGTTCGGACCGGTGGTGTCGCCGTGGCGTCGGCAGGGCTCTGATACCAAGCTGGTGCCGGGCGGGTCGTCGGGCGGCTCGGCCGCGGCGGTGGCCGCCGGCCTGTGCCTGGGCGCCACCGGCACCGACACCGGCGGCTCGATCCGCCAGCCGGCGGCGTTCACCGGGACCGTCGGCATCAAGCCGACCTACGGGCGCTGCTCGCGCTGGGGCATCGTGGCGTTCGCCTCGTCGCTCGACCAGGCCGGGCCGTTCGCCAAGACGGTGCGCGACGCCGCCATCCTGCTGCGTTCGATGGCCGGCCACGACCCCAAGGACACCACCTCCGTCGACCGGCCGGTGCCGGACTACGAGGCGGCGATCGGCCGCCCGGTGAAGGGGCTGACCATCGGCATCCCCAAGGAATACCGCATCGACGGCATGGCGGCCGAGATCGACGCGCTGTGGCAGCAGGGCATCGCTTGGCTGAAGGAGGCCGGCGCCACCATCGTCGAGATCTCGCTGCCGCACACCAAATACGCGCTGCCGGCCTATTACATCGTCGCGCCGGCCGAGGCGTCCTCCAACCTCGCCCGCTACGACGGCGTGCGCTACGGCCTGCGCGTGCCGGGCGAGAGCATCGGCGACATGTACGAGAAGACCCGCGCCGCCGGCTTCGGCCGCGAGGTGCGCCGCCGCATCATGATCGGCACCTATGTTCTCTCCGCCGGCTATTACGACGCCTATTACCTGCGTGCCCAGAAGGTGCGCACGCTGATCAAGCGCGACTTCGAGATCGCGTTCGACGCCGGGGTGGACGCCGTGCTGACGCCGGCGACGCCGTCCGCTGCGTTCGGCATCGGCGAGAAGGGCGCGGCCGACCCGGTCGAGATGTATCTCAACGACGTGTTCACGGTGACGGTGAACATGGCCGGGCTGCCGGGCATCGCCGTACCGGCTGGCCTCGACGGCCAGGGCCTGCCGCTGGGTCTGCAGCTGATCGGCCGGCCGTTCGACGAGGAGACGCTGTTCGCGCTGGGCTCTGCGATTGAGCAGGCCGCCGGGCGGTTCGTGGCGCCGGAGGCGTGGTGGGGGTAGGTCAGGCCGGGAAGGCGTCGGTTTCTTCGCCGGGATAGATGTCCGACAGCGCCAGCGTCAGGCCGAGGCCGGGCAGGGGGATCGTCGCCTCCCGGCCGACCAGCATCTCCGGCTCCTCGGGGAACGTGCCCTCGGCAGTGCGCCGCCAGATCCACGCCCGCGGCTCGTTCCGGAACAGGACGAGATATGCAGCGAGGCTGGGCAGGCTGGTGTACTCGACCACTTTCGACCCGAAGTCGGTGGCGTAGGTCTGCGGCTCGGTGACTTCTGCGATCAGCACCGGTGCGGCAGCAAGATTAGCCGCGCGATCTGAGCCTTGAGCATCGACGAGCACGTCGGGATGGCGAATGGATCGTTCGGTCGGGACTCCGGGATCGAACGACGACACGGCGAAGCGCTCGGGATCGAGCGCGGTGCCGAGCCACATCCGTAGCCTTGCCGTGATTTCGGCATGTTTCGCAGAGGGCTCGGTCATCTTTGCGATGCGGCCTCCGGACCGCCCCAACCTTCGATTGCCGATATTCTACCAGAAACGCCGGAGCCCTCGGAGCGGCATCTGCGACCGCCGAGGGCTCCCTTTCACACCGCGCGAGCTGGTTCAGGCCCTCGCCGTCGCTCCGTCCCGGACCCGCTGCGGCTTACGCAACTTGCGCTTCGCCCAGATCAGGAGACCGGTGCAGAGCAGGCCGATCAGGGCGAACGAGGTGATCGCATTGAGGATGCTGCCGGTCGGACCACCGAATGTGCCCTCGTGGATCAGCCGCGGCCAGTTCTCGGGCAGAGGCGTCACGGTCTCCCGCGTGAGCGTGTAGACCACCGGGCCGCCGCCCTCATTGATGCGGGCCATGAGCTGGCCGCCACGCGCGCGAATCCAGGTGACGCCGGCGAGGTCGTGATCGTCCGCGATCATCCGCACCGCCTCGACCAGCGTGGGCGTGCCGGCGCTCTTCGCCGGGGACGGGCCGGAAAAGGTGAGGCCGAACGCCATCAGGAGGCCGGTCAGCGGGCTCAGGATCACCAGCGGCAGCAGGAACCAGGCGATGCCCTTGTGCCAGCCCGACAGGCTGTTGCGCAGCCTGGGCAGGCCCATCAGCACGCCGATGGCGATCAGCGCCAGCATGGCGATGGTCGAGGCCGTCACCACCCAGTCCAGGTCGAACACGAAATGCTCGTGCAGGCGCCGCGCCGTCATGAACAGGCTCGACCACCCCGGGGACGCGGGGTCCAGCCGCTCGCCGGTCGCAAGGTCGACCACCACGCCGGCACCAGGCGCGCCATGGCCACCAGGGGCGCCCGACATCAGTGTCAGCGTGCCGTCGAGCGGGCTAATCATCAGCCCGCGCGCCTGGCCCTGCGGATCATGCTTCGCGATGATCTGCTCGACGTCGGCAATGGCGAGCGACCCCGGCTGAATGGCAGAGCGGCTGGCGGCCGGCTCGAATGAGAGAATCAACCCCGTCGTCAAGATCACGAGAAGCGGCAATGCGAAGACGAGCGTCGTCCAACGATGGAGACGATGCAGCAGGTTCTTGTTCATGGGATGCCTCAATGTCAATTTCTCGCATAATCCGTATACCTCGACATTTAAAACTCAAGTGAAAGCTTGGTAATGCAGCGTATTCTCTTGACGCTGGGCGACTTATTGTTGCGGCATCAACCGGATTTTGCGAGCAGTTCGCGACAAGTGCCGGCCCTGAGCGGGGTGGCGCGGCGCAGCCTCAAGAAGCAGCCTGAAGAATCGGTCGCTGCTCGTGATAGAGTGCGGTTGCAGGCAATCGGGCGGGAGACGTGGCGGTGGTGGAGCAGGTGACGCCAGTCGGCGCCATTACGGCGCTGCCCACCACCCGCGGGCAGATCCCCGCACTGGCGGCCGGGCTGGTGGTCGACGCGCGGATTCTGGCGCTCATGGACAGCGGCATGGTCCGTCTGGCCATCGCCGGGCGGGTGATCGAAGCCGCCACCTCCGCCCAGCTCACGCCGGGCCAGACCGTTCGCATGCTGGTCGAGGAGGAGGGCGGCGCGCTCAAATTGTCGGTGGTCGAGCGCGCTCCGACATCGACCCTACCGCACGGCGAGGCGGCCCGCCCGGCGTGGCCTGCCGCCGAGGCGGCGCCGATTCCGGCCCTCAGCCGTGCCCTGTCGGGCCTGATGGCGCGGCAGGCCAGTCTGGCGCCGCTGTTTGCCGATCTGGCTCGGCTCGTCGAGGCTCCGGCGGGCGGACGGGCACCCGCTTTGCCGGCGGACGTGACCGCCGCCGCCACCAATTTGCTCGGGTTGCGGCTGCAGGCCACGGATGTCGGCGATCCGGCGCAGGTTCTGGCCGCCTTCCTGCGGTCCGGCGTGTTTCACGAGGCGGCCCTGCGTTCGGGGCCGGCGAACCAGCCGGCGACAACCTTGCGGGCGCTGCTGGCGCTGTTGGCGCAGCCCGCGGACGGAACGGACCCGGCGGCTGCGCCGGGCGGCCAATCAGCGCCGCCGGCCGATCTCAAAGCGGCGCTGATCAGCCTTCGGGCGGCCCTTGTCGCTGCGCTCGGCGAGGAGGCAGCACACCTGTCGGCATCCATGCCGGCGACCGGCGAGGTGGCGCGACCGCCGCGCCGGGGCACCATGCCGCGCGGCCAGCCGGCCGTGGCGCCGCTCATCGCCGAGGAGGCGCCACCGCGCGATGCGCTGCGGACGCTGCTGGCCGAGACGGAGGGAGCGCTGGCCCGGCTGTCGCTCGCCCAGCTCGCCTGCGCCGATGCCGAGACAATGCTGCCCGGCCGCAGCGATGCGCCGGCCCAGCCCGCCTGGACCTTCGAGGTGCCGCTGGTGGCCGAGGGCCGCACCAGCATCGCCCAGATCGACATCCGCCCCGATGACGGTCACGCGCCCGTTGGAACAGAGCCGAGCCAGGGCTGGAGCATCCGGTTCTCGATCGATGTCGAGCCGGTCGGCCCGGTGCACGCGCTGCTGACGTTGAAGGGCGCGAACCTTGCCGTCTCGCTGTGGGCGGAACGGCCGGCGACGGCCGAGATGCTGCAGGCCGGGGAGGGCGGATTTGCCGCGGCCCTGGCCGAGCAGGAGCTGACGCTCGATCGCCTGCTGGTCCGCAACGGCCGGCCGGATGCGCCGCCGCCTCCCACCCGCCACCTGGTCGACCGCGTGACATGAGCGAGACCGAGAAGATCCCGGTTGCCGTGGCGCTGGAATACCAGACCGGCAGCATTCCCCGCGTCACCGCCAAGGGGCGCGGCGCGGTGGCCGAGGCGATCATCGCCAAGGCGGACGAAAGCGGCGTGCACCTGGAGGAGAACGCCGCGCTGGCGCAGGCGCTGTCGCGCGTCGAACTCGATGCCGAGATCCCCGAAGAACTCTATCGCGCCGTGGCCGCGGTCATCGCCTTCGTGCTGCGCACCGGCAAATACAATCCGCCGAGCTGAGGTCCGGCTTCAATCGGAACGAGTAACCGTTTCCGGCTTCAGCCCCAGTTCGCGCAGAAGCGCGAGGTCGTGGTCCTCGCCGGGATTGTCGGCGGTCAGCAGCACCTCGCCGACAAAGATCGAGTTGGCGCCGGCAAAGAAGCACAGCGCCTGCAATTCGTCGCTCATCTCGCTGCGGCCGGCCGACAGCCGGACTTCGGACGTCGGCATCATGATGCGAGCCATCGCGATGGTGCGCACGAAGTCGAACGGGCGGACCCCAGGTGCGCCGGCCATCGGGGTGCCGGGGATGGGGATCAGCATGTTGATCGGCACGCTGTCGGGCGGTGTCGGCAGATTGGCCAGCGTCACCAGCATGTCGAGCCGGTCGGCCACGCTCTCGCCCATGCCGACAATGCCGCCCGAGCACACCTTCAGGCCAGCGTCGCGGACGTGGTCCAGCGTCTCCAGCCGATCGGAATACGTGCGGGTGGTGACGACTTCCGGGTAGAAGCGCTCGGAGGTGTCGAGGTTGTGGTTGTAGTAGTCGAGCCCGGCGTCGGCGAGCGTCCTGGCCTGCGCTCCGGTCAGCATGCCGAGCGTCATGCAGGTCTGAAGCCCCAGCGCCTTCACGCCCTCGACCATGGCCACCAGCTTGGCCATGTCGCGGTCCTTGGGGTTGCGCCACGCCGCGCCCATGCAATAGCGGGTGGCGCCGGCCGCCTTGGCCTTCTCGGCCTCGGCCAGCACCTGGTCGAGATCGATGAGCTTCGTGGCGTCGAGCCCGGTGTGATGGTGGGCCGACTGGCCGCAATAGCCGCAATTCTCGGCGCAGCCGCCGGTCTTGATCGACAGGAGTTGGCTGAGCTGGATGCGGTTGGGGTCGAAGTTGGCGCGATGGACCGTGTGGGCCTCGAACAGGAGGTCGTTGAACGGCTTTCGCCACAGCGCGTCAGCTTCGGCGCGGGTCCAACGCGGAGCGGCGGTCTGGGCGGCGGGGGTACGCAGCAGGGTCTCGGACACCGTGGGATTGTCCTTTTCGGTCAGCCAGTCGCTGTCATTAGGCCAGCGCTGGCGGAACGTCAGCCCCAAATTGCCGGCACCGCACCTCTGTCTGGAGGCGCGGTGCCGGGGAAGAGCGGTCCTCAGCTCGTCGAGGCGCCGAGGCTGCGGCCGATGACGCGACCGAGGCGGGCCGCATAGCTCTTGGCGTCGCCCGGCCGCTCGCCGTCGAGGATTCGGGCCTCGTCGAGCAAGAGGTGCGCGACGTCCGCCCTGAACCCGGCGTCGGTCTCGCCGAGCCCGGCGAGGCGCACGATCAGGTCGTGGCGCGGATTGACCTCCAGGATCGGCTTGGCGGCGGCGCCGAGCCGGCCGGCGCTGGACAGGATCTTCTCCAACTGGCGGTCAAGCCCGGCCTCGGACGCGACGAGGCACACCGCCGAGTCGGTGAGGCGGTCGGAGGCGCGCACGTCGGCGACATCGTCGCCAAGCGTGGTCTTGATGAACGCGAGGAGATCGGCCACCGCAGGCGGAACCTCGGGCGCTGTCGGCGCGGAGGCATCGAGCAGCGGGATTGCCGCGAGGTCGGCCGCGCCCTGCGTCACCGACTTGAACGGCTTGCCCTCGAAATCGGGGCCGAGCGTCACCCAGAACGAGTCGACCGAATCCGACAGCAGCAGCACCTCGATGCCGCGGGCGCGGAACCCTTCGAGGTGCGGGGAGGCGGCAAGGCGGTCTGCGTCGTCACCGGCGATGTAGTAGATCGCGGTCTGGTTCTCGCGCAGCGCGCCGGCATAGTCCTTCAGGCTGCGCCAGCCCTCGCCCGACGCGGTGGTCTTGAAGCGGGCAAGGCCGAGCAGCGCCTCGCGGCGCTCGAAGTCCTCGCACAGGCCCTCCTTCAGCACCGCGCCGAAATTGGCCCACACGTCCGCATAGGCCGTCTCGTCGCGGCCGGCGAGCTTCTCCAGCTCGCTCAGCACCCGCCCGGTGACGCTCTTGCGGATCGCCGCGAGGATCGGGCTCTCCTGGATCATCTCGCGCGAGACGTTGAGCGGCAGGTCGGTAGAATCGACGAGGCCGCGCACGAAGCGCAAATAGCGCGGCACGATCTCGGCATCGTCGGTGATGAAGACGCGCTTTACATAGAGCTTGAGCCGGCCCTTGCGCTCGGGATCGGAGAGGTCGAACGGTTTTACCGAGGGCACGAAGGCGAGCAGCGAATATTCCTGCCGACCCTCGGCATGAACGTGGATGGTGAGTGCGGGCGTATCGAACTGGCCGGCGGCGCTGCGGTAGAAGTCGGTGTACTCCTCCGCCGTGATCTCGGACTTCGGCTTGGTCCACAGCGCCGCCCCGTCCGTCACCTCGGACGCCTCGCCGCCGGGCTTGTCGATCAGCGTGATCGGTACCGGTACGTGGCCGGACTGGTCCTTGATGATGCGCTGGAGCTTGAAGCGCTCGGTGTAGGATGTCGCGTCCGCCATCAGGTGCAGCACCACGCGGGTGCCGCGGGCAGGGGCCTCGGCAAGCTCGACCGGCGTCACCGTGTAGGTGCCCTTGCCGTCGGAGGACCACTGCCACGCCTCATCGCTGCCGGCGCGGCGGGAGATGACGTCCACCTTGTCCGCCACCATGAAGGCCGAATAGAAGCCGACGCCGAACTGGCCAATCAGATTGGCGGTGTCGCCCTGGGCGGCGTCGAGCCGTTCCAGGAAGGCCTTGGTGCCGGAATGGGCGATGGTGCCGAGCGCCTCGATCAGCTCGGGCCTGCTCATGCCGATGCCGTTGTCCTCGAGCGTGAGGCGGCGGGCATCGGCGTCGATGGCGAGCGTGATGCGCGGCTTGGGATCGTCGCCGAGCAGATCCGGATTGGCGATCGCCTCGTAGCGCAGCCGCTCGCAGGCGTCGGCGGCATTCGAGATCAGCTCGCGCAGAAACACGTCGCGGTCCGAATAGACCGAATGCACCATCATGTGCAGCAGGCGCGCGACGTCGGCGGCGAAGGCGCGGCTCTCGCCGGGAGCCGCTTCGTGCCTGGACGCTTCGTTGGGGGTGTCAGGGCTCGTTTCAGGTTCGGTCATGGCAGGTTCCGTCATGGCAGGTTCCGTCATGGCATCCGTCTTGGCAGGTGTGATCCCGCTCGAATTGGTCGGCCCCGAAATGGCAAGAGCGTTGCAAAACTTCAAGAGGGCCCGAATGTTGCGCGCGTCTACGGCGGTATCATGATCTGAGGTCGCGGGGGCTGAGCGGCTTCGCTCAAGATCGAAAATTTGAAATAACCGGCGCGCGGTCCATTTCAATTGGCAAGGAGAGGTTCATGACCCGATCAGACTTGCCGATCATCACGCTTCCGACCCGCCGGCTGGGCCGCACCGACATGACCATCACCCGTGTCGGATTCGGCGCCTGGGCGATCGGCGGCGGCGACTGGGCCGCCGGCTGGGGCACCCAGGACGACCGCGCCTCGATCGCCGCCATTCGCCACGCCGTCGACCGCGGCCTCAACTGGATCGACACCGCCGCCGTCTACGGGCTCGGCCATTCCGAGGAGATCGTGCGGGAGGCGCTGGCCGAAATTCCGTTCGACGAGCGGCCCTACGTCTTCACCAAATGCGGCCTAGTTTGGGACGAGGCCGACCGGACGAAAATGCCCTCACGCGTCGGCGCGCCGGAGAGCATCCGGCGGGAGGTCGAGGCGTCGCTGAAGCGGCTCGGTGTCGAGCGGATCGACCTCTACCAGATGCACTGGCCGGCCGGCGACGGCACGCCGCTCGAAGCCTACTGGCAGACGCTGCTCGATCTCAAGGCCGAGGGCAAGGTCCGCGCGGTCGGCCTTTCCAACCACACCGCCGAGCAGCTTCGGGTGTGCGAGCGGATTGGCCATGTCGACAGCCTGCAGCCGCCATTCTCCGCCATCCACCGCGAGGTGGGGGCGACGGAACTGCCATGGTGCGACGTCCACGGTACCGGGGTGATCGTCTACAGCCCGATGCAGTCCGGCCTGCTGACCGGTCATTTCACGCATGAGCGCGCCAGGGATCTCCCAGCCTCCGACTGGCGCTCGCGCGCCTCGGACTTTGCGGGCGACAAGCTCGACCGCAATCTCCAGCTTGCCGCGGCCCTGCAGCCCATCGCGTTGCGGCGCGCCACCACGGTCGCCACCGTTGCTGTGGCCTGGACGCTGGCCTGGCCGGGAGTCACCGGCGCGATCGTCGGCGCACGCAGCCCGGAGCAGGTCGACGGCTGGTTCGATGCCGCAACGCTCGAATTGAGCCGGGCCGACATCGAGGAGATCGCCCGCGCCATTTCAGCCACCGGCGCGGGCAGCGGCCCGGCGATGCCGGGCTGACCGGCCGGCATCGTCGTCAGCCATAGTGGAACAGCAGCAGGAACACATGGGCGCGCAGATCGGTCAGAAGGCCGGGTAGCTGATCGGCGTCCTCGGCGTCGACGGCGACGGCGATCTGGTCCAGCGCGCGGCGGGCGTCGGCGATGATCTGCTTAAAATCCGCGTTGCCGGCCACCGCCGGCCCGGCTTCGGCCTCGCAGCGCTCCAGCGCCGCGCTGACGCTGGCGGCCGCAGCCGAAATAGCCACGGCGGTGGTCGAGACCTTCAGGTCCGGCTTGTCGGTACGGTAGGCGTCGAGCGGATCGTAGACCTTCTTCGCCTCGCGAACGCAATCGGCAAACACCCGCTGGTCGGCGGCATGGCGGTCCTCGGCCAGTGCCTCGGCCAACTCTTCGAGGAGGTCGGTGGCCCCGGTTGCATCGCCGGATTTGGTGGCGGTCAGCGCCGCCGCCGCGAGGTCGCCGTGCGTGCTGCCGGCCAGCGCCTGCGACAGCCGCTTCAGCGCCGCAGCGGCGAGGGCGCTGTTGCCGGTGCGGACATACTCGGCCGCGATCCGGCGATCCGCCAGCACCTGCTCGTTCATCGCCAGCGCGAGGTCATCGGCCTCGCCGCCTGCCGGTATCAGATTGGCCAGCAGCAGCGCGGCGACGAGGGCCGCGGCGAGGCTGCGATTGCGGATGATCGACGGTCGCTTCAGGTTCACAGAGCCTGTCTCCGGGATACATTCATGACCGCGTCTCCTCCCGATCCTCCCAAGCGCGCCCGGCCGGCCGTGATGGCCCGCGTCGTCCGCAACGAGGTTCGCCACTCGTGAAATCGTCGATTTCAGCGGCGAAGAGTGTCCGAGATGCTACTCGCCATAAAGTGCGACGTTCGCATGACATGGCGCCGTGCCGTTCGTTTCCGGCATGATGGGAGCCGAGCCCTGAGGGAGCCGAGCCTGGCTCATTCCCGCGATTCCGCCTGTTTGGCGGCGTTCCACAGCGCGTCCATCTCGGCCAGGTCGGACTGCTCGGGCGTGCGCCCGTCTCGCGCCAGCGCCGCCTCGATGGCGTGGAAGCGGCGGGTGAATTTGTGGTTGGTGCGGCGCAGCGCATCCTCGGGATCGACGCCGAGATGGCGCGCCAGATTGACCACGGCGAACAGCACGTCGCCGATCTCGCCGGCCGCGGCGTCGCGGTCGTCGGCCGCGATCTCGGCCTCCATCTCGGCGATCTCCTCCTTGATCTTGGCGATCACCGGAGCGACCGCGCCCCAATCGAAGCCCACCCGGCCGGCCTTTTCCTGCAGCTTGAGGGCGCGGGTGAGCGCGGGGAGGGCGAGGGGAACGCCGTCAAGCGCGCTGGCCCGCACCTCGGCCGTCTGGCCGGCCGCCGCGTGCGCGCGGGCCTTCTCCGCCTTCTCCTCGGCCTTGATCGCAGCCCACAGCGCCTTGACGGCCTCGGGGTCGAGGTCGCGGGCATCGCCGAACACGTGCGGATGGCGGCGGATCAGCTTGGCGGTGATGGCCTGGACCACGTCGCCGAAATCGAACCGGCCGATCTCCTCGGCCATGCGAGCGTGAAACACCACCTGCAGCAGGAGGTCGCCCAGCTCGTCATTGAGGTCGACGAGATCGCCGCGGGCGATGGCATCGGCCACCTCATAGGCTTCCTCGATCGTATAGGGCGCGATGGTCGCGAAATCCTGGTCGAGATCCCAGGGACAGCCGGTGCCCGGCGTGCGTAGCGCCGCCATCAATTCCAGCAGCCGGGCGATGTCGCGGGACGGCTCAATACGCTGGCTCATGCGACGGCTCCGGCTGCGAGCGCGATCCGGCTGGAGGTCCGGCGGTCGCGGTGGAGGGCCTGATGGTCGCTGACAGATCGGTGTCCCGGTGAGATGACGACCCGGATTGGCCGATTCGCATAAGGAATATTATGGAACATTGTTCTGTGCCAGCGGTTTGGAGGGCCTGAAATGAAGGCTCGGTTTTGAGGCTCGGTTTTGAGGATTGGATTTGGGGCTTGGATTGGCTGTGGGTTGCTGGGCGCGTCTGCCGGCCGGCTTCGGTTTTCGCGGTCGTCCTCGTGTTCGGTGGTCCGGTTCAGCGTGCGGGCGCGGCCGCAGCGATGCGATCCTGCGGCGCTTGGCATTACGGCCTGATCGTCACGGGCGGATCTCGATACGCAGGCCGTCGAAGGCCGGCTCGACGCCCTCCGGCAGGCGCCGCGCCAGATCCTGGAAGTCCAGATCGGTGTGCAGATTGGTGAGGATGGCCCGGCGCGGCTGGATCCGCTCGATCCAGGCCAGCGCATCGGCCAGGGAGAAATGGCTGGGATGCGGCGCGTCACGGAGAGCGTCGATGATCCAGGTGCCGAGGTCGTCGAGCGCGCCCACGCTTTCGGGCGGGATCGTGCTCACGTCGGCGCTGTAAGCCAGATCGCCGATGCGGAAGCCCAGCGCCTCGATGCCGCCGTGCACCAGCCGGAACGGCAGCGCGGTGATCGGTCCGCCGGCGCCGGCGATGGTCACCGGCTCGTCGGCGTGGATGCGGTGCTCGGTCAGGATCGGCGGGTATTCGCTGCCCGGCGGCGTGGCGAAGCAATAGCCGAAGCGCGTCCGCATCGCCGCCGAGGTCTCGGCATCCATGTAGACGTCGACGCGGCGCCGCTGATGGATCACCAGCGGCCGCAGGTCATCGATGCCGTGGGTGTGGTCGGCGTGCTCGTGGGTGATCAGCACGCCGTCGAGATGGGTCACGCCGGCATCGAGAAGCTGCTCGCGCAGATCGGGTCCGGCGTCGATCAGCACGGTGGTGGTGCCGGCCGGCCCGAGGCGCTGCAGCAGCATGGCGCAGCGGCGGCGGCGGTTCTTCGGCTCGGCGGGATCGCAACGGCCCCAGCCGGACCCGACGCGCGGGACACCGCCCGAGGAGCCGCAGCCGAGGATCGTCGCCACCAGCGTCATGCGGACACCCGAAGCTCCGGCGCTTGAAGATCCTTGGGCACTTTCCTGAAAAGCCGAAAGAAATTTTCCGTCGTCAGGTCCGCCGCCGCGGCCGGCGACAGCCCCCGCGCCTCGGCCAGCACGCGCGCCGTCTCGACGATATAGGCCGGCTCGTTGCGCTTGCCGCGCCACCTGCCCGGCGCCAGATACGGCGCGTCGGTCTCGATCAGAATGCGCTCAGCCGGCAGTTCGGCGGCGATCCTGCGCAGCTCGTCGGTCTTCTTGAACGTCAGCACGCCCGAGAACGAGACGTAGTGGCCGAGGGCCACCGCCCGGTGCGCCAGTTCGGCCGAGCCGGTGAAGCAGTGCAGCAGGGCCGGGAAGGGCCCCTGCCCCATCTCCTCCTCCAGGATGCGCGCCGTGTCCTCGTCCGCCTCG
The DNA here is from genome assembly GCF_008630065.1 of Blastochloris sulfoviridis. GTDB lineage: Bacteria > Pseudomonadota > Alphaproteobacteria > Rhizobiales > Xanthobacteraceae > Blastochloris > Blastochloris sulfoviridis. The sequence goes on from NZ_VWPL01000009.1 coordinate 111,330, forward strand.
CGGGCGTGGATCACCAGCGGCAGGCCGGTGATGCGGGCGGCGGCGATGTGGCGGCGGAAGCTCTTCTCCTGCACGTCGCGCGGCGAGAAGTCGTAGTGATAGTCGAGCCCGGCCTCGCCGATGGCGACCACCTTGGGGTGCTGGGCGAGCCGCACGAGGTCGTCGGTGGTGACGTCCTCCTCCTCGGCGGCATGGTGGCAGTGAGTGCCGACCGAGCAGAACACGTCGGGGAACCGTTCGGCGATCGCCAGCACCTCGGCGAAACGGTGCACGCGGGTCGAGATCGTCACCATCCGCCCGACCCCGGCCGCTCGCGCCCGCGCCACCACGGCGTCGGCCTCGGCGGTGAGGTCGGGGAAGTCGAGATGGCAGTGGCTGTCGACGATCATCGGGCGATCTTGCATCAGCCGCCCTTGGCCGGGGCGTCGGGGTCGACGTAGCGCGGGAACACCGGCTCGGGCGCCGGCAATGCCGTTCCCGCGACCAAACGGCCGGCCGGGCCGAGCTGGTCGAAGCCGCGGGCGTCGGCCGGAACGCCCACCAGGTCGAGCAGCTTCGCCGCGCCGCGCGGCACGAACGGCTGGGCCATGATCGCCACCTGCCGGATCACCTCGGCGGTGACATAGAGCACGGTGGCCATGCGCTCGGGATCGGTCTTCTTCAGCGCCCAGGGTGCCTCGCCGGCGAAATAGCGGTTGGCGTCGGCCACCACCGCCCACACCGTGGCGAGCACCGCGTGGATCTGCTGGGTCTTCATCGCCTCGCGCGCCGCCCCGATCATCGCATCGGCCGCGGCGAGCAGCGTGGCGTCGGCCTCCGAGAACGCGCCGGGCGCCGGCACCCTGCCCTCGCAGTTCTTGGCGACGAAGGACAGCGAGCGCTGCGCCAGATTGCCGAGATCGTTGGCGAGGTCGGCATTGGTGCGGTTGACGATGGCCTCGGGCGTGTAGGAGCCGTCCTGGCCGAACGGCACCTCGCGCAGGAAGAAATAGCGGACGGCATCGACGCCGTAGGCGTCGGCGAGTGCGAACGGGTCGACAACGTTGCCGACCGACTTCGACATCTTCTCGCCCTTGTTGAACAGGAAGCCGTGGCCGAACACGCGCTTGGGCAGCGGCAGCCCCGCCGACATCAGGAAGGCCGGCCAATAGACGGCGTGGAAGCGGGTGATGTCCTTGCCGATGACGTGGAGGTCGGCCGGCCAGTAGGCCTCGCGCGGGCCGCCGCCATTGAGCACGCCGGTGGCGGTGACGTAGTTGTTCAGCGCGTCCACCCACACATACATGATGTGGTCCGGGTCGCCCGGCACCGGAATGCCCCAGTCGAAGGTGGTGCGCGAGATCGACAGATCCTGCAAGCCCCCCTTGACGAAGCTCACCACCTCGTTGCGGCGCGCCTCGGGCAGGATGAAGTCAGAATGCTCGTCGTAATATTTCAGCAGCGGCTCGGTGTACTTGGACAGGCGGAAGAAATAGCTTTCCTCCTCGGTCCATTCCACCGGCGTGCCCTGCGGGCCGATCCGCACGCCATCCTCGCGGACGGTGGTCTCCTCCTCCGCGTAGTAGGCCTCGTCGCGCACCGAGTACCAGCCGGAATATTTCGACAGATAGATGTCGCCGGCCGCCGCCATGCGCTGCCACAGTTCGGTGCAGGCCTGCTTGTGGCGCGCCTCGGTGGTGCGGATGAAATCGTCGTTGGAGATGTCGAACCGCTCGACCATCGCCTGGAACCGCGGCACGTTGCGCGCCACCAGCTCGGCCGGGGTCAGCCCCTCGCGCTGGGCGGTCTGCAGCATCTTGATGCCGTGCTCGTCGGTCCCGGTGAGGAACAGCACGTCGTAGCCGTCGAGCCGCTGGAAGCGGGCGATGGCGTCGGTGGCGATCGCCTCATAGGCGTGGCCGATGTGCGGCACGCCATTGGGATAGGCGATGGCGGTGGTGATATAGTAACGGCCCTTCATTCGGCCCTCGTGTCAGCGGCGCGCGGCCTCGGCCAGGGACGCAACGACCGAGAACACGAACGGCTTGCGGTCGAGATTGAAGGCGTCGGTTTCGGCTGCCGCGCGGGCGAGCTTGTCCCACACCTCGGCATGGGCCGCAAGGCGGGCGGCGCCGGCCTGGTGCGGTGCAGCGAGCGGCGCCGCCAGATAATCCTCCACCGCCTCGATGAAGGCGGTGAACGCCGCCTCCCCGCCAGCCGCCAGCCGGTCGGCCAAAGCGTGCAGCGCGGTGCCGTCGATCGCCGGCAGCCTGGCCAGCACAGCGCGGGTCGCACCCTGCACGGCTGCCTGCTCGGGATCGAGCAGCGCCAGCGCCCGCCGCACCGAGCCGCCGGACGCGGCAATCGCTTCGGCAAGGTTCGGCGTTTCCGCATCGAGCCCGACCACCTCGGCGAGCACCCGCGAAAGCTCGGCCTCGCCGAGGGGATGTAGCATCAGCTTGCGGCAGCGCGAGCGGATGGTGGCGAGCACCCGTCCTGGCCGGTGGGCGATGAGCAGGAACAGCACGCGCGGCGGCGGCTCCTCCAGGCTTTTCAGCAGCGCATTGGCGCCGGCGGTGTTCAGCTCGTCGAGCGAGTCCACGATCACCACCCGCCAGCCGCCCGACGCCGCGGTGGAGCCGAGGAAGCCCACCGTCTTTCGCACCTCATCGACGGGAATGACGCTCGGCAGCGTGGTGCGCTCGGGCGTGATGACGCGGCGCAGGACGAACAGGTCGGAATTCGACTGCGCCATGATGCGCTTGACCACGGGGTGGTCGGCCGGCACGTCGAGGCTCGCGGCGGCGGGGTCGCCGGACGCCAGCATGAAGCGCGCGACACGATAGGCGAAGGTGGCCTTGCCGATGCCCTCCGGCCCGCCGATCAGCCAGGCATGGTGCATCTGGCCGCCGCGCCACGCCTCCAGCATCGCCGCCTCGGCGGCCTCCTGACCGATCAGGCGCCGGTTGGTGCGCGGATGCGGCGTGCCGGCGACGCGGTCGCCCTCTTCCGGCGCGTCCTTCACCCCAGCACCTCGCGGGCCTGGGCGAGCATGTCGGGGACGATCAGGCGCGAGGTCACCGCCTGCCAGATCGCCGCGGCGACCTCGTCGGCCCTGCGGCTGGCGTCGATGAGGATGCAGCGGTTCGGCTCGCGCTCGGCAAGCTGGCGATAGGCGTCGCGTACGCGGCGGTGATATGCGAGGTCTTCGCCTTCGAAACGATCGGGTGGTCTGCCGGCACCGCGGATTTCAACGCGCGCCACGCCGAGTTCAGTCGGCACATCCAGCACCAAGGTGAGGTCGGGTTTTGTCTCAGCGACAGCGACGCGCTCCAGCGCCCGGACCAGCTTTGGATCGACCTCGCCGAGCGCGCCCTGGTAGACGCGGGTGGAATCGATGAACCGGTCGCACAGCACCCATTTGCCGGCGGCGAGCGCCGGCTCGATGGCGTTGGCGACATGGTCCGCCCGCGCCGCGCCGAACAGGATTGCCTCGGCCGCCGGACCGAGCGGCTTGGCCGCGCCCGACAGCAGCACGTGGCGGATCGCCTCGGCGCCGGGCGAGCCGCCGGGCTCGCGCGTGGCCAGGATGCCGTAGCCGGACTCCGCCAGCCGGGCGCCGAGCCGGGCGAGCTGGGTCGACTTGCCGGCTCCCTCGCCGCCCTCGAACGTGATGAAGCGACCGCGGCGGAGACCGGGCGTATCGGTCACGGCTTGAGCGCTCCGGCCTTCAGCTTCGCCGCGCCAGCCTTGACGAGGTCGATCACCAGCTCCTGTGCGCCATCGAGCGCGCGCTGGGTGAGATCGCCCTGCCCCACATCCTCGTCGGCGTGCAGCGGCACCTCGACCGCCAGGATTTCGCCGCGCATGACCCGCAACCGGCCGATCGGCGTTCCCGCGGTGACCGGCGCGCGCACCGGCCCCTGATAGACCACACGCGCGGTGATCTTCTCGGTGGTGCCGCGCGGCACCAGGATCCGGACCGGCCCGTCCGCGGCAAGCTTCACGCGGCTCTGCGCGCCGCCGAACAGCCGCGCCTCGGCGATCGCCGTGTCCCTGTCGAACAGCAGTCGCGACTCGAAATTGCGGAAACCCCAGTCGAGCAGCTTGCGGGCTTCCTCGCCGCGTTCCTTCTCGCTCTTGGCGCCCATCACCACCACGATCAGGCGCTGGCCGCTCTGCACCGCCGAGCCCGCCAGATTGTAACCGCCTTCCTTGACGTAGCCGGTCTTCAGCCCGTCAGCGCCGATGCCCATCGACAGCAGGGGATTGCGGTTGCGCTGGAAGATGTTATTCCACTTGAAATCGGGCTCGCCATAGATCGGGTAATATTTCGGGAAGTTCTTGATGATATAGGCGGCGAGCTTGGCGACGTCGCGCGCCGACATCTTCTGGTCTGGATCGTGATAGCCGGTCGGGTTGCGGAATGTCGTGTTGGTCAACCCGATTTCCTTTGCCCGTTGCGTCATCAGCTGGGCAAAGGACGGCTCGTTGCCCATCAGCCCTTCGGCGATGGCGATCGCGGCGTCATTGCCCGATTGCACGATCACGCCGCGCATGAGGTCCGACAGTTTCACCCGGCTGTTGATCTCGGCGAACATCGCCGAGCCGCCTGAAGGGGCGCCGCCGTGGCGCCACGCGTGTTCGGAGATCACGAACTCGTCGTCGATGCCGATCTTGCCGTCCTTGAGGGCCTGAAAGACCACGGCCATCGTCATCATCTTGGTGAGACTGGCCGGCGGCACCGGCACGTCGGCCGCCTTCTCGAACAGCACGCTCCCTGAGTCGTAGTCGACGAGGATCGCGTGCGGAATGCTGGTCTGGTAGATGTCCGCGCTCGCGCCGCGCACGCCGACCAGCACCGCTGCGATGAGAAGAACCGTTCTGATCAAGGTGAATCTGATCAAGCCGAAACTGATCACGCGAGGGGTGATGTGCGCCGCCATCGCCACATATCCCTTCATGCTCCGGCGATCATTTACCAAGGCGGAGGCCACCGGAGCAACGTGAATGTCTCGTGAATCGAACGAAACGGCAGACCGCGGCGGTCAGTAGAGTCCGAAGCCGTTCGTGGCCGCGCCGCCGATGGCGGCGGGTTCCGGTCCGGCGTATGCGGCCGCCGTCATGGGGGCTGCGGCCATCGGCCGGCCGGTGGCGCGCAGGCTGGCCGAGACCAGCGGATGCTCGCCCACGCCGAAATCGAACGGCCGGTCCGGCGGCACGGGCACCGTGCCGCGGATGACGCTGCGCGGCGATGACGAGGCCGAGAAGATCGGCTTGGCGGAGGCGACCATCACCGGGCTCGGCGCAGGCGCCGGTTGGCCGTCGGTGCGCAGCGTCGCCAGCAGCATCTTGTCGTCGCTGCCTTCGAGCGAGGCCGGCCCGACATATTCGACGCGCACCTTGGCCACGCCGTTGCGGTGGAAATCCAGCGCCTGGGCGGTCTTGACCGACAGATCGACAATGCGGTTGTCGTGGAAGGGACCGCGGTCGTTGATGCGCACGACGATCGAGCGGCGGTTGGCGAGATTGGTGACGCGCGCGAAGCTCGGGATCGGCAGCGTCGGATGCGCCGCCGAGATCGAGTGCATATCATAGACCTCGCCATTGGCGGTGAGGCGGCCGTGGAAGTCGTCGCCGTACCAGGAGGCGACCCCCTCCTGCCGGAAGCCCTCGGGCTTCTGAAGCGGCACATAGGTCTTGCCGGCGATCGTGTAGGGCCTGCCGGTGCGGTATGTGCCGCCGCCCTTGGGGATGGGCTGGCCGTCCGAAATGACTTTCGGGCTGGCAGAGACGCCGTATTTCGGATCGAGCCGGCTCGCCAGCCGCTCCTGAAGCGAACACGCCGCCAGAAGCGTCGCGGCTGCGGCAATCGTCACAATACGGCAGCCTGCCGCCAAAGGCTTTCCCATCAAACGCCCCTCGCCCGGCCGTGGCCGGAATCCCAGTCGATTAACGCTACCATGACCACATCGGTTGAATTCGACGAAATTGGGGCGTCGACCATTATGGTAAACGGAGCGTAGCCCAGCACCTCTACGCAGGCGGGCGCATTCGAGAGAGAATCCTCCTTTGGTTGCATTTAGTAATCGGGATTGCGGATGAGGTGCGTCGGGATCGCCAGACCTGCACCGATGGCGCCCAATGTGAAGCTGACCCGCAACATATACTGCATGGCATCGACGACGGGGGTGATGGCCTCGCTGGGCTGAACGGTGGTGACGGCGAAGAAGCCGAGCAGCGCGTGACCGAAGAACGCTCCGGGCACCATGGGTATGCAGCCGGCAAGCGCGACCGCGCCGGAGGCCGCGCCGAGCCAGCGGCGGACCAGGATGGCGCTGCAGCTGGTGGCCAGGGCCGCGGCGAACGAGGCGGCCTCCAGAGGCCAGCCGAGATCCTGCCCGCCGGAACGCACGGCAAGGGCGAAGGCGCCGGCGGCTCCGCACCAGATCAGCATCGCCGGTCCGAAATTGAACAGAACGCCGAAGCCGGCCGCGGCGATGGCGCCGAACAGCGCCTGATGGCCGAGGTGCGGCAGCGCCTGCACGATGACGTCCGCGCTCATTGCGTCATCCCCAGCAGCGACAGGCCGAGCAGCGTCTGGGCCAGGGCCATCCCGGTGGTGGCGAACACCATCACCATGACCACCCACACCACCCGCGCGCTGCCGACGGTGGGAAACCCGTCCATGATGTCGGCCTGGGCATTGGTGGCCGGTACGCCCGGCACCAGCAGCAGGATGGAGGCCATCATCGCCATATCGACGGTGGCGCTGCCGTTGAGGCGCGCGCCGATGCCGCCGAGGCTCGCCGCCAGAAAGGCGATGATCGCGGTGACCACGAAGAAGTTCATGTTGCGTGCCAGAAGCACGTGCCGCACCCCCTGCCCCGCCGTCCCGGCGAGCAGGATCGCCAGCACCGCCGGCCAGTCGACGCCAAGCAGGCGGCCGAAGGCGGCGCAGGCGATGCCGGTGGCGAGCGCAACGAACCAAGCGGGATGGCGCGGCGTCGATGCCACGAGATGCGCCAGTTCGGCATTGATCTGGTCGACCGTCATGCCGCCGGCCGCGGCCTTCGCCGCCAGCCGCCGCACCGCGAGATCGAGCCGCTGGTTCACGCCGTGGCGGCCGACCGGCATCATGCGGGTGATCGTGTTGACGCCGTGGCCGACGGTGATTTCGAGCGAGGCATAGCCGGAGCGCAGGCCGACCGCCTCGACGCCGAGCCCGCGGGCGACCATCGCCGCCCCATCGTGCACCACCTTCACCCGTGTCCCGCACTCCATCAGGGTGCGGCCGATGCTCAGCGCGCAGTTGGCGTAGCGTTCGAGGTCGCGGTGGCGCACCCGAACCGAATCGATCGTCTCGGCCATGCAGCGTTCCGTCCTGCCTTCGTGTTGCGCCGCAGCATAGCCGACCGCGCCGCGACCGCACACATCCCCAGGCGTGTGGCGGGATCGCTGCAGGATTATTGGCGGCCGGATTGGCAGCGGGACGACAAGGCGCCGGTCATCGAGCCCGAATGTCGCACAAAGGTGCAGTCCGGACTTGCCTTGCGGAGCGGCCTGGACCAATTGTCGGCACGGGACGGGTGGCCGAGCGGTTGAAGGCAGCGGTCTTGAAAACCGCCAGAGGTGCAAGCCTCTCGTGGGTTCGAATCCCACCCCGTCCGCCATATCTATTTGATGTTATTGTTTTTTCTGTGTTGTGCGCAGATGCTCCGCGTTCTTGTCCACGCCTTTCTTGTCCACGCTTGTCGCCGACATGGGCCAGGGTTGCCCTCGTGTAGAGGGTGATGACGCATTCCTCATCGAGGGTGGCGAGCAGGTTCGGGAAGCCGCGGACCGGCCGACCGCCCTGGGTGCGGCCGGTGGTCTGCTTGCGCCTGGGCGATCAGTTCGGGATCGATGCAGCCGTGGACGCGGAACGGCTGCAGGCGGGTCGTCGTGCCGAGCGCGGCGAGATCGTCCGCAAGGCGCGCCAGTGCTGTCTCATCAAGCAGCGCCGGATGGACGGTGGTGCGCAGGTCGCAGGCGACGCCGCTGGCAAGCAAGAGCTTCAGGCTGCTGCGCGCCGCCTCCCCGCTGCCGGGAACGCCGGTGATGCGGGCGTAGTCGTCGAACGGCGCCTTGACATCGAAGCCCACCCAATCGACCAGCGGCAGCACCGCCTTGAGCCGTTCCGGTGCCGGGCCGCCGGTGTGCAATCCGACGCCGAAGCCCAGCGCCCGCACCGCATCCATCGCCTCCGGCAGCGCTGCCTGGATCGTCGGCTCGCCGCCGGAGAACACCACGCCATCGAGCAGGCCGCGCCGCGCTTGGAGAAACGCCAGCACCTCGCGCCACGCGATCTCGCCATCGCTGCGCGCCGGCAACAGGTGCGGATTGTGGCAATAGCGGCAGCGCCACGGACACCCTTGCAGGAACACCGTGGCGACGAGCTGTCCCGGCCAGTCGCAGCTCGACCACCGCGCCAGCCCGCCGATGCTGAGCTCAGTCACCCTTCGACTCGAGTTTCGCCTGCCGCTCGCTGAAGCAGCGCCGCTCGGCGAACTCGCCCTGCTTGCCGCGATTGAACGAGGCCACCGGGCGGTGATAGCCCATCACCCGCGTCCAGATCTCGCAGGGCTGGCGCTCGGCGTCGTCAAGCTCGATGGCGGGCGTCATGGTGGCAGGCGTCATGCTGACGGACTTGGGCATATGGGTCATGGGGGCTTCCGGTGTGTTCAATGGGCAACGCGCTTGCGGGCGATCAGCTCGGCGTCGCATTTCGGGCAGAAGGCATGCTCGCCCGCGATGTAGCCGTGCTTGGGACAGATCGAGAAGGTCGGCGTCACGGTGAGATAGGGCAGCCGGAAATTCTCCAGCGCTCGCCGCACCAGCGTCTTGCACGCGGCGGCCGACGAGATGCGCTCGCCCATATAGAGGTGCAGCACGGTGCCGCCGGTGTATTTGCGCTGCAGCTCGTCCTGCCGCGCCAGCGCCTCGAACGGATCGTCGGTGAAGCCGACCGGCAGCTGGCTGGAATTGGTGTAATAGGGCTGGTCGGGCGTGCCAGCCTGCAGGATGCCGGGAAAGCGCTTTCTGTCCTCGCGCGCGAAGCGATAGGTGGTGCCCTCGGCCGGCGTCGCCTCAAGGTTATAGAGGTGGCCGGTCTCCTCCTGGAACGCCGTGATGCGCGCGCGCAGATGGTCGAGCACCCGCACAGCGAAGGCGTGGCCCCATTCGGTGGCGATGTCCTCGGCATCGGCGGTGAAGTTGCGGATCATCTCGTTGATGCCGTTGACGCCGATGGTGGCGAAGTGGTTGCGCAGCGTGCCGAGATAGCGCCTTGTGTAGGGAAACAGCCCGGCGTCGATGTGGCGCTGGATCGCCTTGCGCTTGATCTCCAGGCTGGTGCGGGCGATCTCCGCCAATGCGTCGAGCCGTGCGAACAAGCCGGCATCATCGCCGCGGCAGAGATAGCCGAGCCGCGCGCAATTGAGGGTGACGACGCCGACCGAGCCGGTCTGCTCGGCCGAGCCGAACAGGCCGTTGCCACGCTTCAGGAGCTCGCGCAGATCGAGCTGCAGGCGGCAGCACATCGAGCGCACCATGTGCGGCTTCAGCTCGGAATTGACGAAGTTCTGGAAATAGGGAAGCCCGTACTTCGCCGTCATCTCGAACAGGCGGTCGGTGTTCTCACTCTCCCACGGAAAATCAGGCGTGATGTTGTAGGTCGGAATCGGGAAGGTGAAGACGCGGCCCTTGGCGTCGCCCTGCGTCATCACCTCGATATAGGCCTGGTTGATGGCGTCCATTTCGGGCTGAAGGTCGCCATAGGTGAACGGCATCTCTTGGCCGGCGATCACCGGCACCTGGTCGCGCAAATCGGCCGGACAGGTCCAGTCGAAGGTGAGGTTGGTGAACGGCGTCTGGGTGCCCCAGCGCGAGGGCACGTTGAGGTTATAGACCAGTTCCTGGATGCACTGGCGCACCTCGGCGTAAGGCAGGCGGTCCTTGCGCACGAACGGCGCCAGATAGGTGTCGAACGACGAGAACGCCTGGGCGCCGGCCCACTCGTTCTGCAGCGTGCCGAGAAAATTGACGATCTGGCCAACCGCGCTGGACAGGTGCTTCGGCGGCCCGGCTTCGACCTTACCGGGCACGCCGTTGAGGCCTTCGGTGAGCAGCGTGCGTAGCGACCAGCCGGCGCAGTAGCCGGCCAGCATGTCGAGGTCGTGGATGTGGATGTCGCCCTCGCGGTGGGCGCGGCCGACCTCGGGCGGATAGACGTGCGACAGCCAATAATTGGCCACCACTTTGCCCGATACGTTGAGGATCAGCCCGCCCAGCGAATAGCCCTGGTTGGCGTTGGCGCTGACCCGCCAGTCGGCGCGGTCGAGATATTCGTTGATCGAGGTCTCGACATCGACCGCGGTCTTGGCGTCGCGCCGCAGCCGGGCGCGCTGCTCGCGATAGACGATGTAGGCACGCGCTGTCGCGAAATGATCGGCGGAGATCAGCACCTGCTCGACCACGTCCTGGATCTGCTCGATGTGCGGCGCCTGATCCTTGAAGCGATGCGCCAGCACCTTGATCGCCTGGGTGGCGAGGTGCGTGCTCTCCGGCCGGTCGAACTCGCCGGTGGCCTTGCCGGCGCGCTCGATGGCGATGCGGATCTTCTCGCCATCGAAGACGACGATCTGGCCCGAGCGCTTGACGACGGCGGACGGCGAGACGACGGGCACAGCGGGGGCCATGGCTTCCTCGGCAGCAGTATTGCGCGATGTCTCTGACGAGGACACGGAAGGCCGTGGCGGACGCGCGAGCCAAGGCCGCGACGCCGACGCGCCCCTCCGGGACACCCCGCCCGAGGAGATTGATGCGAATGCAATCTCCCGCCCTTGAGGGCCGAAGATGCATCGTGCTGCGGCAGGTCTCCTGGCTCGCGGGTCGCCGCGGTCGGCCGGTCTTCCCAACGCATCGCGTCAGTGACGAAAATGGCCGAACGCTCGCCGCTCACAGTTGCGGGGGCAGCGCCGGTATTGCACCGGCTTCCCTCTTAACCCCAGATGTTGAGCATCTGGGGAACCGTAGCGCTATATGCTGTAGGCGGGAGGCCCGAGTCGAGTCAAGCACCCGGCTCAGGCCGTTCACCGCATCAGCCGGTTGCAGCCAGCGCCGCGCTGGCCGGCCGCGCCGGAATCGGGCGGTGTTGGTCGTCCACCGCCACCATCACGAACGCGCCCTGGCCGCATTGGCGGCGCGCGCCCGAGGCCGGCGTCTCCGCCCACATCTCCACCGTGACGGTCATTGAGGTTCGGCCGACGCCGCTGACTCGCGACACCAGCTCGACGATCTCGCCCTTGTGGATGTGCTGGGTGAAGTCGACGTGCTTGGCCGCCGCCAGCACCACCGCGCGGCGGCAACGGCGCGTCGCCACCACGAACGCCGCCTTGCCCATGGCAGCGAGCGCATTGCCGCCATAAAGGCTGCCGTAGTGGCTGGTGTGCTCGGGAAACACCAGTTCCACCGAGCGCAACTCGCCATCCGGCTCCGGTGCCTGATCGCGGGTCAGCGGCGGCAGTTGCCCACCCAGCGCGGCCAGGCCGTCGCCGACCGCGACCATGTTGAACACGCCGCCGCCGCAGCGCACGCGCGCGCCGGTGAGCGGTGATTCCGCCACCATCTCGACCTCGGCGGCGAGCGAGCGGCGGCCGACCTTCACCACCTGTCCGGTCAACTCGATGATGTCGCCGAGCCGGCCCGGGGCCTGGAAGTCGATGCCGTCGCACGACGCGGTGACGAAATCGACCGGCGCATGGCGGGTGGCGGTGATGAACGCCACCTTGTCCATGTGGGCAAGGCCGATGCCGCCGAACAGCGTGCCGTGATGGTTGGTGTCGCCGGGAAAGACGATGTCGACCAGCCGCGTCGCCCGCACCCCCTGCCCGCTCATTCCGCCGCCTCTGCCCTGTTCGCGCGCATCTGGCGCGCCGCCGCCACCATGTTGACCAGCGCCGGGCGGACCTCCTCCCAACGCCTTGTCTTCAGCCCGCAATCGGGATTGACCCAAATCTGGTCGGGCGACAACCGTTGCGTCGCCTTGGTCAACAGCTCAAGCATCTCCGCCGTGGTCGGCACGCGCGGCGAATGGATGTCGTAGACGCCGGGGCCGATCTCGTTGGGGTAGCGATAGATCGCAAAGGCGTCGAGCAGCTCCATCTTCGAACGCGAGGTCTCGATCGAAATGACGTCGGCGTCGAGCGCCCCGATCGAATCGATAATGTCGTTGAATTCCGCGTAGCACATGTGGGTGTGGATCTGGGTGTCGTCGCGCACGCCGGCCGCCGCGAGCCGGAACGAATCCACCGCCCAGTCGAGATAGGCCTGCCACTCGGCGCGGCGCAGCGGCAGCCCCTCGCGCAGCGCCGGCTCGTCGATCTGGATGACCTTGAGGCCCGCCGCTTCGAGGTCTTCCACCTCGTCGCGCAGAGCGAGCGCGATCTGCCGGCACACCTCGGCGCGCGGCAGGTCGTCGCGCACGAACGACCACTGCAGCATGGTCACCGGCCCGGTGAGCATGCCCTTCACCGGCCGCCGCGTCAGCGATTGCGCGAAGCTCGACCACGCCACCGTCATCGGTTCAGGGCGTGACACGTCACCGAAAATGATCGGCGGGCGTACATAGCGCGAACCGTAGCTCTGCACCCAGCCGTGCCTGGTGAAGGCGTAGCCGGAAAGCTGCTCGCCGAAATACTGCACCATGTCGTTGCGCTCGAACTCGCCGTGCACCAGCACGTCGATACCGACCTCCTCCTGCCAGCGGACCGCCGCGTCGGTCTCGTTGCGCAGAAAAGTCTCATAGGCGGCGGCGTTCAACTCGCCCTTGGCGAATGCGGCGCGCGCCTTGCGCACGGTCTCGGTTTGCGGAAACGAGCCGATGGTGGTGGTGGGGAACGGCGGCAGCTTCAGCGCTGCCCGCTGAACCTCTCGCCGTTCCGGGAAGGGGCTCGCCCGCCATGACATCCACGGCTGGATCGCCGCCGTGCGCGCCGCCACTGCCGCATCATGCACCTTGGGCGAGGACCGCCGCGCGGAAATCGCCGCGGCGGCCTCGTCGAGTTCAACGCGCACCGCGCCGCGTCCCTGGGCCAGCGCCTTGCCCAGCACCGCGAGCTCGCCCATCTTCTGCCGCGAGAACGCCAGCCAGCGCTTGAGGTCGGGGTCGAGATCGGTTTCGAGGTCAAGATCGACCGGCACGTGCAGCAGCGAGCAGGATGGCGCCAGTTCCAGGTGATCGGCGCCGCGGCGTGCGACCACCGGCTCAAGCCGGTCCAGAATGGCGTCGAGGTCGGCACGCCAGACGTTGCGGCCGTCGATCACGCCCAGCGACAGGACCAGCCCACGCGGCGCCTTCGCCAGTACGTCGTCGAGCTGGCCGGGCGCGCGCGCCAGATCGAGGTGCAGGCCCGCGACCGGCAGCGCCAGCGCCGTCACCAAATTGCCGCCGAGACCACCGAAATAGCTGGTCAGCATGATCTTCAGCTTCGGCAGCGCGTAGGCGATCATGCCATAGGCGTCGCGCAGAGCCTGCCGCTCGGCATCCGAAAGGTCGAGAACGAGGCACGGCTCGTCGATCTGCACCCAGTCCGCGCCGTTGGCGGCCAGCCGGCGCAGCACCTCGATATAGACCGGAACCAGCCCGGCGAGCAGCGACAGGCGGTCGAAGCTCGCGTCGTGACACTTGCCGAGCTTGAGGAAGCTCACCGGCCCGAGCAGCACAGGGCGGGTGGCGAATCCCAACCCCGCCGCCTCGCGGTATTCGTCGACCGGCTTGGTCGAGGCGAGCGCGAAGCGCTGCCCCGGCTGAAACTCCGGCACCATATAGTGATAGTTGGTGTCGAACCACTTGGTCATTTCGAGCGCCGGCACGCCGGTCGCGTCGTGACCGCACGCACAGCCGCCTTCGGCGCCCTGACGGCCGCGGGCCATGGCGAAATAGGTATCCAACGGCACCTCGCCACCTTGCCAGCCATAGATCGCCGGTACCGCGCCGACCATCGCGGCGGTGTCGAGCACATGATCGTAGAGCGAGAAGTCGTTCGACGGAATCACGGAAACGCCGCGCGCCTTCTGGCACGCCCAGCTTGCGGCGCGCAGCCCGGCGGCCGCGTCCTTGAGCCCGGCGGCATCGATCTTGCCGGACCAGTAGCGCTCCAGCGCGAATTTCAGCTCGCGGCGCGGACCGATCCGCGGCACGCCCAGCGTGGCGACAGGAAGTGAGAGGATAGACATCGGCTTGAACCCCAAAATGTTGGGGGCAAAGGCCGAGCGGTCGCATGCAGAAGGATCCGCGCGGGCAGTCCGCTGCGGATTCGCAAGCGCACCACCGGGACACCCCGCCCAGGGACGTTATCAAGTCGCGGCAGGTCTCCTGGCTCGCGGGTCGTCGCCTTCGTCCGTCTTCCCGGAGCATTGCTCCAGTGACGTTATTCGGCTTCCTCAAGATCGCTTCGCGATCCATGAAAACCGATGGACGTCGGCTCGCCGCTCACAGTTGCGGGGGCAGCCCCGGATTAGCTGGCTCGTTCGAGCCGCAGCGCACCGGATTCCCTCTTAGCTGCAGACGTGAGAAGTCCGCAGAACCACGACGGCGGGACTGTGGTCCCCAGCGCGCCGTGGAGTCAAGTCGGGTCGAAAATTCATTTTTGCCGCTCCCCTGGCGACGGCTCCACTGCGTCCGGCGGCGCGAGGGCGTCGATGACGCTGTTCTTGCGCATGTCCCAATAACCGGCGTCGATGAGATGGCGGAAACGCCGACGCATCTGTTCCGCGGCGCCGGGATTGGCGGCCTCCAGGAACTGCCGCACCGCGTCGTCGCCAAGGGTCGCGTCATAATAGAGGTCGACGTGATGGCTCTCGACCACGCCGGCGAGGTGGGCGAACAGCGCCATCTGGTCGAGCGTCCAGGCGATCTCGGCGGCGCCGCGGAAGCCGTGGCGCATCTGGCCCTCGATCCAGCGCGGATTGGCGGCGCGCGCCCGCACCACCCGGGCGATCTCCTCCGGCAGGGTGCGCATGCGCGGTGCCTCGGCCCGCGCTGAATCGGCGTGGTAGAGCGCGGGCGCCCCGCCGAGCGTGCGCGCGGCGGCGGCAAAGCCGGCCTCGTGCGCGGCGTAGTCAGGTGCCATCAGGAGGTCGGTTTCCGGCAGGTCCTGGGTGTGGACGAAGGCGTCGGCATTGCCGGCGCGCTCCTCCAGCGCGGTCCGGGCGGGTTCGCCATCATCGCGACCACCGTAAGTAAACGCGCTGCCCGCCAGCCACGCTTCGGCCGCGGCGGCGGCAGTGTCCGGCGTCAGTTCGTCGACCATCTCCGCCACGCGCACGCCATAGCCGCCCGGCGCCGGGCCGAACACCCGCGGGCCCTCCCGGCCGCGGAACGGATTGTCGCCGATCGGCTCGGCGCGCCGCGCCAGCGCCGCCGCCGCCTGCTCGAACAGCACCGGCAGATTGGCGAACACGTCGCGGAACAGGCCGGAGATGCGCAGCGTGACGTCGATGCGCGGCCGGCCAAGCTGGGCCAGCGTCAGCACCTCGAAGCCCGACACCCGGTCGGAGGTGGCGTCCCACACCGGCGCCACGCCGATCAGGCTGAGCGCCATGGCGAACTCCTCGCCGGCGGTGCGCATGGTGGCCGAGCCCCACAAATCGACCACCACATTGCGGGGATGCTCGCCATGGTCCTGCAAATGGCGCGTCAACAGCGCTGCCGCGAGGCGCTCGCCCTGCAGCGCGGCCGCCCGGCTCGGTACGGCACGCGGGTCGATGGTGAAGAGGTTGCGGCCGGTCGGCAGCACGTCGCGGCGGCCACGCCAGGGCGAGCCGGCCGGCCCCGGCGGCACCGCCCTGCCCTCCAGCGCCTTGAGCAGCCCGGCGCGTTCGGCCTCGGCGCAGGCCGCAAACGGCATGGCAGCGAGCGGCCCGTTGAAGCTGTCGTCGTCCTCCGGCAGCATCGGTACGCGGCCGAACACATGGAGGCCATCGGGAAACAGCGAGTTCTTAACGTCGCACACGAAGGCGTCGAGCTTCACCACCGCCTCGCGCGGCGCCATATCCGGTTTGAGGCCGCTGTCGCGGTCGAGGCCAGAGTGCTGCGCCGCCTTGAAGATGTCGTTCGCCAGCCGCTCGCGCCGGCGTGGGTCGAGCCCGTCGGCGTTGGAATATTCGTCGAGCAGCCGCTCGACCGTGCGCAGCCCCGGCGGCAGCGGCCCGCGCCGCTGCGGCGGCGTCATGTGGCCGATGGTCACCGCGCCGAGCCGGCGCTTGGCGGTGGCGGCCTCGCCGGGATCGTTGACGATGAAGGGATAGATCACCGGGGTCGAGCCGACCAGCATTTCGGGCCAGCACGCCGAGGACAGCGCCACCGATTTTCCCGGGAGCCACTCCAGCGTGCCGTGGGCGCCGATATGGACCAGCGCATCGATGCGGGTGACCTGCCGCAGCCACAGATAGAACGCGACGAAGGCATGCCGCGGTGGGCGGCGCGGGTCGTGATATTCGGCGGCGCGGTCGGCGCGCGCGCCGCGATCGGGTTGCGCGGCGACGATGAGGTTGCCGCAGCGCGTGGCGCGGAAGCGGAACGCGCCATCCTCGACCGTGGGATCATCTTCAGGCGGACCCCATTGCGCCAGGACGCCGTCGCGCAGCGCCGGATCGATGGCGTCGAGCGCGGCGCAATAGTCGGCGAGCGGCCAGCGCATCTCGGCAGCAAGCAGCCGACCGATCAGCGCGCCATGGTCGAGCGGCATGTCGGCGACGCGATAGCCCGCGCCCGCCAACAGCCGCACAATCTCGATGGCGCTTTCCGGCGCGTCCAGCCCCACCGCGTGGGCAATCTGGTCGTCGCGCCCCGGATAGGCCGACAGCACCAAGGCGAGCCGGCGTTCGCCCGGCGGCGTGCGCCGCAGATGGATGATGGCCAGTGCCCGCGCGACCACCGCCTGGATGCGCTCAGGGTCGGCGGCGTGGCGGACGCGGGCGAAGCCGAGGTCGGGATCGACAGGCTGCGGCTCCTTGAACGAGACGACGCCGGCGAACACCCGGCCGTCGATCTCCGGCAGCACGACGTGGATGGCAAGATCCGCCGGCGACAGCCCGCGCTCCGATTCCGCCCAGGCGGCGCGCACGGATCCCGCCAACGCCACCTGCAGCACCACGGCATCTGTCGCCTCGAACGGCGAGCCATCGGCATCGCGCGCCGAGAACGCGGTGGCGTTGACGACGATGTCGGGTTGGATGCGGGCAAGCTCGCCGCGCAGCCAGCGGTCGGTGTCCCGCGCCTTTAGGCTGTCGACGAATACCGCGACCGGCGTGATACCGCGCGCCGCGAACCCGGCCATCAGTTGCTCGACCGGCTCAAGGTCGGCGGCCACCAGGAACGCGCGATAGAACACGATGAGCGCGCGGGGTGCCTCCCCAGCCCGCGGCGTCTCGACCGGACACGTCGCCGGATCGCCGGGAAAATAGCCGTGGCGCGGCAACGCCGGCACCACCTGCAGCGCCGCGGCCTGAAGACCTGCGGCGCGCGCCAACTCGGCCAGCGCGGCCGCGGCCGCCTGTGCCCCGCCAATCTCGCACAGCGCCGTGAGGCGGCGCAGCACCGCCACCGGCACCGTGGACGCCTCGTCCAATCTCGGGTCGGCGCGGCCATCGCCGGGCACGATCGCCAGCTTGATGCCGCGGGCGTGCGCGATCGCCCGCACCTGTTCGACGCCATAGCGCCAATAGTCGAGCCCGCCGAGCAGGCGGATCAAGATGGCGCGGGCGTGACGAAGCGTGTTCTCGATATAGAGGTCGACCGACAGCGGGTGCGTAAGCCGCGCGAGATTGGCGAGTCGCAGCGACGGAAGCGCGGAGCATCCGCCAGCCTGATTGAACCGGACGGATGCTCCGCGTTCCTGTTCTTTCGCATTTTCTGTCGCAAAACCGGTATCCAATTTTGCGGAAAATGCTCTTGCGCGCCCGGCCTGCCAGCCGGCGGCGAATGCGCCGAGATCGCTGTCGGCGAACGACAGCACCACGAGATCGGCCGGCGCCTGCCCGAGATCCTGGGCAACCGCCGCCTCCTCCAGCCCGTGTGTCTCGCGCAGCAGGATGTGCATCAGGCCCCCTGCAGCAGCCTCGTCACCGCGGCGTGGTCGAAGCCCTTCTCGCCAATCACCACGAGGCGCGAGATGCGCTCTTCGTTTGGCATCCAGGCGCGGTCGAACTGCGCCCGCACCCGCGCACCGACACCCTGCACCAGAAGCCGCATCGGCTTTTCCGCCACCGCGACATAGCCCTTGGCACGCAGCACGCCGTGATCGCGGGCCGCGGCCTCGACCTTGGCGATGAGCGCATCAACATCGGTCTGCGCCGACAGCGTAACGTCGATGGTCTCGAAATCGTCATGATCGTGGGCGTCGTGGCTCTCGTGGTGACTCGGCCTTGCGTCGAGGTCCGCTTCTGCCGCCGCGTTGATGCCGAGCACGATGCGCGGATCGACCCGGCCTTCGGTGGCCTCGACAACCGGGATGCGGCGCGGGCTCTCGGCCTGGATGATTTCGCGCGCCCTCGCCAGCGCCTCGGCATCGACGAGATCGACCTTGTTGAGGATGACGAGGTCGGCGCACGCCACCTGGTCCTCGAACACCTCGCCGAGCGGGGTGTCGTGGCCGACGCTGGCGTCCGCGCCACGCTGCGCCGCCACCGCTGCAAGGTCTGGTGCGAAGCGGCCGTCGGCCACCGCCTCGGCATCGGCGATCGCGATTACCCCATCGACGGTGATGCGGGTGCGCAAATCCGGCCAGTCGAACGCCTTCAGCAGCGGCTTCGGCAGTGCCAGCCCGGACGTCTCGATCAGGATGTGCTGCGGCGGCTCGGGCCGCGCCAGCAGCGCCGAGATGGTCGGCACGAACTCGTCGGCCACCGTGCAGCACAGGCAGCCATTGGTCAGCTCGACGATGGCGTCCTTTGGGCAGTTGGCGTCAGAGCAACCTTTGAGGATGTCGCCATCGACGCCGACGTCGCCGAACTCGTTGACCAGGATGGCGAGCCTGCGCCCATGCGGCGCCTCGATGAGATGGCGGATCAGGCTGGTCTTCCCGGCGCCGAGAAAGCCGGTGATGATGGTAACGGGGATCTTCTCGATCGACATGAAGGACTCCTAGCCTTTCCGCGCGAGGCGCGGACCGTGCGTGATGCCGCGTTGGCCCTCGCCGATGGGTTGAATGCGTCCCCGCTCCAGGCGGACGGAGCGGGTCGCCACAGCGCGGCGAAACAGCGGGTCGTGCGAGACGATGATCATCGCCTGCGGCAGTGTGGTGAGGATGGCGGTCAGCCGCTCGCGGGTCGGTTCGTCGAGCGCGTTGGTCGGCTCGTCGAGCAGCAGCACGTCCGGCGCCATCGCCAGCACCGCGGCGAGCGTCACCAGCCGCTTCTCGCCGCCCGACAGCTTATGGGTGACGCGGTCGCGAAGGTGCGTGAGGTTCAGCTCATCCAGCGTGCATTGGACGATGTCCGCGACCTCGGCGCGGCTCCTGCCCATGTTGAGCGGGCCGAACGCCACGTCCTCGGCCACGGTGGGGCAGAACAGCTGGTCGTCGGGATCCTGGAATACCAGCCCGGCGCGGCGGCGGACCTCGTAGAAATCGCGCTCGGCACGCCGCTCGCGGCCGAACGCCACCACCGTGCCGGCCTGCGGCACCAGCAGCCCGACCAGGATCTGCAGCAGCGTGCTCTTGCCGGCGCCATTGGCGCCTTCGAGGCACACGCGCTCGCCCGGCCCGAGAGCAAGGTCGGCGCCGTCCAGCACCGCCGGCTGGCTGGGATAGCCGAACACCACGCCTTGCGCCTCAAGCAGCAATGCCACCCTGCGCCTCCAGCACGATCAGGCCCAGGATCAGGCCGGTGAACACGGCGCCAAACGCGACGTCGCCCCGCCCCGGCTCCCAACGCGCATCGAGCGTCAGGCGGCCGGAAAAGCCGCGGCACTTCATCGCCTTGAGGATTCGCTCGGAACGCTCCAGCGCCCGCACCAGCATCATGCCGACCAGATAGCCGAAACTGACATAGGTGTGGCGCGAGTTGGCCGGGCGAAAGCCGCGCGCCCGCATGGCTGTGCGCAGCCTGCGGTATTCCTGGTCGAGCACGTCGACATAGCGCACGGTGAACAGCACGAGGTGCACCAGCCGTTCCGGCATGCCGAGGCCGCGCAAGGCGCGCGCGAGTGTCACCGGTTCCAGCGTGGACAGCAGCGCCATCGCCATCAGCACCACCGCATTGGCCTTGAGCGCGATGGCGGCGGCCTTCGCCAGCCCCTCCCATGATGCGACGAGGTCGAACAGTTCGAACGCTGGGGTGCCAGGCACGGTGAATGGCAGCATCGCGATCATCACGACGATAAAGGTGTCCATCGCCGCGACACGGCGTAGGGTTTGCGCCACCGGCAGCCGGGCCAGCAGCATCGCGGCGATGGCGCACGCCAAGGCCAACGCCAGCACGTCGAGGCGCGCCAGCGCCACTACCGTGACCGCGAACGCCGCCTCCGCCACGACCCGCAGCCGGGCGTCGCGCCGCGCAATCGGTCCGTGGCCGGTTGCGGGATCGAGCAGCCCTGCGGCAGCGCCGGCCCGGACAACGTGCCCCATCAGCCGGCCCGCGCCTGGCGGCGTGCCGCCAGGAAGAACCACAGCCCGAACAGGCCGACGATGTAGCCGATGCCACCGAGGATGCTCTGCAGGTCGTTCTTCTCCCTGTAGGCGATGACCTCGCGCCGCAGTGGCCGGATCTCGTTGCGGATCAGTTCGGCGACGACGGCGCGTTGCGCCTCGGTCAAGGCCGCGGGACTGGATTGTGGCGGCGGCTCGGCAGTGACGGGCGGAGCGACGCTGGGAGCTGCTGCGCTCGATGCTTCGCCCAGCGGCGGCCCGCCGGCCGCATCCGGCGTGGGTTGTCCGCCCGTCGTCAGCGACGCCGGCAGTTCGCTCCTGTCGACGCGGATTTCGGCAACGTGGCCGGCGCCGAGATCGGCGCGGAAGATGTGGGTGACCGCCGCCTTGGGCTCAAACACAAAGGTGCCGTCCTCCTTCGTGCGCACCTCGCCGAGCCTGGTGCCGTCCTCGTCGAACACCTCGACCAGGACATTCTTCGCAGGCTCGCCGTCCGAGAAGCCGATCTCGCCCTCGATCGCATCGCCGCTGGCGTACGCGCCCGCCACCACCTTGTGCGCCAGCGCCGGCGCGGACCAGCCCAGCGACAGCGCCAGAACAAGGATTGCAGCAATCTTTTGCATGATCTTGGATCCTATCCAGCGGTCGCCGGTGACGCGAACAGCTCCGGCTTGACCCGGCGCGCCAACAGCACCGCCGCGCCGGTCAACGCCGCCTCGATCGCCATCACCGGAATGTGGGCGAAGAACACCAGCTTGGCGGCGGGAATGAACTCGTCACCCGAGGCGGCGAGCGCGATGCCGACCGCGAGCGTCGTCAGCATGATGGCCAACGCGCCGCCAAGCGCGCCCCACACCGCCGCCACAGCGGGCGAGCCGGAGACAATGCCCGGCCGGCACAGGTAATAGACGATCACCGCCGGCAGCGCGATGTTGAGGGTGTTGACGCCAAGCACGGTGATGCCGCCGAAACCGAAGAACACCGCCTGCAGCAGCAGCCCGACGAACAGCGCCGGAAACGCCGCCCAGCCGAGCACCAGCCCGGCCAGGCCGTTGAGGATGAGATGGACGCTCGACGGCCCGATCGGCACGTGGACCAGCGAGGCGACGAAGAACGTTGCGCTCAGGACGCCGGCGGCGGGGATCTTGTCGGTCGGCATGCGCTTGAGGCCGATACCAATTCCCACCACCGCGAGCGCGGTGCCGGCCACCACCACCGGCATCGACAGCGCGCCATCGACGATATGCATGTCCCCGCCTCCGGTGGTGTCACTTCAAATCGACGGCGCGGATCCACAGCACCGCGTCCTGCGACAAATCCTTGCCGTCGTGCTGCTTGGCCGGGCCACAGCCGAGCGCGGCGAAGCCCCAGAACCCGGCCTTGGGAATGCCGAAAGTGAACAAGCCATTGGCGTCGGTGACCGCGACGATGGCGCCGCCCGGCGGCGGCGCGACCTTCGCCTTGCCGGCCTTGCGAGCTGCGATGTCCGGCTCGGCGGCGAGATATTCGATCTCGATCTCCGCTCCCGAGACCGGCTTGCCTTCGGACAGCACCACGCCCGAAAAGGTCGATCCTGCCATCACGTTGGTCGGCTTGTTGAGCGGTACGATCTCGGTCGGAAGCCCGACCGGCTGGCTCCAGCCGGTCGGCACGCCGCCCTGGTTGACGAACGACTTGGTGATCTGCTGGATGAACTTGCCTTCGCTCTTCTCAAGGTAGGGCGCGGGCACCAGCACGAAGATGTAGTCGCCCATCCGGCGCACCGGCACCTTGGTCTCGAAGGCCGCCGCCGCGTTCTCCGCGCCGCGGAAGCTGACCGGGGAGAGCTTGCCGAGCAGGTCGGTCTTCTCGCCCTTGTGGACCACGAAGAACGCCTCGGGCTTGCCCATGTCCATGGCGTGGCCATTGGCGAACGGATGCCAGAACGCCAAGAGCAGCGGAATCTCGCGGGCCTTTTCGAGATTGACCTCGGGCGTATAGACGAGCTGGAAATGGGCCCTGGCGGGCGTCGCGGCGCACGCCGCCATTGCCGCCACCACGAGTGCGGATTTCAGAACCTTCACGACAACAGTCCCCCAACGAGGGCCGCAGCGCGGCCCTTGCACCGAAAGGAGACGCTTGGGAGGTCAACGGCTCACACGGACGCCAGCGCCCGTGATGTTGCACGACGCTCACCCCGGCGTCCGACGACAGACCGCTCGCGAACGAGCGGGTGTGGCAGGTCTCCTGGCTCGCGGATCATCATCTCGCCGACCCTTCCCAGCCCTTCGGGCCAGTGGTCACTCTCGGCGATCTTCACCGCTTACAGTTGCGGGGGCAGCCTCGGAATTGCCGCGCGGACGCGACGCACCGTGTTCCCTTTTCATCCCGTTCGGACTCACCGAAGCGGGAACCACGTTTCAGCCTAACAACATCGGCACGCATCGTCGATGAGAATCTGACAACCAAAACACGAAGACTGCCACTCGAATATAAAATATTTGCTCTCATGTTGATGCTGGCACAGGTTCATACATTCCTGAAATGCCGGATAACGCATCAACACAAATCGGACGACGCGGCCATTCGAGCTGTTTCTTCGAGTCGTCTAGATAATGACATCGGCGATCCTTTCATATCTTTCGCAAGCGCAGAGCGCGAGCGGTTACGATTGCCACTGACGATCCGCGGCCGCGCCGATGGTCGCCGCGACAGTGCGCTGGAGAAGCCGAATATCGGCCTGAATCGATGGGAACCTGCGGGCTCGGGCGGCATGGCGGGAACAACTCCCGCCATCGCCGGGCTTGTCCCGGCGACGACCACGGCGAGCGCGCGCAAGCATGCCATGCCATGTCAGCCTGCGTGGATCAGAGGCCGCCGGCCAAAGGCTGACATTGCCACGCCGAAGCTAGAATTGGAATAATTCCATTTTCTATCAATACCTTGACTCCCCCTCGCGGCGCCGCTACTGCTTCTGCATATCATTCCTGTTTGGAGAGCGCAGACAGATTTCGTCGCATACAGTTCGAGCTCCTTCATTGTCTGTGATGGTTATTGGACGCTGCGATGAAGCATCATCTCGCAGGAAATACTCATTCACACAACGTACTGGGGGTTCGAATGAAACACCACATCCTCTCGTCTTTGGCGATTGGCCTTCTTGCTGGTGCCGCGTTTTCGGTCGCGCCTGCGGCGGCTCACACTGCGCTGTGTTCTTGTTACGACAACAAGGATGGCACCATCCTGTGCGAGGGCGGCTTCTCCGACGGCGCCTCGGCGGCCGGCGTGCGAATGTTGGTGAGCGGGAAGGACGGCAAAGTTCTGGCTGAAGGCGCAATGAACAAGAACAGCGAATTCACCTTCAACAAGCCGGGCGAAGATTTTTTCGTTCGCTTCGATGCCGGCGAGGGCCACCAGATCAATATCAAGGGCTCCGATATACACTGACACAGCCCTGAAATCCGAAAATTGCGCGTGCTCCGGCCACCGGTGCGCCGGATTTTCCGCATGAATGGTTTGATGGCGCATGTCAGACCGCCATCTGTGCTTGCCACCGAGGGAATACTACGATGAAGACGTCGACTGTTCTTGCTGCCGGCATGCTGCTCGCTGCCGCGTCGGCGGCCCAGGCCCATTTCCAGCTCGCCTACACACCCGATGTGAACCTGGAGAAGCCGGCCGCCGTGCCGATGAAGTTCATTTTCTGGCATCCGCTGGAGAACGGCCACGTTATGGACATGGGCGAGCCCGAAGCGCTGGTGCTGGTGTTCAAGGGTGAGAAGACCGACCTGAAGTCGAAGCTGAAGCCGATCACCTTCCGGGGCGCCGACAACGAGGCCAAGGCGTTCGAGGCCGTCCTCGATATCAAGCGTAACGGCGACTACATCGTCGCGCTGACGCCCAAGCCCTATTTCGAGAAGAGCGAAGGCTCCTACATCCAGCAGATCACCAAATCGTTCCTGAACAAGGGCGGCATTCCCGATGGCTGGGACAAGCCGGTCGGCCTGCCGACCGAGATCGTGCCGCTGGTGAAGCCCACCAATGTGCTCGCCGGCTCGACCTTCTCGGGTGTCGTGCTGTCGGAGGGCAAGCCGGTCGCCGACGCCGAGATCGAGGTCGAGTACATGGCCGCCCCGCCGGACATGAAGGCCAACAAGCCGGGCAAGGTCACCGTCAAGGCGCCCGAAGGCGGCGCCATCGTGGTGAAGACCGACTCCAACGGCGTGTTCTCGTTCGGCGTGCCGCGCGCCGGCTTCTGGGGCTTTGCTGCGCTGGGCAGCGGCCCGGCCAAGGAATTCGAGGGTAAGGAGCTGAGCCAGGACGCGGTGATCTGGATCCGCGCCTTCGACTTCAAGTGAAACCTGCGTTCCAGGCTGCCGTTGGCGATCCTTCGCCTTCGGCGGCGGGAAGCTGGTCTCCGGTGGCGCGGCGCCCGGCTGCGCCACCGGAAGAGTCATTTCCGGGCGGGGAGCAGCAGCCATGACCGACATGATCCTGAGCGAAACCGCACTGGAGACGGCGTCCATTGCCGGCGGACGCGGCGCGTGGCAGGACGATGAGACGCCGGCACGGCGGCTCGACCATCTCCGTCCCGGCGAAAGCTGCCGCGTGGTGGCGCTGCTCGGCGTCGGTGCGGTGCGACGGCGGCTGCTCGACATGGGGATCGTCCCCAGCGTCTGCGTCGAGGTGATCCGCAACGCGCCGTTGCGCGATCCCATCGAGATACGGGTCCACAACACCTTCATGACGCTGCGCCGGGTCGAGGCCAATCGCATCGAGGTGACGGCGGTCGGTGAGTCGTAAGTGGCGGCGCCTCTAGTCACCCTCCCCCGTTCGGGACAAGTCATGTCGAGTCTCAATCCATCTTCGCGGGCCCGTCTCAAGGTCGCTCTGGCGGGCCAGCAGAACGCCGGCAAGTCGACGTTGTTCAACGCGCTCACCGGCGCGCGCCAGCACATCGCCAACTATCCCGGCGTGACGGTGGAGAAGAAGAGCGGCACCTATGCCGATGGCGACCTCAAGGTCGAGGTGGTCGACCTGCCCGGCACCTACAGCCTGACCTCGTTCTCGCTTGAGGAGCGGGTGGCGCGGGACTTCCTGCTGCGCGAGAAGCCGGACGTCATCGTCAACGTGATCGATGCCTCCACGCTCGAACGCGGCCTGCCGCTGACGTTCCAGCTCATCGAGATGGGCGTGCAGGTCGTCGTCGTCGTCAACATGATCGACGTTGCCGAGCGGCTGGGTCTCAAGGTCGACCCCGAAGCTCTTGCTGCGCAGCTCGGTGTCCCGGTCATTGTCTGCGTCGGCCGGCGCGGTGTCGGCATTGCCGAGCTGCGCGCCGCTGTCCGCCAGATGGCAAGCTGCGCGCACGTTCGTTCGCCGAAGATCGTCGATTACGGAACGCTTGAGGATTCCATCGCCGACATCGAGCGCCGCCTTGAAGAATCGTCGGTTCGGCCCGCCGGAATATCATCGCGCTGGCTGGCGCTCGCCTTGCTCGACGGCGGCAGCGAGGCGGAAACGTTGCTGATCGGTCCCGCGGCGGAGCGGCAGGCCATCGCCGAGGCCGCGCGATCCGCGCGGGAGACATTCGGGCTCAGCGCTGGCACCAGCGCCTCCGATCACGTCATCGCCTGCCGGCTGCGTCATGCCCTCGACACCATCCAGGCATCCGTCCAGGACCGGCGGCGCGGCCTGCCGATTTCCGAGCGCATCGACCGCGTGCTGCTCAATCGCTGGCTGGCACCAGTATTCCTGCTGGCGACCATCTGGGCAGTCTATCAGCTCTCCATCGTACAGGGCTACGAGCTGACCAAGGTCACGTGGCCGCTGCTGGCGAGTTTTCGCAACTGGGCGTCCAGCGTGCTGCCGGCCGCCGGCTTCCTCACCGATCCGTTCGCGCGGGCGTTCGGGCTGTGGATGGTCGATTCCGTCAACACTCTGCTCAATTACGTGCCGATCTTCCTCATCCTGTTCTCGCTGATCGCGATCCTGGAAGACAGCGGCTACATGGCCCGCATCGCCTTCATCCTCGACCGCATCCTCAAGCGCTTCGGCCTGCACGGCCAGTCGACGCTGCCGATGGTGCTGGCCGGGGTGTTCGCCGGCGGCTGTGCCGTGCCGGGCGTGATGGCAACCAAGGCGATTCCCGACCCAAGGGCGCGCCTGGCCACCATTCTCACCGTGCCGTTCATGAACTGCCTGGCCAAGGTACCGCTCTACACGCTCCTGATCTCGATGTTCTTTCCCGAGAACAAGGGGCTCGTGCTGTTCTACCTCTCGACCATCACCGTGGTGGTCGCGCTCCTGGTGGCCAAGCTTCTCACCGTGACCGTGCTGCGCAAGATGGAGACAGCGCCGTTCGTGATGGAGCTGCCGCACTATCATTTGCCGACGCTGACTGGCGTGCTGCGCCGGGCGTTCGACCGTACCTGGCTCTACATCAAGAAGGTCGGCACCATCGTGGTCGCGGTCGCAGCCGTCATCTACGTGCTGCTGCAGTTCCCCGGCCTGTCCGCCGACCGCATCGCCTATTTCCAGGGCCGCGCCGAGGCATCGATCGCCGAGTTCCACAACCGGATGGCCGGCAATCCGTTTGCGGCGGCGGTGCCAAGCCAGGAGCGGCTGATCGACCTGATCAATGTCTACACCGCCTATCGTGCCGAGAAGCTCAATGCCGGCGGCAAGGGCGCCAGCGATGCTCTCGATGCCGCCTATGCCAGCCGTCACCCGGAGTTCGTGCCCTTCCTGCTGCGCCGCGGCACCGACCCCAACGCTCGCAAGGCGTCGTCCGCGCTCAAGACGCTGGCCGACGAACGCAAGACCCTGCGCCGCGAGATGAAGGAGGAGCGCCTCACCGTCAGCGCGCTCGGCCGCATCGGCCAGGCGATGGAGCCGGTAACGCGCTTTGCCGGGTTCGACTGGCGGATCAACGTCGCGCTGCTCAGCTCGTTCGCCGCCCGCGAAAGCAGCGTCGCCACGCTCGGCGTGTTGTTCGGCTCCGACGACGGCGAGGCCAAGCGCCTCGAAGATCGCATGGAGGCGCAGGGACGAACAAACTACACGCCCCTCACCGCGGTCTCGGTGATGCTGTTCTTCGCGCTCTATCCGCCGTGCCTCGCCACCATGATCATGGTGCGCCTGCAGACCGCCTCCACCCGCTGGATGCTGTTCGCCATCGTGTTCCCGACGATGCTCGGTCTCGCGGTGGCGGGCACGGTGCAGCTGACCGGCTGGGCACTTGCGCTCGACGGGCTGACGACGATCTCGGTGATCTATGGCAGCGCGCTCGCGCTGCTCGTGGTGGTCGGGCTCTATCGATCACCGCGCGAGGTGTGGCGCACGGTACGGGCGACGCCGGCAACGATCAACACCAGGGAGACTGCCACATGACCACGACAGCCGCCGTTGCAGCTCCGCCGGTGCCAGCGGTCGACCTTAGTGGCGAGGCCACGGCCGGGCCCTGGGAGATCATCATCCCGGTGGTGATCGCGGTGGCCGCCCTGCTCTACCTCGCGCGATCCTATGGATTCCTTGGGAAACGCAAGAAGCCCGGCTGCGCCCAGTGTGCCTCCGGCTCCGGCTCCGGCTGCGCGGGACAGGCTGCCGCCCCCGAGGCGAACACCTGTGCCGCGACGTCGTTCGCCCCGGTGCCCGGACGCGCCGCGCGCCGCGACGAGTGAATTCGGCCGCCGCAAGACGCGACTCGTCATGCCCAGCTGGCAGCCAGGCTTGCGCAGGCGGGGTGAATTCGCCTGTCCCGGCGATGACCCGGGCGAGAGCGCGCATGCATCTCATGTCGCGGCAAGGCGGCAGCGGCCTTGAACGCGGCGTTGACCGGCGCTGAAGACAGCGACGAGGACGAGTCCGTCGAAGACAAGATCAACGCGATCATGGAGAGCCGCAAGATGCTCCCGAACGCGAGCTATTTCGCGTTCACCGCGACGCCGAAGAACAAGACGCTTGAGATATTCGGAGAGCCATTCCCCGAAGGTGATGCGGTCAAACATCGCCCCTTCCATAGCTACACGATGAAGCAGGCGATCCAGGAAGGTTTCATCATCGACGTGCTGCGCTACTACACGCCGATCAACAGCTACTATCGGCTGGTCAAGACGGTCGATGCCGATCCGGAATTCGACACCAAGCGCGCCACGAAGAAGCTGCGCCGCTATGTCGAAAGCAACGACCACGCGATCAGGCTCAAGGCCGAGATCATGGTTGATCATTTCCACGAGCAGGTGCTGGCGCTGAACAAGATCGGCGGCCAGGCACGGGCGATGGTGGTGACCTCCGGGATCGAGCGCGCCATCCAGTATTTTCACGCGGTGAGCGCCTATCTGGTCGAACGCAAGAGCCCCTATCGTGCGATCGTTGCGTTCTCGGGCGAACATGAATTCCGCGGCGCGAAGGTCACCGAAGCCAGTCTCAACGGGTTCGCCTCGAAGGATATCGTCGACAGAATCGAAACCGATCCGTACCGCTTCCTGATCTGCGCCGATAAGTTCCAGACCGGCTACGACCAGCCGCTTCTTCATACGATGTATGTGGACAAGGCCCTCTCGGGCATCAGAGCGGTTCAGACCTTGTCGCGGCTCAATCGCGCGCACCCGCAGAAGCACGATGCGTTCGTTCTGGATTTCATGAACGATACCGAGACGATCCGCGCTGCGTTCGACACGTTCTATCGAACAACGATCCTGAGCGACGAGACCGACCCGAACCGACTTCACGATCTCAAGGCGACGCTGGACAGATATCAAGTCTACGATCCCACCCAAATCGAACAGCTTGTCACCTTGTATCTCTCGGGCGCGGATCGCGACCGCGTCGATCCGATCCTTGATGCCTGCGTCGCAACCTACTCTGACAATCTCGACGAAGACGGCCAGGTCGATTTCAAGGGCAAGGCGAAGGCGTTCGCGCGCACCTACGCCTTCATTTCATCAATCCTGCCCTACACGAATGCAGAGTGGGAAAAGCTTTCGATCTTCTTGAACTTCCTGCTGCCGAAGCTGCCGGCGCCGCGCGAGGAAGACCTGTCCAAAGGCATTCTCGAAGCCATCGACATGGACAGCTACCGGGTCGAGAAGCAGGCCGCACAACGGGTGCAGCTCTCCGATCAGGACGCAGAAATCGATCCCGTCCCAATCGACGGCGGCGGTCATAAGGCCGAACCTGAACTGGATCGGCTGTCGAACATCATCCGCAGCTTCAATGATCTTTTCGGCAACATCACTTGGGCCGATAATGATCGCATCCGTCGCCTGATCGCCACCGAGATCCCCGACAAGGTCGCGGCCAACGCCGCCTATCAGAACGCGAAACAGAACTCGGACAAGCAGAACGCTCGGATCGAACATGACAAGGCGCTGGCCGGTGTGATCGTCGGGCTGATGAAGGACGACACGGAACTGTTCAAGCAATTCAGTGACAATCCGGAGTTCAAGCGCTGGCTGACCGACACGGTTTTTTCAGCGACCTATGATCGGCCTGCACCAACGGCTCCTTGATTCTCATCGTGAGCATGTGGTCGTGCTGCCGCTCCCACTCCACGGGAAAAGGCGCCAGCAGGTCGTTCAGTTGCAGCCCCGCCGGCTGCCGCCCATCCAGGATCGCCTCGACGATGTCCGGCGCGAGCAGCGTGAGCCGGAGAACGCGCGCCAGATAAGACGGGTTGATCTTCTCGGCCGCGGCAAGGTCCTGGACGGTCGCGAACTCACCGCTCTCCAGCATCCGCCTCCAGCGGTGAGCGCGGGCCAGCGCCTTGATCATGGTGTTCACCAGAGCTATGTCGGAATCTGGGTGATGACGGGGTGAGAGAGGCGGCGTATCGGGGCGGGGAACCAGCCTGCCCAATCCCTCCAGAGGAG